>NZ_JBFUDT010000003.1:0-812161 GCF_056404575.1 Mesorhizobium sp. P2_C4
CATCGCGTTGGCGGACAACAGCACTTCGGGGACGAACAGGATGCCGTCGCGAAAATCCTCGCCAACGATGCGCATGCCTTCGACCAGTGCCTCGGTCAGCACCTTGTAGGGCACCCAGCCGCGCTCGAGCAGGATGTTGGTGCCTTCCTCGATCTCTTCCTTCAACCCGTCATAGAGGTCGTCGTGCATCTGCTGCACCAACTCGTCGTCGGAAAGCTCGGAAAGGATGATCTCGTCGTCGGCCATTTTTAATTCAGCTCCCTGCCACGCGGATGCAATGCGAGGCCTCAAATATCATTTCAATACCTAACCCGCTACAGGCATCGATCCATAGCTGATTTGCGACTTCCCGCAAAAGGAAAGCGACTGGAAATCTATTGGTTTTCTTGTCGATTTTGCGACAGGCGTTGGCGCTGGCGGGCCGTTTCGAATAGGGTGCATGGCTACGATCCGGCCAGATGCCGCAAGACGCGGCCGCAACGGTTTTCAAGGTTTCAGGGAAGAACGATCATGAGTGAGAACGCGCCAGTCGATCAGGAAGCGTCAAACGCACGGCGCGGACGCGCTGCCAGCGGCGGCGCTGCTGCAAGGCGCGCGGCACGTTCGGGCGGCGGCCCCGGCACCCAGCTCACCTACATCAAGCGCAAGATCAACGTCTATGAGGTGCTGAACGAGGAAGGCCTGGCGCTGATCGAGAAGAACACCGACACGGTGCTCGAAGAGATCGGCATCATCTTTCGCGACGACGCCGAGGCGTTGCAGCTGTGGAAAGAGGCTGGCGCCGACGTCAAGGGCGAGCGCGTGCATTTTCCCAAGGGCCTTTGCCGTTCGCTGCTGAAGACGGCGCCGCCCATCTACACCCAGCATGCCCGCAACGCCGAGCGCTCGGTGCAGATCGGCGGCAACGCCACGGTCTTCGCGCCGGTCTACGGCCCGCCCTTCGTGCGCGATCTCGATGGCGTCAGGCGCTACGCGACGATCGAGGATTTCCGCAATTTCGTGAAGCTCGCCTATATGGCGCCGTCGATCCACCATTCGGGCGGCACGGTGTGCGAGCCGGTCGACGTGCCGGTCAACAAACGCCACCTCGACATGATCTACAGCCACATCAAATATTCGGACAAGCCGTTCATGGGCTCGGTGACCGCGCCGGAGCGCGCCGAAGACACCGTCGCCATGGCCAAGATCGTGTTCGGCGACGACTTTGTCGAAAACAACACCGTGCTGACCAGCCTGATCAACGCCAACTCGCCGATGGTGTTCGACGAAACCATGCTCGGCGCGCTGAAAGTCTATTCGCGCCACAACCAGGCCTGCATCGTCACCCCGTTCATCCTTGCCGGCGCGATGAGCCCGGTGACGGTCGCCGGCACGCTGACGCAGGTTCTGGCCGAAGTGCTGGCCGGCGCATCGTTCACGCAATTGATCCGGCCGGGCGCTCCGGTGCTGTTCGGCACGTTTGCCTCGTCGATCTCGATGCAGTCGGGCGCGCCGACCTTCGGCACGCCGGAACCGTCGCTGGTTTCTTACGGCGCGGCACAGCTTGCGCGCCGGCTCGGCCTGCCGTTCCGTACCGGCGGCTCGCTCTGCGCCTCGAAAATCCCGGATGCGCAGGCGGCCTATGAAAGCGCCAACACACTGAACTCGACCATTCTTGCCGGCACCAACTTCGTGCTGCATTCGGCCGGCTGGCTCGAGGGCGGGCTCGCCTCCTGCTACGAAAAGTTCATGATGGACATCGACCAGCTCGGCATGACGCAAAAGTTTTCCGAAGGCGTCGACCTGTCGGAAAACGGCCAGGCGATGGATGCCATCCGCCAGGTCGGTCCGGGTAGCCACTATCTCGGCTGCGATCACACGCAGGCCAATTTCCAGACCGCCTTCTACCGCTCCAACATCGCCGACAACAATTCCTATGAGCAGTGGCTGGCTGAAGGCGAAAAGACAGCGCCGCAGCGCGCCAACGAACTCGCCCGCCGCTGGCTGGAGACCTACGAGGCGCCGTATCTCGATCCGGGCATCGACGACGGACTGAAGGATTACATCGCGACCAAGAAGGCGTCGATGGCTGACGCCTTCACTTGAAAGGAGCCCGAGTCAGGCGGGGCTAAAGTCGCCAACATCATCCACAAGGAAGTCTGGCGGAGCGCTTTCTCCGACCCCGACAAGAAGGGATGATCGTTGCGCGCCGTTGAGGAAATAGCGACGGCGCTTTCCGCCCACGGCCTTATCCTTCGGGGTGGCTTCAATTTTGTTTCAGGCGAAACGCCGCCAACCGGCCTCTCCGGCGCTCCGATCAAGTCCGTGCTGCTGGTGGGGCAGGCCGGTGCGGCACCTTGGCCGCACTTTTTGAGGTGGCGGGAGAACCAGCCCATCGCCAATCCGCTCGATACGTGGTCACGCGAGGTGATCGGCGCGGTGGCGGAAAAATTCGGGGCGCGCGCCGTTTCGCCTTCGGACAGGCCGTATCTGCCGTTCCAGCAATGGGCGATGCGGGCGGAGGGGCTGAAGCCGTCGCCGCTCGGCATTCTCATGCATCCGCAATACGGGCTCTGGCATGCCTATCGCGGTGCCTTGCTGTTCGAGGACGAGATGGCGCTTCCAGAACCTCGCGAGGTGATTCACCTTTGCGACGCATGTGTCGAAAAACCCTGTTTGAAATCCTGTCCGGTCGACGCCTATTCCGCGGATGGTTTCGCCTATGAGACCTGCCGGGCGCATGTGCGGGGAGCGAATGGCGAACCGTGCCGCAGCGGCGGCTGCCTCGACCGCAACGCCTGTCCCTATGGCACGGCCTATCGCTATCCCCCGGACATTCAGGCCTTTCACATGGCGAGCTTTGCCGGCCTGTAGCTCGCACCTCAACGCCGCACGAAATCTTGAACGCAAGGCTCAGGGAATGGCTTGCCCTGAGAACGCCCGCGGATATGTATCGCACGACAGGCAACGGAGCGGGCGATGGCGAAGCAGGACATTGAGATCAAGACCAGCGACGGCGTAGCCAAAGCCGGGCTTTTTCGCTCGGGAGCCGCTTCCTCGTCCAAGGCCGGCATCATTCTCTATATGGATGCCTTCGGTCCGCGGCCGGCACTCGACCAGATGGCGGAGAGGCTTGCGGGCGAGGGCTATGCGGTGCTGGTGCCGGACCTCCTCTATCGCAATGCGCCCTATGGGCCGTTCGAGGCCAAGACCGCTTTCGTTGTTGAGGAGACGAAAGCTGCGCTGATGGCGTTGGTGCACGGCACGACGCAGGACATGACCATTCGCGACAGCGGCGCATTCCTCGATGCGCTCACGCGAGAAGGCGTCACCGGGCCAGTCGGCACTGTCGGCTATTGCATGGGCGGCGCCCGGGCATTGAATGCGGCAGCAACCTATCCCGACCGGATAAAGGCCGCCGCCAGCTTCCACGGCGGCAATCTGGCCGGCGACAATGCCGACAGCCCGCACCGCAAGGCGGCCTCGATCAAGGCGCGCGTCTATGTCGGCGTTGCCGGCGTCGACCGCAGCTTTCCGCCGGAGCAGTCGGCGCGACTGGCCGAGGCGCTGCGCGTGGCGGAAGTCGACCACGCCATCGAAAACTATGCCGGCATGGCGCATGGCTGGTGCGTGTCGGATCACAGCGTCTTCAACGCGACCGGCGCGGAGCGCCACTGGAAACGATTGACAACGCTGTTTGCCGAGACGCTGATCTAAACGCTGATCGAGGCGTTGCCTGCAGTCGTATCGAACGGGTAGAGACTGCACGATTGGCGCGACCTGCTAAATCGGCGCCGGTCGAGCGGGAACGATTGGCCTGATGCAATCCTATGATGTGGTGGTGATCGGCGCGGGTGCCGCCGGAATGATGTGCGCCATCGAGGCCGGCAAGCGCGGCCGTTCGGTTCTGGTGCTCGATCACGCGGCAAAGCCAGGCGAAAAAATCCGCATCTCGGGCGGTGGCCGGTGCAATTTCACCAACATCCACACGAGCCCGAAGAACTTCCTCTCGGGCAATCCGCATTTCTGCATCTCGGCGCTGAGCCGCTACACACAGCGCGATTTCATCGCGCTCGTCGAACGCCACGGCATCGCCTATCACGAGAAGACGCTGGGACAGCTGTTCTGCGATGGCTCGGCACGCCTGATCATCGACATGCTGGTCCAGGAAATGCAGGACCGCGGTGTCGAACTGGTACTGTCGACCGAGGTCCGGAATGTCGAGAAAAGCGCGGAAGGCTTTGTCCTGGCGCTCTCCACCGGCACGGTCGCCTGCCGATCGCTGGTCGTGGCGTGCGGCGGCAAGTCGATCCCAAAAATGGGTGCGTCGGGCTTTGGCTACGAACTGGCGGCGCGGTTCGGCGTGGCCGTGGCCGAAACCCGCCCGGCTTTGGTGCCGCTGACCTTCGACGCAAGGACGCTCGAGCGGCTTGCGCCGCTGGCCGGCAATGCCGTCGACGCCGAAGTCGCTTGCGGCAAGACGCGGTTTTCGGAGGCGATGCTGTTCACGCATCGGGGCTTGAGTGGACCCTCCATCCTGCAAATATCGTCCTACTGGCGCGAGGGCGACGAGATCCACATCGCCATGCTGCCCGGGGTGGATATCGCCGAGCTGCTTCGCGTGGCACGGCGCGTCAACGGCAGACAGGCGGTGCAGACGGTGCTGGCAAACCATCTGCCGAAGCGTCTTGCACAGGCCGTCGCCGAGCGCACCGGGATCGACGGCAATCTTGCCGATTTGACGGACCTGCAGATGAAAACCGTCGATGCCGCCGTCAACGACTGGCGCATCAAGCCGGCCGGCTCCGAGGGCTACCGCACCGCCGAAGTGACGCTTGGCGGCGTCGATACCAACGCGCTCGACCAGAAGACGATGCAGGCGAAATGGGTGCCCGGCCTGTTTTTCATCGGCGAGGTCGTCGATGTCACGGGTTGGCTGGGCGGTTATAACTTCCAATGGGCATGGTCGTCGGGCTGGGTCGCGGGCCAGGTGTGCTGATATTCAGGTGAGGCCGGCCTGCGAGCCATGGTCTCCTGCGCTTCCGGCCTTCGCCGGCCGAAGCACTCATGAAGGATTGTGGCAGCCAAGGCTACGGCCGGCGTAGGCCGGTGCTCACGTACTGAAGTACGCTCCGCTCCGGTTCTCGGAACCCACCATCCTCGGCTCGGCCTGACCTGAATCTCAACACACCTGTTGCGCACCCGAATCCGTTGCTCCCGAAAAATTTCTTTCCATAACCCCAAGGATTGGCCATTAGCCTTCGTCCAACAGGCAAATGATGGCGATGATGCTGGATGAAAGCGAAGCCTCCGACGCCGATCTGATCGGGCGGGCGAAGGGCGGAGACAGGGGTGCCTTCGGCAAATTGCTCGAAAGGCACTACAACTTTGTCTATCGCGCTGCCTATCGCTGGTGCGGAAAGAAGGCCGACGCCGAGGATATCGCCCAGGAAGTCTGCGTCCGGCTTGGCCGGGCGATCCGTGACTATCATGGCAGCGGCGCCTTCACGACCTGGCTCTACACCATGACGCTGAACGCGGCGCGCGACATGATGCGCAAGACCACGCGCGAAAACGTCAAGACCGAAGCCTACGGCGCCTACAGCATGATATCGGGCGAGGCATCGGCCGAGCCCGAAGACCCGGCGGAGGCGCTGTGGGCGGCGGTGCGAAAGCTGCCCGACAAGCAGCGCGACGCGGTGCTGCTGGTCTATGGCGAAGGCTTGAACCATGCGGCCGCCGCCGAGGCGATGGCAATCTCGGAGACGACGGTTTCCTGGCACATCCATGAAGCGAAGAAACGGCTGAAAGTGCTCATGCGCGCAGCCGGGGAAGTGTGACCATGGTCGACGACAACGAACTCAACAGGCTGCGCGACGCAGCAGTGCCGGCGCCGGACAGCGACGCGAAGGCCCGCGCCTTCACCGCCGCCATGCGCGCCTATGATCTGGAAGAAAAAACTTCACCTGCCACCCAAGGATCGGCTGCCGGGCTTCGTCTCACAGAGCGAGCACAAAAGCTCTGGAGCGAGATCATGCAAAAGAAACTTTACGCCACGCCGGCCATTGCCGGGCTCGTCGCCCTGCCGATCGCCGGATACGCCACCTTCCATATGTTGCAGGAGCAGCCTTCCAAATTCGCCGGGGACGAGAAGATCACCGAAACGCTGGCCGACAAACCCGCGACCAATGGGCCGGCGACCAACGGGCTGGCGACGGTCAAGCAGGAGCCTGTTGCCGAAGGCGACAAGCAGAAGAAGGCCGACGCCGACAGCGAAAGCCGTGACGCCAGCGTGGCGCTCGATAAACCAGCCTCGCCGCCGAAATCCGAGTCGACCGTCGCTAGCGGTCTGGCGCAGCAGGACGCCCTGTCGCGTGGTTTGGCCGAGCCGGCGCCGGCGCCTAGCGGCGAGTTCGCGCTGGATGGTGGTGCGAGCCAGCCCATGGCCGACAACACGGCGCGGTTTGGTCGCGTGCAGGGCACAACAGCCGAGTCCAAGCTGATGGCGCCGCAGCCGGCAACCGCGCCGGCCGATCAGTTGTTGCCGCAAGAGGAAAACCGCGACCGCGTCGAGGATTTCAAAACCAACCCGGTGCATGCAGCACTCGAAGATCCGGTCTCGACCTTCTCGATCGACGTCGACACGGCTTCCTATTCTTTCGTGCGCAGCTCGCTGAAGCAGGGCTACCTGCCGCAGGCCGACACGGTGCGCGTCGAGGAGATGGTCAACTACTTCCCCTATGACTGGAAGGGGCCGGACTCGGCATCGACGCCGTTCAACTCGACCGTCAGCGTCATGCCGACGCCGTGGAACACGCACACCAAGCTGATGCACGTCGCCATCAAGGGCTTTGACGTCAAGCCGGTCGAGCAGCCCAAGGCCAATCTGGTGTTCCTGATTGATGTATCGGGCTCGATGGACGAGCCGGACAAGCTGCCGCTGCTCAAGTCGGCGTTCCGGCTGCTGGTCAGCAAGCTCAAGGCGGACGACACCATCTCGATAGTCACCTATGCGGGTGAGGCCGGCACCGTGCTGATGCCGACCAAGGTCACCGAGAAGGACAAGATCCTCAACGCCATCGACAATTTGCAGCCGGGCGGCTCGACGGCCGGCGAGGCGGGCATCAAGGAAGCCTACAAGCTTGCCCAGCAATCCTTCGTCAAGGACGGCGTCAACCGCGTGATGCTGGCGACCGATGGCGACTTCAATGTCGGCCAGACTGATGACGACGACCTGAAGCGGTTGATCGAGAGCGAGCGCAAGACTGGCGTCTTCCTGTCGGTCTTCGGTTTCGGCCGCGGCAATCTGAACGACCAGATGATGCAGACCATCGCGCAGAACGGCAACGGCACCGCCGCCTATATCGACACGCTCGCCGAGGCCGAGAAGGTGCTGGTCGAGGATGCGTCGTCGACGCTGTTTACCATCGCCAAGGACGTGAAGATCCAGGTCGAGTTCAACCCGGACAAGGTCTCGGAATACCGCCTGATTGGCTATGAGACCCGGGCGCTCAACCGCGAGGACTTCAACAATGACCGCGTCGATGCCGGCGATATCGGCTCCGGCCATTCGGTCACCGCGGTCTACGAGATCACGCCCAAGGGCAGTGGCGGCGAGCAGATCGATCCGCTGCGCTATGGCCAGGCGACGGTGAACAATGGCGGTGTCGCCAATGCGGACGAATATGCCTTCGTCAAGATCCGCTACAAGCTGCCGAACGAAGACATTTCGAAGCTGATCACCACGCCGGTGACCTCCGCCAACGAGGTATCGTCCTTCGACGAAGCCAGCACTGACCAGCGTTTCTCCGTCGCTGTCGCCGCCTTCGGCCAGAAGCTGCGCGACGAGGATGCGACCGCGAAGTTCGGTTACGACAAGATCATGGAGATTGCCACTGCCGCCCGAGGAGCCGACCCGTTTGGGTACAGGTCAGAGTTCCTTTCGCTCGTGCGCCTTGCCTCGGCGCTCGGCGGCAACCGGTAGTGGCGATGACGGCCGGTTTCTTTCAGATGGGATCGTTCTGACACGGGAAACCGGCCTATGGGCGGGTGAGGCAGGCCGGCGAGGGTTCTTCCCTTGCCGGCCTTTTTTTGGTGCGGCGCATCTGCGTGCTCCTGGCGAAAATCGACTCTGGTCTCGCCTATGTGCGGAATCGTTAAATTGCGCGAGATTTCCGCCACCCGATCGCAATTTCCTCTTGCTATGTAACAAGTCACGTTTGGGCTTGAGGGGGCCGCAATTGCTGATCAGGAACATCGCGACCACACTGCCATCGGCAAGGGATGTGCAAGCGCCCGGGCCGACAGCGTCGCCCGAATCCCGGCGCATGATGGATGACGTCAATGCCGCCCGCCAAACCGCCATGTCGGCGCTGCACAACGACCGCTTCCGCGTCATGCTCGAGCAGATCACCGATCCCGGCACATCGGGTGCGTTGGTGACGATGGGCGGCGATGCCAACAGCGCCGGCACCGATTTCAACACGGCGCTGTCCCGCTACGCCGAAAACAGCGAATAGCCGAAAATATCAAGCCCGGCTGCGCCGCCGCTCGCGGCGGGCTTCGCTGGTCTCGGCGGTGTTTTCCGTCGCCACCTTGTTGCGCATCGGGCCGATGCGCTCGACAATCGCCGCAACAGTCGGCCGATCCGCCTTGGTGTGTGCGTCGAGCGCCTTGCGCATCGCGGCAAGGTGCTGGAACGAGGTGCCGCAGCAGCCGCCGACGATTTTGGCGCCGGCATCGACCGCCAGCCTGACATAGTCGGCCATCAGTTCGGGCGTGCCGGAATAGTGGATTTCGGTGCCACGGAATTCCGGAATGCCGCAATTGCCCTTGACGATGACCGTCGCTTCCGGCTTCGCCTCGGTCATGTCGAGCAGCGAAGCCAGGATGTCGGACGCGCCGACACCGCAATTGGCGCCGACGCCAAGCGGGCGCTGCGAAAGTCCGTCGACGACGCCGTGGATATCCTTTGGCAACAGCCCCATCATGGTGCGGCCGGCAGTGTCGAAGGAACCGGTATAGGTGTAGGGCAGGCCAACGCGGATGGCGGCTTCGGCGGCAGCGCGGATTTCGTCCGGCGCCGACATGGTTTCGATCCAGGCGACTTCGGCGCCGCCTTCCTTCAAGCCCTCGATTTGTTCGGCAAAGGCATCAACTGCCTCGTCATAGGTCATGGCGCCGAGCGGCACCAGCAATTCGCCGGTCGGGCCGACCGAGCCGGCGACGATGACTTTGCGCCCGGCCTTGTCGGCAACGGCGCGGGCGATCTCGGCGGCGCGCTTGTTCAGCACATGAACGCGGTCCTGCGCATGGTGCAGCTTCAGCCGGTGGCGAGTGCCGCCGAAGGAATTGGTCAGGATGATGTCGGCGCCGGCGTCGACGAAATTCTGATGCAGGCTGGTGATGGTGTCGGGCGCGGTCTCGTTCAGCAGCTCGGGCGCTTCGCCGGCCTCGAGGCCCATGGCGAACAGATTGGTGCCGGTGGCGCCATCGGCCAGCAGAATACCCTTTTCGGCAAGCAGCGCGTCAATCGGGTTGGTCATGGTGGAAAACGCCTTCCGGGACATCTCTATTGAGATAAGGATATAAAGAACTCTTTATGTCTAGTCAATGTCGGACGACCCAACCGATGGTCAAAATCGCATTTCGGCGAGCTTATGCGCGAAGCCGGCGGCTTCATGCGCATTGATGTCGGCGGCGCGGATCAGATTGTCGAAATGGCGGGTCAGCGTCTGGATCGGCTGGGTCGCGTTGAGCACCAGGTACATGTCGCCGACATAGATCGCGGCGCGATAGGGCCCAAAAATGGTGTAGGGGATCGAATAGCGCATCCGCCCGTCGTAGAGAAACAGACGGAAGGTGGGATAGAGGTCGTCGAGCAGCGTCGCCATGTGCAGAAGCTGCTGGTGGCGGTCGGCCTCCGGGAAACGATCCCACACGCCCAGCCCGCGCGCAAAGATTTCGAGGGTGTGGCGCGGCATGCAGACTTCCATGTCGGTTTCCGGCCGCCGATTGTAGTCGATGCGGTATTGCGTTTCGCCGGCCTGCGCCTCACGGCTCTTGTTGGTGATGCCGGCTTCGTATTCGACCAGCGCCTCGGTGCGCAAAAGGTCGGGAATGCCGGCCGGCACGTAGCGGATTTTTGTGCCGGCGGCCTCCGAATGCCATCTGGCCAGCAAGGTGCGGTCGAAACCGCCGGTCGCTTCCTCGATCTCCAGGCTCTCGCGGATTTCGCCGGTGACGCCTTCGTCCTGACTCAGTCCGAGCAGCCAGTCGAGCGACACCTTGAACTCGGCGGCGATGTTGAGCAGCGTTTCGGCGCGGGGCAGGCGGGTGGAAGCGCCCGATAGCAACTGCGACAGCGCCGAGCGGTCGATACCGACCGCGGCCGCGAAGGCCGACTGGTTCAGGTCGGACCTTGTCAGGAGCATCTTCAGGCGCTCGCGAAAGATCGTCGACAGGTCGCGCTTGTCCATGCGCTTTGCTCCAGCAGTTGGAGGAAAAATTTGCGCCGAAGCTGCCGAGACCGCGCCTCAGGCGTAAATGAATCCCTAAGCTTGTTTACAATAGATAACATATGCGGCTTAAAATGCGCAATCGCAACAGTTTGTGCGCTTTGTCGCGTTGCAGCAACCCGAGGCTCCTGACACAATGCTGTCAGGAATCAAAATGGTTCCGACGACTGAAAGGCAGTGGTCGATCGCATGACAAGCATGGGTAAGAGACGAAGCGGCGCACCGGCCATCGAATGGCCGACCGTGGTTCTCGCTTTCTTCTGTTACGCACTATGGCTCGTCACCGGCTTTTTGATCTGGCCTTCCTATCCGCTTTTGGCGCTTGCCATCCTGGCCGTCACCGCTGCATTGCAATCCTCGATCATGCACGAAGTGCTGCACGGTCATCCGACCCGCAACGCGCAGCTCAACGAAGCGTTTGTCTTCCTGCCGATCGGGCTGGTCTGGCCGTTCCGCCGCTTCAAGACCATTCATCTGCGCCACCACGCCGACGAACGGCTGACCGATCCGCTGGACGATCCCGAGAGCTATTACCAGGCGCTCTGGCAGCATGACGATTTGCCGCCGCTGATGAAATTCCTGCTGAAGATCAACAACACCATGGCCGGCCGCTTCGTGCTTGGGCCGTGGCTGTCCTGCGTTGGCTTCTTCATCGACGACGCCAAGCAGATGGCCGCCGGCGACAAGGCGATCCGCAAGGCATGGTTGCTGCACGCCATCGGCCTCGCAATCGTGCTGCCGATCGTGCAGTTCGGCTTTGGCATTCCACTGTGGCTCTACATCCTGGTGCCGGTGTGGCTCGGCCAGTCGCTGATCTCGATCCGCACTTTTGCCGAGCATCAATGGTCGGAGCATCCAGAGGGACGCACGGTGATCGTCGAGCGCTCGCCGCTGTCCTTCCTGTTCCTCAACAACAATCTGCATTTCGTCCACCACAAGAGCCCGACGGTGGCCTGGTATCGGCTGCCAAAACTGTTTCGCGACCGCCGTGACGAATGGCTGCGGATGAACAATGGCTACGCCTATCCGAACTATTTCGCGCTGATCAAGGCTTACGCCTTCAAGGCGAAGGAGCCGATCGTGCATCCGGTTCTGCGGCGTCAAGCCGAACCGGGCAGGGCCTTCAAGCCGCGCGTCAGGGCGCGCAGCATCAGCGGGCTTGGCAGTGCGCCAGTTCCCGCCGAGCCGCCCAAGGAATAATTTCGGGCATCCGGGGTCCGTGTCGGCCAATTCTGATTGGACGCCGCGTTCTTGCGATCCTTTCTCCAGACATGATGATTGAATGTCGGCATGAGCGAATTGGTTGTAGCGTTGCCTATGTATGACTGGCCCGAAGTGCGCGGCGAGGTCGACGCGCAATGGGCACGCTTGCGCGATGCCTTCGGGCTGAGGGGGGTCGACGCGCCGCAGACCATCGTGCGCCGCAATGGCGATCTGCCGGCGGTGCCGGGCGGTATCAGGGATGCTGCCGGTGCATCGATCGCGCCAGATCCCGCGACCCTGCCGCCAGACGAACTCGACTATCACAAGCTTTGGCTGCATCCGGCGCTGTTGTTCGCGCAGACCTGCTGGGGGCCGATGGAGCTTGGCTTGTCCAGGCATGTGCAGGTGGTTGGCCAGCCAAGCTACGACGCTTATGAGGGTGGGCAAGGCGAGCTCTATTCCAGCGCGCTGGTGATGCGCACAGGCGAGGGGCCTGAGGCTCGATCGCCCGCCGATGGCAGCCCCTTCCTCCCGCTTGATTTGATCCGTGGCAAGCGCTTCACCTTCAACAGCCGCGATTCCATGTCGGGCTTCATCGGGCTGACGCGCGATCTGGAGACACTGGGCGAAAGCCTTGATGTCTTTTCGTCGCGCAGCGAAAGCGGCGGCCACCGCGGCTCGATCGTCGCCGTCGCCGAGGGCAGGGCGGATGTCGCAGCCATCGACTGCGAGAGCTGGGCGCTGGCGCAGCGTTTCGAGCCTGCGGCGCAGAAGGTGGTGGTCGTTGGCTGGACGGCGCGGCGCAAGGGCCTGCCGTTCATTACAGCCGCAGCGACGCCGGAAAAGACGGTCCGGGCAATGCGCGAAGCGCTTGCCGGATTAGCCGAGCAGCCTCGCATCCAACGGGTAGGTTGAAAGCTGCTGGTTGCCGGTCGCGGTGATCAGGATCTGCTCCTCGATCTTGACGCCCTCGCGCCCGCCGAGCCTGCCGATATAGCTTTCCACGCACAGCACCATTCCCGGTTCCAGAACGCCATCGGGCGTGTCTGACGTCCAGTCGCTGGCATGCGGCAAGGTCGGGTATTCGTCGGCCAGTCCGACTCCGTGATAGAGCACGCCGTAACGCGTCGGGAAGCAATCGCCGGGCGGCACCGCCGAGCGTTCGACGAGGTCGCGGAAGGATATGCCGGGCTGCATCAGAGCGGTGTTGTGGGCGATCTGGTCGGCAGCAATGCGGAACAGGTCGTGCTGTTCGTTTGATGGTTGCGCATCGCCGCAAAGCCAGGTGCGTGACAGGTCGGCGCAGAAGCCGTAGGGGCCGATCAGGTCGGTGTCGAAAGCGACGAGGTCTCCTGCCTCAACGATGCGCGACGAGCATTCCTGGAACCACGGATTGGTGCGCGGACCTGACGCCAGCAGCCGGGTCTCGATCCACTCGCCGCCGCGCGCGATGTTGCCGCGATGCAGTTCGGCCCATAGCTCGTTTTCGGAAATGCCGGGCTTCAGCGCCTGCTCCATCTCGCCCATCGCCGCCTCGCAGGCGACAATGGCGCGGCGCATGGCCAGGATTTCGTCCGGCGATTTGATCAACCGGGCGTTCTCCATCACCGCTTCGCCATTGCCGATGGTGACGCCGCGACGAGCCAGTTCCTCGACACCTTCCGGATTAATGTGATCGACGGCGATACGGCTGTTGCCGCCGCCATGTTCCTTCACCAGATCTGCGATGCCGGCGGCCCAGCGGCTTACCTTCTGCTCCGTCAGCTCGCCGCTGTAGAGATACATCCACGACACGGCCGGCCGCACCTCGTCGACGACGCCGGAATGATCGGACAGGTGCTCGCAGGAAAAATAATCGAACAACACCACCGGCCCTTCGGTGGCGACGAAACAATGCCGCGTCGGATTGTGCGCGACCCAGAGCTGCATGTTGGTGCTGTCGGTGGCGTAGCGGATGTTGACGGGATCGTAGAGCAGGGCGCCGGCATAGCCGCGCCGTTTCAGCTCGGCGCGGATGCGTTCCAGCCGGTACTTTCGCATCGCCGGCAGATCGGGCGCGGCAATGCCTGCCGCTGCCCATTCAGCTTCTGCTTGCATGCCATAGCCCAGCACATGCTGGTTCAGCGAGGCCGCCTTCTGGCGGGAGTCCTCGCGCAACGCCTCGATCGAACCCGGCTCGAACGGCATGATTTTGCGATGGCGGCCGAAGCTCCCCTTTGGCGCCTCGCTGTGCATGACGCTCAAGTCCGCATCTTGTCGCCGCTGGGATCGAAGGGCGGCTCGACATTGATGCGGGCCGGCCGCCGGTGGCCGAGGATCTCGATCTCGAACAGGCCGGCGGTCTCGTTCTCGGCAAGGGCTGCCGGCACATAGCCTTGTGCCATCGACTTTTGCACATAGTGCGCATAGCCGCCCGAGGTCACCCAGCCGACCACGCGCCAGTCGCCATCTACGATACCGCGCACGGCGGATGCGCCTTCGGCAGCCTTGGAGCCGCGTATTTCCTTGCCTGACGTGTCGAAGCGTGGTGCGCCATAGCCATGCGGCTTTTCCACCGTGCCGTAATCCTTGCTGACCTTGGCCCAGATCGGCTCGTCGCCCATCACGTCGGCGTCGGCGGCATCGACGATGAAGGAGACACGGCGCAGTTTTGGTCCCTCGGCCTGTTCCTTGGCGGCGGCTTCGCGGCCGATGAAGTCGTTCTTCTCGAGCTTGATGAAGCGGTCCATCGCCCCTTCGTAGGGCCCGTAGATCGGCCGCAACTCGCGGAACCAGGTCGGGAAGTTCTTTTCCAGGCGCATGGAGAGCAAAGCGCGCATGCCGAAGTCGACGAGGCCGAATTCTTCGCCGGCGTCCTTGATCGCCTTGTAGACCAGGCGCTGATAGGCGGGCGCCATCCAGATCTCGTAGCCGAGGTCGCCGGTATAGGTGATGCGGTTGACCAGGCAGGGTGCGCCGCCGACCGCCATTTCGCGGAAATCCATGAAGCGGAAAGCCTTGGTCGAGATGTCGACATCGACCAGCTTCTGCAACAGGTCGCGCGATTTCGGCCCTGCGATGGAGAGACCGACGAGGGTCTGGTCGAAGCGGTGGATGCGTACCGAGCCGTCCTTTGGCAAATGCTTCTCGAACCAGCGCATATGGTACTTCTGCGCCGCGGACGAGCCCCAGATCATGAAGCGGTCGTCGCCGGCCTTGGCGATGGTGAAGTCGCCGATCAGCCGGCCGAATTCGTTCAGCATCGGCGTCAGCACGATGCGGCCGGTCTTCGGCATCCGGTTGGTCATGAGACAGTTGAGGAAATCCTCCGATCCCAGGCCGGACACCTCGTATTTGGCGAAGTTGGCGATCTCGGTGACGCCGACCTTTTCGCGCGTGGCGCGCACTTCCTCACCGATCGGCCCGAAATCGTTGGAACGGTGGAAGGAGACGATATCCCTAGGTTCCTTGCCCTTCGGTGCGAACCAGAGCGGTGTCTCAAGACCCCAGGAGTCGCCCATGACGGCGTTGTTGGCCAGCATCGTGTCGTAGAGCGGCGTCGTCTGCGCGGGCCGAGCGGCGGGCAATTCCTCGTTGGGGAAACGGATGGAGAAACGCCGCGAATAATTTTCGCGCACCTTGGCGTTGGTGTAGCGCAGGCCGGCCCATTCGCCGAAACGCGCCACGTCCATGCCCCAGACGTCGAAGCCGGGATCGCCATTGACCATCCAGTTGGACAGCGCCAGACCGACGCCGCCGCCTTGGCTGAAGCCGGCCATGACGGCGCAGGCGCACCAGAAATTGGTCAGGCCCTGCACCGGGCCGACCAGCGGGTTGCCATCGAGCGCGAAGGTGAAGGGGCCGTTGATGATCTGCTTGATGCCGGCCTTCTCGATGCCGGGGAAATGCTTGAAGCCGATCTCCAGCGACGGCGCGATGCGGTCGATATCGGGCTGCAGCAGTTCGTGGCCGAAATCCCACGGCGTGTTGACCGGTGACCACGGCTTGCAGGCCTTCTCATAGGTGCCGAGCAGGATGCCATTGCGCTCCTGGCGGGTGTAGATTTCGCCCTTGAAGTCGAGCACGCCGATCATCTCGCGGCCGGTCGACTTGTTGAATTCCTCGACCTCCGGCATCGGTTCGGTCAGAAGATACATGTGCTCCATGGCCAGCACCGGCAGTTCGACGCCGACCATGCGGCCGATTTCGCGCGCCCACAGGCCACCGCAGTTGACGACATGCTCGGCCTTCACCGTGCCTTGCTCGGTGACGACATTCCAGGTGCCGTCGACCTCCTGCGTCAGCTCGACGACGCGGTTGCGCAGCACGATCTCGGCACCCAGCTTTTTCGCCGCCTTGGAATAGGCGATGGTGGTGCCGGAGGGGTCAAGGTGGCCTTCGACTGGATCCCACATGGCGCCGACGAAATTGGTCTCGTCCATCAGCGGGAACATCGCCTTGGCTTCGGACGGCGTGATCAGTTCGGTGTCCATGCCGAGATAGCGGCCCTTGGCGTGGGCAAGGCGCAGGAAGTCCATGCGCTCGGGCGTATCGGCCATCATCACGCCGCCGGTCAGATGCAGCGAGCAGGACTGGCCGGAAAGCTCCTCGATCTCCTTGTAGAGCTGCACCGTATAGGCCTGCAGCTTGGCGACGTTGGGGTCGCCATTCAGCGTGTGGAAGCCGCCGGCTGCATGCCAGGACGAGCCGGAGGTCAGCTCCGAGCGCTCGATCAGCATGATGTCGGTCCAGCCGGCCTTGGCCAGGTGATAGAGCACCGAGCAGCCGACGACGCCGCCGCCGATGACAACCGCTTTTGCATGAGATTTCATGAAGATAGGTCCGTTTTTGCGTAGATTGAATCAGATGTTTGATGAGCGACGAGCAGCGCCGGCGTCAAATCCATCGCTGCTTTTCGGTCAAAAATCGGTCGGCGCGCCGCCTTCGGAGCGGCGCTTGGCGACGAAGGCGTTGAGTTCTTCGCGGATGGCCGGGTCCATGTAGGGCTCTTCGTAGGATGCCAGCCGCTCCTTCCAGACGCGGTTGGCCTTTTCGAGCGCCGTCGGCGAGCCTGCTTCCGCCCAGGTTTCGAAATTGCGCCAGTCGGAAATGATCGGCGAATAGAAGGCGGTCTTGTAGCGGTCCTGCGTGTGCTGGGTGCCAAAGAAATGGCCGCCGGGGCCGACGGACTGGATGGCGTCGAAGCCGAGCGCCTCGTCGGAAAGGTCGAGCGGGGTCAGGAATTCGGCCACCATCTGCAAGAGGTCGATGTCGACGATGGTCTTTTCGTAGGAGCAGCGCAGGCCGCCTTCGAGCCAGCCGGCCGCATGCATCATCAGATTGCCGCCGCCCTGGATGGCGCCCCACAGCGAGAACACGCTTTCATAGGCGGCCTGCGCGTCGACCGTGTTGGCAGCGCAGGTGTTGGAAGTGCGGTAGGGGATGTTGTAGCGGCGGGCAAGCTGGCCGCCGACGAGCTGCGCTTTCATATATTCCGGTGTGCCGAAAGCCGGTGAACCGGACTTCATGTCGACATTGGAGGTAAAGCCGCCATAGCCGACGGGCGCGCCCTTGCGCACCATCTGGGCAAAGGCGATGCCAGACAGCGCCTCGGCGTTCTGCTGCACCAGCGCGCCGGCGATGGTGACCGGCGCCATGGCACCCGAGAGGGTGAACGGCGTCACCACGACGACCTGACCCTTGCTCGACATCTGGATGATGCCTTCCATCATCGGCACGTCGAGCTTGAGCGGCGAATTGGTGTTGATGATGGTGAAGACGGACGGCTCTTCGAGCATCTGTTCATGGCTGATACCGCGCGCGATCCTGGCGATCTCGATGCCGTCGACATTGCGCTCCTTGCCGAGCGAATAGATGTGGAACACCTTGTCGGTGAGCACGCTGAGATCGCGGATGCACTCGAGGTGGCGGACTGAGGGATGGATATCGGTCGGCTCGACCGGATAGCCGCCCGTGCAGTTCAGGATGTTGTGCATCTGCGCAAGCTTGAGGAAGTTGCGGTAGTCCTGCTGGTTGCCGGGCCGGCGGCCGCGATCGATGTCGGAGCAGTTGGGCGCCGACGCCATCATCGAGATGATCAGATTGTTGCCGCCGAAGCGCACATTGTGCGCCGGATTGCGGGCATGGATGGTGAATTCGGACGGGCAGTTCGAGACAAGGTCGAGGATCATGTCGCTGTCGAAGCGCACGCGCTCGCTGCCGTCGCGAACATCGGCGCCATGCGCCTTCATGATGCGGCGGGCCTCGTCATGCAGGACGTCGACGCCGATTTCCCTGAGCACGCGCAGAGAGGCGAGGTGGATCGATTCCAGTTCGTCGTCCGAGACCAGCTTGGTCGGCGTCAGCGGGTTTTTCAGCTGGCGGAAGGCTGGCTGCTCGAACGCGGCCGAGCCGCCGGCGCGCTTGCCCGCGCGGCCGCCGCGACGGGCGCGGTCGGTTGCCAATGCCGGTTCGGCGGGATGAAGGGCGGCGGTCATGGATGGCCTCGTACGCTGCGACAGTGCGGCTGCAATATGGACCGCCGGCTGTCCAGCCATTGCGGAGGCGGCGACCACTAGGGCGAGGGAAGCGACATGCCGGAACGGCAGGTTGCAACAGTCTCAATCGACTGGATGACCGATTTTGCGATCTTGAGGGCGAGGATCGTTTTTCAGGTCAAACCGGGCGGGGTGCCTCATGACTCGCGATGGAAGACGAAATAACTGCGGTATAGGTAGTCCATAGATTGAGCTGCCATTTCCCGTGCGGCCTGCGGCGACTTGCTGAAAGTAGTGCGATAGTAGGACGCCAGCGCCGCAACTGCTTTCGGGTATTGCCTACGGATGGCGCGGTATGTGCGGCGATATTTCGGGCCGCGCATTGCCCATTTTTCGAGGCCGTCATCAACCTCGGCGCGTGAGTTGTAGGGCTCGCGTTTTAGCGCCCATGGCCGCATGGCGGCATTGGCCCAAGCTTGTTCCACATCATATGCAATCCGAGCGGTGGGCTGAAGTGTGCCTTCATTTCTTCCTGGCCCGAGCGCCTCGGCAAGCAAGCTTGCAAAGCGTTGCGTCGGTTTCGGCAACAGTCGGACCGCAGAGGGCACATCAGGCATGAAGGCGACGTGGCAACGGGCGGACATGCCGGCCTCGTCCAGTATGTATACGTCCCAGTTCCTTTGCTCATTTTGATCTATGGCCCAAATCTGGCCCGACGCCGAATTCTGCAGCAGCTGCAGCGGCCGCCATACTTCGCCGATTACAGGTTTCAATCCGAGCCTTCTTAGCTGCTCAGGATCCACCAGGTACGTTTCGACGGGAAGCGACGGATCGGCCAGATAATAACTGTACCAGTCGCCACGCCAGCCAACCTGGCTCTCGGCTACAATCAGTCGCTTGCCCCGCTGCGGCGAAATTTGCCAGTACACGTTGCGCAGCGTGTTGGGATTGCCCGGATAAGTCATTTTGCCGAACACGTTGGGATCGGCACTTTGGGCGTCGCCTGCCTCGATATGCTCTTCGCTGACGCTGAGCACCAATCGCGACATTGCAGCGGCCGCGATGGGCAACGGCGCCCGCATACTGAACGTGTCGGACTTGAATTGCGCCGAGGCCATCGCCAAGGCCTCGACACACTCCGAGCGCCGTGTGTCGCCGCTCATGATCGGCCACGCGAACGCTGTGCCGGTCATCAGGAATATGCAAGCGCCGGTCATGGCCAATTGCCTGCAGAAGGTGAAAATAGTCATCGCATCCCCCGCTCGTATCCGTTGTGAACAATGCGTTTGACGGCCTCCCGGGGTTAGCGTTTTGTTTGGCCTTGATTGGCATTGGCGGTCGCGTGATGTATGGCTTTGTGCGGATTTGTCCGGTGCCAAGATGAGGCCAGATATCGAACCGTCCAAGAACCAGAACATAACGATGGCGCAGCGCATCCGAGAGGAATTGGCCCGCCGTCGCATGTCGCGTCAGATGCTGGCCGACACCGCCAAAATCAGCATTTCAACCCTGGAAAAGGTCCTCAACGGCAGCCGTCCGTTCACAACCGCGAGTATTGTTCGGCTGGAGGCCGCCTTAGGCGTCTCGTTGCGCGATCCGGCCTTCAAGCCTTCTGCCGGGGTTCATCTCGGCGGATATGCCAAGGCTGGCGTTGCCTGGCTGGAAGGAGATTATTTGACGCTGCGGCCTTCGTTTGAGGTCGCAGGCGCGATCTATGCGTATCGCATGCAAATATACTGGGACGACAGTCAGGGCTGCCTGGCGTTTCGCGAAACGGATCGGCTGGACGCCCCATTTTCGCAAAAGGGCGTTGTCTCGATGCCTAACAAATCGGGGCAGATCTATCTCTACACCAATGATCAGGGGCAGATGCGCCTTGTCATTCTGGGTCGTCCTCAAATCAGTGGCGAAATCTACGGATTGATAGCGACATTGGCCGTGGGCGCAGGCAGCAATCTTACTCCTGTTGCGGCGCCAATCGCACTGCTGCCCTGGTCGAACACTGCCGACCCGAAACTCGGCCGTATCCAACGGGAAAATGCCGAATATTCGGACTACCAGAGGCATCTCACCATGATCGTCCAAGGCGGCAACGCAAGACTGTTGACGTAGCGATCGCGATGCCGGCCCAGGCAAAGCGCCTGCCGAACGCGGCGGGCATCCCGTACAATTGGATTTCTGCCCTGGACCTTCCTTTTCCGGCATTCAACCGGTAGCTGGGGCACGCCGCCTCGATGCGCGGCAATTATCCGGGTGATGAGAGCAGCATGGCCACGACCGGCTCGAGCGATGGCGAAGCGGGGACGCAATGGGCGGCGCTTGCCGGGGTAACTGCTGCCCTTGCCATGTTCGGCGCGGCGCAAGGGCTGAGTTCGCCGCTGTTCACGCTGCTGATGCAGAAGCAAGGGATGTCGCCGGCGCTGATCGGCCTGTCGGCGGCCATGATGCCGCTCGGGCTGATCCTTTCGGCGTCTTTCGTGCCGGCCGCCGTGCGGCTGGTTGGCGCACGCACGCTGGCCGTCGGCTGCTCGCTTATCGGGGCGCTGTGTTTTCTTGCGATCGGCTATTTGCAGGACTGGGTGGCCTGGTTCGTCATCCGCTTCATCATCGGCGTCGTCATCAACCCGCTCTACATCCTTGGCGAGGTCTGGGCATTGTCGCTGGCGCCGCCATCGCGCCGCGGCAGGGTGATGGGCGCGTTCAATACCGTGCTCGGCGCCGGCTATGCGGCCGGGCCTCTGGTGCTGACCGCGGTCGGCACAACGGGCTGGATTCCTTTTCTTGTCGGTATAGGAGGCTTCACGCTTTGCGCCGCCATCCTGCGCAGCGTTTCGTCGAGCCTTGCCGGCTTCGAGGATGACGGCCAGTCTTCCGGCGGTTTTTTCGGTTTCGCCAGGCTGGCGCCGGCGCTGCTGTTTGCCGTGCTGGTTTCAGCGGCGGTCCAGCAGGGCACATATGCTCTGATGCCGGTCTTCGGCGCTGCCTATGGCTTGCCTGAAAGGGTGCTGGCAGCACTGGTGATGGCCCTGTCCCTGGGCAACATCTTCCTGCAAATTCCGCTTGGCTTGCTGGCCGAGCGTTTCGGCGGCCGGGCGATGATCATCTTTTGCGCATTGGCGACTGCAATCTGCGCGGCTCTGCTGCCCTTGCTGATCACGACGACGGCGATCTGGCTCGTGCTTCTGGTCATGGGTGCGGTCGGTTATGGCGTATACACGATGGCGCTGGTCGAACTCGGCACCCGCTTCAAGGGAACGGCGCTGGTCGCCGGCAATGCGGCCTTCGCGCTGATGTGGGGTGCCGGCGGCATCGTCGGTCCGCCGGGCGCCGGCACGCTGATGCAGTTTGTCGGTCCGCTGGGCTTGCCGGTGGTGATCGCCGGTCTCGACATTCTGCTGGTGACGTTTGCACTCTACCGCTCGTCCGTGCGCCGGGCCTCCTGACAAGCCCGGGCCTCCTGACAGGCATTGGCTGGAGCAATCGGTTTTCGCCAGCGAGGGGCTTACTGCGCTGGAACCGAACCGCTGATCCTGCAGCCCCGATTGCGGTGCGCACAATGAACCTGGCGGAATCGAATGACAACGAGACGATGCAATGGGCGGCGATCGCCGGCGTGATCGCGACCGTGTCGGTATTCGCCATTGCGCAAGGGCTTTCCTATCCGCTGTTGAGCTTCATCCTGCAGCGCCAGGGCATCTCGCCGGCGATCATCGGCCTGTCTGCGGCGATCACGCCGGTCGGCTTCATCCTGTCGTCACCGCTGATCCCGGCGCTGGCGCGCCGGTTCGGGGCAGGGCCTACCGCACTCACCTGCGCGGCACTTTCGGCCATCGTGCTGGCGCTCATCGGCTGTACGCAAAATGTCTATCTGTGGTTTCCGCTGCGCTTCCTGATCGGCGTGGTGACCAATCCGCTCTATGTGCTGAGCGAGACCTGGGTGATCGCACTCGCCCCGCCGGCGAGACGAGGTCGGGTGATGGGGGTCTATTCGACGATCATTTCCGCAGGGTTCGCGGCCGGCCCGCTTTGTCTGCTTGTCGTCGGCACCGAGGGGTGGCCGCCGTTTCTCGTCGGCATCGCCGCTTTCGTCCTTTGCGGCTTCTGCCTGGCCCTTGTGCTGCGGCGGCTGCCTAAGGTCGACGAGGCCGGCCACCGGGTTTCCGTCATGGCTTCGTGCCGCAGGCCTGGCTGCTGTTGTCCGCCGTCGTGGTGGCCGCAAACTTCGAACAAGGCGTGCTGGCGCTGCTGCCGGTCTACGGAACGCATTACGGCATCGCGGATATCAGGATGTCGGCGCTGCTGTCGACGATGATCGCCGGCAACATTGCCATGCAGGTGCCGCTCGGCCTGCTGGCGGAGCGGCTGACGTCGCGGCTGGTGCGGTTCATCTGCGTCCTGCTGACGCTGCTGGGCTGCGCGCTGTTGCCGCTGCTCATCGAGACGCCGCTGATCTGGCCCTGCGTGTTCATCTGGGGCGCGGTTTCCTACGGCATCTACACCATGTCGATCATCGAGCTCGGCGAGCGCTTCACCGGCTCGGCGCTGGTCGCCGGCAACGCCGCCTTCTCGCTGATGTGGGGCGTTCGGCGGCATCGCCGTGCCGCCGCTGGCCGGTGGCGTCATGGACGTGATCGGCGCCGGCGGTCTGCCGATAACGTTGGGCGCGATCTGTCTGCTGCTGGCGGTTGCCACGGCTCTGCGTCGACGGATGGTTTGAGGCAGAGCCGCCTGATGACCTAACGTCACCATCTTGAATGTGGGCGCCAGCAGGGCGATGTAGGCGGAGCTGCCAGACAATAGCTCGGAGACCACGCGTGACCCAATCGACGACAAAACGCCAGACCGAAGCCGCCGCCGAGGACAAGTTCCTCTGGCTGGAGGACAGGAACGGCAAAGACGCGCTCGACTGGGTGCATCGCCAAAATGAGGTCACGGTCACCGAACTGCAGGGCGATCCGTCCTACCAGGCTTCGTTCGAGACCGCGCTCGACCTGATGACGGCCGAAGACAACATCGCGGTCGGGGCGGCACTTAACGGCCATGTCTACAATTTCTGGCAGGACAAGACCAATGTGCTCGGCCTGTGGCGGCGCACGAGCGTCGCTTCCTACAAGACCGAGAAGCCGGACTGGGAAACGATCATCGACTTCGACCAGCTTGCGGCAAAGGACGGGGTGAAATGGGTGTTCAGCGGCGCCAGCCGGCTCTACCCCGATTTCAACCGCTGCCTGCTCTCGATGTCCCCTGACGGTGGTGACGCCAGCGAGATGCGTGAATTCGACATTGCGACCAAGTCGTTCGTCGAGGACGGCTTTCGCGCGCCCGCTTCGAAGTCGGGCTTCGGTTGGCTGGACAAGGACACGGTCATCGTTTCGGCGGCGTTCGAAGAGGCCGACAAGACGGAATCGGGCTATCCGCGCGTGATCAAGCTTTGGACGCGCGGCACGCCGCTGGAAGACGCGGCGCCGATCTTCGAGGCGCAGAAGGATGATCTCGCCGTTGGCGCGGCGCTCGAGTTCGATGGCGACCGACGCTATCTGATCCTTGGCAGGACGCTCAACTTCTTCGCATCGCACCTTTTCCTGCGTCTGCCTTCCGGCGAAAACAGGCGCGTCCCGCTACCGGACGACACGACCGATACCGCGATCTTCGTGGATCAGCTGGTCTTCGGCGTACGCAGCCCATGGACGGCGCCCGACGGCACGCTGTGCCAACCTGACGGCCTCTATTCGCTGGATCTGGTGCGGTGGGTCGAAACCGGTGCGCTCGGCCCTGTGGAGACCTTGTTCGAGCCGGCGCATCGCGTCTCGATCGCCGGCATCACCCGCACGCAGGACCGGCTGTTCATCAATTTGATGGACAATGTGCGTGGCAAGGTCGTCGTTTGCGAGCGCAATGACGGCGGCTGGTCGCTGAAGCCCGTGGCACTGCCTGAAAACGGCAATGTCGGCATCAGCCATGCCGAGCATTTCGGCGCCAGCGTCTCCTTCTCCTTCACCGATTTCCTGACGCCGAGCTCGATCATCTGGTCAGATGACAATGGGGTGACGCTGACGACGGTGAAGGCACAGCCGGCACGTTTCGATGCATCGCCTCTCATCTCCGAACAGTTCGAGGCGCGCTCGAAGGATGGCACCGCGATTCCCTATTTCGTCGTCCGGCGACGCGACCAGGACGGTCCGGTGCCGACGCTGCTCTACGGGTATGGCGGTTTCGAAGTGCCGCTGTTGCCCGGCTATGCCGGCGTGCGTGGCAGGCTGTGGCTGGAGAAGGGCAATGCCTATGTGCAGGCCAATATCCGCGGCGGCGGCGAGTTCGGTCCGAACTGGCACCAGGCGGCATTGAAGGCCAACCGGCAGAACGCCTTCGACGATTTCGCCGCCGTGGCGCAAGACCTGGTGAAGCGCGGCATTGCCACGCCGGCGACGCTCGGCATCCAGGGCGGCTCGAATGGCGGCCTGCTGACCGGCGTTTCGCTGACCCAGCACCCGGAGCTGTTCGGCGCCGTCATCATCGACGTGCCGTTGCTCGACATGCTGCGCTACACCGAGCTGCCGCCCGGCGCCTCCTGGATGGCCGAGTATGGCGATCCGGCGAAACCGGAAGAGGCGGCTTGGCTTGCCGCCTATTCGCCCTACCAGCATGTCTCGGCCGATGCCGCCTATCCGCCGGTGCTGCTGACGACGTCGACCGCCGACGATCGCGTTCACCCCGGCCATGCCCGCAAGATGGCGGCTCGCCTGCAGGCTGCCGGTCATGACAAGACGCTGTTCTTCGAGGAAACCGAGGGCGGCCATGGCGGGCGCGGCGATCGCCGGCCGCAAGCGGCCCAGGCGGCGATGAAATATGTCTTCCTGCAGCGGGCGCTGAGCGGTACGACTTGAACTGAAGGCCTCAGACAGCCTAAGGTGCCTTCATGGCTCCGGCAGTGACATTGGTTTGCACATTTGGGGTGGCGGTGACGCCGTCGCCGCGCACGCTGCGCGCCGAGCTTCTGCGGCTGTGCGCCCGCATCGGCTATTCGCCTCCTGCCTGCCTCTGAAGAATCCGCCCCGGCAATCGCCGGATTGGTTCAAAGAGGAAGGTCAAATCATGACTTATCAGAATTACTCGCTGAAGCAGCTTCAGCAGATCGACGCCGCGCATCACCTCCATCCGTTCACCGACCACAAGGAATTGCGTGAGGCCGGCTCGCGCATCATCACCCACGCCAACGGACCGTTCATCTACGATGCCGACGGCACGGAAATCCTCGATGGCATGGCCGGGCTGTGGTGCGTCAATGTCGGCTATGGCCGCGACGAGCTGGCCGACGCGGCCTATGCCCAGATGAAGGAACTGCCTTACTACAACTCCTTCTTCAAATGCTCGACGCCGACGCCGGTCCTGTTGTCGAAGAAGCTGGCGGAGCTGGCGCCCAAGGGCGTCAACCAGGTGTTTTATGGTTCCTCCGGCTCGGAGGCCAACGATACGGCGCTGCGGCTCGTGCGGCACTACTGGGCGCTGGAAGGCAAGCCGGAGAAGAACCGCATCATCTCGCGCAAGATGGGCTATCACGGCTCGACCATCGCCGGCACCTCGCTCGGCGGCATGGATTTGATGCACAAGCAGCTCGGTGGCGCGGTGCCCAACATCGTTCATGTGATGATGCCCTATGCCTACGAACTGGCTCTGCCTGGCGAAAGCGACCATGATTTCGGCCTGCGCGCGGCAAAGGCGGTCGAGGACGCCATCCTCGAAGCCGGCGCCGACAAGGTGGCCGCCTTCATCGGCGAACCGGTGATGGGGGCAGGCGGGGTGAAGATACCGCCGATGAGCTACTGGCCGGAAGTGCAGCGCATTTGCCGCAAATACGATGTGTTGCTGATGTTGGACGAGGTCATCACAGGCTATGGCCGCACCGGCGAGTGGTTTGCGGCCCAGACCTTCGGCATCGAGCCCGACACCATCACCACGGCCAAGGCGCTGACCTCCGGTTACCAGCCGCTGTCGGCGCTGCTGGTCGGCGACCGTATCGCCGCGACGCTGGTCGAAAAGGGTGGCGAGTTCTATCACGGCTATACCTATGCCGGGCATCCCGTGGCCTGCGCGGTGGCGCTGAAGAACATCGAGATCATTGAGCGCGAGGGCCTGGTCGACCGGGTCAAGAACGACACCGGTCCGTATTTCGCGCAGGCGCTGCAGGAGCGGATTGCCGACCATGAGCTGGTCGGCGAGGTGCGTTCGATCGGGCTGATGGGAGCGATCGAGATCGTTAGGGATAAGGCGACCAAGGAGCGCTTCCTGCCTTCGGGGAGCGCTGCGGTGACCGTTCGCGACCACGCCATTACCCAGGGCCTGATGCTGCGCGCCACCGGCGACACGATGATCCTGTCGCCGCCGCTGATCTGGACGCGCGAGACGATCGACATGGCTTGCAACCGCATCGCCAAGGCGCTCGACCTGGCGCTGGCGGATTTGCGCAAGCGATAAGCCAAACAACAGCCGGGCGTGCCGCTGTCGGCACGCCCGGCCTCGAATGCACCTTTCGTAGTGCCATCAGGGAACGAATTGCCCTCGTCGCGCGTAGTGTTCTGGGACCGGCCACACCGGCTGCATTTTGGGCGACAATTTTCATGACAAGAACCACCAAGAGCCAACGGGCGCTGGACGCGGTCGCGATCGGAAACGACCTGATGCTGGCGCCCCTGGTGGCGATGATGCGATTGCCGCTGATGGCCGCCGAAAACGGCCAAGCCTATAGTCCTGAAACCGCACGCGCGGTGCAGGAAAAGGCCACCGCTGTAGCCGAAGGGACGTTTGCGGCACAGATGGCGCTGCTGCAGTCGGCCGCGCGCTTCTGGCCGGAGGTTCTTTCCGGTCGGATGCCATCGCTGTTTAGCGGTGTCGCGGCGGAACGCTCGATCAGCGCGGCGCTGAAGCCAGCCAGCCGCGCTGTGAAAGCCAATTTTCGCCGGCTGTCGACCAAGGCCTGATCTGCACAAGACGGCGCGTGGCGGAAACGCAAAAACCGCGCTCCATCGGGAACGCGGCTTTGCCAGATACGCATGGCGCTTCGCTACTGAACACTGCGAAACTTACGGGCTCCGGTACGCGAGACCTGATCCGGAGCGCCGGGCGGATGCGATATGTCCGCCTCGAAATCCGTTTTATAGGGACATCGTTACCGTCAGGTTATTGAGAGCTTAAGCAAATCTGAATTTGCGATTTTTCTTGCTCGAAAAAATCGACAAAATCGCTGTAAAATTCGAAACTTACGCTGGGTTACCGCGCAGAAAATTTATTATGCCGGAAAAATCGGTGCCGGCATGCCCCTGGGCATTGAACAATGCGTAAAGTTGCGTGGCCTCGGCGCCCAATGGCGTCACCGCACCGGCGCCTTGTGCTGCTTCCTGTGAAAGCTTCAAATCCTTCAGCATGAGTGCCGCGGCAAAGCCGGGTTTGTAGTCGCGATTGGCGGGCGAGGCCGGCACGGGGCCGGGCACCGGGCAATAGGTGGTCAGCGACCAGCATTGGCCCGAGGATGTCGAGGCGACGTCGAACAGCGCCTGATGCGACAGGCCGAGTTTTTCCGCCAGCACGAAGGCTTCGGCGACGCCGATCATCGAAATGCCAAGCATCATGTTGTTGCAGATCTTCGCGGCCTGTCCGGCGCCGTCATCGCCGCAATGGACGATGCGGCCGGCCATCGGCTTCAGAATTGGTTCGGCCGCGGCGAAGGCGTCCTTCGAGCCGCCGGCCATGAAGGTCAGCGTGCCGGCAGTGGCGCCACCAGTGCCGCCGGAAACCGGCGCGTCGATTGACGACAGGCCGTGCTTCCTAGCGACGGCATGCGCCTTGCGGGCGGATTCAACGTCTATGGTCGAGGAATCGATGAACAGGGCGCCCGGCTTGGCCTTGGGCGCGATGTCCTCATACACAGACAACACATGCTTGCCGGCCGGCAGCATGGTGATGACGACGTCGGCGTCCTTCACTGCGGCAAGCGCGTTGGCCATGATGACGACGCCATGGTCGCGAGCGACGGTCAAATTCTCCGGCATCAGGTCGAAGCCATGCACGGTGTGCCCCGCCTTGACGAGGTTGGCGGCCATTGGATTGCCCATGTTCCCTAGGCCGATGAAGGCGATGGTCGTCATTGTATTCTCCCGATTTTGGTAGCGTCAGCGGCCGATGAGGGCGCGTGCAACGATGACGCGCATGATCTCGTTGGTGCCTTCGAGGATCTGATGGACGCGCAGGTCGCGCACTAGTTTCTCGACGCCGTAGTCGTGCAAATAGCCGTAGCCGCCATGCAGTTGCAGCGCGTCATTGGCGATGTTGAAGCCGATGTCGGTGACGAAGCGCTTGGCCATGGCCGACCATTTGCCGGCGTCCGGCGCCTTGCGGTCGAGTTTCGAAGCGGCGGCGTAAAGGAAAATGCGCGCTGCCTGCAACTCCGTTTCCATATCGGCAAGCTTGAACTGCAGCGCCTGGAACTGGTTGATCTTGGAACCGAAGGCCTCGCGCTCGGCGGTGTAGGACAGCGCCTTGTCGAGCGCCGACTGTGCGCCGCCCAGCGAACAGGCCGCGATGTTTAGCCGACCGCCGTCGAGCCCGGCCATGGCGATTCCGAAGCCGGCTCCCTCAGCCGAAAGCAGGTTTTCCGCCGGCACCTTGCAGTCCTCGAAAATGACCTGACGGGTCGACTGCATGTGCCAGCCCATCTTGTGCTCGTTGGCGCCGAAGGACAGGCCGGGGGCGTCCTTTGGCACGACAAAGGTGGAAATGCCTTTCGGCCCATCGGCGCCGGTGCGCGCCATGACAACGTAGAGATCGCTGTCTCCCGCGCCGGAGATGAACTGCTTGGCGCCGTTCAGCACATAATCAGCGCCGCCTTTCACCGCGCGCGTCTTCAGGGCCGCTGCGTCGGATCCGGAACCGGGCTCGGTCAGGCAATAGCTGGCCAGCCATTCCATCGAGGTCAACTTCGGCAGGAGGCGCTGGCGCTGCTCGTCGCTGCCGAAGCGGTCGATCATCGACGCCGCCATGTTGTGGATCGAGATGAAGGACGAAAACGCCGGGTCGGCGCGCGACAGCGCCTCGAAGATCAAAACGGCGTCGAGCCTGCCCAGCCCCGAGCCGCCGACATCGTCGCGGACATAGATGCCGCCGAGGCCGAGCGGACCCGTCTCGCGGACCACGTCGGCGGGAAAGTGCTTGTTGCGATCCCATTCGAGCGCATTGGGCGCGACGCGATCGGCGGCGAAGGCCTCGGCCATCTCCTGGATGGCGCGCTGGTCCTCGTTGAGTTCGAACTGGCTGGTGCTCGCATCGACAGCGGCGTCCATGGCGTGCTCCCTGTGTTTCCCCAGCTGGGGGTTGGCTTGCTGGCCTGTTGTTTTTGGCTTTGCGCGGGCACCAATCTAGACCAATGATGCCGCCGCGCAACCCGGTCCACCTGCGGAGCGGCTGTGCGCGAATGGGTGTCCGGACCAAAGCATGACTACAAATTTCGATGAACTGCTCAAACGCTTCCGCGACTTTCTCGAAACGTTTGACGACAGGCTGGTGCGTGATGCCGTGGCCAGGATCGGCTGGGACATGCCGGCGCGATCGCTCGAACCGCATACGCTGACCTGCCTTCACCAACTCGACCGCATTGTCGAACTGGCGCCGGCGAGCGCCAGGCCGCTGGCACAGCTGTTGGCGGAGCGCCGGAACGATTTGCGCTGGGGTCAGACCTACAGCGAGGCGGATTTCGGCAAGGCCTTCATCGACAATTATGGCTGGCTGGAGGTGTTCGGCACGCGCGGCCATTTCGTCAATGACGAGGTCGCGGGCGGCCTGCTGATCCTCGGACCTGACATCGTCTATCCCGACCATCACCACATCGCCGAGGAAATCTACATCCCGCTGACCGGCGGCACTGAGTGGCGCATGGGTGAAAGCGGGCTTCGCGTTCGCCCGGCGGGCGAGGTGATCCACCATGCGTCTGATGTGAACCACGCCATGCGCACCGGCAAGGAGCCTTTGCTGGCGCTTTACATCTGGCGCGGCGGACCGCTGGCGGCGAAATCGACGATCACCGGAACCGTTGCGCAGGGCAGGAACTGATGGCCAAGGCAATCATGCTGCAAGGCACCGGCTCCGATGTCGGCAAGACGGTGCTGGTCGCGGGTCTCTGTCGCGCAGCGAAGAAGCGTGGGCTGAAGGTGCGGCCGTTCAAGCCGCAGAACATGTCGAACAACGCCGCAGTGGCCGACATTCCGGGCGACAACAATGCTGGCGGCGGTGAGATCGGCCGCGCCCAATGGCTGCAGGCGATTGCTTGCGGTGTGGCGCCAACCGTCCATATGAATCCGGTGCTGCTGAAGCCGCAGACCGATGTCGGTGCGCAGGTGGTGGTGCAAGGCAAGGTGTTCGGCGAGGCGAGGGCGCGCGACTATCAGGCGTTGAAGGGCCGGCTGATGGATGCCGTGCTGGACTCCTGGGCGAAGGTCGGCGAGGGCGCCGACCTCGTCATCGTCGAGGGTGCGGGATCGCCGGCCGAGATCAATCTCCGAAGCCGCGATATCGCCAATATGGGCTTTGCCACGCGCGCCAATGTGCCGGTGATCCTGGTCGGCGACATCGACCGAGGCGGCGTCATCGCCTCGGTCGCCGGCACGCATCTGATCCTGCCGGAGGAGGACCGGCGCATGATCGCCGGCTATCTTATCAACAAGTTCCGTGGCGATGTCTCGCTGTTCGATGATGGCATCAAGGCGATCGGAAAATTCACCGGCTGGCGCTGCTTTGGTGTCGTGCCATGGCTGAAGGCGGCGGCACGGCTGCCTTCTGAGGATTCCGTCGTGCTCGAACGGCTGGTGTCCGGCGAGAAGCGGGCGCTGAAGGTGGCGGTGCCGATGCTTGGCCGCATCGCCAATTTCGACGATCTCGACCCGCTCAAGGCCGAACCGCAGGTGGAAGTCGTGTTCGTTCCGCCTGGCCAACGCCTGCCTCAAGATGCCGGGCTGGTGGTCATTCCCGGCTCGAAATCGACCATCGGCGATCTCCTGAAATTCCGCGAGAATGGCTGGGACAGCGATCTGCTCGCTCACAGGAAACGCGGTGGCCATGTCGTTGGCATTTGTGGCGGTTTCCAGATGCTGGGGAAAGTGGTGCGCGATCCAGACGGCATCGAGGGCAGTGTCACCGAGGCGGAGGGGCTTGGCCTGCTCGACGTCGAAACGGTGATGGAGCCGGAAAAGACAGTGCGCAACGTCAGCGCCCGCTCGGTGCCGTTCGACCTGCCGCTGGAGGGCTATGAGATCCATCTCGGCCGCACCACCGGTGCGGACATGGCTCGGCCGTCCGCCGTCATCAACGGCGTCGACGACGGCGCCATTTCCTCTGACGGCAAGGTGTCTGGTACCTATCTGCACGGGCTTTTCTCCGCCGACGCCTTTCGCGCCCGGTTCCTGGAAAACCTCGGCTTCAAAGGCGGCGGCATCGACTACCGCGCCGAGGTCGAACGGGCGCTGGACGAGGTCGCAGCCGAGCTGGAAACCCATCTCGACTGTGACGCAATTTTTGGTCTCGCGCGTTAGCTGGCGGGTTCACCTGCCTTCGGCCAATAGGTGCCGAGCGACCAGACATTGCCTTCCGGGTCGCGGCAGATGAATTCGCGGCTGCCATAGTCGCGGTCGACAAGCTCTTCGAGGATTTCGGCGCCGGCCTTTTTGGCGCTGAGATAGGTGACGTCGGCATCGGCGACGGCGACATAGATGGCTCTGCCGCCACCGGAGCCCGGCGCGCCGACCATCTTGCCAAACTTGTCGTCGCGCGCGGTGCCCAGCATGATCATCGACGAGCCGAAGCTCAGCTCGGCATGATGTACGACATCGCCTTCGCCGTAGCGGGCACGGACGCTGAAGCCGAAGGCCTCGCACAGCCAATCGATCATCTTGGCCGCATTCTTGTACCGCAGCGTCGGGTAAAGCCGGGGCGGTTCAGTGGTTGTGGGCATGACAATCTCCTTCGGTTGGGTTGGTCGATACCCCAATCTGGGCGAAGGCTGCTTTGGCGTCTTGAAGAAATGTTACCTGAGCACGGCGCGATTGCTCGAGTGACCTTTGAATCTATGCCTGGACAGAAAGCGCGGTCGGCGTTTGGCCGGCAAGGTCGCGGAATTCGCGCACCAGATGCGCCTGGTCGGCATAGCCGCAGTCGGCGGCGATGTCGGCCCAATCGTTCTCGCCCTGTCTCGACAGACCGAGCGCGCGGTTGAAGCGGACGATGCGCGACAACGTCTTGGGCCCAACGCCGATTGCGTTGGAGAATTTTCCGGCAAGATGCTTGCGGCTCCAACCCAATCTGTCGGCAAGCGACCCAATGCGAATGCGGCCGCCCGAAGCCGTGATCCTGTCATAGGCCCAGGCGATTTCGGCTTGCGTTTCGCGAGTCTCGGTCATGCGGGTGGCGACGAAGGTCTCGGCGATGGCAAAGCGCGTGTTCCAGTCCCGCGCATTGCCAAGCCGTTCGCGCAGCGCGATGCCTTCAAGGCCGAGCACATCGTCGAGGCCAACCATGGTGTCCGTCAACTCGCTCATCGGCCGGCCAAAGAACCGGCGGGCGCCAAGCGGGGTGAAATTGATCTGGATGCAGCAGGCGCCGCCGAAGGATTCGATCACCACCGGCCCGGCATAGAGGCCGGCAGCGAAACTGGCGAAGCGGTCATTGTCGCCGGGGTTCTTGCCGAGCCCGATGGAAAAAGGTTCGGCGAAGCTGATGACCAGCGGCACTGTCAGCGACGCGTATCCGACGTTACGGAAATGGCCGGGCGCCGTTTCGCGGTAGCCGCATATGTCGGTTACCGCACCCTGGAGCCGATCGCCGGGCGCGCGCCTTACCATCTCGAACCGATCGGCGACCGGTCGGTCCTGGTCCTTGCGACGCTCTGTCTCGACCGGCATTGGCCCTTCCTCCGGGGCGAACCTAGCAGACCATGCGCCAGAATCAAAAGCGCCCGGCTTGTGGCCGGGCGCTCCGAGTTGCCTGAGATGTTTAGGCGCCGCGCATCATGCAGCCGGCGGCAAGAACGATGTAGGCGATGAGAACAATCCACACTGATGCGAGGGGAATGAACGCAAGAACGCCAAGCGCGGCGAGAATGCCGATGATGGCGATGACAAGGGAAATAATAAAAATCATTTGCGTCGGTGCACTGAGATTCATGTGTGGTCCTCCTCAACATGATTCGTACGCTCACATTCTATCAGGGCGCGTGATTATAGACCAATCAGCTGGCGCAATGGGTTCGCGGGGTCCGCCAGCAGCTTTGTCGCCAACGCCAGGCACACGATTACCAGCAGCGGCTTGATCAGCCTGGCGCCGATGCGGATAGCAAGGCTGGCGCCGACGCGGGCGCCAAGGAACTGGGCGACGCCCATCATCAGGCCGATCTTCCAGTAGACGACGCCGACAGCAGCGAAAACGATGAAGCCGCCGATGTTGGAGGCGAAATTGAGCAGCTTGGTATGCGCCGTTGCCTTCAGCACGCCATAGCCGGCCAGCGTGACGAAGGCCAGCATGTAGAAAGAGCCGGCGCCCGGTCCGAACAGGCCGTCATAGAAGCCGACCACAGGCGCGACAGTCAGCCCGAACAAGAACGGCGACAGGCGCTCTGCACGGTCGACGTCGTCCATGTTGGGTTTGAGGGCGAAATAGAGCGCAATGGCGATCAGCAGCAGCGGCAGGAGCGCCCGCAGGAAGTCGCCCGGCACGACTGTCGCCAGCAAGGCACCGGCTGCACTGCCGGCAAGCGCCAGCAGCGCCGAGGGAAGCTGCCGGCGAAGGTCGACATGGCCTTTCGAGGCGTAGTGGATGGTCGCCGAGCCGGAGCCGAACATGCCCTGCAGCTTGTTGGTTCCCAGTGCAGCGACCGGCGAAAACCCGGCGAGAAGCAGCGCTGGAATGGTAATCAGGCCGCCACCGCCGGCTATCGAATCCACGAAGCCGGCGGCAAAGCCGGCGAAGGCGAGCATGGCGACGGTCTGGGTGGCGGGATCGAACATCGGATTTCGGGAAGCGTTCGGGCGGGAAAACGGTGCAGCGGGTTCGACCACGACCACCCGGTTTGCGCAAGGCCGATTCCGCGCTACGAATGAACGATTCGAAAAGGGATTGATGGCAATGGCATTGCTCGACCAGATACGTTCGATCTTCGAGGGCGACCCCGGCGTGCGCAAGGTGGCGGACGATCCGGTGCTTTCGGCGGAACTCTTGATGCTGTTTCGCATGATCCTGGCCGACGGTTCGGTCTCGGAGAGCGAAATGGTCGCCTTCAGGCGCATCTGCAAGGAAGCCTTCGGTATTCCGGAAGCCAGCATCGACAGCGTCATCGAGTATCTCAACGAGTTCGGCTACGAGACCAACGGCTCGCAAGCCATTGCACAATTCCGCGACCTCGACGTCGAACGGCGCAAGTTGCTCGCCCGTCATATGGCCGAGATCGCCAAGGCCGATTCACATCTTGCCGAGAGCGAGGTGCGCCTGTTGCGCCGTACGCTCGACCTGCTCGACATCAGCCCGGTCGATGTGGTGAAGCCGGAAGAATAGGCCTTTCTGAACGCACGGCAGCGAACCGGCTGCTCACCCCTGTTCCTGCATCCGCCGTGCGATCGCCCGGTGCAAATCCGGAGCAGCGGCGACCAGCGCCTTGGCTGCCTCGGATTGCGGGTGGTCGAGCACCTCCTTCGTCCTGCCGCGCTCGACGATCTTGCCTTCATGCATCACCAGTACTTCGTCGGTGATGGCTCGGGCGACGGTCAGATCGTGGGTGATGAACAGGTAGGCGATGCCGAGTTTCTGGTTGAGCTCGGCGAACAGGTCAAGAATCTGGGCGCGGATCGAGACGTCGAGCGCCGAGACCGGCTCGTCGGCGACAACCAGTTTCGGCCTGGTGATGATGGCGCGGGCAATCGACAGCCGCTGGCGTTGGCCGCCTGAAAATTCATGCGGATATTTGTCCATGTCGCGTGGGCTGAGGCCGACCTCATGCAGCGCATGCGCCACCATTTCGCGCCGCTCGCCGGGGGCCGGTTTCTTCTCCAGCACATGCAGCGGTTCGGCCACCAGTCTTTCGACCTTCTGGCGCGGATCGAAGGAGCCATAGGGGTCCTGGAACACCACCTGCATGTCGCGCCGTACCGGCTTGAGGTCGGCTTCGCCCTTGCCGGTGATCGTCTCGCCGCGAAACCGGATTGTCCCCGAGGTCGACTTGTCCAGCGCCAGGATCATGCGGGCGAGCGTGGACTTGCCGCAACCGGAGCGTCCCACAAGCGCCACCGACTGGCCCGGTCCCATCGAGAAGGAGACGTCGTCGACGGCGCGGATTGGAACCGCGTGCCTGAACAGCGAGGTGCGCCGCCCCGGATAATCGCGGGTCACGCTTTCGACCTGAAGCAGGGGCTTGCCCTGGCCGGAATCGTGCGTTCTGGGGCGCGCCGGCACATGCATCGACGCCTGTGCCAGCTGGCGCGTGTAGGGATGCAGTTGGCCGGAGAGCGTGCGCGCGGTGTCGCCGGCCTCCATCACCTCGCCATGGCGCAGGATGGTGATGCGGTCCGCCATTTCTGTGACAACCGCGAGGTCGTGCGAGATCAGCAGCAGACCCATGCGGTTCTCGGCGACGAGGTCGCGCAACAGGTCGAGGATCTGCGCCTGCAGCACCACGTCGAGCGCGGTGGTCGGCTCGTCGGCGATTAAGAGCTTCGGTTTCAGCGCGCAGGCAATGGCGATGACGACACGCTGGCGCTGACCGCCGGACAGCTCGTGCGGATAGCGCGACAGCGGAAATTTCGCCGAGGGCAGGCCGACCCGGTCGAGCATTTTTCGCGCCCGATCTTCGGCCTCGGCGCGGCTGGCTTTGGTGTGCCAGCGTATGCCTTCGGCAACCTGCTCGCCAATGGTCTTGACCGGGTTCAGCGCCGTCATCGGTTCCTGGAACACCATGCCGATGTCGTCGCCGCGCAGGGCGCACATCTGGTCTTCGCTCGCCGCCAGGATATCGATGCCGTCGAAGCTGACACGCCCGGTGGCGCGTGCCGCAAAGGGCAGCAGCCGCATCACGGTCAGCGCCGTCATCGACTTGCCCGAGCCGGATTCGCCGACCAGTCCCATCACTTCGCCGGGCGCGACCGACAGCTCGATGCCCTTCAAGATTGGCGTGTCGCCGATTGTCAGCGACAGGTTCTCGATGTCGAGCAGGCTCATCGCTGCCGCCGCGATTTCGGGTCGAGAATGTCGGCGATGCCGTCACCGAGCAGGTTCAGGCCGAGCACGGTGATGACGATCGCCATGCCGGGAAAGATCGCCATCCACGGCGCCACCACCATGCGGGTCTGCGCGTCGAACAGCATGCGGCCCCAGCTCGGCATTGGCGGCTGGGCGCCCAACCCGACATAGGACAGGCCGGCTTCCGCCAGGATGCCGAGCGCGAACTGGATGGTGCCTTGCACCAGGAGCAGCGTGGCGATGTTGGGCAGCACATGCTCGATGGTGATCAGGCTTGTGCTCTTGCCGGCGGCACGCGCCGCCAGGATGAATTCGCGCGGCCAGATCGCCAGCGCGCCGGCGCGAGCGACGCGGGCAAATACGGGAATGTTGAAGATGCCGATGGCGATGATGGCGTTGACCGCACCTGGGCCGAAGATGGCGGTGATCATGATTGCCGAAAGCAGTGCGGGGAAGGCGAAGACAAGGTCGTTCAGCCGCATGACCGCTTCGTCGACGAGGCCGCCGCGCGCCGCGGCGAAGGCGCCGAGCGGCACGCCGACGCCCATGCCGATGCCGACGGCGACCAAGGCCACGGCGATCGAATTGCGGGCGCCGACCATGATCATCGACAGGATGTCGCGGCCGAAATGGTCGGTGCCGAACCAGTGCGTTAGCGATGGCGCCTGCGCCTTGTCCGATATGACCAGTTTGGTGACGTCGTCAGGTGTCCAGACGTAGGAGAGCAGCGCCACTGCAGCCACCAGCACGGTGATGATGAAGCCGGCGAGGAACGAGCGGTTCTTGAACGCCTTGGCCAGAATGCCGGCAAAATTCTCCTCAGGGATTTCGAAGCGCAGTGTCATTGCCGGCTTCTCAGGCGTGGATCGATGACCGCATAGGAGAGATCGACAGCGAAGTTGACGGCGATGACGGCGGCGACCAGCAACATGACGACGCTTTCGACCACGATCAGGTCGCGCTGGGTGATCGCCTGGAACACCAGCCGGCCGAGGCCGGGGAGGTAAAAGACGTTCTCGATAATGATGGTGCCGGCAAGCAGGAAGGCGAATTGCAGCCCAAGAATGGTCAGCACCGGGATCATGGCGTTGCGCAGCGCGTGCCGCCAAAGCACATCGCGGTAGGGCAGGCCCTTGGCGCGAGCGGTGCGGATATAGTCCTCGTTCAGCACTTCGATCAGCGCTGAGCGGGTGACGCGCGCCAGGATCGCCGCTTGCGGCAAGGCAAGCGCCACCGCCGGCAGCAGCAGCGATTTCAGCGCCGGCCACACACCGGCGCTCCAGCCGGGAAAGCCGCCGGCCGGCACCAGCCGCAACCAGACGGCAAAGAGGTAGATCAGCATCAGCGCGAACCAGAAGTTCGGCACGGCGACGCCGAGTTGGGCCGCACCCATCGCAATCGTGTCGCCGGCCTGTCCACGGCGGCTGGCGGAAAACAGCCCGACCGGTATGGCAATAGCCGTGGAGAGAGCGAGCGCGATCAGCGCCAGTGGCAGCGAGACGACGAGCCGCTCGCGAACGAGGTCAATGACCGGCACCGAATAGGTGTAGGAGCGACCGAAATCGAGGCTGAGCAAGCCGCCGGTCCAGTGCAGATAGCGCCAGGCAAGCGGCGCGTTGAGGCCCATCTGGTTGCGCAGCAATTCAACCTGGTCGGCGCTGGCGTTGAGGCCCAGCATCAGCCGCGCCGGATCGCCGGGGAGAATCTCCAGCACGGCGAAGACCACCATCGAGGCCAGCACCAGCGTGAGCACGGCGATGATGAGACGTTTGAGGAGGTAGGCGGTCATCGGCACAGCCTGCCGGAAAAACATCTGCCCCGGAAGCGGTTTCCGTTTCCGGGGCAGCGCGTTTCTCGCGACAACGAGATCAATCCGACCACTTCACCTTGGTCAGGTCATTGGCCTGGATCGGGGCGTTTTCCCAAAGCCCCTGCAGCTTGGCATCCCAGACGCCGACTTTCGGCAGTTCGTAGAGGAATCCGACCACGGCGTCGTCGGCCAGGATCTTCTGCGCTTGGCCCAGCAGCTCCTTGCGCTTGGCTGCGTCGGAGGTGAGGTTGAGGTCGGCGATGATCTTGTCGAAGGCCGGATTGTCGTAGTTGAAATAATAGTCCTTGCGCGAATAGATATCGATGTCGTTGGGCTCGGTGTGGGAGACGATGGTCAGGTCGTAGTCCTTCTTGGTGAACACCTGATCCAGCCACTGCGCCCATTCGACCGGAATGATCTCCAGGTCGATGCCGACGTCGCGAAGCTGCGAGGCGATGATCTCGCCGCCAAGCCTGGCATAGGAGGGCGGCGGTAGCTTCAGCGTCGCCTTGAAGCCATTTTCCAGGCCCGCCTCCTTCAACAGTTCCTTGGCTTTCGCGACATCGTGCGGATAGCGGCCGGTGAGGTCGACATAGTCCTTGCTGGCGGGCGACATATGCGAGCCGATCGGCACGCCGAGGCCAGCCGAGGCGCCGTCGATGATCGCCTTGCGGTCGAGCGCGTAGGAGATCGCCTGCCTGACCTGCAGCTTGTCGAAGGGCGGCTTCTTGTTGTTGATGGACAGGATGGTTTCACCCTCGGTGGCGCCGATCACCACCTTGAAGCGGGAGTCGTCCTTGACCTGCGCGACACTGTCGGGGTCGAAGAACGGGAAGGCCTGGATGTCGCCGGAGAGCAACGCCGGCACGGCAGCGGCGGCGTCAGGCACGATGCGGAACTCGGCCTTGTCGAGAGAAACGGGCGCTCCCCAGTAAGTGTCGGATTTCACCAGCGTGATCGACGAGCCCTTGGCCCAGCTCTGGAATTTGAACGGGCCGGTGCCAACCGGCTTTTCCTTGTTGGTGTCGGCTGTCTCCGGCGCGACAATGACCGCGTCACCCCAGCCCATATTGTAGAGGAAGGAGCCTTGCGGGTTCTTCAGCGTGACTTTCACTGTCGCCGGGTCGACGACGTCGACCTTGTCTATTGCCGCGAACAGGCCCTTTTGCGCGTTGACGGAATTGTCGGCGCGGGCGCGGTCGAGCGAGAATTTCACGTCGTCGGCGTTGAAGTCGGTGCCGTCATGGAATTTCACGCCGGTGTGCAGCTTGAACGTGTAGGTCTTGCCGTCATCGGAAATGGTCCAGCTCTCGGCGAGATCCGGCAGCACCTCGCCATTCGGGCCGATGCGGGTCAGACCCTCGAACACATTGGCGTAAAGCACCTCGTCGATCGCTGCCGCGGCACTGGCGGTCGGATCGAGATGCGGTGGTTCGAGCGGAATGCCGATGACCAGGTCGGTGCGCGCTGCAAAAGCCGAGGTGCCAGTGGCCAGCGCCAGCGCCGCGGCGGCGAGAATGGTTTTCCACAATTTCATCGTGCAACTCCCAATGTGCTCAAAACCAGGGGGATAGAAGCGTGATTTTCAGCCATAGTAAATCGCGTTTCATGCTGCGCGAGCCTGTCGGGGGGAATGTTTTTCTCAAACTGCCGGCCTGGCCAATCAAAGCGTGCCGCCGGGGCCGGCGCCCCTGAGCAGCACGTTCAGCCCGATCGCCATCACCTTCGCCGATTCCACCATGTCCGATATCCCGACCCATTCGTCGGGCCGGTGGGCGAGGTCGAGAATGCCCGGACCATAGGCGATGCAGTCGTAGATGTGGCCGATGCGGGCAATGTGCTTCTGGTCGTAGGTGCCGGGCGAAATGACATAGTCGGGTTCGCGGTCGAAGATCGCCATGATGCCTTGCGCCACCGCCTTGACCACCGGGGCGTCGCGCTCAGTCATCAGCGGCAGCACCTCCATCAGGTCGCGAATTTCGTAGTTGAATTTTTTGCGCTCGCGCTTCAGCCGCTCGAGGATATCGGTCACTTCGCTTTTGACGGTGCCCAGATCCTCTTCCAGCAGGAAGCGGCGATCGATCGTCAGCCGGCAGGAATCCGGCACGTTGGGCGAGGGCAGGCCGGGCCGGAAATCCTCGGTCTGGCCGCCATGGATCGAATTGATGTTCATGGTCGAGCGTTTTGCCCCCTCGGGCACGACCGGCATGCGGGTCACCTTGCGATCGAGGGCAGGAAACAGCTCATCCTCGAAGGCCTGCAGAACGGCGCCCATGTGGCGCACCGCATTGTCGCCGAGGAAGGGCATCGAGCCATGCGCGATTTCGCCCTTGGTCTCGATCTCCGCCCACCAGACACCGCGATGGCCAAGGCAGATGCGGTCCTTGTTCAAGGGCTCGGGGATGATGACATGGTCGACCCTGGGTTTTGAGAAATAGCCGAGCCCTGCCAGATGGGCGACGCCGCCGAAGCCGCCGGACTCCTCGTCGACCGTACCCGATATTTCGATGGCGCCGGGAAAGTCTGGAAAGACGTCCATGAAGGCTTCGGCGGCAATGATCGAGGCGGCCAGGCCGCCCTTCATGTCGCAGGCGCCGCGGCCATAGACCTTGCCGTCCCTGACGATGCCGGCGAAGGGATCGACCGTCCAGCCGTCACCGGCTTCGACGACGTCGATATGCGAGTTGAAATGGACGCAGGCGCCGGATGAGCGGCCGTCGAAGCGGGCGACGACATTGACGCGCGGATAGCGGTCGCTGTCGCCGGGCGTGCCTTCGGCGCGGATGAATTCGATTTCGAAGCCGCGCTTCTTCAGTCGCGCGCCGACATATTCTGCGCAGGGACGATAGGCCTCGCCGGGCGGGTTGATGGTCGGAAAGCGGATCAGCTCAGCAGTCAGCGCAACCAGATCATCGACCCGATCGTCGACTGCTTTAAAAAGTCGTTCGTTCATCCGGCGATTTGAGCAGGCAAAGGGGTGGTTTTGCAAGCCCGACACCCCCGTCGATGTTGCGTGTCGTTGCAGCAACTATGGCGGGAAAATCGTTCAAATTCGCTGCTTTAGATTGGCGAATTTGTCAATGAGTGTGTGTTACTTCATTCACCTGTCTTTAAAAAACTGAAATACGGCGTGAAGCTGGGCAGGCAAGGGGCATCAAAGGGGTTTGATCGCATGAAGAAGTCGATTCTATTTGCAGCAGCGATGCTGGCAACAGCGCTGTTTGGGGCGCCGGCCGCAAGCAACGCGGCCATGTTGGAAGCGAGTATCGACGTGTCGTCGCAGACGATGACTGTCAGATATGGCCTGTCGATTTACCGGTGGACCGTCTCCACGGCTCGTCCTGGCTATTTCACGCCGCGCGGCACCTACCGGCCGCAACGCACGGCGCGGATGTGGTATTCGAAAAAGTACCATATGTCGCCGATGCCTTATTCGGTGTTCTTCCACGGCGGCTACGCCATCCACGGCACGGGTGCGGTCAGACAGCTTGGGCGCCCCGCATCGCATGGCTGCGTACGTCTGCACACTGCCAATGCGGCAACCTTCTATTCGATGGTGCGCGAAGTCGGCTTTGGCAACACTCGGATCGTCGTCACCAACTAACTCTGCGTTGACGAAGAGACAGGCGATCCTGGCGGACGGCAGTGTTCCACGTCCGTCTGGCTGGCATGTGGTTGCTTGCGTGTTTTCAAACAACTTTGGCGCCAAATGTTGCAGGAATATCGCATTGGCCAACTAACTCGGCCCGTCTGCCGGGTTTGACGCTACTTATGCTTGCGTCAGTGGACATTGATGGTAGATGCCGAATAGGTAAAAGACGAGGGGGTTCTGTGATGTATCGACTTCTTCTTGGCGCGGCGCTTGCTGCAACAGCCACATCGGCCTTCGCCGCCGATGCCGTCGCTCCGATAGTCATGGATCCCGCTATCACCCAGCCGCATATTTCCGGCTACGTCGAGGCCTATCTCGGTGGGATTTATCTGTCGGCCGAAGGTGGGCACGAAACGGCAACGACCGCCGGCGGCGTAGGCCGAGTCAATTTCCCGATCGATTCGCGCTGGAACATACAGACTGACGCGTTCGTCGATTCGCTTTGGGTAGAGGACAACAACATCTACGGCTACGGCGGTGCTGTTCACGGCTACTGGCGCGATCCGAGCACCTATGCGCTTGGCGGCTTTGCGTCGGTCACCGGCTATGGCGGCGACTTTGGCGGCCCGAACCTCTACAGCTTCGCGGTCGGACCCGAGGCCCAGCTATACATGGGCAATGTCACCCTCTATGGCCAGGTTAACTACGGTCAGCTTCGGGCCTCAGGAGAATCCGGGCATTTCGACAATTGGGGTGGGCGGGGTGTAGTGCGCTATTTCGCCCAGGACAATCTTCGCTTCGACGGCGAACTCGGTTTTTCCCGGCTCTCGGGATTTGGCGCCCATCTCGACACCGTCTCTGGAGCGCTGCAGGCCATGTACCGGTTTTCCGGCACGCCCATCTCGCTGTTCGGGCGCTATCAGCTGGACCACATCTCCGCAGGCGGCGGTATCGGCGGCGGAAGCATAAACGTTCACAAATATGTAGTTGGCTTGCGGGCAAGTTTCGGTTCCGACACGCTGCTCGACGAAGATCGCAACGGCGCCACGATGGATACGTACCGACCGAACATTATCGTCCCATTGTTCTAGAGCCTGTTCCATCCCGATGAAATCGGGATGGGGCTCTAGCTTTCTTGTTTGAGCATGATCTCTGGACAAAACGGTTCCCGTTTTTGTCCGAGAAAACCGGTTCCCACTTTTCGGGATCATGCTCTAGCAGCGTCCAACGGGTCAAAGCGGACACAGAATCGACCGAAAGCCGCGGAGGGAAATCTCCGCGGCTTTTTCTCGTTGCACGCTTTTTGCCCGCAATGGCGGATGAGCTTGGCAACCACCGAGGCAATGTTGCGAAGAGAAGGGTTCGGAGTCCGGTCCAATCCGATGGAATGAGGACGGGGCTCTATCTTCTTGTTTGACCTTGATCTTTCCGAAGTGACGGGTTCGTTTTTCGCTGCGCGAACCATTGGTTCGGGATCTAGCTGGCGGCTTCCTTTGCCTGCCCGCGCCGGCTGCGGCGACGGCCACTGATCTCCCAGCGCTTGTGGAACCACATCCATTGGCCGGGATCCTCGCGCACCCAGCGTTCGACCACATCAGCGAGAAGCTGGGTGGTGGCGGGAACATCGACGCTGCCGGCCTCGGTGCGCGGCAAGGTCAGCTTGTCCTCGATCTCGAGCCGGAAACGGTTGCCCGGCAGCCGGACGCAGCGCGCGGGATAGACGTCGCAGTCATAGTGGCGGGCCAGCATGCCGAGCACCGGATTGCTCTGGCAGGTACGGCCGAAAAAGGTCGTCTCCAGCCCGCTCGAGAATTTCTGGTCGACCAGCACGCCGATATTGCCGCCGTTTTCCAGAATGGCGGCAAGCGCAAATGAGGCGCCAGTCGAAGACGGCAGCAAGGCGCCCATCGTCGAGCGACGCGTCGAGTGGATGTAGTCGGCGAGATAGGGATTGTTGGGCGGGCGGAACAGCGCGGTGATCTTCATGCCGAAGGTGGCGGCGGCCACCGGCAGCAGCTCGAAATTGCCGAGATGGCCGGTGAACAGGATGTGCGGCTTTTGCTCGCCGGCGATCTCGACGAAATGATCGGCGCCGCGAACCTCGACCCTGCCGGGCGTGGTTGCATTCGGGTCATAGTCGAAAAGCGCGTCGAGGAAAATGTACTCGGCGGCGAGGCGAGCCATATTGCCCCACATGTCGAGCGCGATGGCTTCGATCTCGGCGTCGCTCTTTTCCGGATAGGCGAGGCGCAGATTGTTGACCGCCACCCGGTGACGTCCGACCCGCGGTCCGATGCGGCGGGCGACGCGGTCGGCGAAATTGAGCGCCTTGTCGGCCGGCAGCAGGCGCAGCAGCGAGATGATCGTCATGGCCAGGCGCGCGACCAGCCAATGCTCCATCTGGCGAAGCCGCCGGCCATAGCGAAACATGAAGTCTCTGCGGGCTTTCCTGAGCACTTTGCCGACCATTCTCAGTCGACGCGCAGGATGATCTTGCCGAACACGTCACGGCCTTCCATGCGCTTCAGAGCGGCGTCGATATCGCCGAAGCCGACTTCGGTGTCGATGACCGGCGCGACCTGTCCCGCCGCCATCTTCTGCATGGCGTTGGCCATGTTTTCCATGCGGCAGCCGAAGGAGCCGAGCAGCTTCAACTGCTGTTGGAACAGCTGCATCAGGTTGATCTGCGTCGACACGCCGGAGGTCGAGCCGCAGGTCACCAGGCGTCCGCCGCGCTTCAGACACAGCATCGAGGCGGCAAAAGTGTCAGTGCCGACATGCTCGAACACGACGTCGACGCCTTTCTTCTTGGTCAGCTTGCGCACGACGCCTTCGAAGCGGTCGTCGCGGTGGTTGATGACATGGTCGGCACCCAGCGCTCGCGCCTTGTCGATCTTCTCGTTCGAGCCGACGGTGGTGATCACCGTGCAGCCCATCTTCTTCGCCAGCTGAATGGCGGCCGAGCCGATGCCGGAGCCGCCGGCATGGACCAGAATGGTCTCGCCTGGCTGCAGCCTGGCATTGTCGAACAGCATATGCTCGACGGTGCCGAAGGTGACCGGCGCGACGGCCGCGCCAATGTCGGTCACGCCGGGCGGGGCAGGGACCAGCAGGCGGGCCGGCAGGTTGATCTTCTCTTGCGCAAAGCCGTCGAGGTGGAAGCCATGAACGCCGGAGACATGCTCGCAGAGATTGTCGCGGCCTTCGCGGCAGGCACGGCAAAGGCCGCAGGTGCGGGCGCCATAGATCGACACCAATTGCCCGGGCAGCAGATTGGATACGCCGGGACCGACGGCCTCGACCTCGCCGGAGGCTTCCGCGCCGACGACCAGCGGCAGCTTGCGCTTGGCGAAGGCCATGCCGCGCCAGCCCCAGACGTCGATGTGGTTCAGCGCCACTGCCTTGATGCGCAGCGTGACTTCGCCGAGCGAAGGCGGCGGGGGAGGCGGCAGATCCACCGTCTCAAGACGGCGATCCTCGATAAGTTGCAATGCGCGCATTGAGCCTGTCGGTTCTGATTGGCGGAAAGAGGTCGCTTAGACCGGTTCCCGCGCCATGACAAGGCAAGTGTTCTGGCCGCCGAAGCCGAAGGAGTTCGACAGGACGGTGCCAACCTCGGCGTTGCGCTTCTTGTTCGGCACCACGTCGAGGACGATCGCCGGATCGGGATTGTCGTAGTTGATGGTCGGCGGGATGACGCTTTCGCGCATGGTCATCAGCGAAAACGCCGCCTCGACCGCGCCGGCCGCCGACAGTGTGTGGCCGATCATCGACTTGTTCGACGAGACCGGCATCGAGCCGATCCGGTCACCGAATACCGTCGACAGCGACAGATGCTCCATCTTGTCATTTTCAGGCGTCGAAGTGCCATGGGCGTTGACGTAATCGATCTCGTCTTTGCTCAAGCCTGCATCGGCAAGGGCGGCACGGACCGCGGCGATCGCCGGCGAACCGTCGGGCTTGGAGCGGGTGCGGTGAAAATCGTCGGCTTTTTCGCCGCAGCCGCGCAGGATGCCGAGGATGGTCGCGCCACGGGCAAGAGCCGCTTCCAGCGATTCCAGCACCAGCGCGCCCGAGCCCTCGGCCAGTACGAAGCCGTCACGGTCCTTGGAGAACGGCTTGGATGCCTTCTCCGGGATGTCGTTATGGGTCGAAAGTGCGGACAGCAGCGAGAAGCGGATCAGCGCCTCGGCGGTGGCCGAGCCGTCGGCGCCGATCGCCAGCGCCCGGTCGCATTCGCCGCGGCGGATTGCTTCGACGCCGAGCTGGATGGCGGTGGCGCCCGAGGCGCACGCGGTCGACAGCGTGATCGGCAGGCCGCGCGTGCCGAAGCTGTCGGCAAGCCGGTCGGCGATTGACCCGAACTGGGTGGTTTCGAAAATATCGAGTTCCTTCAGTCCGCGCGCCACCCGCAGCAGCCTTTCGGCGCCGGCGTTTTGGCTGTCGGAATTGTAGAGCGAAAACCGCTCGCTCCAGTCGAGTTCGACCGGCGGCGAGGCGAGGAACAGCGGTCCGCCGAAATCGCCGGAATCAAGACCCGATTCCGCGACAGCTTCGCGCGCGGCCGTCTCGGCCAGTTCGTAGGTCAGGAGGCTGGCGCCCTTGGAACTGGACGGCAGAAAGTCGACCATGCCCGAGATACGCGTGTTCAGATGATCGACCGGGAAGCGGGTGATCGGATGGATGCCGGACTTGCCGGCGGTCAGTGCCGCCCAATTGTCGGTCTTGCCGACGCCGAGCGAGGTCACCACGCCGATACCGGTGACGGCGACGATCGGCCTGCCCATATGGTCGTTCAGATTGGCCATTTTTTCTTGAACCCTTAGTCGGCAGCGTTGACCAGCGCCAAGCCCTCGAATTGGTGATAGCCGATCGCGGTTGCAAGCACGGTTTTCGGAACGCCTTTGAATGGCTTCTCGGCTACAGCGTCAAAAGCGGGGTAGGCGGCCTTGCGGTCGACGGCCAGCGCCGCCAGCGCAACGGCGAAGGGAAACTGCGCTTCCTTCATATGGCCGGTCAAAGTCGAGAAGCCGCGGGCTGATATCGCCGGATTGGCATCGAGCGCCGATTTCTCGGCCGCGGTCGCGGCATGCGCGCCGGAGGCACCAGAGATGGCAAGCAACTCGCCGTTCGGCAAGGCAGCCTGCTTGATGAGCGCGGCGATGCTGGCGTCGAGTTCGCCCTGCCGGCGCTTGGCGCGCCCGGATACGACCGGGCCGAGTTCGGCATAGATTTTTCGCCCGCGGTTGGTCGCGTGCTCACGCTGTTCGAGAACCAGGAAGGCGCCGCCGGATCCGGTCACCACGCCGCCGCCCTCGGCACCTTGCCTTTGCCAGACAGGCTTCCAGGCGCCGCGGTGCAGATAGCCGGCCAGTTCATAGCCAAGCAGCATGTCGGAATGCTCGGTCTGGAAGGCGCCGCCGACCAGTATATGCGTCGACTGGCCGGAGCGGATGCGCGCGGCAGCCGTCTCGACAGCGGCGACGCCTGCCCCTTCCTCACCCATGAAGGTGCGCGAGGAACCGGTCACCTTGTGAACGATCGAGATGTTGCCGGCGAGCAGGTTGGAAAGCTGGGCCAGGAACAGCGTCGGGCGCAATTCCGTGGTCAGCTTCTCGTTGAGCAGCACGTCGCGGTCGTTGCGGCTTTCCGAAGCGGCGAGAATGGCCGCGTCGACCGCCTCGTCGCGCTCGCCGCCGCCGGCGGCCACCACCATGTCCATGGTCGCGCAGAGCTCGTCATTGCCCTTGATGCCGGCATCGTCCAGCGCCAGGCCGGCGGCATAGGTGCCGAGCCGCTGCCATGTCTCCATCTGCCGCTGATCGCCACGCTTGACGATCTGCAGGTTCCAGTCGATCTCCGGCAAGGGATGGACGGTGTAGGGCAAGAAGCGCGCGGCTTCGAGCACGGGGGTCAGGCCCGGCTGAGCGAGCTTCTGCCAGTGCGCATCCGGACCCTCTCCTAGCGAGGAGACAAGGCCAATGCCAGTGATGACGACGTCGTGGGGGCTCATGGGCGGCTGTTGTGGGTCAGGCTGCAAGGCGCGTCAAGGCCGCGCGACTTGGGCCACATCAGGCGTTCTTGGCCGCAACCAGCGCGTCGATCTTGGCGCACAGGTTCTTCATGACGAAATAGTCGTCGGTTGAGGCCTTGCCGTCATTGACCTCTTGCGTCCACTTTTCCAGCGGCACCTTGATGCCGAATTCCTTGTCGATGGCAAAGACGATGTCGAGGAAGTCGAGGCTGTCGATGCCGAGATCGTCGATGGTGTGGCTTTCAGGCGTGATGGTGTCGATATCGATCTCGCTGGTGTCGGCGATAATCTTGGCGACTTTGTCGAACGTGGTGGACAAGGGCTTTTCCTTCGGTTGCGGGCGGAATCTGTCCGCATGTGTTTGGGCGCTGTCTAATCGGTTTTTCCCGGCAGGAAAAGGCCTGATACGCCGGGCGCAGATGGGATGCCTCGGTTGCAAAGACAAGAAGGGCCGCCGGTTTGCCCGGCGGCCCTTCCGATTTAACGTTGGGTCAGCTCAGTCGCGGAGCTTGACCAGGTCGTTCAGCAGCCCGCCCGTTCCGTTGTGGACGGTCAGTCGCTCGACCTTGCCGGCAATGGTCTCCAGAGCCTCGAGCTCCTTCAACCGCAGCATCACCGGGTTCTCGGCCATCACCCTGGCCGTGTTGAGCAGGGAACGCGTGGCGTTCGTCTCCTCGCGACGGCGGATAATGTTGGCCTCGGCCTGCTTTTCGGCCGAAACCACCTGGTTGAGGATCTCGCGCATCTCGCCCGGCAGGATGACATCCTTGAGGGCGATATCGCTGACCTCGATCCCGATCTCGGCCATGTCGGCACGGACCTTGCCGGCAGCCTCCTCGTCGATCGTCACCTTCTTTTCGAGGATCTGATCGAGCGTGAGCGCCCCAAGGGCCTTGCGGAAGGCATACTGGAGGGCGCGGTAGAGGGCTTCTGAGAAGTCCTTCACAGCGCTCACCGCCTTGACCGGGTCGACGACACGGTATTCGGCGGCGATGTTGACGCGGATCGTGACGCGATCCTTGGTCAGCACTTCCTGTCCGGCGACATCGAGCGACTGGCGCTTGAGGTCGACGACCTTGATCTGCACCATGCGTCCGACATTCCAGAAGCCATGCACACCCGCGGCAAGCGTCCGCACAAGGGCGCCGTCGACGAAGAGCAGGCCGGCCTGACCGTCGACGACCGGATGGACGGACATCAATTCCGTCTTCCTGCTTTGGCCGAGCCGGCGCATGACCGAGGGATCAATCGCCAGATCGGCAGCGGTGTCGATCACCGTCACCTTCCACGGACCGGCATCGGTCCACAGCACGAGCTTGCGATCCGGCGCCAGAACGGCGTGGAGGTTGCCGTCACGCTCGATGATTGCGACGTCCGTACGCCCGGTGCGAACGACGGTGAAATGACGCGCGGCCACATCCGGGAGCTTGTCGAACAACGCCTTCTCGTATGCCGAAACGAATTCCGGGGTCTTCAGATCGTGCCGGAACACCTCAAGGCTCTGGCGCCGGTTGGCGAGCCAATGCTCACCCGGCAGCAGCACAGCCTTGATCTCCCCCTTGTAGAGGGTGATGGCACGTTCGTTTTCCTTTACGAGGACGCGCTCGCGTCCAAGAACCTTATCGAGAATGGTCATTGTCATTACTCCTGTCGGGCATGGCCCCTTCCGAGGCGTCAATTCATGCGTCGATCATCCTTTCGTTTCTCGTTTCACGTCGTCATTCCGGGCACGAATGATCCGGGGACCGGTGGCATCAATTCGTGGCGGGCCTTCGGGAGCGGATCGCGAGGCAGCGAGGCGGGCGCCGGAGGCCGCAGCCTCCCTTGCCGGCGACACTGCGCCTTGATCATCACCGCGGGCCTGGCCGCGAGCCGATGGCGTCGGACCTTTCGATACGACTTCGGCCCGTGGGCCTCGGCCGCCTTGAGGTCTTCAGCATTCCGGTCCCGGACCGTTTTTCAGATAACACCACCCAAAGGTGTTGGCTTATCAGGCCAATGGAGAAGGATTTGAACCTTCGACAGTCAGATTATAAGTCTGATGCTCTACCCAACTGAGCTATCCGTGGTGCAGACAGCAGGATTCGAACCTGCGACCTCCGGAACCAAATCCGGCGCTCTACCTGACTGAGCTACATCCGCGATCCCAATCCCCGAAACGGCGCCGTATACAGGGCGGCAAAGCCGCCTGCACGGGCGGAGACGAAAGCTCCAACCGTTGTGCTCGCTTCGGTTTTCGTGACCGGGAGCGCGCCTATAGCCCCTGCGACGGGTTGTCGCAAGCGGCATTGTCGTGGCGAATTTGCGGCTTCTTCCGGTGGTTGTATTTCGGCAACACCTGCCCTGTGGACGTCCGCGCCGTCAGAAGGTGACGCGGCCGAGCACGCGCAGGCCATCGCCCTTGGGCTCGACCACCACCGCTTCGCCTTCGCGCGGCGAAATGCCGGTCAACGCCACGATGTTTTCGAGATGGGTGACCATGACCAGGTTGTCGGAGCCGGAATAGCCGCGGATCTCCGCCATGATAGCGGCGATCTGGGCGGCTTTTTCCGTCGCATCGGTCTTCAGGAGATCCAGCGGCGCGAAGGGTTCCGGCTCGGCTTCGAAGGCGATGCGAGCGGTGTCGAGGCAGCGGCAATAGCGGCTGGACAGCACGCGCTCGATGGGCGCGGCGCGGGCGGCAAACAGCGCGCCGATCTTGCCCGCCTGCTGCTGGCCGCGGGCCGAGAGGTTGATCTGGGTGGCGCATTTGGTGATGTCGAAATTAGCCGGATCGGTGGTGCCGGTGACCATTGCGTGGCGAAGCAGCACGACATGTCCACCATCAGCCAACTGCGCCCAGCCGGAATCCGTTGCATGGGCCACGGCGGGAACGACAAGCAGAAACAGTGCCAGGGCAAGTCGAAGCATCAGTTATCTTTCTCCCGGTCGCCGGCAGGCGAGTCCGGTGACAGGCATATAGGGAGGGCAAAGCCAGCTGAAAGACAAGCGCGGCAGCGTAGGGCCTATTTCTTCGCCATCTGCTTCTTCACCAGCTCGATCTTCTGGTCGGTCAGCGCGATGGGGGGCGTGTAGCCGGCTTCAGTAAAGCCTAGCTTGGCGTTCTCGAAGAATTCGATCGCCTTCTGGTATTCAGCGTTGCCGCCGCCGTAGCTGCCGCGATTCCAATGGATGTCGCCAAGATTGTTCTGCTGGAAGGCCCATTGCATCGGCAGGCTCTCACGGGTGAAGACTTTGAGCGTCGCCGAAAAGGCGGCTTCGGCATCGTTCAAATATTTGTCGGTGCGTTCGAGATTGCCGAGATTGAGCAGACTCATGCCGATGCCGTTCTGCGCGTTCGCCCAATCGACGGGCGCCGTCTCGAAAGTCAGCACCTCCAGTGCTGCCCGTCGCGCGGTGATCGAATCGACCAGGGTCTTGGGATCGGCATTGCTCATGCTCAGCCAGTGTAGCGCCGAGCCGAGGCCGGCCTCAGCCAGCGCCCATTGGCGCGGCGTCGTCTCGCGCTTGTACTCGCGCAACGCGTCGCGATAGGCCTCGATCGCATCCTTGTAGTGCTCGGGCTTGTCGGACAGCCCGCCGAGCAGTTGCAGCGTGTTGCCGAGATTGTAGTGCGTCATCGCCCAGTCGAGCGGGAAGTCCTTCTTGGTGTAGACCCGCCGCGCCGCCCGGAAAGCAGAAGCCGACTGCTCGAGCTTGGCCGGATCGCCGCTGCGCTGGCCAAGTGTCTGGTAGGTCGAGCCGAGATTGTTCTGGGTCGAGGCCCAATCCATCGGAAAACGCTGACGGGTGAAGATCGTCAGCGCATCACCATAGGCTGCCGCAGCTTCCTCCAGATTGCTGGTACCGAGATCGAAACGGGCAGCACTGTTCAGCGCATTGCCGAGATTGAGCCGACTGGTCGCCCAGGAGACCGGGAAGGTCTCGCGGGTCCGAATCTCGAGCGCGGCGCGAAAGGCGTCGGCCGCCTCGGTGATTTTCGCCTTGTCGTTGCGCAACGTGCCCAGCGAAACCAGCGTGTTGCCGAGATTGTTCTGCACCATGGCCCACTGCACAGGCGCCTTTTGCCTCGTATATTCTTCGAGCGACAGCCGATAGGCGGCCTCGGCCTCGGTCATATGCTCGCCACCTGGCTCGCGCTCCGAGAGCGCGTAAAGCGCCAGGCCGAGATTCATCTGCGAAGTGGCCCAGTCCAGCGGGACTTTTTCACGCGGGCGCTTCTCCAGCGTCGCACGCATCGCGGCAACCGCTTCGTTCAGGCGCTTCGGGTCGCTCTCGCGCTCGCCGATCTTCAACAGCACATTGCCCAGATTGTTCTGGGCCGCGGCCCAGTTGAGGTCGTCCTTGTCACGCTCGAACACGGCCAGCGAGGCACGGAAGATGTCTGCCGCCTCTTCCAGCCTAGCGGTGTCGGTCTCGCGCTCGCCGATGGTCTGCAGCACCACCGCCATGTTGTTGCGGGTAATCGCCCAGTCGCGATTCTGTTCGCCATTGGGAATGAAGTTGAGGATGACATGGTAGGCGTCGATGGCGCGCTGCAGAGCGTCCTTGTCGCCGGTGGCATCGCCGTGCGCATTCAGCGCCTCGGCCTCCTGGTTCTTGTAGTTCCAGCGCAGTTTGTCGTCCCATTTCTCGACCAGTGAAAACGCCTTGCCGTAGTCGTTGGCGGCGGATTGGTAGTCGAACACCAGCGCTGACGCATCGGCTCGCCTGGCATAGATCGCGGCATCGGCAATGCGCTTGCGCTTGATCAGTTCCTCTGCCTGGTCGACCGCGCCGCTGCCCTGCTCGACCCGGCCAACCGCCTCGTCGAGGAATTTGCGGGCCGTGACGATGGCGCCCTGGCTGGTGGCCTTGTCGGCGGAGGCGACCAGCTGCTTGATCTCCGGATCGTCGGTGCGCAAGGCGTCGCTTTCGGAGATCATCTTCTTCAGCCGATCGGCCTGTGCATCGAGCACTTTCTGCAGGTCGGTCGGATCCTCCGGGATCTTCTCGGTACCGAGCGCCTTGAGCACACCGTAGAGGGCGTCGAGCGGTACGCCCTCCTGAAACGAGGCCAGTTCGACTTGCGCGCGTCTGGGATCGGGCAGGTCGGAAATGGTCAGCAGCAATTGCCGGCGCTCGCCGGTGATCAGCCCGTCATCGCCGGTCGGCTCCGGCGGTGCGACGCCGAAATAGAGCAGCCGGCGCAGGCTCTCATTGACCCATGGCCGCTGCTTCGCCTTGGTGTCGAGATAGACCTCTTCCGTCACCATGCGCATGACCGAGCCGAATTCGGTGCCTTTCATCGCAGCGAGGTGGCGCAGCAGCGCTGCAGCATAGGGGCTGTTTTCACCGACGGCGCCATCCAGCGCCGGGCGCCCCGGCTCGGCGGCAAAACCGACCACAGTGCCGAGGTTTTCCGTTGCCGCCGGCGCATCGCCGAGCGCCTTGGCGCCGCGCACCGGCTCTAGCCCGCCGGCGCCAATCGGCGACTCCGAGGCCGTCGGCGCCCGGCGCACGACAGCATCCGGCGGAAACGGGTTGGTGCGGCAGGCGTCGAGCAGCATGATCGTCACCGGCACGGTCTTCTTCAATTCGTCCATGACGGCGGAAATCGGCACCAGCGCCTCATCGGCATCCCTCAGCGACGATACGTCGGCATCGACCGGAACCAGATAGTTCTCGCCGCCGGCCTCAATGCCATGGCCGGAATAGTAGATGAAGGCGACATCGGCGCCTTCGGCATCCTCGACGAAACGTTCGAGGTCGCGCTTCAGCTTGGCGGCGTCGCGATCGGTGACACTGCGGGCGTCGAAACCGAGATCGGTCAACATCTTGGCCATGTCGCGAGCGTCGTTGGCCGGATTGGCAAGGGCGGTGATGTGCTCGTATTTCGACTGGCCGATGATCAGCGCCACGCCCTTCAGGCTCGCCGTATCCGCAACCGCAAGCGCCGTCGCGGCAAGGCAAAACAGAGCGGCGACGAAAGCCGTCAGCCACGCCTGTTTGAAATGACGCTGTTTCGGCGTCGCGACCATTCGCTTTGTGTCCGCCCCATTGCTCCCAAGCCTGTATAGCGCTGCCACCCGACCATGATCAAATTCAGGCGCTGGCCGGATCGAGGATCGATTTGCGAAGGGCAGGGCGATTGCGCTGCCATCCGGGCTCGCCTATCCCTGAAAAATGTCGCCGCTTACCGAAACCGTTCTTTTTGTCTTCAGCCTCGTCGCGCTCGGCTATCTCACCGGGCTCACCGGCTATCTGAAACCGGCGAGCGGGGACGGCATCTCCGAATTCGCCATCAACGTGGCGATGCCGCTGCTGCTGTTTCGGACGATGGTGAATTCCGATTTCCACGGCGTAGCGCCCTGGTCGCTGTGGGGCGCTTACTTCACGGCAGTGGCAGTCACATGGGCCGCCGGCCATCTGGTGACGACGCGGGTCTTCGGGCGGGACGCACGCACCGGCATCGTCGGTGGCGTGTCGTCGTCCTTCTCGAACGTGGTGCTGCTGGGCATTCCCTTCGTTCTCGGTGTATTCGGATCCAGCGGATTCGAAGTGCTGTCGCTGCTCGTTTCCGTGCATCTGCCGACCATGATGATGGCTTCGATCATCATGTTCGAGATATTTGGCCGCGGTGGCAGCGAGCCCGTGCATCCGCTGCGCATCATCCAGAGCTTTCTGAGAAGACTGTTCACCAACCCGCTGATCATCGGCATCCTCGCCGGGCTGGCATGGCGTCTCAGCGGCGCGCCGCTGCCGAACCTTGCCACGCGGTTGGTCGATGCGCTGGCTAACACGGCCGGGCCGGTGGCGTTGTTTGCTATGGGGCTCAGCCTGCGCCGTTTCGGCATTACCGGCAACATCCGGCCGGCGATGGCGCTGTCGGTGCTGAAACTGTTCGTGATGCCGGCGCTGGTGCTCGGCCTGGTCTGGCTGCTCGGCCTGCCGCCCTTGACGGCCAAGGTGGCGGTCGTGGTGGCGGCGCTGCCATCCGGCGTCAATTCCTATCTGATCGCCGTGCAGTTCAACACCGGCCAGGCGCTGGCATCGAACCAGATGACCATCGCGACGGCGAGCGCGGTCGTCACCACCGCCTTCTGGTTAACGGTGGTTGTCCACGTCTTCGGCTAAGGTATGTCGATATTCAGGTGATGCCGACCTGTGAAAGGCGGCTTCCTGCGCTTCCGATACTCACGTACAAGGTACGCTCCGTTCCGGTTCTCGGACCCCACCATTCTCGGCGCGGCCTGACCTGAATCTCAACATACCCTCAGGCGATACGCCAATTTGCTCTCGCTTGGCGCTGGCCCAACCCCTATATGCCATATTGCGATTGCTTGCCGGGCTTGCCCTAGGTAAAGAGCAGTGGCTCCAGCGTGCGGGATAGCGCACGCTTACCGAATATCTCTCGAGAAACCGGCCCGTCAGAGCGCCGAACGGAGGCTAGACCATGCTTCAGAAAACCAGCCATTTCATGCGGCAGGCCAATCTCATCAACGGCGAATGGGTGCAGGCCGACAGCGGCCAGACTGTCGACGTCAACAATCCGGCCACCGGCCTCAAGATCGGCACCGTGCCGAAATCGGGCAAGGCCGAGACCCACCGCGCCATCGAGGCCGCCGCCACCGCCTTCAAGACATGGCGCAAGACCACCGCGCTCGAGCGCTCGAAGCTGCTGCGCAAGCTGCATGACGCGATGATGGACAATCAGGACGTGCTGGCCGAACTGCTGACCATCGAGCAGGGCAAGTCATTGTTCGAATCCAAAGGCGAAATCGGCTCGGCCGCGGCCTACATTCTGTGGTTCGCCGAAGAAGGCCGCCGCACCTATGGCGACGTCGTGCCGTCGCCGTGGGCTGACCGCCGCATCCTGGTGACCAAGGAGCCGGTCGGCGTCATCGCCGCCATCACGCCGTGGAACTTTCCGTCCTCGATGCTGGCCCGCAAGCTCGGACCGGCGTTGGCCGCCGGCTGCACCGCCGTCGTCAAGCCGGCGTCGCAGACGCCTTATTCCGGCCTTGCCTGGGGCGCGCTGGCCGAAGAGGTCGGCTTCCCCAAGGGCGTCATCAACATTCTGACCGGTTCGGCCAGCGAAATCGGTGACGAGATCTGCGCCAACCCGCTGGTCAGCAAGATCACCTTCACGGGATCGACCGAGATCGGCAAGATGCTGATCCAGAAGTCTTCTGTCACCGTCAAGAAAGTGTCGATGGAACTCGGCGGGAACGCGCCGTTCCTCGTTTTCGACGATGCCGACATCGAGCGTGCCGTCGCCGGCGCCATCACGGCCAAGTATCGCAATTCCGGCCAGACCTGCGTGTGCACCAACCGCTTTCTCGTGCAGGCCGGTGTCTACGACAAGTTTGTCGAGAAGCTGGTCGCTGCCAGCAATGCGCTGAAGGTTGGCTCGGGCCTGGAAGAGGGCGTGCAGCAGGGGCCGCTGATCGACGAGAAGGCCGTCGAGAAGGTCGAGGAATTCATCGCCGACGCCACGTCCAAGGGCGGCAAGGTCGTTGCCGGCGGCAAGCGCCACGCGCTTGGCGGCTCGTTCTTCCAGCCGACCGTCATCGCCAATGCCAAGCCCGACATGCGCTTCATGAAGGAAGAGATTTTTGGCCCGATCGCCCCGGTGTTCAAGTTCGAGACCGAGGAAGAGGCCATCGCGCTCGCCAATGACACAGAGTTCGGCCTTGCCGCCTATTTCTACACCGGCGATCTCGGCCGCGCCTTCCGGGTCATGGAAGGCCTGAAATACGGCATGGTCGGCGTCAATGAAGGCCTAATCACCACGCCGGAAGCGCCGTTCGGCGGCGTCAAGGAATCGGGCCTCGGCAAGGAAGGCGGACATCAGGGCATCGAGGATTATCTCGACACCAAATATGTCTGCATCGGTGGCCTCGGCCTCTAGGAAACATTGAGGACAGGGCAGGCCATGTGCCTGCCCTTGCCAGACGACATTCAGCCGGCCTAAGTCCATGGACCAACCAACCGACGTATGGGCATAGCGATGAAGGACGGCGAGGTTTTCGGCACGACGCAGGCGGGCGAGGATGTCCGCCGCTTCACCATCAAGGGCGGCGGTCTCACCGCCAACATCATCGGGCTGGGCGCTATCCTGCAGGATCTGCGCCTGGCCGGGCACGACGCGCCGCTGGTGCTCGGCTATGACCGTTTTGCACCCTATGAGACGGACAGGGCCTTCTTCGGTGCGGTCGTCGGACGCTATGCCAACCGTATCGGGGGTGGCCGCTTCACCATCGCCGGCAAGCGTTATGATACGGAGCGCAATTTTCTCGACAAGCATACGCTGCATGGCGGCTCGCAAGGCTATTTCCACCGGCCGTGGACGGTGTCTCTGCATGGCAAGGATTTCGTCACGCTGACGCTGCACGATCCCGACGGCACGATGGGCTTTCCCGGCGCGCTCGACGTGACCTGCACCTATCGGCTGAAAATCCCCGGCACGCTCAGCATGGAACTGACGGCGACCTGCGAGGAACCGACGCCGTGCAATCTCGCGCAGCATTCCTACTTCAACCTCGATGACGGTGGTGCCGGCGATATACTCGACCACCGGCTGATGCTGAATGCCGGCGCCTATACGCCGGTCGACAGCGAACTGATTCCGACCGGCGCGGTGAAGCCGGTCGACGGCACTCCCTTCGATTTCCGTCAGGCGCGGCCGCTGCGCATGGAGACCGAGGGTGAGCAATTGCCCTACGACCAGAATTTTTGCCTTGCCTCGACGCGGGGACCGCTCAAGCAGGCATCCTGGGCGCAAGGGGCGAATTCCGGTGTCGAGATGGAGGTCTGGACCACGGAACCGGGCATCCAGCTCTATATCGGCCAGCACGTGGCGCCGTCTTCGCCGGGATTGGGCGGACGTCGCTACAAGGCTTTTTCAGGATTCTGCCTGGAATCGCAGATGTGGCCGGATGCGCCCAACCGCCCGTATTTCCCGCAAGCCACCCTATGGCCGGGCCAGATCTACCATCATGTGACGGAATACCGGTTCCGGCTGCCTTAGTCGGGTACTGTTCATTTCGATTTGATTTTGACCGTACTCGAACAAAATCACATGCTATGTAGTTCGAGATGCTCAACCGTAGCCTTTATGCCTCTTGGGATGAAGTTTTTTTACGAAGGCGGCTCATTAGAGCAACGGTCGGCGTATTTCTGTCGTGCCTAATATTTCCTGCATTGTACTGGGTGATTGCATATCCACTTGGTATGTATGCGGCAGATATGGATTGCAATATATTTACAAAAAAATTCAGTAGAGCTATTGGCTTTTTTAGTAAAACCGATATTTGCATAGCGAATAGAGATTTGTATGCAAATGTATTGTGGTTTATTGTCTCGTACTCTCTTTTGTATTTGTACATATTTTTTAGCGTGCTATTGCGCTCGGGCCGAGGCCTCCTCAGGGGGTTCCGCGCCGGAAATCTTAAGCGAGCCGTTTTCCCGGCCTTCTGCCTAAGTGTCGTGGCGTTTTCTGTCTATTCCTATTCTTATGGGGATGCCGGCTTTCGTATCGATTTGTTTAAGATGGAGACCCAAAATAATATTATTACCTATGCTTGGTTGCAGATTTCTTTTATTATGGTTGTTGCCAATTTCTTTAGTTTTGCTGCCAGTACTGCGATCTACATAGAGCTAGTTAAAGTGGGTCGACCAGAAAGCCGGCCAGGGGCTCAAGAATAATATTGGCGCCGATTCAGCCTCGCCTTCTCGGAATTCATTTTTCGAAGGCTGTCCTCAACGTCTCGAACGGAGCCAGCGCGCCGCGCACCTGCACGACGGCGGCGGCAACGCGATGCGCGCGCTGTACCGCCTCGGCCGGGGCATGGCCGGCAAGCCGTGCGGCGAGATAGCCGCCATTGAAGGAATCGCCGGCGCCGGTGGTGTCGACAGGGGTGGCGACATGGACCGCCGGAACAGGCCGCAAATTCCCGTTTTCGGCGATCAGTGCCGGTAGCTCACCGTTCTTGACGACGACCTCGCCGACCTGCTTTCCAAGCCGTTCCGCAGTCATTTGCGGCGTTGTGTCACCGAACAGCATCTGCTCGTCGGGAAAGGTCGGCAGCGCGATGTCGGTGACGGCGAGCGCTTCGAGGATCGCGGCTTGCGCATCCTCGCGGCATTGCCACAGGCGCGGCCGGTAATTGGGATCGAAGGCGACAAGCGAGCCGGCTGCGCGGGCATTCGCCACAGCCGCCAGCAAGGTCTTGCGCGCGGCGGCGTCCAGAATTGCCAAAGTGATTCCGGAAAAATAGACAAGCGCCTGGTTTTGAAGGCTTTTCGCCAGAGCGGCTGGGTCCGAGGCAAGTCGCCGCGCGGCTGCATCGGCACGCCAGTAGGTGAAAGCGCGTTCGGCACCGGTCAGCGTGATGGCATAGAGGCCGGGCCGCGCGCCGGGTATGATTGGGCTGGCGCCGATGCCGATGCCGTTCTCAGCGAAGAAGGAAATCTGGCCCTGCGAGAACGGATCGTCGCCGAAGGCCGAAACATAGGTCGCGGGCCTGTCGCCGCTCAGCGCATGCAGCGCCCACAGCGTGTTGAAGGTGTCGCCGGCAAAGCCCATGCGCCAATTCGGCCCGCTCTGGCCCGAAAGCTCTAGCATGCACTCACCGATCGAAGCGACGCCGTTTGCTGCCATATGTCTTTCTCCGGATAATCTCGGTGCTGTAGCTTTTTGCGACCGGCAGCGCCATGGTTGGCGGCAGCGGATTTTTGCGCCAGAAGCGTTTTCCCACAGAAGCGGCGGGACGCGAATTGCACCCCGAGACGTTATGTCTAGAAGAGGAACCGGTTTGGCATCACTATGGCGTTATCTTCTCGCGGGTCTTGGTCTGGCTGCCTTGCTGGCCGGCATTCTTGCTATCGTCTATCTGACCGCGCCGCGGTCGGCGCAGTTCGCCGGCCTCGACATATCCCGCTCGAAAACCACCGCGAGCGGCTTGTTCGTGGCGAGCTTCCAGCCAGAGCGGGGTGTCGTGCGGCAAGGCGAGTTGCAGTCCTGGCTGCTGACGCTGAAGACGGTCAAGGGCGCGCCGGTGGAAGGGGCGGCGATCACGGTGTCAGGCGGCATGCCGCAACACAGTCACGGCCTGCCGACCAGCCCGCAAGCGACCGACTATCTCGGCGACGGGCGCTACCGGATCGACGGGTTGAAATTCACCATGAGCGGATGGTGGCAGTTGCGCTTTGCCATCTCGGCGGCGGCCGGTTCCGACACGGTCGTCTTCAACGTGGTGCTGTGAGTTTTAGATGAGCCGCTTCTCGCGATGTCTCGCACTGATGGTGGTGGCGATGCTTGCCGGTTGCGGCAAGCCGCAGTTTTCCGACGCCGAGAAGAAAACCATCGCCTCGCTGGCGCTGAACACGCTGCCGCCGCTGAAGACCGACACCACCAACCGCTTTGCCGATGTGCCGGCCGCCGCGGCGCTCGGATCGACGCTGTTCTTCGACGCCGGGATGAGCCGCGACGGCACGGTCTCCTGCTCGACCTGCCACAAGATCGACCGCCAGTTCCAGGACGACCTGCCACAAGCCGTCGGTGTCGGCCGCACCAACCGGCGTTCGATGCCGCTGGCCGGCGTCGCGCGCGATCCCTGGTTCTTCTGGGATGGGCGGCGCGACAGTCTCTGGGCGCAAGCGCTGACACCGCTGGAAAATCCGCTCGAACATGCCGGCAACCGCGCCGCCTATGTGCACTACATCAAGAAGCGGTTTGGTGAGCGCTACGAGCGCATTTTTGGACCATTGCCCGATCTCTCGACCGTGCCGGCCAATGCCAGTCCGCTCGGCACCGATGCCGAGAAGGCCGCCTGGAAAGCCATGCCCGCGGCCCAGGCCGAGGACGTCAATCGCGCCTTTTCCAATATCGGCAAGGCGATCGCTGCCTTCGAGCGCTCGATCGAGCCGCCGCAGACGCGCTTCGACCGCTTTGCCATCGATCTGGGGTCAGGCGCCAAGCCGCAAGGCGACGATGCCTTTTCGGCTGAGGAAATCCTCGGGCTGAAACTGTTCATCGGCAAGGCCAATTGCGTGACCTGCCACAATGGCCCGCGCTTCACCGACAACAGTTTCCACAACACGGGTGTGCCACCGGTTGCGGATTTGCCCGTGGATCGTGGCCGCATCGATGCGGTACCCCAGGTCGAGGCCGACCCGTTCAACTGTCTTGGCGCCTTTCGTGACGGCGACGACAGCGCCTGCGGAGAACTGCGTTTCATGGTCAAGTCAGGGCCGGAACTGATCCGTGCCTACAAGACGCCGTCGCTGCGCGGGGCGGCCACCCGTCCGCCTTACATGCATGCCGGGCAGTTTTCCTCGCTCGATGAGGTGGTGGCGCATTATGCCAAGGCGGCGCCAAGCGTCGAAGGCACATCCGAAGTTCACCCGCTGCAGCTTTCGGACCGCGAGCGGGCGGCGCTGGTGGCGTTTCTGAAAACACTGGCGGAGTGAAGAATTACCGGTCCTTGACCGTCTCCATCGCCACGAAGGTCGAGGTCTGGGCGACGTGGGGCAAAGCGGAAATGCGCTCGCCGAGTACGCGGCGATAGGCGGCGATGTCGGTGGTGCGGACTTTCAGCAGATAATCGAAGCTCGACGCCATCATGTGGCATTGTTCGATCTCCGGCACGGCCTGTACGGCGCGGTTGAAGGCGTCGAGCGCGGCCGAGCGCGTGTCGGACAATTTCACCTGGACGAAGGCGACATGGCCTTCGCCCATGCGCTCGCGGTCGATGATCGCCTGATAGCCCCTGATATAGCCGTCCTTCTCCAGCCGCTTCACCCGTGCCTGTACCGGCGTTTTCGACAGGCCGACCTTGGCGGCGAGTTCCGACATGGAAAGCCGCCCGTCGCGCGCCAGCGCCGACAGGATGTTCCGGTCGATGCGGTCCAATTGGTCTTCGGTCATCGAAATCGCGGTCCATCTGGCTAAAATCAGACGCTATGATAGATCGATTGACCTATCTTGTCGATTTCTTTGGACCGATTGAAATCACGCTTTGTGCTAGTTTGCGCCATTCGGTCCGGTGACCGCCGGCCCGCTCCCTAACGCTCGCTCCACAGGACCGCCATGCCCGCGCTCGATGCCATCCGTCAGCAGATCCGTGCCAACTATCTGCCCGATGAAGACCAGGCGGTGAAGCGGTTGGCCGAGGCGACGGGGCTGTCGACGAAAGACCGGGACGCGATCTCGACCCGCGCCGCCGATCTGGTGCGGGCGGTGCGCGGCTCGTCCGATCCGCGGCTGATGGAAGTATTTCTCTCCGCTTATGGCCTGTCGACCAAGGAAGGCGTGGCGCTGATGTGCCTGGCCGAGGCGTTGCTGCGCGTGCCCGACACCGAGACCATGGACGACCTCATCGCCGACAAGATCGCGCCGCACGACTGGTCGGCGCATTCGGGCGGTTCGAGCTCGATCTTCGTCAACGCCTCGACCTGGGCGCTGATGCTGACCGGCCGCGTCCTCGACGAAGGCGAGGGCGGCATCGAAGGCACGCTGCGTTCGATGGTGCGCCGACTGGGCGAACCGGTCATCCGCAAGGCGGTGGCGGCGGCGATGCGCGAAATGGGGGAACAGTTCGTGCTCGGCCGCACCATCACCGAGGCCGTCAAGCGCGGCCGGCCGATGACGCAGAAGGGCTATCTCTATTCCTTCGACATGCTGGGCGAGGCAGCCCGCACCGAGGCCGACGCGCTGCGCTATCTCAAGGCCTATGCCGACGCCATCTCCTCGCTCGATGCCGGCGCCAATGGTCCCGACATCCGCCAGAACCACGGCATCTCGGTCAAGCTTTCGGCGCTGCATCCGCGCTATGAAGTGGCGCAGAAGGAAAAGATGCTGCCGGTCATGGCCGAGCGGCTGTTGTCGCTGGCGCTGGCGGCGCGCCATTCGCGCATGGGCCTGAACATCGATGCCGAGGAAGCCGACCGGCTTGATCTGTCGCTCGACGTCATTGAAAAAGTGCTGGCCGAGCCGGAACTGGCCGGTTGGAACGGCTTTGGCGTGGTGGTGCAAGCGTATGGGCCACGCGCGGCCTTCACCATCGACTGGCTCTACGCGCTGGCAAAGAAATACGATCGCAACATCATGGTGAGGCTGGTCAAGGGCGCCTACTGGGACACCGAGATCAAGCGGGCGCAGGCGCTCGGGCTTGGCGGCTATCCCGTCTTCACCCGCAAGGCCAACACCGACGTCTCCTATATGGCCTGCGCGAAAAAACTGCTTGGCATGACCGATCGCATCTATCCGCAATTCGCCACCCACAACGCCCACACTGTCGCCGCCATCCTGTCGATGGCTGATAGCCGCGATGCCTTCGAATTCCAGCGCCTGCACGGCATGGGCGAGGCGCTGCATGAGACGGTGCGCCAGGCCGAGGGCACGCGCTGCCGCATCTATGCGCCGGTCGGCGCGCATTCCGACCTTTTGGCCTATCTGGTCCGGCGGCTGCTGGAGAACGGCGCCAACTCCTCCTTCGTGCACCAACTGACCGACGAAGAGGTCGAGCCCGAGGACATCGCCCGCGATCCGCTCGAAACCGTCGAGAACCAGGGCCCGGCCGCCAATCCGGCGATCGCTCGACCGTCCGCCATCTTTGGCGCTGGCCGCAGTAATTCCAAGGGGTTCGACATCACCGACACGGTGACGCTGGCCGCGATCGAGAAGGCCAAGGCAGGCTTTGCCGGGTTGGATCGCTGGCACGCCAAGCCGATCACCCGCGCCGCCGGCTACGGCAAGCAGCGCCCGATCGTCAATCCGGCCAAGCCTGACGAGGTTGTCGGCACGGTCACTGAGGCTGCGGCCAAGCAGGTCGCGACCGCCGTGCGCTTCGCCGTGGAGGCGCAGCCGGCCTGGACCAAGCGTCCCGTCACAGAGCGCGCCGCCATCCTCCACCGCGCGGCAGACCTCTATGAGGCCAATGCCGTCGAGTTCTTCGCGCTTGCCACCCGCGAGGCCGGCAAATCGCTGGCCGATGGCGTAGCCGAAGTGCGTGAAGCCGTCGACTTCCTGCGCTACTACGCCACTGAGGCGGCCAACAACGAAGCGGGCACCGAAGCGCGCGGGGCGATCGTCTGCATCTCGCCGTGGAATTTTCCGCTCGCCATCTTCACCGGCCAGATCGCGGCTGCACTGGTCACCGGCAATTCGGTGATCGCCAAGCCGGCCGAGCAGACGCCGCTGATCGCCTTCCGCGCCGTCGAGATGCTGCGCGAGGCCGGCGTGCCTGAAGACGTTATTCAGCTTCTGCCCGGCGACGGCCCCTCGGTCGGTGGCCCGCTGACCGCCGATCCGCGCATTGCCGGCGTCTGCTTCACCGGCTCGACCGAGGTCGCCAAGCTGATCGAGAAGCAATTGGCTGAAACCGCAGCCCCCGACGCCATGCTGATCGCCGAGACCGGTGGTCTCAACGCCATGATCGTCGATTCCACCGCACTGCCCGAACAGGCGGTGCGTGACATCCTTGCGTCGGCCTTCCAGAGCGCCGGCCAGCGCTGCTCGGCGCTGCGCGTGCTCTACGTGCAAAAGGACGTCGAGAAGAAGATGCTGGAGATGCTGAAGGGCGCCATGGAAGCGCTCAGCATCGGCGATCCCTGGCAGATTTCGACCGATGTCGGTCCGGTCATCGACGACGAGGCACAAGCTTCGATCCGAGACTACTGCACGAAGATGGGGCTGCAGGGCCGGCTGATCGCCAAGCTCGAAGCGCCGAAGAGCGGCCGCTTCGTCGCGCCGCATGTCTTCCGGGTCAAAGGCATCCAGGAAATGGAGCGCGAGGTGTTCGGGCCGGTGCTGCATGTCGCCAGCTTCGACGCCGACAAGATCGACGCGGTCATCGCCGAGATCAACCGCAAGGGCTATGGCCTGACCTTTGGCCTGCACACCCGCATCGAAGGCCGCGTCCAGCATTTCGTCGACGGCATCCATGCCGGCAACATCTATGTCAACCGCAACCAGATCGGCGCCGTCGTCGGTTCGCAACCTTTCGGCGGCGAGGGGCTGTCCGGCACCGGGCCGAAGGCCGGCGGCCCGCACTATCTCCGCCGCTTCCGCAAGGGGCCGGAGGCCTGCACCCATCTTGCGGAAGGCCACAAGGTGACGGCGACCGAGCTTGCCGACAATCTGCCCGATCCGACGCTTGGCGGCTGGTCGACGCGTCCTGATCGCATTGCCATCCTGCGCAAGCATCTGCGCGGCAAGGGCGCAGCGGCCATCGGCGCTGCCGCCGGCATCGATTTCGGCCAGGTCGACCTGCCCGGGCCGACAGGCGAAGCCAACACACTGTCGATGTCGCCGCGCGGGCGGGTACTCTGCCTAGGTCCTGACGCAGATACGCTGCTTGCCCAGACGATCCAGGCGCTCGCCGCCGGCAATGCCGTACTGGCCGTCGCGCCCGGAGCGCCGGCAGCACTCTCGGCGCTGACCGGCAAGGGCCTGCCGCTGGCGGCTATCGATGGCCGGCCCGATCCGGTCGAGGCGCGCTCGCTGCGGGTCGACGTGGTCGCCTTCTCGGGCACGCCTGAGGCCGCGCGCATCGTGCGCAAGGTCATAGCCGACCGCTTAGGACCGATCGTGCCGCTGGTCAGCGAAGTGCTCAATCCGGCAGCCTATGCGCATGAGCGCGCTGTCTGCGTCGACACCACGGCGGCAGGCGGCAATGCCAGCCTGCTGGCAGCGGCGTAGCGGTCAAGCTTTCAGGCGGCGGGGAACTCCCGCCGCCTGAACTCGCAAGGGTGGTGTCTCACAGCTCTTCGGGCGCACAGCCGAATTTCAGCAGATTGCCATGCGGGTCGTGGACATAGAATTCCTTCATGTTCCACGGGCGAACAGTAAAGGGGCTCAACCTCTCGACGCCGCGCGCCGAAAATTCGGCATGCAAGGCCGGGACCTCACCACCTCTGATGTAGCAGGAGGACACTTCCGGCAGCTTGAGGTCGCTGCTCTCCCAGAAATGGATCTCCATCTCGTTGCGCCGCATGATGAGATAGTCGTCCATCTCCGGCCCGACGACGCTGAAGCCGAGCTGGTCGCGATAGAAATCGCGCGTCACCTGGATATTGGGCGAGGGCAGGACGGGAATGCTGCGTGCCGGGTCGACTGAAAGCGCCGCCATGTCACGCGCCTTCGACGACCGAGAACCCCTCGAACTGGGGATGACCGAGATAGTGCACCTTGCTGGAACCGGCGTTGCGATGCGCGGCACGAAAATTCTCGGATTTGGTCCAGGCGACGAAATCCTCATGGCTCGCCCACACCGTGTGCGAAGCAAACAGCGTATAGCCCTCTGCCTCGTTGACCGGGCCGCGCAGCAGATGGAATTCCTTGAAGCCCGCCATTTCCGAAAGTGTGGAATCGCGTCCCTTCCAGACGTCCTCGAAGGCGACCTCCGAGCCGTTCTGGACCTTGAAGCGGTTCATGGCGATGTACATTGGCTGTCCTTTCGGGATTGCGAATTGTGATGGTTGATCGATTGGCCGAAACGATGAGGCGGAGCTCTCAAAACGGACCGATCCGCGCTTTGAATACCCAACTTGACCTGCCGGTCTCGGGTGGGATGGGAGGGAACGGTGCCTGCCGGCGCACCATCGTCAAAGCGAATTGATCGAGTTCCGCAGACCCCGAGCTTTCGGCAAGCTGTATGTCGCTGATGCTGCCGTCAGCCATGACGACGAAAACGACCCTGGCGTTGTTGCGGGCCTTGGCTTGTACCGCTTTGGAAACACGACGGTTGGCGCGGGCAAGCTTCTTCTGAATTTCACCGCTGTAGCGGGTTTCTATTGCATTGCCCGGGGCTCCCTGCTTCTTGCCCGTGCTGGAAGCTACGGCGTTACGCTCCTCGCCATCCGCCGCGCCGCTCGCCTCGTTGGTTTCGCCCGCGCCGCCAGAACCTGCTGTCGCGCTTGGCCTTGCAGTCGGGATCGGCGGTTGTTCGATATCGGCAGGAGGCGCCTCGGCGCTTTCGGTCGGAGCAGCCGGCTCTGCCGGCGTCTCAGCCTTCGGGGCCACGCTCTGTTCGTCAGGGCGTGGGGGGTCGGTCGTCAGCGTGTCCGGCGCGGGGGTGGGTTGCTTGATAGCTTGCGGCAGGGGCGCAGGGGGCTGCGCGGCCATTTCCCTGGCGGGCTGGTCGGCAGGCGGCTTGGGCTTCACCTGAGGCTTGGCCGGCTGCGGGTCGGGCACCACGGTAACGTCCATCACGCCCGCTTGGCCATCCAGGGCGCTGCCGACGACGTTGGCGCCTGATTGATCGGCGCCTTCCGATTGGATTGCATCCCTGGAATTGAATGTGCCGGCAGGGGTGATGAGAAAAGCCGCCGCCACCGCGGCATGGAGCAGGCAGGAGGCGATGATCGCCACCATCCATTTGCGGCTTACTGCTGACGGTCGCGCGGGTGCAAGCGGCTCGACTGGCGTGATCGCCAGTTCGCTGCCGGCATCGGGGAGGGGGCTGGTTTCCTGCATGTCTCGCGGCGAGACCTGCCGCGAGTGGCGTCGACTTGTCAAATCAAGATCGGTTGCCGGCGGCAACCCGCCAACCACCAAAGGCCACGCCACGGTGTTTCGCGCGAATATGGGATGCAGTCCCGACGCGAACACCATCCGGATCAGCGTGCGATGCCGAGCGGCAAGCTGAATGCCCAACTCGATCGGCCGGCATCCGCCGGGATGGGTGGGAAGGGGGCCGCGCGGCGTATGACCGCGAGCGCCGCCGCGTCGAGTTCGGGCGAGCCGGAACTGCGTGCGATGCGGATGCCGCCGACCCCGCCGTTGGCATCGATGGTGAAGCTCACTTGAACATCGTTGCGCGCCTTCGCCCGCGCGGAACTCGAAATGCCGCGCAGTGCGCGCCGCAGTTTGGCGACCACTTTTCCCGGATAGTTGGACACGGACGCATTGCCAATTCCAGTTTTTCCGCCCTGGCTTTTGCTTGTTGTCGTGCCGTCGGTCTGGCCCTCGGCGACGCCACGCCTGGCATCGGCTTCATTCTGGCCGCCGGAGCCGGACCTGGCCTGTTTGGCTGGCACCTTTTCCGCCTTCTTCGGCGCCTCAGCCTTCTGCGCCTTTTTGATCGGCTCTTTTGCAGGCTCGGCTTTCCTGGTTTTCGCAGGCTGGGGCTTCGCCGGTTGCGGCTTTTTCTCCGCCGGCGCCGGTTTCGGCTCCGCTTCGGGCGTGACTCTTTCGAGGGTTTCGACCGACGCCGTTTTTTCGCCAGCGGTCGCCTCGACGGTCGTGGTCGACTGCTCTGCAGGCTTCTGGACTGAATTGTCGACCGCCTGATCGACCGTCAGAATCTCGAGCACGGGATTGACGGCCGTGGCCTTGGCCGTCGCCGGCACGTCCGGGACAGGGTCGACGCGGTCGGGCGCTGAATTGGGCCGATCCGGCGTTTCCCTCACGGGCTCCACCGTCGCCGTAGCCGCCGCCTCTGCTTCTGTGGTTTCAACCGGCTGGGCCGTTTCCGTCATTGCCACCGGTTGTGCCTCCACGGTCTCCACTGGCTTGGGAGCAAGCATGGTGACTAGCGTCACCTCAGTCGCTTCCGGCGGGGCATCCCTCATCTCGCCGGCTGCCGACTGATCCTCGGGCGCGTTGCCGAGCAGCATGATACCGGACTGGTCGGCGCCTTCAATCAGGATTGGCTCATCGTCGGTGGCAAGGAAGGCCATTGCCGCCGCCGCATGAAGCACCAGCGAGACAATCACAGCGGCCTTCCATTTGCGCCTTGGCTGCCGGGTCCGCGGGCCGCCCAGCGGTTCGGACGGTATGGTGGTCAGGTCACCGCTGGCGTCCGCGATGTAGTTCGTCTCCAGCATGTCGCTGAGCGAAGACTGCAGCGAGCCGAGCGGAATGGTAAAATCGGGATCGTCCGGCTCCAGCGGCAAAACAAATGGCCCGGCCAGCGGCCAGGCCACGGTGTGTTGCGAGAATGCCGGTTCGAACCCCAATGCCGCCCCCTGTCATAGGCCAAAGGCGATGCCAGTCTTCGTCGCGGTCTTCAGACCGCGCAGGCATGTGGCTGCCTCGACTCCGGCGCCCACGCATTCCGTCGCACTGTTGATCAGCACCCGGCCGAGTTTGGCGCAGTCGGTGCCGGCGAGATCGAAACGCGTCACCTTGGTCTTGCCGGCGGGCAGATCCTTGAAATCGAGGACGGTCAGCCGATCCACCACGCCGGCGTCGTTGAACAGCGCGATCTCGAACGCCGCCTTGGAAAGGTCGGCGCCGAGATTGTTGGCAATCACGAATGTCAGCCGGCAGCCCTTGTCGGAGGGCTGCGCGCCGTTGAGCTCGAGCGAGAGCCCCTGGCCCGGCGCCTCCGCTTGCGCTGGGCCGGCCACAGCGGCGAAAACCGTCGCTGCGGTCAGGAAGGACGTCATAGCCGCCGTAATGTTCATCGTTCTCACCAGTCCAGTTGCTTCGCCAATGTCAGTTTGAAGGTCCGGCCCTTGGCATAGTCGAGCGCGATGGCGTCGCGGTAATAGGCGTTGAAGATGTTGTTGATGCCGAACTGCGCCTGCCAGCCCTCGAACCGACCCGACTGCGGCCTCCACGATGCGAAGAGGTCCACGGTGGTCCAGGCGTCCGCCGGGACGACGATGGCGCTCGGTGTCGCCGAGGAAGACGCCGTGCCCTGAATGCTGTTGGGCGCCTCGAGGGCGTGGGTCACCCTGCCGCCGAACTCCAAATCGCGATCCGGCATGCGCGCGCCCAGTGAAAATACGATTTTGTGCGCCGGAATGGTCGAGAGCGGCTTGCCGTAATTCAGGCCGGGCGTCAGGTTCTCACCCTTCACGCCGGTGTAGGCAAGGTTGGCGAAGACGTAGTCGGAATCGTAGGCGCCCTCGATCTCGACACCGTAGATGCGCGCCTTGCCGACATTGTAGAAGTAGCGGGAAGCGCCGGTCGCCGTCAGCTGGATCAGATCGTCCAGGTCGTTGTAGAAGCCGGTCGTCTTCAGGCTCAGCGCGTCGCCTTCCCTAAGAAGGTCGTTGCCGGAAGTGGTGAGCCCGACTTCGTAATTGTTGGATTTCTCCTTTTTCAGGTCGACACTGACGCCCTTCGACCAGGTGTACAGCTCGTCAAGCGTCGGCAGCCGTTCGGTGTGGGCGATTGACCCGAACACGCCCAAATTGTCGTTGAGCTTGTAGAGCGCCGCGATCTTCGGCGACCAGGCCTGATCGTTGACGTCGACCGCATGGCCAAGCGATGCGGCGGCTTCGCCGGGCTGGCGCCAGACGAAATCGCCGCGCATACCGGCGATCAGCGTCAGCTTTTCGTTCCAGACATATTCGTTCTGCACGAACGCGCCGAGCTTGTTGTCGGTGCCTTCCGGGTGCGTGTTGATGGCATCGCCGGTGCCGGTGAAGAGCTGGCTGACCCCGATGCGGTCCTGGTGGCTGGCCTGCACGCCATAGGTCAGGAAGTTCTGATAGGCTTCGCCGCCGAATTCGGACGTGTTCTGCAGATTGGCTTGCCAGGTGCGATAGCCGTAATCCGCATCGATGATGTTCGAACCGGCCAGCGTGCCATTGCGCTGTTCCACCGCCGTGTCGGAATAGGAGATGTTGGCTTTGATATCCAGCCACGGATTGTCGCTGACCGGATTCTCGTAGCTGAGGATCGCCGTGCTGTCGACGACATGGCGATCGACCGTGCCAAACGCCGTCTGCGTGCCGGTCTGGGCGTAGGCCTGGTTGTCGGCATCGCTGTCCCAGCGCTGGTAGGAGAGGCGCACGGCCTGCTCGTTGTGGTCGCCGAAGTGCGCCGTTCCCTTCATCAGGCCCGACCAGGCGTTGAAATCCGAACCGAGAAGCTTGGAGCCATTGCCCAGCGTGAACTCGTCGGCGGTGCGATAATTGCCGGTCGCGAGGAACTCGACATTGTCGTTGAGGCGGCGGGCATAGATGGCCGAGCCCAAGAGCCCGTTGCCGTTGGTCTCATAGGAGCTCTTCAGCCGCAGCGCGTTGTTCTTGCCGTCCTTGAGGAAGTCGGAAGCGTCCTTGGTGACGAAATTGATGACACCGCCGAGCGCGCCCGAGCCATAAAGCGTCGAGGAGGCGGGGCCGCGCAGCACTTCGACCTTCTTGTAGAGTTCAGGATCCGAGAAGAACGAGCCCATGCGGTACTGCTCGTAGAATTTCTGCGCGCCATCGACATTGACGATGATGCGGGAGCCGTCGGCCGAGTTCTCGGTTGAGCCGATGCCGCGAATGTTGAAGGCTTCGCCAAAGACGCGTTCGCTGCCGACCATGGTGACGCCCGGTACGGACTTGAACAGCCCGCCGGTCGTTTCGGCCTGTTCGCGATCGATGTCGTCCTGATTGAGAACCGTCACCGCCTGAGGGGTGTTGATGGCGATCTTTTCAGCGCCGGCGCCGAGCACGAGCCGCTGCAGCAGGGTCACGCGCTCCTTTTTCTCCGTTTCGTTGGTCTTGGCTTCCTGGGCCTTTGCGCCATGCATCCCAACCAATACCGTCACCGCCGCTCCGCTCAGAAGAGCAGCCATATTCCTTGCCACCGGCCCCATAACCCCAACTCCAAATTCCAGGTTCGATGCTGGCTGGCGTGGCGCTCGCTGGCATTTTTCATTCAATCCGGCGTCTTAAATGTTGACTCATTTAGTCCTGTATTGCACTGACTAGTAAACATGATTATTCGAGTCAAGAAATGAATCGGCATTTTTGCAACGCCTAGCCAGATGCCCGGCACAGAAAGGGATCGAACCAGATGAACACGCACAATCCCAATGACTTCCGCTACCGCGTCCGCCGTCCCGAAGACGCTTCGGCTCGGTTCGATCGGGTGCCGTTGGCGGTGAGGACCTTGTCCTCGAACACGCTGTTCCAGGGCGAGCACGAGATCGGCATCGAACATCACGGCGCGCTCTACCGGCTCAAGATCACCCGCCAGGGCAAGCTCATCCTCAACAAGTAGGCTTTCAAGAACAGCAGGGGCTAAGAACCATGGACCAGCGCGTGAAACCATCGCCGCATGAAATCCGGCGGGCGCGGACCGACAATCCGAAGACGCGCGAGCGCGATCTTGCCGCCCAGCTCGGCATTTCGGAAGCCGAGCTTGTCGCAGCGCATTGCGGCGAGGGCGTCGTTCGCATCGAGCCGCGCGTCAACGATCTTCTGACCGGTCTCGATGCCGTCGGCGAGGTGATGGCACTGACCCGCAACGAAAGCGCGGTGCACGAGAAGATCGGCGTCTACGACAAGGTCATCACCGGCGACCACAATGCCATGGTGCTGGGCGAGAACATCGACCTGCGCATCTTCCCGAAAATCTGGGCGCACGGCTTTGCCGTGGAAAAGCGCGACGACGGCGAGATCCGCCGCAGCCTGCAGTTCTTCGACACGGCCGGCGAGGCGGTGCACAAGGTGCATCTGCGGCCTGCGTCCAACCTCTATGCCTACCAGAAGCTGGTTGCCGGGCTCGAGGCGTCGAACCAGGAGCCGACGGTTGCGGTTTCAGGCGGTGGCACCGAGGTCGAGACCGAGCTGCCGGATAGCCCCGCAAGCATCGACGATCTGCGCGACCGCTGGAGCCGGCTGACCGACGTGCACCAGTTCTTCGGCATGCTGAAGACACTGAAACTCAGCCGCCGCCAGGCGGTGCGCATGGTCGGCCAGGACTATGCCTGGCTGGTCGACAATGACGCCGTCAGCGCCATGTTCCATCATGTGGCCGCAGGCGCCATGCCGATCATGTGCTTTGTCGGCAACCGCGGCTGCATCCAGATCCATTCCGGCCCGGTCAAGTCGATCAAGCCAATGGGGCCGTGGATCAACGTGCTCGACGAGACCTTCCATCTGCATCTGCGGACCGACCATATTCATGAGGTTTGGGCCGTGCGCAAACCGACCAAGGACGGCCATGTCACCTCGCTCGAGGTCTATGGCGCCGACGGCAAGATGATCATCCAGTTCTTCGGCAAACGCCATGAAGGCGAAGGCGAGCGCGACGACTGGCGGTTCCTGGCCGAAAACCTGCCGCGTATTCCAAGCCCGACGGCAGCCTGAGGACAACAGCAATGATTTCCTTTTTCAGATTGATGGTGGGGCCGGCGCTCGGTCTTGCTCTGGCTGCCGGCGTGCTTCCGGCCGGCGCCGCCGAAGGCAAGGCTGTCTTTTCCGACCCGTCGAGGATCGCCGCCATCGGCGGTTCGATCACCGAGATCGTCTATGCGCTGGGCGAGCAGGGTCGTCTGATTGCCCGCGATTCGACCAGCCGTTATCCGGAAGCGGCGCTGAAGCTTCCCGATGTCGGCTATATGCGGCAGCTGTCGCCGGAAAGCGTGCTCTCGGTCAACCCGTCGGGAATATTGGCGCTGCAAGGCAGCGGCCCCAAGGAAGCCCTCGACGTGCTGAAAAAGGCGAGCGTTACTTTCATCGAGGTGCCCGACCGTTTCGACAATGAGGGCATAATCGAAAAGATCCGAGTCGTCGGCAAGGCGCTCGGCGCCGATGCCAAGGCCGAAGTGCTGGCGGCGGAGGTCGATGCCAAACTGAAGGCGGCGGAGAAGCAGACCGCCTCGATCGAGGAGCGCAAGCGCGTGCTGTTCGTCCTGTCGATACAGGGCGGCAAGATCCTGGCGTCCGGCAGCGAGACCGCCGCTGACGGCATCATCAAGCTGGCCGGCGGCATCAATGCGATCGACGGTTTTAGCGGCTACAAGCAACTCTCCGACGAAGCGCTGGTCACCGCCAGACCGCACGTCATCCTGATGATGAACAATGCCGGGCCGGCGACAACGGACGACCAGTTGTTCGCCATCGCATCGGTCTCCTCGACGCCGGCGGGCGCCGCCCGCAAATTGATCCGCATGGATGGAGGCTATCTGCTCGGCTTTGGCCCGCGCACGGCCGACGCCATCCACGACCTCGCCGTCTCGCTGTATGGCGGGCAGGTCACGGACTGAGCAGGCAATCATGGTCAATCAATCGATCGCCGGCCCGGCGGGCACGATGGCGAGCGTTTCCGACGGCGACCGTTCGGTTCGCGCCCGCATCGTCCTCCTGCTTTTGTGCATTGGCCTTGCCGTCGCCGTGCTTTTGTCGCTGACCTCGGGCGCATCGGATGCGTCGGCCGTCGGCGTCGTTCGCGACTGGCTGCTGGGCGCGGTGCCCGATGATGCGGCGCTCGGCGCGCGCGACCGGCTGATTGTCTACGACATCCGCCTGCCGCGCGTCATTCTCGGCATGCTGATCGGTGCATCGCTCGCCGTCTCCGGCGCGGTCATGCAAGGGCTGTTCCGCAACCCGCTGGCCGACCCCGGCCTGATCGGTGTTTCCGCCGGATCGAGCCTCGGCGCGGTGGCTGTCATCGTGCTTGGCGGCACCATGCTGGCCCCCTTCGTCGCGGCCCTGGGCACGCTGGCCTTGCCGCTGGCGGCCTTCTGCGGCGGGCTGGCGACGACGCTGGTGCTCTATCAGGTCGCGACGCGGCAAGGCCGCACTTCGGTCGCCACCATGCTGCTCGCCGGCATCGCGCTGGCAGCACTCGCCATGGCGCTGACCGGCATCCTGATCTTCATGGCCGACGACCGGCAATTGCGCGACCTGACGTTTTGGCAACTCGGCTCGCTGGCCGGGTCGACGTGGCAGAAGATCGGCTCCGTCGGGCCGGTCATGGTGCTGGCGCTGGCGGTAATGCCGTTTCTGGCGCGCGGCCTCAACGCATTAGCGCTCGGCGAAGCCACCGCCGGCCATCTCGGCATTCCGGTGCAGCGGCTGAAATACACGGCCATCGTCGGCGTTTCGGCGGCGGTCGGCGCGTCTGTCGCCGTCAGCGGCGGCATCGGCTTTGTTGGCATTGTCGTGCCGCATCTGTTGCGCCTGGCCATCGGTCCGGACAACCGTTATCTGCTGCCGGCCTCGGCGCTGCTTGGCGCCGCGCTGCTGCTTTTGGCTGATGCCGTCGCCCGCACCATCGTGGCGCCCGCCGAGCTGCCGATCGGCATCGTCACCGCGATATCAGGCGCGCCGTTCTTCCTCTGGATCCTGCTGCGCAAGCGCGGCGTCATTGATTTGTGAGAAACTTGGGACCTGTGAGGCCGTCATGATCGAAGCACGCGATGTCTCGGTGGCAATCGGCGGCAAGCGCATTGTCGCCAATGTCGATTTCGAAACGCGACCCGGCGAAATCGCGGCCATCGTCGGCCCCAATGGCTCGGGCAAGACGACTTTTCTCAAGGCGCTGTCCGGCGACTTAGCCTATTCGGGCGACGTCGCCGTCAACGGCCGCGATCTGTCGGCGATGAAGCCGGTCGAGGCGGCGACGGTGCGCGCCGTGCTGCCGCAGGCGACCACGCTGTCTTTTCCCTTCACGGTGCGTGAGATCGTCAGGCTTGGCCTGATCGGCGGGCGTTCCGGCGCGCTGCCCGGCGAAAACGAACGGCTGCCCGAGCGGGCGCTGGCGCGCGTCGATCTCGAGGGCTTTGCCGGCCGTTTCTACCAGGAGCTTTCGGGCGGCGAGCAGCAGCGCGTGCAGCTTGCCCGCGTGCTTTGCCAGGTCTGGGCGCCGGTGCTTGACGGCAAGCCGCGCTATCTGTTCCTCGACGAGCCGGTCTCCAGCCTCGACATCAAGCACCAGCTGATCATCATGAACATCGCCCGCGATTTTGCCAGGCGCGGCGGTGGCGTGGTCGCCATCCTGCACGACCTCAATCTGACGGCCATGTATGCCGACCGGATCTTTGTCATGCATCGCGGCAGGCTCGCCGCCACCGGTTCGCCGCGAGAGGTGCTCAGCGATGAATTGATCGAACGGGTGTTCGATTGCCGGCTCAAGGTCGGCGTGCTGCCGGCCGCAAACATGCCGTTTGTACTGCCGCAGTCTGCGGCGTAACCAAAGGAATCAGGCAGCCGGCGCCCGGCGCTCCAGCATGTCGATGCCGAGCAATTGGCGCACATTCGGGCGCGCCGCCACCATATCGGCGATCGTGTAGCGCGACAGCACGGCGAAGAAGGCATTGAGCGCCTCGCGCAGCGCCGAATTCAGGGCGCAGCTGTCGATCAGCGGGCATTCGGCGGCGTCGTTCTCGAAGCATTCGGCCATGGCGAAGCTCTCTTCCGTCACCCGTACCACGTCGAACAGGCTGATCTGCTCGGCGGCGCGGCCAAGCCTGACGCCACCATTCCTGCCGCGCACCGTCTCGATCATGCCGTGTTCGACCAGCGGCTGCAGGATCTTGAACAGAAACAGCTCCGACACCGAATAGGCCGCCGCAATCTCCGGGATGCGGCTCAACCGGTCGGTGTTGGCGGCGCAATACATCAGGATGCGCATGGCATAGTTGGTCTGGCGGGTCAGCCGCATTTTATCCTCACGAAGCAGTGGCTTGAGCCCAATATGGCCTATACCTTGGAACAATTCCAGACTGGCACCGCATAATAGATGAATACACCCGTCAACTTTATGTGCGCCATCGCGCAGACCGTGAACCGGCTTTTTCGGCCGCGGGCATTCCGGCAAGCGCGATACTAGATAAAGTCGAGAGATCGACCAGGAAACGCCCATCCATGCCACGACCCGTCCAGGCTTTTGCGCCCATCCAGTCAGACGCGGATGCGTATGCCAAGCTGTCGGCGCTCCGGCGCACCAAATTCATCGCCACCACCGCGCTGGTGCTTTGCGTCCTCATCTTTGCCGTGGCCAAGTCGTTCGAGGGCCGCCACCCCTGGTTGGGGTTTGTCGCCGCCTTCGCCGAGGCGGCGACGATCGGCGGGCTGGCCGACTGGTATGCGGTGGTGGCGCTGTTCAAGCGGCCGCTTGGCCTGCCGATCCCGCACACCGCCATCATCCCGGCGAATCAGAGCCGCATTGCCGACAATCTCGGCCGTTTCATCGAGGTCAATTTCCTGGCGCCGGAACCGGTGCGCGAAAAGCTGGCCGAGGTCGACTTTTCGGCGCTCGTCGCCGACTGGCTGTCGGACCATGAGCGGGCCGCCGGACTGTCGCATTTCGTCGGCCGGCTGGTGCCGCAGACGCTGGCGGCCGTCGGGCAATCCGGCCTGCGCGGCTTCGTCACCAGCCGCATGCTGGAGCAGATCGAAAAGGTGCCGCTGGCGCCGCTCGCCGCCGAACTGCTGTCGGCCCTGACCGACGACCGCCGCCACCAAAGACTGTTCGACGAGTTCACCAAGGTGATCGGCCGGTTCCTCAGCGACGAGCAGGCGCTGGCGACGATGCGCGAAAAGATCCGCGAGGAACTGCCGTCGCTGTTCAACCTGTTCAGAGCCGATGCCTATCTGTTGAAGAAGATTGTCGCGTCCGCCGGTTCGCTGCTCGACGAGGTGCGGGCCGATCCCGATCACCCGATGCGCGCCGAATTCGACCACTTCGCCCAGGCCTTCATCGAGAAGCTCAGGACATCCAAGCAATATGCCAAGCGCGCCGAGAAGCTGAAGCGCGATTTCCTCGCCCGGCCGGAGCTGAAGGCGCTGGCCGGCGACATGTGGGAAAGCCTGCGGCTGTTCATCGAGCAGGACGCCAAGGCGCCAAATTCGATGATCCGCAGCCACCTCGCCAACATGTTCGTCGAAGTCGGCCGCCATCTTGCCAGCGATCCGCAGATCAGGGCCGATATGAACCAGGGCTTTATCGTCGCGCTGTCGTCCTTCGTCGAGAGCCAGAAGAGCGGCGTGTCGAAGTTCATCGCCGACCAAGTCAAGCGCTGGGACCTTGCCCAGCTGACGAGGCTGATCGAAATGAACATCGGTCGGGACCTGCAATATATCCGCTTCAACGGCATGGTCATCGGCGGCCTTGCCGGCGTCGTGCTCTATGTTGCCGAACGGTTGTTTCTCACCAACTAGCGTCCGGCAGTCCAGGCCTCTTTCGCGCCGGCGGATTCTACTGCGCGTGCGAATGGACACGCGGCACGCGAGTGCTATTCTGCCCCCTCGGGTGCCCGCCATCGGCGGCAACAGGGGAGAAGACGACCATGGCAAAGCAACCTGAGACCGACTCCTTCATGGACATGTTCAGCCGGTTCGGCCGCGATCTGAAAGTGCCGAATGTCGATGTCGAGGCGATCCTCAGCCATCATCGCAAGAACCTCGAAGCGCTTGAAAAATCAGCCAAAGCGGGTGCCGCCGGGGCGTCCTCGCTGTTGTCCAGGCAGCGCGAGATGCTGCAGGACACGCTGCGCGAAATCACCGACATGGCGCAGAGCTACAGGGCGCCGGGCAATCCGCAGGAGTTCATGACCAACCAGGCGGCATTCGCCCGGAAATCCTTCGAGGTAGCGTTGAAGAATGCCAGCGAGGTGGCTGAACTGGTCAAGAATTCCGGCACCGAATCCGTCGAAATCCTGCGCAACCGGATCAAGGAAGCGATGGAGGAAATCCGCTCCGGCTACGAGAAGAAGTGATTTCTGCAGCTTGCACCGTCTTCCCTTGATACTGGCTGACCGCTTCCCGGCGCGGCCGCAAGCCAAAGCGCCATCCAGCCCGAAACGGCGGAACGGATTTGCGTTGGACGAATTGACAGAGGCTGTCGGTTCGTGGTCCGGAGGCAGGCGAAGCGATCGGGAAAGCAGGAATGACGGAAATACGGCCTAAAACGCCGCCGACCTTTGAACAGCTGCGGACAATGGCCGGGCAGGAGCTAGGCGTGTCGGAGTGGACGACGGTCGATCAGCACCGCATCGACCAGTTCGCCGAATGCACGGGCGACCATCAATGGATCCATGTCGATCCGGAGCGGGCGAAGCGGCAAAGCCCGTTCCGCACCACGATCGCGCATGGCTATCTGACACTTTCGATCATCGGCGCGCTGGCACTCGGCATGGGCATCGTGCCCGAAAACACCCAGGCTGCCTTCAACTACGGCTTCGACAAGGTGCGTTTCCTGTCGCCGGTCAGGGTCGGCAAGCGCATCAGGCTGCGCACCACCCTGCTTTCCGTGGAAGACAGGGGCCCCGGCCAGTATCTCATGAAGGCCGCAAACACCGTCGAGATCGAAGGCGAGCAGAAGCCGGCGCTGACCGCCGAGACGCTGGTGATGCTTTACGAACGCCGCAAGCGGGCCTGACGAATTTACGAACGCGACGCCGCAGACGCACGGCTGGCAGTGCGGGCTGAGAGCACCGCAAGGGTCAGCGCAATCAGGGCCAGCGCCGTGGCCGTCTCGAAGGTGACCTCCATTCCTCTTGCGGCAGCCGCGGACGTCAGCAACTCCTGGCCAGTGCCTTGCCTCCCTCCCGCCGATGCGAGGGCGAATACAGCGCCCATCACCGATGCGCCGGTGATGAGGCCGAGATTGCGCGACAGATTGAGCAGGCCGGAGACGACCCCACGCTCGCCCGCGCCGACACCGGCCATGACGGCCGCATTGTTGGCGGTCTGGAACAGGGCGTAGCCAACACAGGTGACAGCCACAGGTATGACATAGCTGGCAATGCCGAGTTCCATCCAGGCCAACGACAGGAGGAAGGTGCCCGCAGTGAGGCTGAACAGGCCGGCAATCATCATCCGATGCGCTCCGAAACGATCGACCAGCCGTCCTGCCAGCAAGGCCGACAAGGATGAGACAAGTGGACCGGTCGAAAGCACCAGTCCGACCCTTGCGGCGTCGAGCCCAAGCCCACGTGACAAATAGAACGGGGCAACCACCAGCGTCGCCATCATCACCGTGGCGACGACGAGGTTCATGGCGAGGCTTGCATTCAACGCATGGTCGCGGAATTTCGCAGGCTGGATCAAAGGGTTCTCGACCCTTGTCTGCGCAACGACGAACAGAGCGACACCAGCGCCGGCCGCGACCAGCAGGCCGATGTTGAGAGCGCCAAAACTGCCGCGGCCAAGCGTCATGGCCAGTGCATAGGCGGCCAGCGTCAGAGCAAGCAAGACCGTGCCGATCGCGTCGAAACCGTTCTGGCTAGCGCCCACAGCCTTGTTTGCAGCCGGCAGAGCGCGCCAGGCCAGAGCATAGGCCAGCAGGCCGAGCGGCACATTGACGAGGAAGATCGCGCGCCAGCCGAGGCCGGCGATCAGCAATCCGCCAAGCGAGGGGCCAAGCGTGGTGCCGATGGCCGACATGGCGCCGAGCAGGCCCATGGCGCTGCCGGTCTTTTCCCTGGCGACGGTTTCCGCGACAAAAGCCAATGTCAGGGCCATCATCATGGCTGCCCCGAGCCCCTGTGCGGCCCGCGCGGCGATCAACAGCCACAGAGTTGGCGCAAGGCCGCACAACACCGATGCCGATGTGAACAAAGCGATGCCGCCCAGCAGCAGCGGCCGGCGGCCAAAAATGTCGGCGAGCCGCCCGGCGCTGACGATCAAGGTGGTGATGGCGAGCAGATAGGCGAGGACCACCCACTGCACGGACTGGAACGAGGCGCCGAACGCCTGCATCAGGGAGGGAAGCCCGACGCTGGCGATGCTGGTGCCGAGCGACGACAGCAATGTGCAAAGCGCCAGGCTTGCCAGCGCCCATCCCACCGACTCGACTTTTCCAGGCGCAGATACGCGCCGATTTTGCTCAGTGACTGCCATGTGAATTCCTTCCGTCAGCTCCAGAACCAGAGCCTTCAGAGATCTAACCTCCTAGGTGATGTGGCGGAATGCGCAGCATTTGCATCTTATCCATGCACAAGACGCCACATCATCGTCGATCCGTGCTAGGGTCGGCAGATGTCATCGCCTGATCTCAATCTGCTTGTCGCCCTTGATGTGCTGCTGACCGAAGGCAGCGTGGCGCGCGCCGCCGAACGGCTGTGGCTCAGCCCCTCGGCGATGAGCCGGACGCTGGCGCGGTTGCGCGAAACAACGGGCGATCCGCTGCTGGTGCGCGCCGGTCGCGGCCTGGTGCCGACGCCGCGCGCGCTGGAGTTGCGCCAGCAGGCAGGCCGTGTGGTTCAGGATGCGGAAGCGCTGCTGCGACCCGCCAAGCTGCTTGACCTCTCAGGCCTGGAGCGAATTTTCACGCTGCGAACCAATGAAAGCTTCGTCGAGGAGTTTGGCCCACGCCTTGTCGCCCGCATCGAAGAGGACGCGCCTCTCGTCCGGCTGCGTTTCGCCCCGAAACCCAACAAGGATGTCACATCGCTGCGCGAAGCGGCGGTCGATCTGGAAATCGGCGTCGCCGGCGAAACCGGGCCGGAGGTGCGCATCCAGGCGTTGTTTCGCGACCGCTTCATCGGCGCCGTACGAACAGGCCATCCGCTGAGTGAAGGCATTGTGACAGCGGAGCGCTATGCCGCCGGCCGCCACATCAATGTTTCGCGTCGGGGCCGGGAAAGAGGGCCGATCGACGAGGCCTTGAGCCGGCTCGGTCTGCAGCGGACAGTCGTGTGCATGGTCTCCGGCTTCTCGGCGACGCTCGCCATGGCGCGCGCATCCGACCTGATCGCCAGCGTCCCCGAGCGACACACGCAAGGGGCTCGCGCCGGCATGCACAGTTTTGCGCTGCCGGTGGTGACGCCGGAGGTCACCATTTCGATGCTCTGGCATCCGCGCCTCGACGCCGATCCGGCGCAACGCTGGCTGCGCGACTGCGTGCGGGAGGTTTGTACGGCGTCGCGCTGAAGCGTGGCGCTAGAACTTCGTTACTACGCCGATGCCGATGCCCTCGAAACCGCCCATCGCCATCAGTGCGGCCGGCGCTTCGTCGAGGCTGATCTTCTTGCCGACCAGCAATTCGGGCTTCAGCTTGCCAGAGCGGATCATCTCCATCATCGCAGGGTAGCGGTAGGCTTGCATGCCGTGGCTGCCGAGGATTTCGAGTTCGAAGGCGATCACCTTGTCCATCGGCACCTGCGGGCGGGCGTGTTCGCCCAGCATCAGGCCGACCTGCACGTGGCGGCCGCGGCGGCGCAAATTGGCAATCGAGTTGAACGAGGTGGAGGGGTGGCCGAGCGCGTCCATCGACATATGCGCGCCGCCATTGGTGATCTGCTTCACCGCCTTGACCACATTCGGCGTCGTTGCCGCGTTGATGGTGGCGACAGCACCGATCTTCCTGGCGAACTCCAGTTTTTCGTCGGTGAGGTCGATGGCGATGACATTGGCGCCCATGGCGCTGGCGATCATGATCGCCGACAGGCCGACGCCGCCGCAGCCATGCACGGCCACCCATTCACCGGGTTTCACCCGGCCCTGGTCGACAATGGCGCGAAACGAGGTGACGAAGCGGCAGCCGAGGCTGGCGGCGGTGGCGAATTCCATCTCGTCGGGCAGACGCACGAGATTGGTGTCGGCATGGTCGATGGCGACATATTCGGCGAACGAGCCCCAGGTATTGAAACCGGGCTGCGACTGGTGTTCGCAGACCTGATGGTTGCCGGACGTGCATTCGAAACAACGGCCGCAGCCGACCGCGAACGGCACCGTGACGCGCTCGCCGGCCTTCCAGCGGGTGACCCGCTTGCCGACGGCAACCACGACGCCCGCCAGTTCATGGCCCGGCACATGCGGCAGGTGTACGTCCGGGTCATGGCCCATCCATCCATGCCAGTCGCTGCGGCAAAGCCCGGTCGCCTCGACCTTGATGACGACGCCTTCCGGCGCCGGCTTGGGATCGGCAACGGTCTGGATCGTCGGCGCCTCGCCGAACTTTTCGAAGACGACGGCTTTCATTGGCAGTTCCTTACTGTGGTTTGTTCAATTGTGCCCAGCGTTGCCAGGCGGCCGTTCGAGAAGCGGCTGCCACGCCCGGAACCAGTCGCTTGCCTCGACACCCCATGGCCAGATGCCGTCGACCGTAGGATAGATCAACTGCATGACACGAAAATCCAACCCGTCATAGAACCAGATATCCCAGCCGAAATGCTCACGGTAGTGGTCGATGTGCACAGCGCCAAACTGACATTCGAAACCTTCGATAAAGCCTGACGCTCGCTGCCCTGGTCGGAAAACCTCGCCGGCGCGGACACGCCTGCAATATTCATTGATGATGAACTTGGAGATTTCCTGCTTCAGGCCGACCACGATCAGTTCAGGTGCCTTGAAATTGTGTTCGATACCGACGGAATAGGCGAAGGGCGCAAGCTCCTCTTCTTCCAGCACATACAGGATGTGGCAGCCATATTCCTCGATATCGGCAAGCGCCTTGGCTTCATCCGGATCGGTTGCCTGCCTACTCGGCATCGATCTGATTTTCCGGCGCTGCCTTCTGGAAGGCGGGCAGCGCCATGCAGGCGGCGTGGATGCGCGAGATGGTGGGGTAAGGCGTCATGTCGACGCCGAAACGGGCATTGTTGGTGACCTGCGCCACCAGGCAGATGTCGGCCAGCCCCGGTGTGTCGCCATGGCAGAATGTCTTTGTCTGCGGCGATGAAGCCAGAATCTTTTCAAGCGGCTGGAAACCTTCGTTCACCCAGTGCCGGAACCAGTTGACGACATCCTGGTCGCCGGCGCCGAACAGGTTGCGCAGCGAGGTGAGAACACGCAGATTGTTCACCGGGTGGATGTCGCAGGCGATCATCTGCGCCAGCATCCTGACACGCGCTCGCCCAGCCGCATCCGCAGGCAGCAATGGCGGTTCGGGCACGGTCTCGTCCAGATATTCGATGATCGCCAGCGACTGCGTCAGCAGCGTGCCGTCGCCCAGGATCAAGGCCGGCACCAGACCTTGCGGGTTGACCGAGAGATAGGCGGGCTCCAGGTGTTCGCCATGGCGCAGATGATGCGGCACGTAGTCATAGGTCAGGCCCTTCATCTCCAGCGCGATCCGCACGCGGTAGGAGGTGGAGGAGCGATAGTAGTTGTGCAGGATGAGGTCGCTCATCGGGTCACGATCCCGGCTGGCCGATGGTCACTTCGATCGCGCCGATGCCATCGACGCCGCCGGTGACTATCTGGCCCGGCTCGATCGCGCCGACGCCGGCCGGCGTGCCGGTGAAGATCAGGTCGCCGGGCTGCAACTCCACCGCTTCGCTGCAGATCGAGACGATGTCCGATATCGGCCAGATCTGCTCGGCGAGGTCGCCGTCCTGTCTCACCTTGCCGTCGACGGCAAGCCAGATGCGGCCCTTTTCAGGATGCCCGGACTTCGATGCCGGGACCAGTGGACCGCAAGGCGCGGACCGGTCGAAGGCTTTCGACCAGTCCCATGGCCGCGCCGCCTTCTTGGCCTCATCTTGCAGGTCGCGGCGCGTGAGGTCGACGCCGACTGCATAACCCCAGACATGGTCCAGCGCCCGGTCGCGCGCAATGCGGAAGCCGGCCTTGCCGATTGCCACGACCAGTTCGATCTCATGGTGCAGGTTTTCAGTCAGCGGCGGGTAGGGGATCGTGGTGCCGGAATCGACCACCGCGTCGCCCGGCTTGGTGAAGAAAAAGGGCGGGTCGCGCTCGTCATTGCCGAGTTCGCGGGCATGCGCCGCATAGTTGCGGCCGACACAGAAGATGCGGCGCACGGCAAAACGCTCGGCCGAACCGGCGACGGCCACTGAAGGTGTTGCGGGCAAGGGAAGGACGTAGGCTGTCATGCACTGTCTCTGCTCGGAGTTTGCGCCGGCACATTCGACCGATTTGGACGGCCGGGCAAGGCATGGTGGTTCAGAAAGCGGGACCATCGCCGGTTGGCAAAAGTTGGCGATAGACTATTTGCCAATAAGCTGACCATGGTCGCGGGTCTATTGTCGGCCAGGGAGAAAGCAAAACGAACGCCATGACCGCAGTCCACGATCGCGCCCGGTTTCTGATCATCGACGACCATCCGCTGTTTCGCGAGGCGCTGCACAGCGCCGTGCAGATGGCCTATCCCGAAGTCGACACGGTGGAGGCGCGCTCGATCACCGAGGCGCTCGACCTTCTGGCTGACGCCAAGCCGTTCGATCTGGCGCTGCTCGACCTCAGCATGCCTGATGTGCATGGTTTTGACGGGCTGCTGCAGCTGAGGACCCGCTATCCGCGGCTGCCTGTGGTCATCGTTTCAGGCCACGAAGAGCCAAAAATCATTTCCGAGGCGCTGTCCTATGGTGCTGCCGGCTTCATCCCGAAATCGGCGCGCAAGAGCGACCTGGCCGCTGCCATCCGCTCGGTGATGGAGGGCGCCATCTATGTGCCGGAAACCTATGAGGGCCAGCCGCCGGACGCCGACAGCACCGACCGCGCCGACATGGTGCAGCGCCTGGCCAAGCTGACACCGCAGCAACTCAGGGTGCTGCAGATGCTGCGCCAGGGCCTGCTCAACAAGCAGATCGCCTATGAGTTGCAGGTCGGTGAGACCACGGTCAAGGCGCATGTCTCGGAAATCCTGCGCAAGCTCAACGTGTATAGCCGCACGCAAGCGGTGATCGAGGTGTCGAAACTGGACAATGCGGAGCTGTTTCGCGATCAGGCGGGGTTTTGAGAGACGCCTGAAAGTGCACTGTCACCGGAATTCCTCGCTGCGTCAGATCGGATCGGGAATGACGACCCGAGCGAGGCGGGCCATGCGGGCAGTTTACACACAATGACGGTCGGGCGAACATGGCAAAAAGTGCACTGTCACCGTAATTCCTGTCACAGAAATTGCGGTGTCTCACCAGCAGGATGCAGTCCAGCACTGTCACCGTAATTCCGCAATTCTAATTCAGATGAAGACGATCGGGTTACCTTCTTTAATTGCCGCTTTCACAAGGCTCCGCACCTGAGTAGAAAAATCTCTCACCTCTATAATTTCTGAATCGCGTAGCATATTTAGCTCTTCTAGAATTTGAGCAAAATAAGAATTTTCAATCATATCGCCAAAATGGCCTCCAGAATACAAGAAAAGCTTCTCCAGCATTGATTCTCCACCACCAAAGTTCTCTACCATTGTGTCACTAAGGAACTTGATATAGGCAATATTACCAAAATCAACGCGTATTGCTATCGAATCCGCGTAGTCAAAATTTTGATTCAATGCTTTAGATGCAATTATCTCACCAGTGTCGGCGTCAATATCGCAATCGGATAGATTGAAATGCTTCTCCAAAGAATTCTTACTTTTATAGACAGCTGCTGAGAGAGACATATTTACCTATCCTGATATTTAACCAATCCATCTGCGAATTACGGTGACAGTGCACTATTTTCCTTGCGCCGCCTGCCTCGTTTTCCCGACCCTCCCCTTCAAGGGGAGGGTATGGAGTTAAGCCAACAAATGCGCCAGCAACGCCCGCAGTTGCGCCGGCTTCAGCGGCTTTCGCATCAGCTCGATGCCGGCCGCGCGGGCGGCTTTGGCGACGGCTTCGGAACTGTCGGCGGTGACGATCAGCGCCGGTACGGCGCGCCCGAGATAGTCGCGCACCTCGGCGATGGTGATCGTGCCAAGGTCGCCGCCGTCGAGATGCTGGTCGGCAATGATGATGTCGGGCACCCAGTCGGTGTCGCCAAGCAGGCCGAGCGCGTCGTCGGTCGAGGTGGCGGCGCGCACCAGGCATTGCCAGCGCTCGAGCAGGAACGTCATGGCCTGCAGCACGTCGGCGTCGTTCTCGATCAGCAGCACCTTGGTGCCGAACAGGCCGTAGCCGCGCGGCCGCTCCATGTCGGCGGCGCTGGCGATGGCGTCGGCCGTCGCCCCTATGCCGACCGGAACGTCGATGTGGAAAATCGTGCCGCGTCCGACTTTTGACGAAAACGTCACGGGATGGCCGAGCGCGGCGGCCATGCGCCGCACGATGGCCAGGCCCAGCCCCAGCCCGCCGCCGGCAAACCCGGCATCGGCCGGCAGGGTGCCGCGCTGGAACTCCTCGAACACCGTCTCGCGCTGGTCGTCAGGGATGCCGCAGCCGGTGTCGGCGACATCGATGCGGATGGTGTCGCCGCGATGCCTGGTGCCGACAAGGACGCCGCCGGAGCGGGTATAGTGCAGCGCGTTGGAAAGGATGTTCTGCAGAATGCGGCGCAGCAAGGTGCGGTCGGAACGCACGACGGTGCTGACCGGGCGGAACTTCAGCGTCAGCCCCTTCATCTTGGCAACCGGCAGGAAATCCGAACGCAGCGACGAAAACAGCGTCTCCAGGTTGACGTCGCCAATGTCGGGCAGCACCACGCCGGCATCGAGCTTGGAAATGTCGAGCAGCGTGCGCAGCAGGTCTTCCATCGTCTCCAGCGACCGCTCGACCTGGCGGACCAGCTTTCTGCCTTCGTCGCTGGTCTGCACCTCGGCCAGCGCCGACACGGACAAATGCGCCGCGTTCAGCGGCTGCAGCACGTCGTGGCTGGCCGCCGCCAGGAACCTGGTCTTGGAGAGGTTCGCCAGCTCGGCGTTTTCCTTGGCGGCGCTGAGGTCGATGTTGGACTGTTCGAGCCGGCGCAAGGTCGAATGCAGTTCCTCGGTGCGCGTGCGCACCCGGTTTTCCAGCGATATCGCCGTCTGAAACAGCGAGAACGCGTTGCCTTGCTGGTCCATCGAGCGCTCGACCCGGCTGACCAGGGCCGCATTGATCTTCTTCAGCTTCTCCAGGTCGTTGATGTCCCTGAGCGGCATGGGCCTATTCCGCCGCCTGGCGTTCGCCGAAGGCAATGCCGGTAAAGGTCTGGTTCAGATGCATCGACCGGTATTGTTCGCCATAGGTGCCGAAGCCGATGACATTGTTGACCCGGTAGAGCTCCGAAATGTCGCGAAAGACCTGGCGGTTGCGGGCGTCGAGCCGGCGCAGCACGCAGTCGAAACCGAGGATCATGTCGATGCCGCCCAGCCGCTGCTCGACGTCCCTCAGCGCAGCGCGCGTCGATTCCACCATGTCTTTCGGCTGGGCAATGGACAGAACCACGCCATCGTCGATGGCGCAGAAGAATGACAGCGAACCGTCCGGGTGCATCTTCTGGATCGAGCGGCAGTAATATTCGCCGCCCACCTTCACCACCACCGGATGCGAGGCGAAACTCAGCGGCGTCAGCGTCTGCGGCATGATGCCGACCGAGGCTGCATATTCCTCGGCGGCGTTGATGGCGTTGAATTCGCGCACGATGCGGTGATCGGGGTCGGACGCCGTCACCACCAGTTTTTCGTCGGTGGGAATGAAATTGTCAGTCTTGAAGACGTGGAAAGGAATTTCCGTCGATATCAGCACGATGATGGCGCTGTCGGAAGCGACCTTGCCGTTCGAGATCAGCCGCGTCGTTTCGAACTTCAGATCATCGCCCGCCGATCCGCCGAGCAGCGGAATGTCGTCGAGCCCCCAATGGATGGCCGAGGTCACCGCTTCCTCGGCATAGGACAGGCCGTCGATAAAACAGAGCGCAAACGTGCTCTTGGCCGGTTCGTGCGCGACGCGGCCACGCAGCAGGCGCCGTAGCGCTCCGACTTCGCTGGTGATCCTGTCCATCCCCGACGAGGAGAGATTGTCGACCATGGTGCTGGCCACCGCAAACGCGGAGGAGGGGAGCAGCAAGGCAAGGATATGGCCTTCCTCCAGGCCTTGCGGGGTGATTTCGCCGGCGGTCGAGCAGCCGGCATAGGCAAGCGCCGGCGCGTGCGCCTTCAGCGCTTCCGACAAGGCCGTTGCATCGACGAGGCTCTGGGAGAAAAAGATGAGCGCGAAGCCGGCGTCGATGAGTAAAGCTTCGGCTGATATCGCCCGGGCAAAAGCATCCGCGTCGGGCTCGTCCGTGGTGAGCGCCGACAGGCCGGATGCGTAGCTCCTGCGTGAACTGGCCAGTGGCTTTCTCCTGCGGTTCCCTCCGACGCTTTTTTGTGCGCATCGGGCGCGCGGGCGTCGAGAGGGATTGTTGTCTTCAAGCGAGAGTTTGGCAATGGGCCAGGCCTATTCGGCGTGACCGAAAGTACAATATGCGGAGTTTCGGTCGAATTGCATGCTCGCAACCTCGGAATTCGTAGCATTTTTCCCGCGCGTTGTGCGGTATGGCAATAGCGAAAGCCGGAGCGCCCAGGCAGCACCGGAAGCCAATAACCAAGGTAGACCCCAGGGAGGTTTCATGTCTGAAATATCGTTGACGGTGAACGGAAGGCGGGTCAGCGCCACCGCTGAGGACCGTACGCTTCTGGTGCATTTCCTGAGAGAGAATCTCGGCCTCACCGGCACCCATGTCGGCTGCGACACCTCGCAGTGCGGCGCTTGCGTCGTGCATGTCGACGGCAAGGCCGTGAAGTCGTGCTCGATGCTCGCCGTGCAAGCTTCCGGCTCGAGCATCGTCACCATCGAGGGGCTCGCCAATGGCGCCGACCTGCATCCGGTGCAGGCGGCGTTCAGGGAACATCACGGCCTGCAATGCGGTTTCTGCACGCCAGGCATGATCATGATGGCAACCGATATGATCAATCGCCATCCCGAAGGCCTCGACGAGGCGACGGTGCGCGCCGAGCTGGAAGGCAACATCTGCCGCTGCACCGGCTACCACAACATCGTGAAGGCGATCCTCGCGGCATCGAAGACGATGTCCAAGGCGTCGAAGGGCAAGGCCAGGCAAGCTGCGTGAGATGGACAAGGCAGTAGGGCAGTAGGTCAGTAAGGCAGTAGGGAACCAGGAGCCAATTTCCCTACTGCCTTACTGCCCTACTCACCTACTCCCCTACAATTCGGGAGGAATTTCTGCGATGGGCATTGAAGGTATTGGCGCTCGGGTCGTGCGCAAGGAAGATAAAAGGTTCATCACCGGCGCCGGCCGTTATGTCGACGATATGGTGGTTCCAGGCATGAAGCATGCGGCGTTCGTTCGCAGCCCGCACGCGCATGCGCAGATCAAGAAGATCGACGTCAAGAAGGCGCAAGGCATGCCCGGCGTCATCGGCGTGCTGACCGGCAAGGAACTCAAGGCCGACGGCATCGGCAACCTTATCTGCGGCTGGATGATCCACTCCAAGGACGGCTCGCCGATGAAGATGGGCGCATGGTCGCCGCTGGCCTTCGACAAAGTGCGCTATGTCGGCGATGCGGTCGTCATCGTGGTGGCGGAAACCAAGGGCCAGGCACGCGACGCGGCCGAAGCTGTCGAGATCACCTACAAGGAACTGAAGGCGGTCGTCGATGCCTCCAAGGCGATGGACAAGGGCGCGCCGCAGATCCATCCGGAAGCCGACAACAATTTGATCTTCGACTGGGACATCGGCAATGCCGACGACACCGCGGCCGCCTTCAAGAAGGCCGCCCATGTCGTCAAGATGGACATTATCAACAACCGGCTGGTTCCCAACGCCATGGAGCCGCGCGCCGCGCTTGGCCACTACGACAAGGCCGAGGATCACTACACCTGCTGGACGACGTCGCAGAACCCGCATGTCGCGCGGCTAGTGATGAGCGCCTTCTACAATGTCGCACCGGAAAACAAGCTGCGCGTCATCGCACCCGATGTCGGTGGTGGATTTGGCTCGAAAATCTACATCTACCCCGAAGAGATCGTCTGCCTGTGGGCCTCGAAGAAGACCGGCGTGCCGGTCAAATGGGTGGCCGACCGCACCGAGAGTTTCCTCACCGATGCGCATGGCCGCGACCATCACACCCACGCCGAAATGGCTTTTGACAAGGATCACAAGATCCTCGGTCTCAAGGTCGAGACAAAAGCCAATCTCGGCGCCTACATGTCGCTGTTCTCGTCGGCGACGCCGACCTATCTCTATGCGACGCTGCTGTCGGGCCAGTACAACATCCCGGCGATCCACGCCAATGTGAAGGCGATCTACACCAACACAGCCCCTGTCGATGCCTATCGCGGGGCAGGGCGGCCGGAGGCGACCTTCGTCATGGAACGGCTGATGGAGACGGCGGCGCGGCAGTTCGGCGTTTCGCCGGCGGACTTGCGTCGCAAGAATTTCATCACTGCGTTCCCGCACCAGACGCCGGTCATCATGTGCTATGACGCTGGCGACTATGCCGCCTCGCTCGACGCAGCAATGAAGGCTTCCGACTATGCCGCCTTTGCCAAGCGCAAGGCCGCGGCGGCCAAGAAGGGGCTGCTGCGCGGCATCGGCATGAGTTGCTACATCGAGGCCTGCGGCATCGCGCCGTCGGCGGCGGTGGGTTCGCTCGGCGCCGGTGTCGGCCTGTGGGAATCAGCGGAAGTGCGGGTCAATGCCGTCGGCACGATCGAAGTGCTGACCGGTTCGCACAGCCACGGCCAGGGCCATGAGACGACTTTTGCGCAGCTGGTCAATGAGCGCTTCGGCGTGCCGCTCGACAGTGTCTCGATCGTCCATGGCGACACCGACAAGGTGCAGATGGGCATGGGCACTTACGGCTCGCGCTCGGGCGCCGTCGGCATGTCGGCCATCGTCAAGGCGCTCGACAAGGTTGAGGCCAAGGCCAAGAAGATCGCCGCCCATCTGCTTGAGGCCGACGAGGGCGACATCGTCATCGAGAACGGCGCGCTGAAGGTTGCCGGCACCGACAAGACCGTGCCGTGGTTCCAGATGGCGCTTGCCGCCTACACCGCCCACAATCTGCCGGGCGGCATGGAGCCCGGTTTGAAGGAAACGGCGTTCTACGATCCGTCGAACTTCACCTTCCCGGCCGGCTGCTACATCTGCGAGGTCGAGGTCGATCCGGAAACCGGCACGACCGAGATCATCCAGTTCGTTGCCGCCGACGATTTCGGCAACATCATCAATCCGATGATCGTCGAAGGGCAGGTGCATGGCGGCATCGCGCAAGGGGTTGGCCAGGCCTTGCTGGAAGGCGCCCATTACGACGCCAGCGGGCAACTGCTAACGGCGAGTTATATGGACTATACGATGCCTCGCGCGGGCGACCTGCCGTCGTTCAAGGTCTCGACCTCGAACACGCCGTGCCCCGGCAATCCGCTCGGCATCAAGGGTTGCGGCGAGGCCGGCGCTATCGGTTCGCCACCGGCAGTGATCAACGCCATCACCGATGCCATCGGCACCAACGATCTTGCCATGCCGGCATCGCCGTCCACGGTGTGGGCTGCGATCCGCACGACGACGAAACACTGAGGAGGAACAAGCATGTATTCGGTCAACTACCACCGGGCCGCCTCGGTCTCTGAAGCCGCCAAGCTGATCAAGATGGGCGACGCCAAGCTGTTGTCGGGCGGCATGACGCTGATCCCGGCCATGAAGACGCGGCTTGCCGCACCTTCCGATCTCGTCGACCTGTCGCGGATCAAGGAGCTGCAAGGCGTCAAAGTGTCGGGCAAGACCATCACCATCGGCGCTGCCACAACGCATTACGACGTCGCCAATGACGAGAAGCTGCGCAAGGCCTGCCCGGCGCTCGCCCATATGGCGTCGCTGATCGGCGACCCGGCGGTGCGCCACAGAGGTACGATCGGCGGCTCGATCGCCAACAACGATCCGGCGGCCGATTATCCGGCAGCATTGCTGGCGCTGGGCGCCACCATCGTCACCAACAAGCGCGCGATCACTGCCGACAAATTCTTCAAGGGCCTGTTCGAGACGGCGCTGAAGGAGGGCGAGATCGTCACCGCGGTGAGCTTTACCGCGCCGGCGAAGGCGGCATACGAAAAGTTCCGCAATCCGGCGTCGCGCTACGCGATCGTCGGCGTGTTCGTGGCCAAGGGCAAGGATGGGGTCAGCGTTGCCGTCACCGGCGCCGGCGATGACGGCGTCTTCCGCTCGAAGGAGATCGAGGCAGCGCTGGCCAAGAACTTCGCGGCTTCGGCGCTGGAAGGCGTGAAGGTTTCGGCGAAGAATTTGATGACCGACATCCACGCCTCGGCGGACTACCGCGCCAATCTGATCGCCGTGATGGCCAAGCGCGCTGTGGCTGCCGCCAACGTCTGATTTCTTGCGATCCTGAGAATAGAAAGGGGCTTTCGCGGCCCCTTTTTCGTGGCGTCGCGCGCAAAACCTTGGCTATGCTGCCATACCTTTGCGCGCCGCCAGATAGCGGCGCAGGCCGGCTTCTCCGCGCGGCGTCGTCCAGCGGTGGTTCCAGGCAAAGGCAGGCCGCAGCAGCGGCGCCAGGAACTTCAGGATTGGTCGCAGCACCGTCACCTGCCAGGTCAGTTTGACATGGGTGCCTGTGCCCGACGGCGACAGTTCGGCCCGCCACAGCCCGTCGAAGTCGCCGATCGTCTTGACCCCGACAAGTCTGCCGGGATCCATTTCGACCGCCTCGACGATGAAATTCAATTCATAGGGCAGGGCGCCGCGCGCCCGGGCCCTGGCTCTTGAGCCGACGACGCCCTTGCCCTTCTTGTCGAGGGGCACGACCTCTTTGTAGACATCGCCCCACCAGAGCGGCAGCAGTTCAGCGTCGGACAGCACGTCCCAAACCTCTTGCGGCGTTGCTTCGGGAATGTCCCAGTTCTCGTCGAAGCGAAAGACGTTGCTCGGCATGGTGTTTCGCCCTGGTTGGCGGAAAAGCCTATTTTAGCCATCGCTTCTTTGCGTGGCCAGTGCCGGCGTTGCCGGTTCAGGCAGGGATCTGCCTGACATAGTAGCGCACCGCCTTCTTGCCGCCGTGGATCACCGCGTCGCCGACCTCGACAAAGCCGAGCGCGGCGTGGAACGCATCCGAAGCGGGGTTGGGCGGTTCGGCATTGACCTCGCACGTGACGATGGTGTGGCCGGCGCCCGAGACGTGGTCGAACAGATCCTCATAAATCCGGCGAGCATGGCCGCGGCCGCGCGCCGCGCCGGCGACGACGACACGATCGACATAGACGAAGCGCTGGTAGCGCTCGCGGAACCAGAGGAAGTTTGGGCTGTCGTAGTTTGCATCCTGGTCGAAGGTCATGATGAAGGCTTCGAGCGCCCCGATGCGGCGGGCGTAAAACGCCTCCCCGAGCAGGAAGGACAGCCGCTCGGGCTCGAGCCATGACAGTTCGGCCGCATGCTGGTTGTTGAGCGCGAGGATTGCCGGTTCGTCTTCTGCCGAGACGCGGCTGATGATCGGAGCGGGCGCGGCTGTCATGCCCTCACTGCCGCGATCGTCGCCGCCACCAGCGCCTGGTCGGTGACCGTGGTGCGGTATTCGCGGCCGAGGTCGGTGCCGCCCATGCCGACGTCGGGGTTGCGGTAGGCCATCGCGCTCGGCACGTCGGTGAGCGCGGCGAAATGCATCTCCGTGAGCCCGGTTTTTGCCAGCACCTGCGCGATATTTTCGGGGTCAAGCGCGCCGCAGCCGAGGATGATGATGCGGTTGCCGGCCTGGCGGACCAGATCCGCCAGCAAATCCGCTCCTTCCATTGCGGTTTCGCGCTGGCCGCTGGTCAGCACGTGGCCGACCTTGCAGCGGATCAGCGCTTCGAGCGCCTCGGCCGGGTCGCGCGTCATGTCGAAGGCGCGGTGGCAGGTGACGTTCAAAGGGCCGGCCGCCCGCACCAGTTCGCTCATGCGCTCTTCGTCGATGCTGCCGTCGGCATTGAGACAGCCGACGACGACGCCGGCCACGCGGAGATCTCTCAGCGCGCTGACATCGGCGAGCATCGAACGATATTCCGCCTCGCCATAGAGAAAATCGCCGCCGCGCGGCCGCACGATGACGTGGAAGGGGATGGTCGCCAGCTCAAGTGCTGCGCGCACCGTGCCGAGGCTTGGCGTGATGCCGCCTTCGACCAGGCTGGCGCAGAGTTCGACGCGGTCGGCGCCGGCGGCTTGCGCGGCCAGCAGGCCATCGATGCCTTCGACGCAGATTTCGATCAGCGGCAAGCGCGCGTTGTTGTTGGGGGTCAAAGTGGCCAATCCATTGCTGATTCCAGTCGCGCAAGCGGTAGCATCGGGCCGATAGCTGCGAAAGCCGGATAATAGGGCTGGATATCTCCCCGCCCGACGAGCCTTGCCTTTGACTGTTTTTGATACTGGCGCCACAAGCACCAGATGGTAGGCAACGACGACGTCTTTTCGCCATTGTGGACTTTGAACGACTCGCTCAAGCTCAAGGGTCAATCGCTCGTCTGGTCAGTCCGCCCGCAAGGCCCTTCCACGGAGCTTGTTGAATGCCCTTCCAGGTCGACGAGGCGACGATCGCGGCGTATCTGGAAGTCATCACCATCAATCTCGTTCTGTCGGGCGACAATGTCGTGGTGATCGGCATGGCAGCCGCCGGCCTGGCGAAGGAACTGCGCCAGAAGGCGATCGTCGCCGGCATTGCGGCCGCGGCGGTGATCCGGATCGTCTTTGCTGTGGTGGCGGTGGAGCTGCTGGAAATCCCTGGGATCATGCTCGTCGGCGGCCTGCTGCTGTTCTGGGTATGCTGGAACATGTTCGGCGAATTACGCTCTGCCGGGGAGAGCGACGACGGTGCTGCTCCCGCCTCAGCGGTGGGGCGGGCGGCCAAGGCGTTGCGCACGGCAATCATCCAGATCATCGTCGCCGACGTTTCGATGTCGTTGGACAATGTGCTCGCCGTGGCGGGTGCGGCCAGCGACGACATGGATGCGCTGATCTTTGGCCTCATCCTGTCGGTGGTCCTGATGGCGGTTGCCTCGACGCTGGTGGCGGCGCTGCTTGCCAGATACCGCTGGATCGGCTGGCTCGGCCTGGCGGTTATCGTCTATGTCGCCGGCAGCATGGTGCTGGATGGTGTCAGGCAATTGGCAGCGGTCGACTACCACGCGCTCGTTTCGCGGTTTGCGGACCGCCAAATTGCTGCGCAAATGCCCGCTTGACGCCCGACCTAGCGCCGCCTCCAACCACTGCCGATCACCGTTCTGGCGGCGCTGGTGCCGAGCGGAGCTATGGCTTCAATGTATTCGATGGTTCGCAATACCGTGTAGTGGTCGATCTTCTCGGAGTAGCGCCCCGGTTCAATTCCAGACCCATACAATACCGTAAATATGCGGTTTCTGGCGCTGTAGTCATCCTCATCGAACGTCACTATCAACAGGCTGTTGTTTGCCCTTGACCAATTGGCATAGCCGCCAAGGTGGCTTTGCAGCCAGACATCCGCCTGGCTTATCGTGCCGTCATGCATATCATTTGTGAGATTGGGGATCACGAAACTGACCGACGGCAGTTTCGCGTAGTCGCGGGGAAAAGCGGCCAAGGGTTTGCCAAAACCCTTTGCGTCCACAAACGATTCCCAAGGATTGTGTTTTCGCGGGGATCCGGCTTCGACATAGCCGGCAAATGTCTTCCCGTGGGCATGAAGACGGGCGGCTAGGTTCGGCGCTGCGAAGCTATGCAAGCCATCGTCGTGGACGCCTTGTGTCGAGCCGCTAAAGAGCGCGAAATAATTGGGCTGGCTGGGATGGGCAACCCCATAGGAGTTGTCAAACAGGGCGCCTCCCTTTGCCAGCTTCTTCAAATAGGCGGCTTCCTTTGTCTGGAAAATTTGATCAAAGGAATGGTTCTCCATGATCACGACAACGATGTGGTCGTATTTCGACGGCCTTTTCGATGATGCAACCGCCGTACCCGCTCCTCCCATCAGCACGATGATGCCGGCCAGAAGGACAATGGCGGACAAGCGTTGAAGCGTCTTGCAGCCACTTTGCCTAGGCACGCAATTCCCCTTCCACGATTTCCCGCCTGCAGGGCGCTACCGAAAACTACTGGCGCAGCACCGTGTTCTTGGCGCCTGCTTCAACCTGATCAATCACCAGCAGTTTGACCGGGCCGGCGCCGATATTGGTGGCCTGATGCCACTGTCCGATCATTTCGACGATGAAATCGCCGGTCTGATAGGTGTTGCTCTTGCCGCTCTCAATGCCCGTAACTCTCAGCGTGCCGGCCAGGACATAGGCATAGCGGGCAAACGGGTGTTTGTGGACCGGCAAGGTCGCACCGGGCGCGACGTCAAACGTGGAAACCAGAACCTGGACGTTTTTCTGTGGCAAGGTGATCGGCTGGCCGGAGGCTGTCTCCGTGCGTGACGCAAGCGGGGTCACCACCACAGGCGTGCCGCTGGCATCGAGCGCCCAGGCGGGGTTTGCAGATAGCGTGGCTGCGAACAGCAGCGACAATGCCATGATCTTTCGCATCGTTCCTCCCAGATTTTGCTTCACCATCGCGTAGCCAGGATGCGCGCGCAAGCCGCGCCAAGCGTCATCCGCCCGCGCCATCGTCCATCATCGTGTTGGTGAGCGCCTGATAGGCGCTGCTGCATGTTTGAGAGCGGGGGCAGTTTTTCACGATGAGGATTGGCATCGCAGTCAATGCAGCTGCGATCACGACTTGCAGCAACAGAAGGACGGGCGCGAAGCGTTTGCCGAACAGCCCTCGGCAAAAGAAATAGAGACTTTGAACCAGGCATGCCCAGGCGAGAATGCGCAGGAACTCGCTGGTTGCCATCGCGTATGGCGTTATGTAGCCATCGGGAAAGCCCAGCATGCCAAGGTCGACAAGGCACTGCAGCGCCACCAGGCAAGACAAGCATGCCCACAGCAGGATGGCCGTGCGGATGACGAAAGGTTTCTGCATTTAGTGCTCACATCGCCGCGAATGGCGTCACGCTTCGATTGAACGAAAAGACTGACAACCGCGGCAAACCAAAGGCAGCCAAACAGATAAGTCACCAGCATTTCCTGCAAGATGCGCAGGCCGACGTTTTTGACCGTCGCTGGCCTTGCCGCCCGCCGCTTTGGCCACCGGAACCCGCATCGGCCGCCGCTCAAATCAGCCGAAGGAGTCCCATTTCGGGAAACAATGACTGGCATCCGTCTTGCGTGGACGTGCTTGCCGGTTAATCCCGGCCAGGCTCGTCGGGAGTAGAGGCGGTTGGGGTTCTCGCCCGGCGAGCTTGCCACGAACATTTCGGCGAGCACAGTCACACCAATCGATGAAGGACATCACCGGCAAGGACGCAGCTTTCATCCGATGGGACGGGAGGGGGACGGCGCCCCCTACGCCTGAGAACCACCGATAGGCTTAATTGCGTGGTTGCTAATATGCCGGTAAAATTGGCGGTGCGGGAGGAACCCATAAGCCCACCGCAGTGGCCGGTGCGATGTTCGTCCCCCGAAGGCTGCAAGCCGCACCGGCCATTCCCCGACGGCTGACGGCTTGCTGCGGCGGTGCCGCGCGGGTCGTTTGCTCGCGCGCGGGGCGAAACCCCTCAATCCCGGCTGCTCGCAATAGTCGACTGGAATTCTGGTGAGTGTTGCCAACTGCGTGAAGAAGACGGCGACCAAGGCCAACTCGACGATCGAGTTTCTTAGGAACAACGACCTTTGCCACCGGCGCCTCCAGGGATGGCGCCGGGACGAGATCAAGCCGTGCCGAGGATGCACGCGCCAGATTCATCAAACCTATTTCACCGCGACGACCTTGCCCGCCGCATCGAGGCGACATCCGACCCGCGCCTGGCGAACCTCGATGCCGCCTTGCCTTGCATAGTCTATGCGCACCTCAATCGGTGCGGTGAGGGCGCCGCGACGATGTCGGCGCAGGGGACCTGCACTGACTACGTGCACACGCAAGGCACCAAGTGGCGTCGCAGCCGACATGATCGCCTGGCGGCAGACGCGAACCACGGCAGGCGGAGTGCCAGGTATCGCCGTTAACGGCACCTGAAGTCGTAGCATGGGATAACCTGTAGTGGCCCGACCGAACATGTCGCGACCATTTTTGGAAGGCCGGAGGTTGCGTGGCAGGACGATTGCGTGTTGCGCGCCCTTGTTCATGACCAGGGCGGCCGTTTTCTTGCCGGCTTCGACACTGGCTGGCCCTGTGGTACCCCCCAACGCAGTGCCCCCACTTGTCGTACCGCTCGGAGCTCCGAGGCCTGTCGAAACACCGCCGCTTACGCCGCCGAGGTTGGTGCTGGCTCCAACGTTGGCGCCAAGCGATCCCGTGCCGACCGACCCTCCAACGTTTGCGCCCCCGATCCCGCCGACGCTCGCGCCAACGCCGACCGAGGCGCCGTTCGAGCCAACGCCCAGACCGGCGCTGACCCCGACGCCACCGACGTTGCCGCCAAGACCCGCGTCAAGAGCAGAAGCAGGCCCGATCGCAACTGCGATCGTCAATGCGCAAGCCAGATACTTGCGCATCACCATATTCCTTGTGCTGGGCGCAATGGCGCCCGCGTCGGGAGCAACGTGGCGGGCAGCGTAATCGTCGTCAGCGGAACAGGTTGCGATGACTTGCGGACCGCCACTTTGCGGATTTCTCGCCCCTGAGGTTCATGGGTTGATCGAGTCTGCTTCCTTGCGAGTGTACTGGTACCTGCGCGATCCATCGCGCGTGCTTTGGGAGCGGGATTGAGCTCGATGGTTTGAGCGCGGGGCGCATCGCGAGCTTTCAGGATGTCGATCTCGTTGCGCGCCGCAATGAGGTCGCGGGCCAGGCCAACGGCTGTTTCGCGCTGTTGCTCCAAAGCAGCGGAGAGACGGGCGACTTCTTCCTTTGCCGCGTCGCGATCCTGGCTGGCAGCAGTGAGATCGAGCGCGAGAGCATCGGCTCTTTCGCGTTCCAATACGAGCGCTTCGCCGGCCCGCTTTGCGGCGGCCTCTGCAGCCTGGCGGCGCTGAATGCCGTCGAGTTGTGCAGCGGCAGCCAGTTTTCCGCTTACCTCCAGAGCATCGAGAGACTGGTGCGCCGCGGCAAGATCGCGTTCGAAGCGCTCAACCTTCTGCCGCTCCTCGTCAAGCGCGCGCCTCGCTCCAGACAGCGAAGCCTCCGCAGCCTGGTGCGCTCCGAGAGCGGCGAACTTTTCGCGGATGGCGAGAACGGCTTTGGCTTGCAAGCTTTCGACTTCGCGCTGCGCCATCGCCAGATCCCGCGCGAGCAGTTCGGCTCTTTGCTTCTGCTCTTCAAGGGCTCGTCCCTGAAGAGCCGTTGCTTCTACAACAGCACGCGCCCTCACGCCTGCGTCGGCGGTGCCGCGTCGCATCGTATCGAGTTCTTCGCGCGCTGCGCGAGAACCGTTGATGTCTGGTAGCGCCGCCAGTGGGCGCCCCTCGACTTTGGCTGGGGCCGAAGACGCTGCCGATTGCCTGCGCTGGACGGTCGTAACTGGACGCACGTCGAACCCACTTCTGGCCTGTAGGCGATCGGTAATCAGCTTTGCCAATTCACTCTCACGCAGACCTGCGGCCGGAAGTTGCCCAATGGCGGGAAGATCCAGCTTCCCGGCTGTATCGATCGTAAAAGCACCGTTAAGCTCCGCGCCCTCGGTTACGCCGCCGCGCAAGGCATCCCACCCCGAGACACTCACCTCGACAGTGTCTTGAGGAACGAGCTTGTCGTCGGTCGCCGATTGACCTCTTGCCGGGACACCAAATAACAGGATGAGGCAGAACGGGATGAGGCTTATCGTGGCGCCGCGTGACCTCTTGCTGTGGTCATGAAACAAGGCTGCCACGGTTGAGAATAGTCGGTTGCCGCCGGGGAATGCAGGGCTGTGGCAATCCGCCTTGGGCCTCTGGACACGATCCATGACTGGACCTCCACGACTCACTGGTCACGCGCGATCCTTGCTTCGATCGGAGGCACAAAGCGCGTGCGCACCGCGTTGCCGGATTCCGCAACCACGGCGTGAGCCTAACAAAGTTGACCAGCAGTGGTGAGTACCAAATAGAGCGTAAGCAGGGTCAGCAATTGAGTTATCGGTCGCTCAGTCTACAATCTACGATACCCATTTGCGGCTGTATCGACGATGGGTCGCTGGTGACCCACGTTGGTGCTGCGAGGGTCGAGATCGTCTCGGCGGGAGATGAGTCCTACCTTGCGCCTCCAGGCGCTTCGCCGGTGTAGGACAGTGGCCGACAGAAACGCGCGCTGGTAAGGCTGCGGGCAGAATTCAACGCTTGTAACCGGTCGGCAGATCGGCCATCGCCTCCCGGAAGCTGCGTTCCACCTGCGCGGTATACAAGCCTTTGTTGGCTAGCATGTCCCAGAGGAAAAAGCAGGCTACCAGGGCAATCACGATGAGTATTGGACGCATCGGAAACCTCCTCGGAGCGACCTCACCAGCGCGAGTTTACACGACGGGCCGGGCAGTTAGGCTCCTACCTAAGCGGTAGCCTCAGGGTGTTAGAGCGTAATGCAAAGGGCTGTTTCGGCCCGTTCGGTTCTGGCAATGGCCCTGTGCCGTTCCGCACTTCAGCAAACCCCGAAACAATCGCCGCATCTGAGCGTTTTCAATCTGCCAGACCCCAATCTGGCTACTCCAGACCCTTCCCGCTGGCTTCGGCCGGCGGGCTTTTTTGCGTTGGAACTTCGCTGGCAATGCCTTGTTGAGCCAAAGGCTGCTGGGTCTCACTGGCATCTGCCGCTGACTGAGAGTCCCTCTTCGGTCGGCTCGTGCCCTGCAAACAGGGCGCGGGCCACTGGCAGGCTCCAACACAGTGGTAATGCGCTTCGCGAGCTGGGCTCGTGATCAACGGCGCAGTCCATCAAAGTTTAACCACTGCGAAAGCGTACTGGAAAGCACGTGCGGTAACAGTTGGTTCAACCATTGCTGGTATTATGAACGAGTGTGGGAGCGGCTCCGACAAGTGTGGGTGGGCCTAAGTTGCCGGAGCCGCCTGCGCAGGTCGGGTTGGGGTTTGACCGCGCCGTCCTATTCTGGGACAGCGCGGTCAACGATTCGTTAAAATGTCCCGGAACTAATTAAGCGCATGCTAATTGACTGGCGGTTTGCCAGTCAATGCATGCGTTTGACGTTTGTCCCGCCACTAATTCCTACCTTGGTGGAGAAGCCTCCCAAGGGCGAGGGATGGATTCACGAAGTCAAGTTCGACGGCTATCGCTCTCAAATCGTCAGGGACGCGGACGGTGTGCGCATCTACACGCGCCGCGGCCTCGACTGGACCTCGAAATATCGCGACCTCGCCAACGCGGGCGGCCAGCTCGAGATGGAAGCGCCATCATCGATGGCGAAATCATCGTGCTCAACGATGCCGGTCCGTCTGACTTCGGCGAGTTGCGCAAGATCGCCATGCCTCAAAAACTCTCGCCGACACCTTAGCCGCCCGCGAATTCCTCTGTTTCGCAAATTAACCTTGATCAAATGAGGTAGTGATCTCTCGCTGGCCATTACTTGCGTGGCTGCTAAAATAATGAAACGCTTCGTCCATGTTGGGAATGGGGCGATGGAAGAAAGCCCAGGTAGATTTAGTTGCATTCTTGAACCGACTGGCGGTTGGATGGTTTGGGATGACGTCACTGGCGAGCCCGCAAGCTTGGGCGGGAAAATACTTATGGGCTGCACACGGGAGCGCGCCGAGTCTGCTCGTGACGTGCTAGAGCGGATTTACAAAAACGGGCTGCACGCTCGACCGGCCGGCCACTCCCGCGCTTGACCTGCTCATCCCCCTTTCCGCAGCCTCACCCCGGCGCCGCCGCCATTCTCGGCGATGAACCCGACGCCGGCTCATCGCTCGGCTGGACGAACCATACTGATCAGCGGCTCGCCGGGAAGCTCGACGACACCGCATGGGTCGAAGACGGCGAGATGGACGGCGGCGACATGCGAGAAGGCGACGACGAGCGCGAGGCCAGCCTGGTTCAGCCCGCGCGACGTCCTTCATTGCTGGGGGGATCGATCTCTTGGTTTGCGGCATCGACCAGACATCGCATCTTGCGGCGGAGCGCGATGTTTTCGGCCAGCATCTCTTCTGTGCGCTGAAGTGCGAGTTCGGCGCAGTGTATGCGCTCCTCTGCATCTGCAATCGCATCAAAGTTCGGATTCGGGATCACGGGACAACCTCGCTGTGCTGGTTTGAGCTACAGGCAGGTGAAACATCTCCCGGCTGTGAAGGTTCCGTCACAGTTGGCTACAGCCTGTCACACGTCGTCGCCGGGTGGTTGCCATGAGCGCATGCCGCGCCGTCGCAGGGACGGAATCACATGCCGAGCGTTTGTGTGCTTCCGGCGGGCCGAACAGCATCGGCGAGTATTTCCGCCGCGTCCTTGACCGTTTCAGCAGTATGGTCGGTTTGCTCCATGCGCTTCACAACCCGCTTGTGCAACATCTCCAGCCGGGCGGCATGGTACATTGCGCTTCGCTTTTGGCCTTGCCCATCAAGCGGTTCAAACAGCATGGTGACGGTGCCTCAATAACGAGCCTTTGCAATTTCAAAGCTGAAAATTTCGGCCATGTCGCCGCATCCTTTCGGTTTGCGGTCCCTTCAAAAGTGGAATGGGCGCCCACCACTTTTGTTCCGGGGGCGCATGTCAGATTGGCCAACTGCCGACAAAATGTGGTTGACGTAACATTAGCTGGGCGCAATCATATCGGATTGTGCAGGGATGAGGGCGTTTCAATGAAACTCGTTGTCTTTGGCGTAGCAATGGTATTGGCCGCCACCGGAGCAGCTGTTGCGAAAGAGAAGAAAAAGGTGGCCACCGCTCAGGCTGCAACCTCGTGTTCTGCAGCTCATATGAAGGCTGGCAGCAAACAGGCCCCGAAACTGGATTGCAAATCGACAGGCACCGTTGTTGCGCGACCGTCAAATCGGGCCGCAAACTTCCTGGATCATTATCCGCGCTTAGGGTTTGACATCAACCCGTGGATTCCAACTGGCTATTGACGGCGGCTTCGGCTTCCGGGCCTTCTTTGTCCAGCGACGGTGCATCCCCCCTGGGGGCTCGGCTCTAACGGGTCGATCTTAGCGACGGAGATTCCCCGCAAGCAAACGCGCAGGGCGTACCTATGCCAATTTTTGGCTAATTCTGGCGTCGGCTAAGTCTATGGAATTGTTGGCTCCCCGGGCCGGATTCGAACCAGCGACCAACCGGTTAACAGCCGGTTGCTCTACCACTGAGCTACCGGGGAACAGAGCTCTCATGTGAGTGGCGCAGCCTATAGCTGCCCTTTTCGGCTTTGCAAAGCAGCATTTCGCATTTTTTCGCGGCTTTTTCGCGGGGCGGTTTCTCGCAATCGTCGACTGGTGCCCTCATATTAGCCGTCTTGGCAGGGGCGCGGAACCGAAAAGGCGATTGCCGCCTTTGCCCGCAGACGCCTTTATTCCTTGGGAAACGGATCAACTTTCGACATGACTGCAGCAGGCGACAATGAGGCACCGGCGCGGAAAATCACGGTGTTCGGCCGTGAGTTCACCATGCCGCGTTCGCGTGGCCTCAGGGTAGCGATCGGCGTCGTTTTGGTCTTCTTCGGCATTCTCGGCTTCCTGCCGATCCTGGGTTTCTGGATGATCCCGCTCGGCCTGCTGGTGCTTTCCTACGAGTTCGCCCTAGTGCGCCGCCAGCGGCGCCGATTCGTCGTGTGGTGGGAGCGGCGGCGGCGGCCCAACTGAGAGTCTAGTGGCCCGAGCGCTTTTCCAGGCCCTCGCAAATGTCCTTGAGAACAGCCGCGACCGAAGCCAGGCGAGCGCGATCGTGCGGCGAAAGGCGGCTCGCGCCTTCGATGCTGAGGCGGTCGATGGCGTGGCGCGCAAGCTCCTCGCATCTCAGCAGCGACAATCTGCGCGATGCGGTCGTTTCCCGGTCTGCCACGGCCCGACGCATGGGCGGCTCCCTTCTGTCTACCTAACGCAAGATTGCGGTTTCGAGTTTCCGGCAACCGCAGACCATGCTTTGCATGTTTAACAATTGCCTAATGTGGCGGTCGCGGCCGGCGCGGCGACAATTCGAGACACGGAATGCGCCGTGGCCGCTTGACGGCATTTTCGCCGCAACCTATTGGAACCGGGTGGAACGCCGGGAGCAACGAGGCCTCGTGGCGGAGTGGTTACGCAGAGGACTGCAAATCCTTGCACCCCGGTTCGATTCCGGGCGAGGCCTCCAAATGCCCGAGCTCCCGCGCGTCAGCGCCGGGAGCTTGAAGTTCCGGTCGAAGTGAACCGCGATGTTGGCGCGGCAAGCGCAATGGTTTTTGGGCGGATTGGTTGGAAACATGAGCGCTGATTTCTCCGAACGCCGCGTGAAGATGGTCGATGGCCAGGTGCGCACCACCGATGTGACCAACGCGCCGCTGCTGGACGCCATGCTGGCAGTGCCGCGCGAGGCTTTTGTCGGCGCCAGCCAGCGCGATCTCGCCTATATCGACGAGGACATCCGCATTTCCGACGGCGCCGATGGTGGCGGTGCGCGCTACCTGATGGAGGCTTCGCCGCTCGCCAAGCTGCTGCAGCTGGCCGAAATCGATGCCAGTGATTCGGCGCTCGATGTCGGCTGCGGCACCGGCTATTCCACCGCTTTGCTGTCAAGGCTGGCAAGGTCGGTGGTCGGGCTGGAGAGCGACACGACGCTGGCGGAAACCGCCAGAGCGGCGCTTTCGGCGCAGGGCTGCGCCAACGCAACCGTGGTCACCGGGCCGCTGCCGCAAGGTCATGCCGCCAAGGCGCCGTACAATGTGATTCTCGTTGGCGGCAGTGTCGAGGACGTGCCGGCGGCGCTGCTCGACCAACTCGCCGAAGGCGGGCGACTGGTCGTCGTCGAGGGGCAGGGCAATGCGGGCGTGGCCCGGCTGTTTTTCAAAGCCGGGGGGGTTGTAACCGGAAGACGGGCATTTAATGCGGCAATTAAGCCACTACCTGGGTTTGAACGTGTTCGCGCGTTCGAATTCTGAGTAATTTTGCCTTGCAGCAAAAACGCTGTCATGTTCGCTTATGTTTGAACCATCGTTGCTGATTTGCATCACCGGGCATTCCGGGGGGCTTTCGGCGGGGGAACGATAGATGACAAAAGCGCGGCGCCGGCTGATCGTAAGAGAGGCTGGCGTGGCGCAGTTCCCATGCAGAACGAATGAGGGAAATAACGTGCCGTCTTTTCGTAAGAGCCTTTTTACCGCCGTTCTCCTTTCCGCGACTGTGCTTTCGCCGTTGGCTGCTTCCGCGGAAACCATTACCGGCGCGCTTTCAAAGGCCTACCAATACAATTCGCAGCTGAACTCCGCCCGCGCCGGCGTGCGCGTCACCGATGAAGGCGTGGCCATCGCCAAGTCGGGTTGGCGCCCGACAATCAATGGGTCGGCGTCAATCGACTACTCGAGCAGCCACCTCAATGGCACGAACACCAGCGTACGGCTGACAACGGGCAATTTCGGCGTGCAAATCAATCAGACGCTGTTCGACGGGTTTCAGACCAAGAACAATGTTGCCGCCGCCGAAGCACGGGTCAGCGCCTCGGTCGAGAGCCTGCGCAACACTGAAGAGAACATCCTGTTCAATGCGGCGAGCGCCTACATGGACGTGATTCGCGACCGGCAGGTGGCCGTGCTGACCGAGCAGAACCTGCAGTTCCTGACCGAGCAGGCGCGCGCGGCGCGCTCGCGTTTCGAGGTTGGCGAAGGGACGCGCACCGACGTCGCCCAGGCCGACGCCTCGCGCTCGGCCGCAGTGGCACAGTTGAGCGCGGCCCGTGCCCAGGCACTGGCAAGTGCGGCGACCTACCACCAGATCGTCGGCGACGAGCCGGGCAAGCTGAAGGGGGCTTCGCCACTGGCGAAGCTTCTGCCGAGGAGCCTAGACGCGGCGATCGCTATTGCGGCGGCCGAGCACCCGGCCATCCTCTCCACCCAGCATCTGGTCGATGCGGCGGCGTTTTCGGTGAAATCGCAGGAAGGAGCGCTGCTGCCGCAGCTTTCCGCCTCGGCCGGCGTTTCGAGCGCCTATCGCAACTCCTTACCCGGCGTTGTGACGTCGGATGGTACAACCAATTCGGCCAATATCGGCGCGACGCTGACCATACCGATCTATTCGGGTGGCCGTACCGAGGCCTTGGTTCGCCAGTCGAAGGAATCGCTTGGCCAGGCCCGGATCGAAGTCGATGTCAGCCGCGACCAGGTGCGTCAGGCCGTGACCTCGGCATGGACGCAATATACCGCCGCGCAAGAGAGCGTCGCGGCCAATCGGCAGGTCATCGCTGCCGCGCAGCTGGCGTTGAACGGCGTCATCGAAGAGCGCAATGTCGGCCAGCGCACCACGCTCGACGTGTTGAACGCCCAGAACGATGTCATCAGCGCCAAGATCAACCTTGCCACCTCCGAGCGCGATGTGGTGGTTGCGAGCTATGCCATCCTTTCGGCCATGGGCCGTCTGTCGATCGATCGTCTCGCTTTGCAGGTGACAAAATACAAGCCTGAAGAGCATTACAAGGCGGTCAAGGACAAGTGGACCGGCCTGCGCACGCCGGACGGTCGCTGACCCCAAGCCTTTTCAAATCCTGCCTCGGATTCAACGTGTTAGAGCGCTGCGCGTCGTGAAGACGCCGGCGCTCTAATCTGTTGAAATCCAACATCTCCCCAGATTGGGGATTCTCCGATGACGATCCGTCGGTTACGCTGTCGCCATGATTCGTGTCCGGCTTTTGCCGGCAGGAAATCTGCAACGGGTCACAAAGGCGGCGGATGTGACGATGGCGACGGCAAGCAGCGCGCAGCGCGAACCTTCCATGGAAGAGATACTGGCTTCCATCAGGCGGATCATCGAAGACAGCGACACCGGCCGCAAGCAGCCGGGTGAAGCGGACGAATTGCGCCAGGATCTCGAGCCGGCGCCGGCGGCCGTGCCGGCATCGGATGTGGATGCGTTCCGCAACGAGCTGCATACCGAAACCGGCACCAGGAAGCCGGTCACGCTGGCGGAGGTGCAGGCGCAACTGGCGGTAGGCGAGCCGGTGATCGCGCGCATGGAAACACCGGTGCGCTTCGACCTCGCCCCAGTGAAGGCGCCGGTGACGCTTGCCCCCAACACTCCCGCTGCTGCGACCGTTGCCCCCACGACCTTGGCCGAAGTGAGCGCCAGGATCGCCGCCGAGTCCGCGCCGGCGGCAGGCGCAGAAGCGCCCGTGACAGCAAGAGTTGCGGAGACGAGCGACAGCATAGTCACCGATTGGCGGCGCGAGATCGCCGCCGTGGGCGAGCAAAGACCCGCTGCGGTGGCCAGGCCGGACAAGGTCGAGACGCCGCCGATGCCCGATGTCGAACCGGAGGTCGAGTTTTTTGCGGAAGACCTGACAGCCGAGCCCGCTTTCGAGCCGACGCAGTCGCGCGCCGAGCCGACGCTTGCGCGCGGCGAGCCGACGCAGTCGCGCAGCGAGCCGACGCCTACGCGCGGCGAGTTGGCGCGCCAGGCCGCCGGCGATGCACCGTCCGTCCGTGCGGCAATCCTTTCGGAACGCGCTGGCCGGCAGGTTGCCGCAGCCTTCGGCGAGCTTTCCGATGCGTTTGCCAGCCGCAGCAAGAAAACTTTCGACGAGATGGCCGAAGAGATGCTGCGGCCGATGCTGCAGGACTGGCTGGACAACAATCTGCCGACGCTGGTCGAACGGCTGGTGCGCGAGGAAATCGAGCGCGTCGCGCGCGGCGCGCAATAAGGATCACCGCCCATCCCGGATCAAGGCGCCGCCCTCGAGCGGCGCTTTTTCGTTGCGGATCAGCTTCCCGATGTCGCGAAAGCGATCAGTTTGCCGTCGGAATCGCCGACGATGAAGGTGCGGGTACCCCACCGCTCGGTCCTAAGCGTTTGATGGAAGCTGGCGCCGGCCGCGTGGGTCCGTGGGAGTTGCCTTGATCTGTCCAGCCACTATCTATCAGCTGTGCCTCCAGCAGCGCACCTGCGGTTGACTTGGCCAAGACCTTCCGATTTACACCGAACCCAACAAATCCCGACAGCCCGGACCATTTCCCATGCTCGAAAAAACCTACGACGCCAAAACCGTCGAGCCCAAGATCGCTAAAATCTGGGAAGAGGCCGATGCTTTTCGTGCCGGTGCCGGCGCCGAGGAGGGGGCGGAGGCCTTCACCATCGTCATCCCGCCGCCGAACGTCACCGGCTCGCTGCATATGGGGCACGCGCTCAACAACACGCTGCAGGACATATTGGTGCGCTTCGAGCGCATGCGCGGCAAGAACGTGCTGTGGCAGCCGGGTATGGACCATGCCGGCATCGCCACGCAGATGGTGGTCGAACGCCAGTTGATGGAAAAGCAGATCCATCGCCGCGACCTGACGCGCGAAGAATTCATCGACAAGGTGTGGGAGTGGAAGGCCGAATCCGGCGGCGCCATCTTCAACCAGCTGAAGCGGCTCGGCGCCTCGGCTGACTGGAGCAGAGAACGCTTCACCATGGACGAGGGCCTGTCCAAGGCGGTGCTCGAAGTGTTCGTGACGCTCTACAAGGAAGGGCTGATCTACAAGGACAAGCGCCTTGTGAACTGGGACCCGAAGCTGCTGACGGCGATCTCCGACCTCGAGGTCGAGCAGCAGGAGGTCAACGGCAATCTCTGGCATTTCCGCTATCCGATCGAGGGCGAGACCTTCGACCCGGAAAACCCGAAGACGTTCATCACGGTGGCGACGACGCGGCCCGAGACGATGCTGGGCGACACGGCGGTCGCCGTGCATCCGGACGACGAGCGGTTCCGGCATCTGGTCGGCAAGAACATCGTGCTGCCGATCGTCGGCAGAAAAATCCCTGTCGTGGCGGACGAGTATTCCGATCCGGAAAAAGGTTCTGGCGCGGTCAAGATCACGCCAGCGCACGACTTCAATGATTTCGAAGTCGGCAAGCGCCACAAACTGCCGGCGATCAACATCCTGACCATCGAGGCGGCGGTGAGCCTCAAGGACAATGAAGACTTTCTCGCCGGCCTCGAGGTGACGCCCGAGCGTCAGGCGGCCTGGGATGAGCTCAACGGGCTCGACCGTTTCGTCGCGCGCAAGAAGGTCGTCGAGCTGATGGAAGCCGGCGGCTTCCTGGAAAAGGTCGAGCCGCATCGCCATGCCGTGCCGCATGGCGATCGCGGCGGCGTGCCGATAGAGCCGTTCCTCACCGAGCAGTGGTATGCGAACGCGGGGGAACTGGCCAAGCCGGCGATCGCCTCGGTGCGCGAGGGGCGTACCAATTTCGTGCCGAAGAACTGGGAAAAGACCTATTTCGACTGGATGGAGAACATCCAGCCCTGGTGCATCTCGCGCCAGCTGTGGTGGGGTCACCAGATCCCAGCCTGGTACGGGCCCGACGGGCGGGTCTTTGTCGAGAAGACCGAGGAAGAGGCGCTTGGGGCCGCCGTCGAATATTATCTCGCCCTGGAGGGGCCGTGGAAGGCCTGGGTCGAGGACAAGCTTGAGAACTTCAAGCCGGGCGAGATCCTGACCCGCGACGAGGATGTGCTCGACACCTGGTTTTCGTCGGCGCTGTGGCCGTTCTCGACGCTGGGCTGGCCGGACCAGACGCCGGAGCTGAAGACCTATTATCAGACCGATGTGCTGGTGACTGGCTTCGACATCATCTTCTTCTGGGTCGCCCGCATGATGATGATGGGCCTGCATTTCATGGACGAGGAGCCGTTCCACACCGTCTATGTTCACGCGCTGGTGCGCGACAAGAACGGGCAGAAGATGTCGAAGTCGAAAGGCAACGTCATCGATCCGCTCGATCTCATCGACGAATACGGCGCCGATGCGCTGCGCTTCACGCTGACGGTGATGGCGGCGCAGGGGCGCGACGTGAAGCTCGATCCGGCGCGCATTGCCGGCTATCGCAACTTTGGCACCAAGCTGTGGAACGCGACGCGCTTTGCCGAGATGAACGAAGTCGCACGCAATGACGATTTCTGGCTGAACGATGCCAAGCTTGCGGTCAACCGCTGGATCCTGACCGAGCTGACACGGGCCGCGCGGGAAATAACCGACGGCATCACCTCATACCGCTTCAACGAGGCGGCGGGTGCTGCCTACCGCTTCGTCTGGAACCTGTTCTGCGACTGGTACCTGGAACTGTTGAAGCCGGTGTTCATGGGCACGGACGAGGCCGCCAAGGCCGAGAGCCGCGCCTGCGTCGCCTTTGTGCTCGACGAGATCTACAAGCTCTTGCATCCGATGATGCCGTTCATGACCGAAGAACTGTGGGCGCAGACCGCAGGCGAGGGCAAGGAGCGCCCGTCGCTGCTGTGCCACGCCAGGTGGCCGTCGCCTGATTTCGAGGACGCAGAAGCGGCCGCCGACATCAATTGGCTGGTCGACCTCGTCTCCGGCATCCGCTCGGTGCGCTCGGAAATGAATGTGCCGCCGGCGGCGATCGCGCCGCTGATGGTGATCGGCGCCAACAAGGTGACGCACGAGCGGCTCGAACGCCAGGCATCGGCGATCAAGCGGCTGGCGCGGGTCGGCGACATTTCGCTGGTCGACGCGGCACCCAAGGGCTCCGCCCAGATCGTGCTCAACGAAGCGACCATTTGCCTGCCGCTCGGCAGTCTGATCGATGTCACGGCTGAGGCGGCGCGGCTGCAGAAGGAACTGGCCAAGGTGACCGAGGAAATCGCGCGCCTGCACAAGAAGCTATCCAACGAGAAGTTCGTCGCCAGCGCGCCGGCCGAGATCGTGGACGCCGAGCGCGAGAAACTCGCCGAATACAGCGATGCTCAGGAGAAGCTTTCGGTGGCGCTGACCCGGGTGCGTGAGGCGGGTTGAGCGGTCGGATTCGCGTGTCTTGCGTGCTGCTTTGGAACAGTCCGCTTGCTGCATAAACAGGCATTCCGCAGCGTTAATTTTGACGTAAACGGAAGTTTATGCCCCATTGTTGCCATAATGTAACAATGGGGCCAAATGGCCCCAAAAGGGCTTGTTTTCGAGCGTTCTGTGACAGGTTTCACAGAATTTTCCGGCCGAGTTGCGCTCGTGAAGCCATTTTTCGACCTCCCGGCGGCATTGGCCAGTTAGCCGGAAATGTACGCTGCTTGGATGTACATGTACGCCGCATGAATTCATTGTTGCGCCGTTAACCCGAATTGGTTCTAGCTTGATGCACCAGTATTTCGGGGAGGACATCCATGAACATTTTGCGTTTGAAAGCACTGTTGGGGGCGGGGTGCTTTTCGCTTGCTATGATCGGCTCGGCTATGCACCCGGCGCATGCCGGCGGTATCGAGCGCGGCGGCTACGACATCGACCTTCTGTTCGACCCGGCGCCCTTCGCCACGGAGGCCGAAGCGACCTTTGTGATGCCGGACCGCAAGCTCAAGAATGCGGTGGATACCGATCCGTCAGATGGAACCCTGACGGGTTTGAGCACGGCCAAGGACAGCGAGAGCTATTGGGTGCCGCGCATCGGCGTCAAAGCCGAGGTCGTCAAGGGCGTCGACTGCATGGTGGATTATTCCCAGCCGTGGGGGGCGCATACCGCACCCGGTCAATGGAATGGCGCCCAGTCCAACATGGAGACCGAAATCAAGAGCAACAACTACGCCGGCACCTGCTCCTACAAGATAGATGCCGGCAAGGGCCAAATTCGCTTCATCGGCGGCGTCTTCTATCAGGAAGTTTACGGTTTCAAGGAAAGCCTTGTATCGCCGCTGGTGCCCAATTTCGGCGGCACGGGCCGAGTCGATCTGGACAGCAGCGGCTGGGGCTGGCGGGCCGGCCTTGCTTATGAAATCCCCGAGATCGCGCTGCGCGCCAGCCTCGTCTACAATTCGCAGGTGAAGCTCGACAATATCACCGGCACGCTCGATCTGACGAATGTCGGCGGAGCGGTCATTCCGATTTATGGCGAAGCCTCGATGCCGGATTCGGTGGAATTCAAGATGCAATCTGGCATTGCGCCCGGCTGGCTCGCCTTCGGCTCAATCAAGTGGGTCAACTGGAGCGTGCTGCAAAGCATTCCGATCTGCTCGCAGGCCACCAAGGGGCTTGCCGATTGCACGACGGTCTCTCCTTCGCCGATCAGGCTGACGTCGCTCGACTTGATGTATCGTGACGGTTGGACGGTCACCACCGGCATTGGCCACAAGTTCAACGATCAGTGGAGTGGTGCTGCCCAGATTTCATGGGACCGCGGCACGTCGCACGGCTATGGCAGCCAGACCGACACCTGGACGCTGGGCGGAGGCGTTGCCTACACGCCGAGCCCGAATGTGGAAATTCGCCTGGCCGGCGCGATCGGCGTCCTGACCAGCGGCCATTCGGGCACGTTGACCGACGAGAACGGCTATGTGGCCGGCACCGATGTCAGCTACGACTTCGGCAACGATTTGGTCACGGCGATTTCTGGCGGCGTCAAGATCAAGTTCTAAGCCTCTGAAAATACGACCAAAAGGCCGGGCATTGCCCGGCCTTTTTCGTTTGCAGAGGCAGTGTCGTACACAGCCGCCGCGCATTCGCGCTGCAAATCCATAGCACAACCTTCGCCCCACGCTATTGTGACGTTTTGGCAACAGTTTCTGAACAACCCTCGCGCCGCAAAGTGACTCTGGGGAATTGCCCATTTCCCGCCATAAACCCGGCGCACCTCGAATTTGTCTCGGGACACGCGCCAGAAGGCTCGGCGATGGGACAGGCCGCACCGCCCGCGGCAAGGAAGAGTATGGACGCCAGAGTCATTTCCAAGGCCAAGCTGCCCAGCCGCCATGTGACCGTTGGTCCGGCGCGTGCGCCGCACCGTTCCTATCTCTATGCGATGGGACTGTCGGCGGCCGAGATCGCGCAGCCTCTGGTCGGCGTCGCCAGCTGCTGGAACGAGGCGGCACCTTGCAACATTTCGCTGATGCGCCAGGCGCAAGTGGTCAAGAAGGGCGTTGCCGCCGCCAGCGGCACGCCGCGCGAATTCTGCACCATCACCGTCACCGACGGCATCGCCATGGGCCACCAGGGCATGAAGTCGTCACTGGTGTCGCGCGAGGTCATCGCCGATTCAGTCGAACTCACCATGCGCGGCCATTGCTACGACGCACTGGTCGGCCTTGCCGGCTGCGACAAGTCGCTGCCAGGCATGATGATGGCCATGGTGCGGCTCAACGTGCCGTCGATCTTCATCTATGGCGGCTCGATCCTGCCCGGCAGCTATCGCGGCCGGCAGATCACCGTGCAGGACGTGTTCGAGGCGGTCGGCCAGCACTCGGTCGGCACGGTCAGCGATGCCGAACTGCTTGAAATCGAACAGGCTGCCTGTCCGTCGGCCGGCTCCTGCGGTGCCCAGTTCACGGCCAACACCATGGCCACCGTCGCCGAGGCGATCGGCTTGGCGCTGCCCTATTCCTGCGGCGCCCCGGCGCCTTACGAGATGCGCGATCGTTTCAATTTCGCCTCCGGCGAAAAAATCATGGAATTGATCGCCAAGAACATCCGGCCGCGCGACATCGTCACGCTGAAGGCGCTGGAGAATGCCGCGACCGTGGTTTCGGCGACCGGCGGCTCGACCAACGCGGCGCTGCACCTGCCGGCCATCGCGCATGAGGCCGGGATAAAGTTCGACCTGTTCGACGTCGCCAAGATTTTTGAGAAGACGCCTTACATCGCCGATTTGAAGCCGGGCGGCAAATATGTCGCGAAGGATATGTTCGAGGCCGGCGGCATTCCGCTGCTGATGAAAACCTTGCTCGACCACGGCTATCTACACGGTGACTGCCTGACGGTAACCGGCCGCACTTTGGCCGAAAATATGGAACACGTTGCCTGGAATGAGCATCAAGATGTGGTCCGTCCCGCCAACCGACCAATCACCCAAACCGGCGGTGTTGTGGGCTTGAAGGGAAACCTTGCCCCCGAAGGCGCGATCGTGAAGGTCGCCGGCATGTCGGAGCTGAAATTCTCAGGTCCCGCGCGCTGCTTCGATTCGGAAGAGGAATGTTTTGAAGCGGTTACGCACCGCAACTACAGAGAAGGCGAGGTTCTCGTCATCCGCTACGAAGGTCCGCGTGGCGGCCCGGGCATGCGGGAAATGCTGTCGACGACGGCGGCTCTCTACGGCCAGGGCATGGGCGGCAAGGTGGCCCTCATCACCGACGGTCGCTTTTCCGGCGCGACGCGCGGCTTCTGCATCGGCCATGTCGGGCCGGAGGCCGCTGTTGGCGGCCCGATCGGGCTGTTGAGAGACGGCGACGTGATCTCGATCGATGCGGTGAATGGCACGATCGAGGTGGCGTTGTCCGACACTGAACTGGCGGCGAGGGCAAAGGGATGGAAGGCGCGCACGACCGACTATCAGTCGGGCGCGATATGGAAATATGCGCAGACGGTAGGGCCTGCCCGCGATGGCGCGGTCACCCATCCGGGCGGTGCGAAAGAAACACATTGTTATGCGGATATCTGAGGTGTTGAGGTCGTCTGTCTTTTCGGCACTGGTCGCGGTTGCGACCTTGGGCGCCGTGGGCCAGGCCATGGCCTTCGACGACAAGGTGTTCGACGACAAGACCGGCGTGAAGCCGCAGTCCAGCCCCTGGGCGGTGTTCCAGTTCGGCTTCTCCGCCTACAAGAGCGGCCACAAGGAACAGGCGGCCGAGGCCTACAAATATGCCGCCGAGAACGGTCAGATCGGCGCCACCTGGAAGCTTGCGCGCATGTATGCCGAGGGCGACGGCGTGGCGCGCGACGATTACGAGGCCTTCAAGTTCTTCTCCGAAATCGTCGATCAGGACGTCGAACCCGGTTCGCCGGAGGAAAGCTATGTCTCCGACGCGCTGGTGGCGCTGGGCGACTATCTGAGGACAGGCATTCCCGGCAGCCCGGTCGAGGAAAACGAAGTGGCGGCGCAGGAATATTACATGCGCGCCGCCGCCAACTACCGCAATCCCAATGCCCAGTTCGAAATGGGCCAGATGTTCCTGAAGGGCGAGGGCGGGGTCAAGGCCAGCGTCAAGCAGGCCGGGCGCTGGTTCCAGCTTGCCGCCGAAAAGGGCCATGCCGGCGCGCAGGCGACGCTCGGAAATTTGCTGTTCCAGAGCGGCAAGATCGTTCGCGGACTGGCGATGATGACCGCGGCCCTCGAACGCGCCTCACCGGCCGATCAGCCATGGATCCGGGGCATGCAGGAAGAGGCGTTTGCCGCAGCCGGCGAAGCCGACCGCCGCACCGCGATTTCGCTGGCCGACGACATCCTCACCAAGGGCGGCGGCGACCAGTAGTCGAACCGCCGAACTGTCAAAAATTGTAGCAGAGACCGATGGCCTCGACGGCTCAGTTGGCAGTCGGCTCGCTTGGTTCGGCCGAGGGCAGGGTTGGCGCCGGTGTCGAGATCGGCGTGCTTTGCAAATGCGGCGCCAGCGTGTTTTCCGGACAACCGTCCTGGATCTTTGTCCACGATGTGTTGTTGAGCACCATGTCGCAGCGGGCGAGGTGGCTCTGACCGGCAAGCGTCAGGCAGGCGACCTGGCCGACCTGGAAGGATTTGCCGTTGGCAAGGCATTCCTGTGCGGCAAAGGCCGGCGGCGCGGCGGCTATCGCCACGGCGCAGCCAATCGGGCAGAGAGCAATACGGGCAATACGGATAGTCATGGGAACCCCAGCCGCCATGATGATCTCTCATCAAACGCGCGGTTTGTGGCGATAAGAGGTCCGCTTCAGCCTCAGGCCGGCTGCAGGGCCAGATCGATCGCCACCGGCACGTGGTCGGAGGGTTTTTCCCAGGCGCGCACGTGCTTTTCGATCGACGCCGAGGAGAAGCGGTTGGCGGCTTCCGGCGAGAGCAGCAGATGATCGATGCGGATGCCGTTGTCCTTCTGCCAGGCGCCGGCCTGATAATCCCAGAAAGTATAGACACCGGCGGCGTCGGTGACGGAGCGCACCGCTTCGGTGAAGCCGAGATTCTTCAGCCGGCGGAAGGCTTGCCGCGTCTGCGGCTGGAACAGGGCATCGCCCAGCCAGTTCTCCGGGAATTTCGCGTCGATTGGCTCGGGGATGACGTTGTAGTCGCCGGCCAGCACCAGCGCCTCTTCCAAAAGCAGGCGCTGCTCGGCCCAGCGATGCAGCCGCTCCATCCAGGCCAGCTTGTAGGGAAACTTTTTCTCGTCATCGATCGGGTTGCCGTTGGGCAAATAGAGCGAGGCGACGCGCAATGCGCCCTGGTCGGTCGAAAACACGCCCTCGATGAAACGCGCCTGCTCGTCCGTATCGTCGCCCGGCAGGCCTCTGTTGGCCTCGTCGAAGGGCAGCTTCGACAGCAAGGCGACGCCATTAAAACCCTTCTGGCCGTGGGTTTCGACATTGTAGCCCAGCGCCTCGATCTCGGCGCGCGGGAACTGCTCGTCGACCGTCTTGATCTCCTGGAGGCAGACGATGTCAGGGGCGCTTTCGCTCAGCCAATGGGTGAGGTTGCCGATGCGGGCTCGGACGCCGTTGATGTTCCAGGTGACGATTTTCATGGGCAGCCTCAATGATCTTCCGGCGCTAGACGTTCGACGAGGCCGACCGTATTGCCTGCGGGGTCCTTTAGGAAGGCCATCCACTCGCTTTCCCCCGCCGGACCGAACTGGCCTTCGGTGTCCTTGTGCACGAGTGTCGGCGGCGCGGTGAAGGGAACGCCGTTGGCCTTTGCCGAGGCGTGGAAGGTTTTGAGATCCGATATATCGAGATAGACGGTGCCGGCCGGCACGCCGTCGGTGAAGAACAAACGCACGTCACCGGCCATGATGAAGGCGATGCCCGGCGGATCGTAGCGAGCGTGAACGCTGAGGCCGAGCACGTCACGCCAGAAGGCGAGCGTGACGTCGAGATCGCGCCCGGCCGACAGCGCGACCTGACGGACCGCGCCGATGGCAGGCATGGTTATACGGAGAAGCTGGTGCCGCAGCCGCAGGAGGCGACCGCATTCGGGTTCCTGATCTGGAACGACTGGCCCATCAGATCGTCGACAAAGTCGATGACCGAGCCGCCCATATAGACCAGGGAGAGATCATCGATCAGCACGGTGGCGCCGTCTTTCTCGATGGCGACGTCGTCGTCGTTGCGGGTGTCAACGAGGTCGAACTTGTAGGAAAAGCCGGAGCAGCCGCCGCCTTCGACGGAAACGCGCAGCGCCGTCTTGCCGGTTTCGCCAGAGACGATTTTCGCGATCCGCCTGGCGGCGGAGTCGGTCATCTCGACTTTCATGGCAGTCTTGGCATCAGCGCCCATGGGCGTCACCTTGCTTTCGGTTTCACATGATAGGTATGAAGCGGGAAGGGGCAAGTCAACTGCGGCGGCATCAGCCATGACAAATGAGCTTGGCGACATTGGGTTCGGCTACCGGCCGCGCGCGGCCTATGCCAGTGACCCGGCGCGCTCACGCGGACGGCTGTTCGACGAGATGGAGAGCCCGACCCGCACGCCGTTCCAGCGCGATCGCGACCGCATCATCCATTCGACGGCTTTCCGCCGGCTGAAGCACAAGACGCAAGTGTTCGTCGCGCATGAGGGCGACCATTACCGTACAAGGCTGACGCATTCGATCGAGGTGGCGCAGATTGCGCGCGCTCTGGCGCGGGCGCTGCGCGGCGACGAGGATCTTGCCGAGGCTGTCGCCCTGGTGCACGATTTCGGCCACACGCCTTTCGGCCATACCGGCGAGGAGGCGCTGAACGAGAAGATGGCGGCGTGGGGCGGTTTTGACCACAACGCGCAGTCGCTGCGTGTGGTGACGCGGCTGGAGCGGCGTTATGCCGAGTTCGATGGGCTGAACCTGACCTGGGAGACGCTGGAAGGGCTGGTCAAGCACAATGGACCGCTGACCGACGCCAGCGGCAAGGGCCTGAAAGGCCAGGTGCCGCAGGCGATCCGTGATTATTCCGAGCTGCATGACCTCGAACTCGACCGTTTCGCCGGCATCGAGGCGCAGTGCGCGGCGATTGCCGACGATATCGCCTACAACACGCATGACATCGACGATGGCCTGCGCTCCGGCTTCCTGACGCTGGAGATGCTGGAAAAGGTGGCGCTGCCGGGGTCGATCCTCGCCGGCGTGCGTGCGCGCTATCCTGCGCTCGATGCCGTGCGCACCGGTCACGAACTGCTGCGCCGGCAGATCACCATGATGGTTGAGGACGTCATCGTCTCCACCACCGCCAACCTGACGCGTATCAAGCCGGAAAGCGCCGATGCGGTTCGGGCGGCTGGCGAGACGCTGGTGACCTTTTCCACCGAGATGGCGGCGGCCGAGAAGGAATTGAAGGCCTTTCTCTACAAGCATCTCTACCGGCACAGCGAGGTCATGCGAGTGCGCATCGACGCCGAGCAGATCGTGCGCGACCTGTTCGACGCCTATTTCGCCGATCCGCGCGCCATGCCCGATGGCTGGCGGGAGGGGCTCGACCGGGCCGAAGACCGCATCAAGGCGCGCAGCGTTGCCGATTTCCTAGCCGGCATGACCGACACCTACGCGCTCAAGGAGCACAGGCGTTTGTTTGACCACACGCCTGAATTAAGCTAGGGCGGGCTCGATTTTGCCGGCCAACGAGCTGGTGTCCTTCACAGTCCGCCAGAGCAAGACCCATGAACATCTTCGCCGATTTTAGCGCGCGAATCACAAAAGCCGTCGAAGCGCTTGATTTGAAAGACAGTGACGGCGTTTCGCCCGACCTGTCGCGCATCGCCGTCGAGCCGCCGCGCGACGCCAGCCATGGCGATCTGGCGACCAATGCGGCGATGGTGCTGGCCAAGCCGACCGGGCAGAATCCGCGCGCGCTCGCCGAACGGCTGGCGCAGGCACTGCGCACTGACGCCGATGTCGCCGCCGTGGACGTGGCCGGCCCGGGCTTCGTCAATCTGCGGCTCAAGGACGGCTTCTGGCAGGCGCATCTGACCGCGCTGCTCGGCGAAGGCCGCAACTATGGCCGCTCGAACATTGGCGGCGGGCGGAAGACCAATGTCGAATATGTCTCGGCCAACCCGACCGGCCCGATGCATGTCGGCCATTGCCGGGGCGCGGTGGTCGGCGACACGCTCGCCAATTTGATGGCGTTCGCCGGCTACGACGTGACCAAGGAATATGTCATCAACGATGCCGGCTCGCAGATCGACGTGCTCGGACGTTCAGCCTTCCTGCGCTATCGCGAGGCGCTGGGCGAGGACATTGGCGAGATCCCGGCCGGGCTTTATCCGGGCGACTATCTGGTTCCGGTCGGCCAGGCACTCGTCGCTGAATTCGGCCGCAAGCTGCTGCAGATGCCGGACGACGAGGCGCTGGCCATGGTCAAGGACCGGACCATCGATGCCATGATGGCGATGATCCGCGAGGATCTGGCGCTGCTCAACGTGCATCACGACGTGTTCTTCTCCGAGCGCACGTTGCACGCCGACAATGCCAAGAAGATCCGCTCGGCGATCAACGATCTGACGCTGAAGGGCCATATCTACAAGGGCAAGCTGCCGCCGCCCAAGGGCGAGAAGCCGGACGATTGGGAAGATCGCGAGCAGACGCTGTTCCGCTCGACCGCGGTCGGCGACGACATGGACCGGGCGCTGGCCAAGTCGGACGGCACCTTCACTTACTTCGCAGCCGACGTCGCCTATCTCAAGGACAAGGTCGATCGCGGCTTCGTGGATCTGATCTATGTGCTCGGCGCCGACCATGGCGGCTACGTCAAGCGGCTGGAAGCGCTGGCGCGGGCGATTGCCGGCGATGATCTGAAGCTCCAGCTTACCGTGTTGCTTTGCAATCTGGTGAAGCTGTTTCGCGATGGCGAGCCGGTGCGCATGTCGAAGCGTTCGGGTGATTTTGTGACGCTGCGCGAAGTGGTGGAGGAGGTGGGTCGCGATGCGATCCGCTTTATGATGCTCTATCGCAAGAGCGACGCGCCGCTCGATTTCGATTTCGCCAAGGTGACCGAGCAGTCGAAGGACAATCCGGTGTTCTATGTGCAGTACGCCTCGGCGCGCTGCCATTCGGTCTTCCGGCAGGCGAGCGAGCAGCTGGGCGAGGCCAATTTCGACCGCAACAGGCTGGCGGCGGGCGCGGCGTCTTTGACCGATGAGGGCGAGATTGGCCTGATCCGGAAGCTGGCGGAATATCCGCGGCTGATCGAATCGGCGGCCCTTGCGCTGGAGCCGCATCGGCTGGCATTCTACCTCTACGACCTTGCCTCCAGCTTCCACGGACACTGGAACCGGGGCACGGATAATCCTGACTTACGTTTTGTTAAGGTTAACGACCGACAATTGACGCATGCCAGACTAGGGCTGGTGCAGGCTGTTTCGGACGTTCTGACGTCCGGCCTGACGCTGATCGGAGCTGATGCGCCTACCGAAATGCGTTAGGTTTGACTAAATAACCTGTCACCTTTTGCCCACATTGCGCTGGTAAGGGCCAACCCTACGCGACGTCCATGGCGTCCGAATGAGTGCGAGTTCGGGAACAATAATGGCAGACAGAACCCAGCTGAAAGCAGCCGACCACAACGACATCTCCGAGGATGATCCGTTCGCGGAACTGACCAGGATCATGGGTTTCGATCCGCGTCAGCCGGTAAAGCCGCAGGCGCCAGCTGAACAGAAGGCCGCCCCCGCCGTTCAACTCGCGGACGAGGGCGATTTCGACATCGACCTCGAGAAGGAATTGATGGGCGAATTCGGCGACGACGACGTCGTCGATGCAGTTGCCGAGATTCAGCAACCTGCCGCCGAGGTTCACGAGCCGGCTTTCGAAACGGCCGATGCGATGGACGATGCGCTCGCCGCTTCGCTCGAACAGGATTTCCTGCTCGACGATGATGCGGCTAACGAGGCCGTTCATGGTTTTGCCGCTGCTCCCGAGGCTCCGGCCGTTGAAGCTGCTTTCGATGAAGATTTCGACAATGCCGTCGCCAGTTCGCTAGAAGACGTGTCGCCGTTCGAAGACGATCTGCCGATGGACGACGAGCTTGCAGCGTCGCTCGAGCAAGGGTTCCTGCTCGATAACGATGCGACTGACAACGACGAGCACAACATGGCTGCCGCCGAGGTTTCCGCGCCGGTCGCGGAGGCCGCGGTCGACGCTGATTTCGACCATGACGATTTCGACAATGCCGTCTCGATGTCGCTCGAGGATGAGCTGACACTCGACAGCCATTCACCTGATGAGGACCACAATGCCGGTCCCGTCGCTGCCGAGATTGCCGCATATCAGGCTGCACCGGTCGAGGCCGCAGCCGATGTGGATCAAGGGGTTTCCGAGGAAGATTTTGCCGGCCATTTCGATGATGCGATGGCCGATGTCGACATGGACTTCGAGGTTCGCGCCGAGCAGCCGGCCGCGGTCGACGCCCCGCTGGTGCACGAAACGCCGGCCGAGCCCGTCTATGCCGAGGACCACGCTTACGACGCCGCTTCGCGAGAAACATACGACCTTGCTCCGCAAGAGGTACAAGAGGCATTTGACGCTTTCGACCTGACCTTTGACGATGCCGAAGAGATCGAAGCGCCTGTTGCGCAGATCGCCGCCGTTCCGGCCCAGCCAATCATGGCTCCTGCCGTTGTGGCCGAGCCGGTCGCAGCACCCGTCGCCGCGACAGATGAACGGACATTGGAAGACGAGCTGAACGCGCTGCTGGGCACGATGAAGGCGCGGACGGCTCCGATGGTCAAGGAGCCTGCCGTGGTTCAGCAGCCAGTTGCACCGGTGCAAGGAACCGCCGGCCAGTCGACGGATCCTGTCAATGATCTCGATTGGGATCTCGATGAGCACGAGCCTGGGCAGCCGCTGCACGCCGAAGTGGCCCAGGCAGCCGATCTCGACAATCTTCTCCTCGACGAGTTCGAAGGTCACGACTTCGAGACTGGTGAAGCAGCGCCCGCGACCGCGGCTGCCACCGACATTCATTTCGATGACGATGCGTTCGATGCCGCTTTTGCCAAGGGTATCGATCTCGGTGCCGGCGCAGCAGCCGCTCTGTCGGCACGCTCGACGCCACCGGAGCCAGCTCGTTCGTGGAGCCGGATGACGCCCGTCGCCCAGTCGCAACCGTCATTTGCAACCCAGCCGATGGCCCCGCCGCCGGCCGCGGCAGTGCCGTCCTATCGGCCGGTCGAAACAGCTCCCACCTATGCGCAGCCCGAACCGACGCTGCCCGAACCGCCGCAGAGCTACGACGAGATGCCGGATGTCGAGACGGTCGATGTGCCCGAGCGCGTCGTCGCGCTGGCGGACGACCTCGATATTCCGGAACTCAACTTCGATGAGGACGAGCCGGCAGCGGCGGCCTATGACGATCTCGACGCCGAGTTCTCCAGCCTTCTCTCGGACATGAACACGACGGAAGTGGCTGCAGCGCCGCAACGCAACGCGGCCTATGACGACGATTCCTACAGCGCTGGTTTCAAGCCGGGCTATGAGCGCAACGATCAGCGCGCCTATGCGGCGCGGCCGGCGGAAGTGCCTGCCAAAGCAGCCACCAGTTCCTATGCCGACGCCGCAAACGGCTTCGACATTGACGACTTGCCTGGCAACCCGCCGGCTTCGCAGGCCGACGATTTCGCTGTCGACGAACTCGACTACGATCCCGAACTGGACGAGGCGATGGCGGTTCCGGGCCTGGCCGGGCAGGAGGCTGCCAGGAAGCCGCGCCGGAGCGGCCTGCTGATCGCGGCGGTTGTCGGTGCGGTGGCCATTGCCGGCGGTATTGGCGCCTTTGCCTTGTCCTTTGGCGGTAAGGGCGGCAGCGATGCGCCGGTGATCGTCAAGGCCGATAACGCACCGATCAAGGTCAAGCCGGAAAATCCGGGCGGCACTGTCGTGCCGAACCAGGACAACAAGGTCTATGACGCGGTGGTCAAGGGCACGAAGCCGGCCGAACCCGTGCAGGAGAAGCTGGTCACCAACACCGAAGAGCCGGTGGATGTCATCGCCAAGGAACCGCAGAGCCGAGTTGTCGATCTTTCACCCGATAACACCGATGCCGCTGCTGGCACCGATGCTGCTGCTGGCACCGATGCCACCGGCAACACCGATGCCGCCGCGGCACCCGCGCCCAAATCCGAGGACCGCATAGCGCAGGTTCTGCAGGAAGCCGACAAGGGCACGAATTCCGATGTTGTCGCCATCGCGCCGCGCAAGGTGAAAACCATGGTGGTCAAGCCCGACGGTTCATTGGTTGCGCGCGAGGATCCGGCACCTGCAGCGGTGGCGGCCACCGAGCCGCTCGATCCGGCGCCGCAGCATGTGGCCCCGACGGGCCAGGCCGACGCGGAGCAGACCGGCACCGTGCCGGCCGCGACGGAACAGGCCAGCGATGATCAGGCAAATGCCGATCAGACCGAGACCGCTAAGCCGGTCAAGCCGGCAGCCGCGCCAAAGGCGGAAGCCAAGGCTCAATCCGCCAACACGCCGGCGTCGGTTCCGCTTGCACCGCAACGCCCGTCCGACCAGCCGGTCGACGTGGTTGGCGAGGTCAAGCCCGATCAGGTTGCTTCCATTCCGGCGACCGCTTCGACCGCTGCCGGTGGCTCGTGGTCGATGCAGATCGCATCGCAGCCGACGGTTGAAAGCGCCCAGGCCAACTATGCGGACCTGCAGCGTCGTTATGGCAGCGTGCTCGCTGGCCGCACCGCCAACATCGTCAAGGCCGAGATCGCAGGCAAGGGCACCTTCTACCGTGTCCGCGTTCCGGCGCAGTCGCGCAACGATGCGATCAATCTGTGCACCAGCTACAAGGCCGCCGGCGGCAACTGCTTCGTGTCGCGCTAAAGTCTGGTCCAACCAATCAAAGCCGGCGCGGTCCCAGACCGCGCCGGCTTTTTTGTGTGGAATTGGATTTAGCCTTGAGGGCTTGCGGCTCGGCACGATTCCCTTTGTCACCGTGAAGCTCTAAACTCCTGCCCATGACCGAATCAAAATCCATGATCCTCGGCTGCGCCGGGAAATCGCTCACTCGCGACGAAATCCGTTTCTATCGCAACGAATGCCCGTGGGGCTTCATCCTGTTTGCACGCAACATCGGCGAGACCGAGCAGATCCGCGATCTGGTGGCTTCGATGCGCGACTGTATCGGGCGCCCGGATGCGCTGGTGTTCATCGACCAGGAAGGTGGCCGCGTGCAGCGGCTGCGGCCGCCATTGGCGCCGAACTATCCAGCCGGCGGCGCGCTGGGTGCCTTGTGGCGAGACGACCACGATGCCGGCGCCCGTGCCGCCTGGCTGATGGCGCGGCTGCATGCCTTCGACCTGCTGCGCTACGGCATCACGGCGGATTGCCTGCCGGTGCTCGACGTGCCGATCGAAGGCGCCAGCGACGTCATCGGCGCGCGCGCCTACGGCAAGGACCCTCGTCCGGTCATCGAACTCGGCCGCGCTGCTGCCGAGGGGCTGATGGCGGGCGGCGTGCTGCCGGTGATGAAGCACATTCCCGGGCATGGGCGGGCTTTTGCCGACACGCATTTCGAGTTGCCGACGGTCGATGCCTCGATGAGCGAATTGCAGCGGCATGATTTCGCCCCGTTCCGGGAGCTCAACCATCTGCCGATGGCGATGACGGCGCATGTCGTCTACAGCGCCATCGACCCGAAGAACCCGGCGACCACCTCGGGCAAGGTGATCGACGAGATCATCCGCCGCGAGATCGGCTTTGATGGGCTGTTGATGAGCGACGACACCTCGATGAAGGCACTTTCTGGGGATTTCCCGACAAAGGCAGCCTCTATCCTTGCGGCGGGCTGCGATCTGGTCCTTCACTGCAACGGGGTTTTCGAGGAGATGGCCGGCATCGCATCGCGCACCACCGGGCTTGAAGGCAAGTCGCTGGAGCGTGCAAAGCGGGCGCTGACCTATATAAAGAACCGTGATCGGGCTGACGAAACCGAGATACGCGCTGAATTTGCCACCTATTTCGACGCGGTGGCCTAGACCAGAAGGAAAAGGGGCAAGTGGCGGAGACATTGGAAAGCAAGGCCGCAAAGGCTGCACCGATGGACCGTCTGTGGGCCGAAAATGACGATTCACGCGTCACCGGCGACCCGTCGCTGGTTGTCGACGTGGCCGGGTTCGAAGGCCCGCTCGATCTTCTGCTGCATCTTGCCCGCAACCAGAAGGTCGATCTGTCACGCATCTCGATCCTGGCGCTGGTCGAGCAATATTTGACCTTTGTCGAGACGGCGAGGGCGCTAAGGCTCGAGCTTGCCGCCGACTATCTGGTGATGGCGGCGTGGCTCGCCTTCCTCAAATCGAAGCTTCTGATCCCCAAGCAGCCCGGCGACGATGGCGAGAGTGGCGAGGAACTGGCGGCGGTGCTGCAGTTCCGGCTGAAGCGGCTGGAAGCCATGCGCGACGCCTCGGCACGGCTGGTCAACCGCAACCGCCTCGGCCGCGACGTGTTCGCGCGCGGCATGCCGGAAATGGTCATCGTCGAGAAGCGCAACGCCTATTCGGCCTCGCTCTACGACCTGTTGACCGCCTATGCCCAGCAGCGGCAGAAACAGGCGATCACCAATGTGACGATCGCCAGGCGCGGTGTGTGGTCGCTCAAGGATGCGCGCGATATCCTGACCAGGCTGATCGGGTCGCTGCGCGACTGGACGGCGCTCGACGGTTTTCTGATCAACTATCTGACCAGTCCGGAAGAGCGGCGCACCGCGATTGCCAGCTCGTTTGCGGCGACGCTGGAACTGGTGCGCGAAGGCAGCATCGAAATGCGGCAGGACGAGGTGTTCGCGCCGCTCTATCTGCGCGGCCGAGCTCCGGGCATCAGGGCAGTCGAGGTGGCATCATGAGCGAGCGCGCCAACGCATCGGTCATTCCGTTCAAGGTCGATGAAGAAACCGAGGAGGGCGCCATTGTCCAGGATTCGGCTGAGACTATGACCCAGAATCCCGGCGAGCGGCTGCATATGGCGGAAGCCGTGCGCATGGCCGAGGCGATCGTCTTTGCCAGCGCCGAGCCGGTCAGCGAAAAGCAGCTTGCCGCGCGGCTGCCCGACGGCATCAACATTGCCGCCGCCATGGCTGAGCTGCAGCAGATCTATGCGCGCCGCGGCGTCAATCTGGTTCGCGTCGGCGATGCCTGGGCGTTCCGCACCGCCGGCGACCTTGCCTTCCTGATGAGCCGCGACACCGTTCAACAAAAGAAGCTTTCGCGCGCGGCTCTCGAAGTGCTGGCCATCATTGCCTATCACCAGCCGGTGACGCGCGCCGAGATCGAGGATATCCGCGGCGTCGAGACCTCGAAGGGCACGCTGGATACGCTGCTGGAGACGGAATGGGTGCGGATGCGCGGCCGCCGCAAAACGCCGGGCCGTCCCGTCACCTACGGCACCACCGAAACCTTCCTCGACCATTTTGCGCTCGAGGAAATCCGTGATCTTCCTGGCATGGAGGAGCTGAAGGGCGCCGGCCTGCTTTCCGGCCGCATGCCGTCGAATTTCTCCATTCCGCTGCCGCCGTCGGACCCCGATGCGCTGACCGACGATGAGGATCCGCTGACCGACATCGACCTCGAGGAACTCGGTCTGTTGACGCCGCGCGTCACGGAAGATTGACCGCAAGCCACTGTCAAAAAGCGGCTTGCGGCTGTAGATGCGCCGATTGGTAGCGGACCGCATCGCCGAAAATGCGTGACATCTGCCGCGCCTTCATAAACTTTGTCGCGGTTGTGTTTGAATCCCAACGCGAAAACGCATAGATCATCGCCAGGGAAAACATTCGAGAGAGAGTTACAATGGGTTCATTTTCGATTTGGCACTGGATGATCGTGCTGGTGATCGTGCTTCTGGTGTTCGGCCGTGGCAAGATTCCCGAACTGATGGGCGACATGGCCAAGGGCATCAAGAGCTTCAAGAAGGGCATGGCCGACGACGACGTTGCCGAAGACAAGCGCACCGTCGAGCACCGCGCCGACGAGACCGTTTCGGCGGTGAAGGAAAAGGCCAGCAAGAGCTGAGCCCAAGGTTCTAGTCGGAACACAGTGCCATGTTTGACGTCGGCTGGACCGAAATGCTGGTGATCGCGATCGTCATGATCGTGGTCGTCGGGCCCAAGGATTTGCCCAATATGCTGCGCACCTTCGGCCGCACGACGGCGAAGCTGCGCGCCATGGCGGCCGACTTCCAGAAACAGTTCAACGAGGCGCTGAAAGAGGCCGAACTCGACGACGTCAAGAAGTCGGTCGATTCGCTCAGAAGCCTCAATCCGGCGGCCGAAATCCGCAAGCAGCTCAATCCGTTCGAGCAAGCCGCGGCCGATGTTCGTTCCGGCGTCGACGCGGCGATGAAGCCGAAGCCGGCGGCCGATCCGGCGACGCCTGCTGCTTCGACGCCGCAGCCGGCCGAGCCGCTGAAGAACGGCGCCACGGATATGCCGGGTCTCAACGCAGCGGAAGCGTTGCCGGCCACGCCAATCTTTCCTGTCATGACCGACAGCTCGGTCGCGGCTGCGCCGCAAAAGGCGTCGGCGGCCAAGAAAACCGCCAAGCCAGCTGCACCGAAGCCGGCTGAACCCAAGCCGGCTGAACCGAGGGCAACCAAAGCCACGGTCGCGCCTTCGACGAAGGCGACGCCGGCAAAGGCTGCGCCCGTCGCGAAGGCAGCAGCCAAGGTGGCGGCAGTTCCGGCAAAGGCCGCCAAGCCGGCTGTAACCAAGACAGCAGTCAAAAAGGCTGAACCGAAGCCTGCGCCGGCAGCGGCGAAAAAGCCTGCAGCCAAGAAGACGGCGGGAGCCGCCAAGTGAGCGTTTCGGATACGGAAAAGGACGAGATCGAAAAGTCGTCAGCGCCGCTGATGGAGCATCTGATCGAACTGCGCCGGCGGCTGATCTGGTCGATCGGCGGCTTCTTCGTCGCCTTCCTGGTCTGCTTCTTCTTCGCCAAGCGGCTGTTCAACCTGTTGGTCATCCCGTTCAAATGGGCGACCAAATGGGCAGGCCTCGACCCGCACAAGGTCGAGCTGATCTACACGGCGCCGCAGGAATTCTTTTTCACCCAGGTCAAGCTCGCCATGTTCGGCGGCATGGTCATCGCCTTCCCGCTGATCGCCACGCAGATATACAAATTCATCGCGCCCGGCCTCTACAAGAATGAGCGCAACGCCTTCCTGCCGTTCCTGATTGCCTCGCCGATCCTGTTCCTGATGGGCGCATCGCTGGTCTATTTCTTCTTCACGCCGATGGTGATGTGGTTCTTCCTCGCCATGCAGCAGGCCGGCACCGACGATCAGGTGCAGATTTCGCTGCTGCCGAAAGTGTCGGAATATCTCAGCCTGATCATGACGCTGATCTTCTCCTTCGGCCTGGTGTTCCAACTGCCGGTGGTGACCAGCCTGATGACGCGGGTCGGCATGCTGTCGTCGAAGGCGCTGGCCGAGAAACGCAAATGGGCGATCGTCATCGCCTTCGTGGTGGCGGCGGTGCTGACGCCGCCCGATCCGATGAGCCAGATCGGTTTGGCCATTCCGACCATTCTGCTCTACGAGGTTTCCATCTGGGCGGCCCGGCTGATCGAGCGCGACCAGAACAAGCAAAAGTTGGCGCGCGAGGCGAAGGACGCCGCGGACGAAGCGGCGGAGAAGGCGGATACGCCTCCGACGCAGACTCCTTCGTAGGCCATAGCGTTCGCGCCAGCGGAAAAAGGCTGCGGTCGCCAAGCCCGATCTTGCATCGATCAAGGATGCGGTTTACGCCCTCAGGCCTTACTTGAGGACGAACAAACATGCTTGACATCAAATGGATTCGCGACAACCCGAAGGCCCTTGTCGAAGCGCTGCAGAAGCGCTCGTGGTCGGCCGAGGCTGCGCAGTCCACGGTCGATGATTTGATCGCCAGCGACGAAGCGCGGCGCGAGCATGTGACCGAGCTGCAGACCAGGCAAGAGCGCCGCAACGCCGCCTCGAAAGAGATCGGCAACGCCATGCGTTCGGGCGATGCCGCCCTTGCCGAGAAGCTGAAAGCCGAAGTCGGCGAGATCAAGACTTTCATCCAGAATGGCGAGGCGCGTGAACGCGAACTCGACAAGGCGCTGAACGACGCGCTGGCGGTGCTGCCCAACGTGCCGTTCGACGACGTTCCGGTCGGCAAGGACGAGCACGACAATGTCCTCAAGCGCACCGTCGGCAAGCTGCCGACACGCCCGAACTGGGTGAAGGAGCACTTTGAGATCGGCGAAGCGCTCGGCATGATGGATTTCGAGCGGGCGGCAAAGCTGTCGGGATCGCGCTTTACCGTGCTGAAGAGCGGGCTGGCGCGCATGGAACGCGCGCTCGGCCAGTTTATGCTGGATCTGCACACGACCGAGCATGGCTATGAGGAAGTGATCCCGCCGCTGATGGTGCGTGACGAGGTTCTGTTCGGCACCAATCAGCTGCCGAAGTTCGAGGAAGATCTCTTTTTTGTCCAGCATGGCGATGGGCGGCTTGGCTTGATCCCCACCGCCGAGGTGCCGCTGACCAACCTTGTCCGCGAGGAAATCACGGCGCATGAAAAGCTACCGCTGCGCTACACCGCGCTGACGCCGTGCTTTCGTTCGGAAGCGGGGTCGGCCGGCCGCGACACGCGCGGCATGCTGCGCCAGCATCAGTTCTACAAGGTCGAGCTGGTCTCGATCACCGACCAGGATTCTTCGCTCGCCGAGCATGAACGGATGACAGAGTGCGCCGAGGAAGTGCTGAAGCGGCTTGAATTGCCGTTCCGCACCATGACGCTATGCACCGGCGACATGGGTTTTGGCGCGCGCAAAACCTACGACATCGAGGTCTGGCTGCCGGGCCAGAACGCCTATCGCGAAATCTCGTCCTGTTCTGTGTGCGGCGATTTCCAGGCGCGGCGCATGGACGCCCGCTACAAGGACAAGGACGGCAAGGGCAACCGCTTTGTCCATACGCTCAACGGTTCGGGCACCGCCGTCGGCCGCGCGCTTATCGCTGTCATCGAAAACTACCAGAATGAGGATGGCAGCGTAACCATTCCTGAAGCGCTGCGGTCTTACATGGGTGGCCTGACGAAGATCGAAGCGAAATAATGCGCATCCTCCTGACCAATGATGACGGCATCCATGCCGAGGGCCTGGCGTCGCTCGAGCGCATCGCCCGCACGCTGTCGGACGACGTCTGGGTGGTGGCGCCGGAGCAGGACCAATCCGGCTACGCGCATTCGCTGTCGATCTCGGAGCCGCTGCGCCTGCGCAAGATCGGCGACAAGCATTTTGCCGTGCGCGGCACGCCGACCGACTGCGTCATCATGGGGGTGAAAAAGATACTGCCCGGCGCTCCCGACCTGATCCTGTCCGGCGTCAATTCCGGCGCCAACATCGCTGACGACGTCACCTATTCGGGCACCGTCGCCGGCGCCATGGAGGGCGCGCTGCTCGGTATCCGCTCGATCGCGCTCAGCCAGGGCTATTCCTACGTCGGCGAGGACCGCGTCGTTCCCTACGAGACGACGGAGGCGTTGGCGCTGGCGCTGCTCAAGAAGCTGGTCGCCATGCCGCTGCCGGACGGCGTGCTGCTCAACGTCAACTTTCCCAATTGCGCACCCGACGAGGTCGCCGGCACTGTCGTGACATCGCAGGGCAAGCTGGTGCACAGCCTATGGGTCGACGAGCGCCGCGACGGGCGCGGCCTGCCTTATTACTGGCTGCGCTTCGGTCGCGAGTCGGTCGAAGGCAAGCAAGGCACCGATCTCCATGCGCTGCGTAACCGTCTGGTGTCGGTGACGCCGCTGCAACTCGATCTCACCGCCCACGAAATCCGCGACCAACTGACCAAGGCACTGTCTGAATAGGGTTCTGGCATGAGCAAGGTTTTGGCATGAGCATGGCTGTCGACGACCGAGAAGGTTTTGCCGCCTTTCTGCTGCGCTTGCGTGGCCAGGGCGCGGTGCCAAAGGCGCTGATAGCCGCCTTTGAGGCGACGCCGCGGCGCGGCTTCATCTCCGGGCAGTTCCATTCGATCGCCTGGTCGGACGGCATGCTGCCGATCGAATGCGGCGAAGCAATCGAAGGCGCCGACTTGCAGGCGGCGGTGATCGCAGCCTTGGCAATAGAGCCGGGCAACCGCGTGCTCGAGATCGGCACAGGGTCCGGCTATACGGCGGCGGTGATGTCGCGGCTGGCATCGCGGGTCGTCACCATCGACCGCTACAAGACGCTGGCCGAGCAGGCCAGGCAGCGTTTCGAGGCACTCGCCATCGGCAACGTCATTGTGCGCCAGGCGGACGGTTCCAACGGGCTCGCCAATGAGGGTCCGTTCGACCGTATCGTCGCCTGGGCGGCGTTCGACAGCTTGCCGCGCTTCCTGCTCGACCAGTTGTCGAGCGGCGGCATCGTCATCGCGCCGATCGGCCCTGAGGAGGACGAGCAGGTGCTGGCCAAGCTGACCAAGGTCGGCAGCCGTTTCGAGCGCGAGGACATCGGCAGCGTGCGCCTGCAGCCGATCCTGCGCAGTGTTGCGGCAGTGATCTAGGGGTTTGTCGATATTCAGGTGATGCCGGCCTGCGAATGGCGGCTTCCTGCGCTTCCGGTACACACGGACCCAAATGTCCGCTGCGTTCCGGTTCTCGGTGTCAGCCATTCTCGGCTCGGCCTGACCTGAATCTCAACAAACCCGACCAGGCCCAAAATATTTTAAGAAAATTTGCGTCTGATTCTAAGGGGTTAACCGACCAGTAACATTAACGCGCTTTAATCATGCCTAGTTTGTACCGGGTATGTGCGGGTTAGTGCGATGCAATTCAGTGTTTTGAAGGCAAACGGGCGTAATCTGGCGCGTGGCTGCGCCGTCCTCATGGTCGCAGGCGCCGCTGCAGGGTGCAGCTCCCAGGTCTCGCGGTTCAACGGTGTCGACGACGTCTTCACCTCCTCGACCAACAATCAGCGCGCCATCATCGACAAGCAGGACGCCGCCCAGCCTTATCCGGGCGATGTCGGCGCCGCGCCGGTCGCCGCAGCGCCGGTCGACGGCAGCCACACCCAGTCGGTCAGCCGTTCCAGCCTGGAGCCGGTTACCGTTCAGCAATTGCCACCGGTCGCCCAGTCGCAGCCGGCACTGGCGCCTGCCGCAAGTCCTGTGCGTGCAGCCTCGGCTCCGGTTCTGGCGCCTCCCGCCAGGCATCTCGACAAAACAGCTACTGGCACCGTCGCGCCGGCGGCAAAGCCGTTCAAGAACGCGCAGCCCGACGCGCCAAAGATGGCGACGGCGGCAGGAACGCCGCATGCCACCGAGATCATCGTCAGGGACGGCGAGACCATTTCTGGCCTGGCGCAGCACTATCATGTGCCGGCCGACGTGATCATGAAGGTCAACGGCTTGAGCGCCACCAAGGGGCTGAAGACCGGCCAGAAGCTGGTCATCCCGGCCTATGCCTATTCGAGCAAGGATCAGACATCGGCGCCGAAGATTGCCGACGCCAAGCCCGCAAATGGCAAGCACGACCAGCCGGCGACAGCGCCGGACAAGGTGGCCGTGCTGCCGCAGCAGCCGAAGGTCAAGGACGGCAAAGCCGCCGCGCAGGTGGATGCATCCGCGGCAAAGCCGAAGGACGGCAAGCCCGCAGCACAGGTGGCTTCGGCTGCGCCCAAGGCGGCCGCCGGCACCTACACGGTCCAGCAGGGCGATTCGCTCTCGGCCATTGCCCGGAAGACTGGCGTCAGCACCGCTGCGCTGAAGCAGGCGAACGGCATGAAGGACGGACTGCTCAAGATCGGCCAGACGCTGAAGGTTCCAGCCGGCGGTACGGCAACGGTTGCCAGCGCCAAGCCGGCCAAAATTGACCCGGTGACGACGGCTACCACCCAGCCGGCGGCCAAACCGACGGAAACGCTGGCGTCCTATACGCCGCCGAAGAAAGACTCCAAGGTCATCCAGCAGGCCGAGGACGACGATGCGGTGGCGCCGGACGCCACCGGCATCGGCAAGATGCGCTGGCCGGTGCGCGGCCGCGTGATCTCCGGGTTCGGCGGCGGCAAGGACGGTGTCGACATCGCCGTGCCGGAGGGAACGCCGGTGAAAGCGGCCGAGAACGGCGTCGTCATCTATGCCGGCGACGGGCTCAAGGAATTCGGCAACACGGTGCTGGTGCGCCACGAAAACGGGCTGGTCACCGTCTACGGCCACACCAGTTCGATCGAGGTGCAGCGCGGCCAGAAGGTCAAGCGCGGCCAGGAAATCGCGCTGTCGGGCATGAGCGGCACCACAGACTCGCCGAAACTGCACTTCGAAGTGCGCAAGAATTCGGCCCCGGTCGATCCCTCTGGCTATCTCGAATAGGCGGGCTATCTCGAATAGAAGAAAAAAAAGCATTTGCAGGCCGTCTGACCTCCAGTCCGGCCCGCCGGCTCGGCCCGCTCCGTGAGGAGCGGGCTTTTTCAGTGGTTCGCGGCTCGGAGCCATTCGGCAAAAGAGGCAGTTACCGGGCAGACCCTCGGCGGGCTCTCAAGCCTTCGTCGATCCGGTAAAGAAGCCCTCCAGCTCCGCAAAACCCATGGCTTCTTCGGAAAACCGGAATGTCCCTGCCGATCTCATCTCCCGCGCGGCGCGGACGAACCTGCCAAACGCGAGCCGCGCCAGCGCCGAGCCGACACTGATCCGCTTGACGCCGGCGTCCGCCAGCTCAGCCACACCGAACGTTGCGCCGGGCATGCCCATGACGACATTGACCGGTTTCGTCACGGCGCTGCAAACGGTGCGGATCATGTCGAGGTCATGCAGGCCGGGCGCATAAAGCACATCGGCTCCGGCCTTCTCGAAAGCTTGCAATCTGCGAATGGTGTCATCCAGATCGGGGCGCCCCCACAAGAAGTTTTCGCAGCGCGCCGTAAGGACGAAATCGTCCGGCAGTGCCCGGCGTGCTTGCGCGGCCGCCTCGATGCGCTCGACCGTGAGCCCAAAGTCGTAGATCGGATCATCGCGCCGGCCGGTATGATCTTCCATGGAGCATCCGGCCAGGCCGATGCCGGCAGCGGCCTGGATCGTCTCGGCAGCGCTTTCCGGACTGTCGCCAAAGCCTTTTTCGAGATCGGCGGAGACGGGGAGCGGTGTCGCGGCCGCTATGGCCCGGCAGTGGCTTAGAGTGTCCGCCCGCGAGACCTGTCCCTCGGCGACACCGAGAGAGAACGCCATGCCGGCGCTGGTGGTGGCGAGGGCACGAAAACCCATGGCTGCGAGAATCCGCGCCGTGCCAATGTCCCAAGGGTTGGGGATGACGAACGCGCCCGGTTCCTCATGAAGCCTGCGAAACGCTGCGCCCTTGCTCTCCAATTGCACTCCCCTTTGGCCTTCGAGTTGCCGGAGCGGGAAAATGACATGAATCTCGGAACAAATAAAGAACAGTGCTTTTGGCAGGTGACAGCTTGGCCACACGCCTTCGGTTTCGGATGGCGGTTGCTAGTCATTGAGCGGCTTGCCCAGCCTTCCCGCCAGATCCTGGGTGAACTGCCAGGCGACACGGCCCGAGCGGCTGCCGCGCGTCGTCGCCCATTCCAGCGCCTCGGCGCGCAACGTCTCGGGGTCGATGGCGAGGCCGTGATGGCGGACATAGCCGTCGATCATATCGAGATACTCATCCTGCGAACATTTGTGGAAGCCGAGCCACAGGCCGAAACGGTCGGACAGCGACACCTTCTCCTCGACCGCTTCCGACGGGTTGATGGCGGTCGAACGCTCGTTGTCGATCATGTCGCGCGGCAACAAATGGCGCCGGTTCGAGGTAGCATAGAAGATAACGTTCGCCGGCCGGCCTTCTACGCCGCCTTCAAGCGCCGCCTTCAGCGACTTGTAGGAGGTGTCGTCATGGTCGAACGACAGATCGTCGCAAAACAGGATGACGCGAAAGGGCGCGGCCTTCAGCAGACCCATCAGCTTGGGCAGCGTGTCGATGTCCTCGCGGTGGATCTCGATGAGCTTGAGCGGCAGATCGAGTTTCGAAGACGCGTTGATCGCGGCGTGTACTGCCTTGACCAGCGAGGACTTGCCCATGCCGCGCGCGCCCCACAACAGCACGTTGTTGGCGGCAAAACCGGCGGCGAAGCGCTCGGTGTTGTCGACAAGGATGTCGCGGACGCGGTCGACGCCGCGGATCAGGCCGATGTCGACGCGATTGACCTTACGCACCGGCTCGAGATAGCCGGGATCGGCCTGCCAGACGAAGCAATCGGCCTCGGCAAGGTCGGTTTTCGGCACCGGCGGCGGGGCGAGGCGGGAGACCGCCTCGATCAGGCGATCGAGCTTGTCGTTCAGGGCGTCGATGGTGCTGTCGGTCATTTTCGCATCTTTATTTTTTGCATTCAGGGGCGTGTGAGGCGGTAATCCGGTCGATGCCGGTGGCATAAAAACCAGCTCCAACCTTTTGTTTGTGCGTGCTCTTTTCCGGAAACCTGACACCGCTGTTCGGGTTCAAGCTCTAACACGGGTCAACCGGTCGGAAAAGCAGCCGATTTGCCGGCTCGCGCAGTTGCATTGGCAACTTTACCGACTATATTCCGGCCAAATTTGGCGGGGCCGCTTTGTGGCCTTTTTTCCGTATTCAGGAGTTCTTGATGTTCGTCACACCGGCATTCGCCCAGGCTGCGGCACCCTCGCTGACCCCGCTCGGCCCGATGTTCGACCTCATCGTGCCGTTTATCCCGATTTTCGCGATCTTGTACTTTCTGATCATCCGGCCGCAGCGCGCCCAATTGAAAAAGCGCGCCGACATGCTGGCGGCGGTTCGTCGCGGTGACACGGTCGTCACCGGCGGCGGCTTTATCGGTAAGGTGACCAAGGTGATCGATGACCATGAGCTCGAAGTCGACCTCGGCGGCGGCACCAAGGTGACGGCGCTGCGCTCGACGATCGTCGATGTGCGGGTCAAGGGCGAGCCTGTAGCCAACCAGAACGCCAAGAAATAACCCAATTGTAGGCGGAACGCAGCCGCTTGTACGCCTGAACGGACGATAGACAATGTTATATTTCTCGCGCTTCAAGATGATCCTGATCTGGGTGGCCGTGGCCATCACAGTGCTTCTCGCGGCGCCCAATCTGTTCCCCGCCAGCACGTTGGCCCAACTGCCCAGCTGGGTGCCGAAGCGGCAGATGACGCTCGGCCTCGATCTGCAGGGCGGCTCGCACATCCTGTTGAGGATGGATCCAAACGACCTGATCAAGGACCGGCTGGAGACGACGCGCGACGAGATCCGGACGCTGCTGCGCGATGCCAAGCTTGGCTATACCGGCCTTGCCGGATCGGGCCGGACCGTGCAGGTCCGCATCACCGATCCCGCGCAGGTGGAAGCCGCCAAGACGGCGCTGAAGTCATTGACCGATCCTGTTGCCGCGGGCCTGTTCAGCGGCGGCTCCATCCAGGAGATGACGCTGGATGACAGCGAGCCCGGCCTGCTCAAATTCACCGTCACCGACGCCGGCATCAAATACCGCACGGCGACGGCGCTGGCGCAGTCGATCGAGGTCGTCGAACGCCGCGTCAACGCGCTGGGCACGACCGAGCCGATCGTGCAGCGGCAAGGCGACGACCGTATCCTGGTCCAGGTGCCAGGCCTGCAGGATCCGCAGAAGCTGAAGGACATGCTCGGCACGGTCGCCAAGCTGAACTTCCAGATGGTCGACCAGTCGATGTCGGTGCAGGACGCGCTCAACGGTCGTCCGCCGGCAGGTTCCTCCATCCTCTACTCGCAGGACGATCCTCCGGTTCCCTATCTGATCGAGAACCGCGTCATCGTCTCGGGTGAGAGCCTCGTCGATGCGCAGGCGACATACAATTCCCAGACCAACGAGCCGGTGGTTTCGTTCCGCTTCGACTCCAAAGGCTCGGCGCGCTTCGGCCAGGCGACCTCACAGAATGTCGGCAAGCTGTTCGCCATCGTGCTCGACGACCAGGTTATTTCGGCGCCGCAGATCCGCGAACCGATCCTGGGCGGCACCGGCCAGATTTCAGGCAGTTTTACCGCTGAGACCGCCAACAACCTCGCCGTGCTGCTGCGCGCCGGCGCGCTGCCGGCCAAGCTGACGGTGATCGAAGAGCGCACTGTGGGTCCGGGTCTTGGCCAGGACTCCATCCATGCGGGCAAGGTTGCCGGCATCATCGGTTCGATCCTCGTCGTCGCCTTCATGTTCGTGGCCTACGGCTTCCTCGGCTTCCTCGCCAACATCGCTCTGGCAGTCCATGTGGCGATGATCGTCGGGCTGTTGTCGCTGCTAGGCGCGACGCTGACCTTGCCGGGCATCGCTGGTATCGTGCTGACCATCGGCATGGCGGTCGATTCCAACGTGCTGATCTATGAGCGTATCCGCGAGGAGCGACGGAATGGCCGCTCGGTGATCCAGGCGATCGACACCGGTTTCACCAAAGCCCTGGCGACCATCGTCGATTCCAACATCACCTCGCTGATTGCAACCGTGGTGCTGTTCTATCTCGGCACCGGGCCGGTGAAGGGCTTTGCCATCACCTATGCCATCGGCATCCTGACCACCGTCTTCACCGCCTTCACCTTCACCCGTCTGCTGGTGTCGATCTGGCTGCGCCGGGCGCGCCCGAAGGAGTTGCCGCGGGCGCCGGTGACGTTCATTCCGGCCGGCACGAAGATCCCGTTCATGGGCATTCGCCGCTGGACATTCGCCCTGTCGAGCGCGCTTTCGATTCTCTCGGTGGTGCTGTTCCTGACCGTCGACATCAATTACGGCATCGACTTCAAGGGCGGCTCGCTGATCGAGGTGCAGGCCAAGACCGGCAATGCCGATCTTGCCGACATCCGCGGCAGGCTGACGGAACTCAACATCGGCGAAGTGCAGGTGCAGCAGTTCGGTGAGCCGAACGACGTGCTGATCCGCGTCGGCACGCAGGACGGCGGCGAGAACGCCGAGCAGACCGTCATCGACAAGGTGCGCGGCGAGCTGCAGGACCAATACGACTTCCGCCGCGTCGAAGTGGTGGGGCCGACGGTCTCCGGCGAATTGGCCAAGCAAGGCACGATCGCCATGCTGGTCGCACTGCTCGGCATCCTGGTCTACGTCTGGTTCCGCTTCGAATGGCAGTTCGCGGTCGGCGCCATCGTCGCGACGGTCCACGACGTAGTCATGACGCTCGGTTTCTTCGTCATCACCGGGCTTGAATTCAACCAGTCATCGCTGGCGGCGATCCTGACCATTATCGGCTATTCGCTGAACGATACGATCGTCGTCTATGACCGCGTTCGCGAGGATCTGCGAAAATACAAGCGCATGCCGTTGCCGCAATTGTTGAACAACGCCATCAACGAAACGCTGTCGCGAACGACGCTGACTTCGGTGACGACGATCCTGGCGCTGCTGGCGTTGGTGCTGTTCGGCGGCGAGGTGATCCGCTCGTTCACGATGGCGATGCTGTTCGGCGTTGTCTTCGGCACCTATTCGTCGATCTTCATCGCTGCGCCGCTGCTGATCCTGTTCAAGTTGCGGCCGCAGACCACGACCGCTGACGATGAAAAGCCGGTCGGCGGCGGCAAAGCCGTGGCGACCTGACGAACGCTGCGCTCGTGGCAAAAGGCATCGTCATCCGCGAGGCGCATTTCCCCGGCCGCGCGCCGATCGAGGCCTATGGCAATGGCGGGTTCCGCTTCGCCGACATGTCGCATCGCGGCTCGCTGCTGTGCCTGCCCACCGGCATTTACGGCTGGGAGCCGGCCGATCCGGCGGCCCTGACCGCGGCGGATTTCGAAAAGTTGCTGGCCGAGGCCGGCACGGTCGAGATCTTGCTGGTCGGTTGCGGCAAGGATCTCAGGCCATTGCCGGTTGCACTGCGCGCGGCACTGAAAGCAGCAGGCATTTCATCCGATCCGATGTCGACCGGGGCGGCAGTGCGGACCTACAATGTGCTTCTGGCGGAAGACCGCGCCGTGGCCGCCGCGCTGATCGCCGTCGACTGACATGGCTGTTACCAGCAAGATCGTCATGGACGCGGTGCGCACCGCCGACCACGACCGCTATCTCACAGCGCTCTATGCGCCGGCGGACAGACGCGACGCGCTGTTTTCGCTCTATGCCTTCAACGCTGAGATTGCAGGCATTCGCGACCGCATCCATGAGGCATTGCCGGGTGAAGTGCGGCTGCAATGGTGGCGCGATGTCATCGCAGCGGACGATGATGGGGTCGGCCATCCTGTCGCCGATGCCTTGAAGGCGGCGATTGCCGCCCACAGCCTGCCGAGGCCAGCATTCGACAATATGCTCGAAGCGCGCATCTTCGATCTTTATGACGATCCGATGCCGTCGCGCACCGATCTCGAAGGCTATTGCGGCGAGACGGCATCCGCCCTCATCCAGTTCGCGGCAATGGTGCTCGACCCCGTCGAGGCGCCGCGCTTTGCCGAACTTGCCGGCAGGGCAGGTTGCGCACAAGCGATGACCGGCCTGCTGCTTCTGCTGCCGCTGCACCGCAAGCGGGGACAGTGCTTTGTCCCGGCCGATATTCTGGCGGCAGCAGGATCGTCGCCGGAAGAGTTTGTTACCGGCGATGGCGGCCCGGGCGCGAAACGTGCGGTGGCGGCAATGATCGCGCTGGCGCGGGAGCATCTTTCCGCCTTCGAGCAGGGAGCATCGGCGTTGCCGGTCTCGCTGCGCCCGGCATTCCTGCCGCTGACGCTGACGCGCGCTTATCTCGGCAAGATGGAAAGCCATTCACCGTTCAATGGCCCGGCGCAACTTTCGGCGTTGCGCCGGCATTGGCTGCTGTTGCGCCGCGCCTCGCAAGGCTGGCCAGCCAGACGTCAATCGTAACAGGAATCCTTCAGGCGAGCATCAAGGCTGCGGAGTAGCGGACCCTTATTCCGCCGCTTCGGCCGTTTCCGTTTGCGCTGGCAGCCCCAGCCATTGCCGGCAGTCGGCACGAGCGCGCGATGTGATGGCATGACGCTTGGCGACGGTCTTGTCCTTGCCGCGCATCCGCTTGCCCTCGGTCTTCGGCGCCTCCACCGGCGGGAACAGGCCGAAATTGACGTTCATCGGCTGAAAGGAGCGTTTTCCTGGCTCGTCGTCGGAGACGATGTGGCCGCCGGTGATGTGGTTGAGCAAGGCGCCGAAGGCTGTGGTCAGCGGCGGTAGCGACGGCGCATGGCCGAGCCGCTCGGCAGCGGCGAAGCGGCCGGCGAGCAGGCCGATCGCAGCGCTCTCGACATAGCCTTCGCAGCCGGTGATCTGGCCGGCAAAGCGCAGGCCGGGCCGCGACTTCAGCTGCAGCGAAGCGTCGAGCAAGGTCGGCGAGTTGATGTAGGTGTTGCGATGCAGGCCACCGAGGCGGGCGAAATCGGCGTTTTCCAGGCCCGGAATGGTGCGGAACACGCGCACCTGCTCGGCATGCTTCAGCTTGGTCTGAAAACCGACCATGTTGTAGAGCGTACCCAGCGCATTGTCTTGGCGCAGCTGCACGACGGCATAGGCCTTGACCGTCGGATTGTGGGCATTGGTCAGCCCCATCGGCTTCATCGGCCCGTAGCGCAGCGTCTCGACGCCGCGCTCGGCCATGATCTCGATCGGCAGGCAGCCGTCGAAATAGGGGGTGCCTTCCCATTGTTTGAATTCAGTTTTCTGGCCATCGATCAATGCCTGGACGAAGGCGAAATATTGCTCCTTGTCCATCGGGCAGTTGATGTAGTCCTTGCCGGTGCCGCCGGGGCCGACCTTGTCGTAGCGCGACTGGAACCAGCAGGTGTCCATGTCGATCGTGTCGAAGTGGATGATCGGTGCGATGGCGTCGAAGAAGGCCAGCGCATCGGCGCCGGTGGCCTCGGCAATCGACTGGGCGAGCCCGGGTGCGGTCAGCGGGCCGGTGGCGATGATCGCCTGGTCCCAGTCCGTTGGCGGCAGGCCGGGAACTTCCTCACGCTCAATGGTGATCAGCGGATGCGCCTCGAGCCTTCTGGTCACGGCTTGTGAAAACCCGTCGCGGTCGACCGCCAGCGCGCCGCCGGCCGGCACCTGGTGCGCGTCGCCGGCGCTCATGATCAGCGAGCCAGCCAGCCGCATTTCGGCGTGTAACAGGCCGACCGCATTGTTTTCGGCGTCGTCCGAGCGGAAGGAGTTGGAGCAGACGAGTTCGGCCAAGCCGTCCGTCTTGTGCGCGTCGGTGCCGCGCACCGGGCGCATTTCATGCAGCACGACCGGCACGCCGGCTTCAGCCGCTTGCCATGCCGCTTCGGATCCGGCGAGGCCGCCGCCGATGATGTGGATTGGATTTTTGCTCATGAGCGCCGGAATAATCGCTTGCGGCGGCGATTGCAATTGCCGCGCGACAGTCCGGCGAGGGGGAAGCCTACCCCCAAAAACAACAACACCCGCCGGGGGAGGAGGTCCGGCGGGTGTCGTTTTTGGGGTCGATCCTCGGGAGGAGGTGAAGATCGACCGTATTCGTCATCGCCGGGGAGGAGGTCGGCTTTGACGAAATCTCTTTCGCCGGATCAAGGGGGGCGAAACCCCTGGGAAGACGAACTACGTTCGCTTTGAAAGACGAACTGCGTTCGCTTTGGGAACAACGCCCGCCGCGGGAGGAGGTGCGGCGGGCGCCGTTTTGGTGGTCAACCCTCGGGAGGAGGTGAAGGCTGACCGTATCCGTCAGGGTCGGGGAGGAGGTCGACCCTGGCGAAATTCCTTAGCTTCAGATCGCCTTGCGGGCGACGTGCTTGATCTCGTCGCGGACGATGCCGAGATCATGGAGCTGGCGGTTCGAAAGGCGACCCAGTTCGTTCACGGTGTCGCGGTAGACGCGCCAGTTACGATAGTTGCGGATCAGGTTCATTGTCGTTCTCTCTTAAAACTGGTTCGGACCATTTACGGTCCGAAGGATTAGACCGCCTTGCGGGCGACGTAGTGGATGTCGCTGCGGCCGATGCCGAGGTCGTTCAGTTCACGGTTGCTCAGGCGGCTCAGCTCGGAAACAGTTTCCCGGTAGCGGCGCCAGTTGCGGTAGTTGCGGATCAGGTTCATGGTATTTCTCGTTTCGTCTTTCTTTCGGATCATTCCGTCTTTCAGTACGACCTGAACATAGGTGGGCTAAAAACGATTTAAAAGCGCTATTGGTGCATGGCAGCAATGCAAATTGTGCAATGCAACATTAACGCGCGTTCACGGCTTCGACACAAAGAAACCCGAATCGGAAAATGCCGTTGCGTCAACGGTTTGGCCGGATCGGCTGAAAAAAAGACCAGGCTGGGGGAGATAGGGGTATGGCGAGCTATTCGTCACGGGTCAGGGCGGATATCGCGCGCTGGCGAGAGGGCGGCCTGATCGACGCGCCAACGGCCGATGCGCTGGCGCGCGACGTCGAAGCAAACGAGCGCAAATCGCTGAGCTTCGGTTCGATCCTGGCGATGATGGCGGCGCTCTTGTTCGGCGCCGCGATCCTGATCTTCGTCGCCGCCAATTGGGAAGCCATTCCACGGCTGGCGCGCGTCGTGGCGCTCTTTGCCATCATTATCGCCGGCTATGTCGGCGGTGCTGTGCTGAAGACGCGCGACCATGCAGCGATCGGCGAGGCGCTGTGGATCGTGGCCGCGGCAGCGTTCGGCGGATCGATCGCGCTGATCGGCCAGATGTATCATTTGTCCGGCGACGAAGCGTCGGCCTTGATCACCTGGGGCGCCGGCACGGCGCTGGCGGCGGTCGCGTTGCGCTCCAACCCGCTCACCCTCGCTTCCGTCGGCATCGCCGACGCCTGGCTGTTCCTCAAATGGGGCGGCTTTTTCCGACGTGCCGAGTTTCCGCATCTCTTCGCCCCCATGGCGCTGGTACTCTTCGCCATTTCGTTCTGGACCCGCAGCCAGGCAGCGCGGCACCTGATCATCCTGTCGGTCATCGCCTATCTCGTGCTGCTCGTGATGGACCACGACACGCTGCAGGTCGCCACTCCGTTGGTGGTGGTCTCGGCGTTGCTTTTTGCAGCGGCTATCTTCGCGGCCGAACCGGTCGAGCGGATCGTGCAGCTTGGCGGCCGGCTGCCCTTGCATGCCCTGATCGGCTTCCTCACCGGCATGGCGATGATCCAGTTCGAACTGGCCGACGAGGCGAGCTACAATGCCGGCTTCGCCATTGCCTCGGCGGTTGCGCTCGCCGGCATCGTCGCAGCGATCATGCTCGGCGGCCGTGAGAGCAGGGGCCTGCGCTGGGTTGCCTATGCCGGTTTCGCCTTCGAGCTCGCCATCATCTATATAGTGATGCTGCATTCGATGCTCGGCACCGCCGGCTTCTTCCTGGCTGCCGCACTGCTGCTCGGCACGTTGGCGCTGGTCATCATCCGCGTCGAAAAACGCATGAACGCGCCGCGCGGCGAAGGAGCGAGTGCATGATGACCGGCAAAAGACTGATCATCTCGGCGCTGCTGCTGGCGCTCGTCCAGATCGGCTTCCTCTGCTGGATCATCGCCGGCCGGGCGGCGATTCTGCGCGACGGCAAGGAAGTCCTGCTGAAGGTCGAGCCGATCGACCCGCGCGATCTCCTGCGCGGCGACTATGTTGTGCTTGGCTACGAGATCTCGCGCATCCCGGTGAAGCTGATCGCCAACATTCCACCCGACAGGTCCACCAGCAATGACTCCGAACTCGTCGTCAGGCTGAAGAAGGGCGCTGAGGGCTACTGGCAGCCGAGCGCGGCCTGGTTCGATGCCGCACCGACGCCGGCGGCCTCCGATGAGGTCGACATCGTCGGGCATGTCGCGGATGGCTGGGGCCTGCGCGAGCCGGAAGCGACGATCGCGCCTGACTACGGCATCGAGCGCTTCTATCTGCCGGAAGGCGAGGGCATGGCGATCCAGAACGACATGCGGGTGCGGCCGTTCGGCATCCGCGCCGCCATCGCGGCCGACGGCAGCGCGCAGATCAAGGCGCTGATGGATGGCGACAAGACGCTGTTCGAGGAACCGCTCTACTAACCCTCCCACCTGACGGTACGAAGCATGCCAGCGACCCTGACGACACGGGAAGACGTCAATCTCGACACTGTTTTCCGCGTCGCCTGGAAGAAGGACGCCGTCAAAATCAGTGACGCGGCCTTGCTGCGCATCGCCGAATGCCGCGCATCGTTCCTGAAGCTGATTGAATCCGACCCTCCACCGGTCATCTACGGCGTCACCACCGCCATGGGGGAACTGGCGAGCCGCAAGCTCGAACATGACGAGCGGGATCGCCATGCGCGCATCAAGGCGTTCGCGGCTGCCACCTCCTTTGGCGATCCGTTGCCGGAGCGCGTGGTCAGGGCGATCGTGCTCGCCCGCTTGACCAATTTCCTTGAAGGAAATGCCGCCACCACGCCGCGCATGGCGCTCGCCGTCGCAGCGATGCTCGACGGCGGACCGATGCCCGCGGTGCCATCCCAAGGTCAGGGTGGCGCCGGTGAAATCCTCGCCCTCTATCCGCTGTTCGCAGAGCTTTCGACGCGCTTTGATCTCGAGGTCAAGGAACGCGGCTCGCTGATCAATGGCTCGCCATGCGCTGCGGCCCTGGTTGCCGATGCGGCCTTGGCGGCCCGCCGCCGCGTCCGTATGACACAAAAGGTCTTTGCGCTGTCGATCGAAGCGTTTCGCGCGCCGCTCGAACATTACGACGAGGCGCTCGACACGCTTTGGGGCGACGAACACGAAGCTGCCGCCCTGCGCGGATTGCGCGAGTTCCTCGTCGGCGCCGGAGACGGGCGGCGCAACTATCAGGCGCCGGTCAGCTACCGGATCGTGCCGCGCATCCTCGGCCAGGCGCATCGCGCTCTGTCGACAGCCGAGCGGGCGGCGACCGTTTCGCTGGCTTCGATCTCGGACAACCCGGTCTATATCCCGCCTGATGACGTGCACCCGTTCGGCCGCTGCATCAGCACCGGCGGCTATCACAACGCCATGGCAACGCCAGCGCTCGACGATCTGGCGGCGATCTGGGCCGATCTCTGCCTGCTCTGCGATCGCCACGCCTCAAAGCTTCTGAACGGCAAGGTGTCGCTGCTGCCTGACCTCCTGATGACAGGGCGGCATTGGGCGGACAGCGACGGCCACGGCAATGTCGGCTATGTGCCGATGGCGATCACCGGCTATCTCGAGCAAGCCAAGCTTGCGGCGCAACGCACCTTCATTCCGGGAACGGAATCGGCTGGCGCTGGGCAGGACGATGTCGCCACCACGGCGTTCTTCGCCTGGACCAAGGAGGCGACCGCCGGCCGCTGCGTCGACGCGGCGATGGCGATGCTGGCGATGATCGCCTCGCAGGCACTGCATGTCACAGGGCGCGAAGCACCACCGGCGCTGCAGTCATTTGTCGCGGATATCAGAAGGATCGTTCCGCCGGTCGGTGATGACCGCGTGTTGGGGTCCGACCTTGCGAAGCTGACGGAATGGCTCACGCGTCAGGTCTTTGAGGAATAGGCTGCTGGTGCGGATGAAGGGACTCGAACCCCCACGCCTTTCGGCACTGGAACCTAAATCCAGGGCGTCTACCAGTTCCGCCACATCCGCATGAACCGGCAATCCCATGTAGCCATCATTCTGTCAATGTCGGGGTCAAAATGGCGGTCATTCGCTGCAACGCGAAGATGGTTGAAAATTAGCCGCGCCTGTGACAAAAGGCGTGTCAAATGTGACGGGACGCGACGATCCGCTTCTGCAGAATGTGATAAGAAGTAGGAAAAACAAAGACTTATTCACATTTTGGAGCGCAGTTTGGGAGAATTTGAGCCGCTTTTGCGGTCAAATCGCCAGGTTCCGTACCAAAAGCCATTCCCGGCAAGATTATACCGGCAGGCTGTAAACGGCAGGAGCCGTTTGGCAGCCTCATTGGTGAAAAAAAGGTTTTACGATGCAGGTCACCGAAACGCTCAACTCCGGTCTCAAGCGCGAGATCAAGATCACCGTGCCGGCGGGTGACATGGAAGCCAAGCTGATGGCGCGGCTGTCGGACGCCCGCAACAAGGTCCGCATCAACGGCTTCCGCCCCGGCAAGGTGCCAGTGCAGCACCTGCGCAAGGTTTATGGCAAGTCGTTCATGGCCGAAGTGGTCAACGAGATCCTCAACGATTCGACCCGCTCGATCATCACCGGGCGCGGCGAAAAGGCCGCCATGCAGCCCGAAGTGATCATGACCGAGGACGAGAAGGAAGCCGAGAAGATCCTGGCCGGCGGCGCCGACTTCGAGTTCAGCATCAATTACGAGATCATTCCGGCGATCGAGATCAAGGATTTCTCCGACATCAAGGTGACACGCCAGGTGTTCGACGTGCCGGATGCCGAGATCGACGAGCAGGTCCAGCGCGTTGCCGAATCGGCGCGCAGCTATGAGCCGAAGACCGGCAAGGCCGCCGAAGGCGACCGCTTGTCGATCGACTATGTCGGCAAAATCGACGGTGAGGCCTTCTCTGGCGGCGCCGGCACGGATCAGCCGCTGGTGCTCGGCTCCAAGGAATTCATCCCCGGCTTCGAAGATCAGCTGATCGGCGCCAAGGCCGGCGACGAGAAACAGGTGACGGTCACCTTCCCGGAGAACTACCAGGCGGCGCATCTGGCCGGCAAGGAAGCCACCTTCGACGTCACGGTCAAGGAAGTATCCAAGCCCGGCGCGCTCGAGATCAATGACGAGACGGCCAAGAACCTCGGCCTGGAGTCGCTGGAACGCCTGCGCGAAATCGTGCGCGGCCAGATCGAGAACCAGTTCGGTTCGATGACGCGCCAGAAGGTCAAGCGCCAGCTGCTCGACCAGCTCGACGCCTCCTATTCGTTCGAGGCGCCGTCGAAGCTCGTCGACGCCGAGTTCAACAACATCTGGACCCAGGTCAACCGCGATCTCGAAGCTGCCGGCCGCAGCTTCGCCGATGAGGAGACGACGGAAGAAGAGGCACGCGCCGAATATCTTCGCCTTGCAGAGCGCCGTGTGCGTCTCGGCCTGGTTCTCGCCGAAATCGGCGAGAAGGCCGGCGTCACCGTGACGGACGAGGAATTGCAGCGCGGCCTGTTCGAGCAGGTGCGCCGCTACCCGGCCGCCCAGCAGCAGGAAGCCTTTGAATTCTACCGCAGCAATCCCGAAGCGCTGAACACGCTGCGCGCGCCGATGTTCGAGGAGAAGGTGGTCGACCATCTGCTCGGCCAGATCTCGGTCACCGACGTCAAGGTCAGCAAGGAAGAGCTGATGGCAGACGACGAAGAGGGCGAGACCGCCAAGGCGAAGCCGGCGAAGAAGGCCGCTGCCAAGAAGGCTGAAAAGGCCGACGACGCTGAAGAGCCCAAGAAGAAGGCCGCACCGAAGAAGAAGGCCGCCAAGGACGCCGAATAAGCGCCTGACGACAGGATTAGAAAAGGCCGCCCTATGGGCGGCCTTTTTCGTTGTGGCGGGATGGCGGCGGGATCAGAGCGCCTTGATGATGATGATGCAGCCGGCCAGGAATAGAACGACGCCGGCGAGCCGCATGCCCGACACAAAACCGCTGTGACAGGCGAAACCAGCCGAACGTGTCGACGAAAGTCCTTGCGACCTGCTGGCCGGCCACCGTGAGGCCGACGGCAGGGCCGTGGCGTAAGGCTGGCATCTTCTATCTGCCGGCCAAATTCTGTGGTACTGAGATGTCGTAGGGCCACAAGGGAGGAGCCGATATTCCGTTCTGTGGCGCAGTGCGCATGTCGGTGCATCCATGTGCCGGCGCGCGCAGATCGTCTTGGGCAATACTGGCGATCAGTGAGGAGATGCCATGCGTGCAATAGCATTCCTAGCCACCATATCCGTTGCGACCTTCATCTCGAATTCATCGCAGGCACAGGATGCCGCGGCGGGCGAGAAGGTCTTTACCAAATGCAAGGTCTGCCACATCGCGGAAGAGGACACGAACAAGATCGGTCCGTCGTTGCACGGTGTGATTGGCCGGACGGCCGGCACGCATCCGGATTTCAAATACTCCGAGGCCATGATCGCGGCCGGCGCATCCGGCGTCAAATGGGATGAACCGACGCTGACTACCTACCTTCACGATCCAAAGGCCTTGGTCCAAGGTACGAAGATGGCGTTTCCCGGCCTGAAGAAGGACGAGGACATCGCCAACGTCATCGCCTATCTGAAGCAATTCTCAAAATAGCCTGGCTCTTCAGCCGGCTGGGCTGCCGGTTTCCATCGCTGGTCGTCTCAAATGTCGGTCAAGGAAAGCCTCAAGGATACCGGCATCCGCCTCTCGGAAGCGACGGCTGGTGATTTCTTTGCGCTTTTGAAGCCACGGGTCATGGCGCTGGCGATCTTTACCGCTTTCGTCGGTCTGATGGTGGCGCCCGGCGGGATGAACCCGGTCATCGCCGTGATCGCTATCGGCGCTATTGCGGTTGGAGCGGGCGCGGCCGGGGCGCTCAACATGTGGTACGATGCCGATATCGACGCGCTGATGTCGCGCACCTCAAAACGGCCGATTCCGTCAGGCCGTGTCGAGCCGGGCGAGGCGCTCGGCTTCGGCCTGGTGCTTTCCGCGTTTTCGGTGGTGACGCTCGGCCTCCTGGTGGGTTGGCTGGCGGCGTCGCTGCTGGCCTTCACCATCTTCTTCTACGTTGTCATCTATACGATGTGGCTGAAACGCTCGACGCCGCAAAACATCGTCATCGGCGGCGCCGCAGGCGCGCTGCCTCCTGTCATCGGCTGGGCGGCGGCCACCGGCGCCGTCGGCATTGAAAGCATCATTCTGTTTCTGATCATTTTCCTCTGGACGCCGCCGCATTTCTGGGCCCTGGCGCTGTTCAAGACCGGCGACTATGCCGCGGCCGGCATCCCTATGATGCCGAACGTGGCCGGCCATGCTTCGACGCGAAAGCAGATCTTCGCCTATGCACTGCTTCTGGCGCCCATCGGCATGCTGCCCTGGGCCTTCGGATTCGCTAGCGGATTCTACGGAATTGTTTCAGCCGCACTGGGCGTGGGATTTATCTGGCATGGCTGGAAGGTTCTGGTCATTGCCGACCAGGACATGAAACCGGCAAAGGCGCTGTTTGCCTATTCGATTCTCTATCTCTTCGCGACCTTTGCCATGCTGCTTGCCGACACCATTGCAATGCGCGCGTTCATGCCAGTTGCAACCGGTGCATGACCCTGCCGGCCCTTCCGACAAAAGGGCGACAAACCCCATGCAAAAGAGTATGTTGATCACGGTGCAGGTCCGCGGTTTGCGTGGCCAGTCATGCAAAACGGCAGCACCGTGAAACCGCGACCTTACCGGACCTGATCTGGAGGAACGGCATGACAAGTTTTCACGTGATAGCAGGCGCCAGCGAGACGCTGGAACACACCAAAATTCGAAAAATCGGTGTTTCCGACCTTTTTGATGCGCTCAGACGCGGCGTCGACGATTTCATGGTCAAACCATCGCACATCGTTTTTCTCGGCCTGATCTATCCGCTGGTCGGCGTTGTGCTGGCTGCCTGGACGTCGGGCGCCAATGCGTTGCCGTTGTTGTTTCCGCTGGTCTCCGGTTTTGCACTGATCGGTCCGTTTGCGGCGATCGGCCTCTATGAGATCAGCCGGCGACGGGAAGCCGGGATCGACACCTCCTGGAGCCACGCTTTCGAAGTCAGGAACTCTCCGGCGCTGCCGGCCATCGCGGCGGTCGGGATCATGCTGTTTGCGATCTTCATCGCCTGGCTTTTGACGGCCCAGATGTTCTATCAGTATCTCTTCGGCCCGGCGCCGCCGACATCGATATCCGGTTTCATCAACGAGATATTCGCCACCGGGCGCGGCTGGACGCTGATTATCCTGGGGCACGCCATCGGCTTCGTCTTCGCCGCCGTTGTGCTGTGCACCACGGTCGTCGCTTTCCCGCTGTTGCTCGACCGCGACGTTGGCGCTTACGAGGCCATCCACACCTCGGTGCGCGTCGTTCTGGCCAACCCGATCCCGATGGCTGTCTGGGGACTGATCGTCGCCGTCTGCCTGATCATCGGCTCGGTGCCGGTGTTCGCGGGGCTGGCGGTGGTACTGCCGATCCTTGGTCATGCCACCTGGCATGTCTACCGCAAAGTCGTGGAAGCGCCGGCGTCGGTCAGGCCGGCGAGCTGACGAAATCCGGCCCGGCTGCATCGGCGCGAGTGCCGGTGCAGCCGGTTGATTTTTTTCAGTAGGCAGCGTGACTGAAGCGGGCGTGACGTGCGTCCATGGTCAGGTTGCGGAAATCCTTGCCGCTGACATGTACCAGCGTCCTGTGGTCGCCGCCCTCGAAATAGATGTCGGTGGCCCCGCCGAGGCTGTCGTCGAGGATCACCGGGACATCATAGGCCGCGCCGATCGGCGGAATGGCGCCGGTGTCGCAATCGCCGAAGAGTGAGACCACCTCGTCTTCGGAGGCGAGTCCAAGACGCCTGTCCATGACGTCCTGCAGTGTGCCGAGCTCGATTCTGTGCGTGCTTGGGACCACGGCCAGCGCATAACCGAGCTCGTGGTGAACGACCACGGATTTGGCCATCATGCTGCCGGGCACATGCGCGGCGATGGCGGACTGCCTGCTCGTCGATGTGCGATGATGGGCGACGGTGTCGTAGGAGATTCCTCTCCCGTCAATGTAGTCCTTCAGTCTGTTTGCGATCGTCATTTTCGGCCTCCCTGCTGGAGTTCGCGGCGCATTAGAAACGAGGGCAATCATTCTCCTCCGATCGTTTCCGATAATAGCAAGATGGATCAGCCGCCGCTCGTTTCAAGGCAGCAGCGGCCCGACCCTAATTGCAGGCAGCCTCTGTCGACCAAGCCTCAAATCCAGGTTGCGCGTCAGGGTCCGGCGCCGAAAAACGTCACACGGGTGAGAAGCGTGTGATCCGCTTCGAACAGCATCAGCGCCACGAACACCAGTACGAAAACCGGCGGCAGGATGATCGCGTACATCAGCGCCAGCCGCTCCCAGGCCATGTGCATGAAAACGGCGACGATCAGCCCGGCCTTGAGGATCATGAAGATCAGGATCAGCGACCATCTGAGATAGCCGTGGAGGCCGAAATAATCGACCAGATAGGAGCAGGTGCTGAGGATGAACAGCCACGCCCAGACCACCATGTAGAGCTTGATCGGGTGTTCCTGATGAACCTCTGCATGGGCGCCGCCGGTCGCTGCCGCGTCATGTGCGCCGTGAAGAGCGTGTTGCCCCAGGCCGTTTGCGGTTGCTTCAGCCATATCGTCCTCTCACCAAAGATAGAAAAATGCGAAAATGAACACCCAGACCAGGTCGACGAAGTGCCAGTAGAGCCCCATGATCTCGACATTCTCGTAGCGGCCCTTGCGGCTGGTGAAGAAGCCGGGCCTCTCGGTGTCGTAGTCTCCGCGCCAGACCTTGCGCGCCACGATGATGAGGAAGATCACCCCGATCGTCACATGGGTGCCGTGGAAGCCGGTGATCATGAAAAAGCACGAACCGAACTGTGCAGCACCCCATGGATTGCCCCAGGGCCGCACCCCTTCGGTAATCAGCTTGGTCCATTCGAAGGCTTGCATGCCGACAAAGGTCGCGCCGAGTGCCGCGGTCAAAAGCATGAGGATCGCCGTCTTGCGGCGGTCGCGGCGATAGCCGAAATTGACCGCCATGGCCATCGTTCCGCTGCTTGAGATCAGCACGAAGGTCATGATGGCGATGAGGATCAGGGGGATTTCCTGGCCGCCGATGCGCAGCGCGAAGACCTCGCTCGGATTTGGCCACGGCACACGCGTGGAGATGCGCGCGGTCATGTAGGAAATCAGGAAGCAGCCGAAGATGAAGGTGTCGCTGAGCAGGAAGATCCACATCATGGCCTTCCCCCAGGAGACATTCTTGAACGCCCGCTGGTCCGAAGACCAGTCGGCGGCGATGCCTTGCCAGCCCGCCGGCCGCGGCTCGGTCTGGCCGATATGCGTCAGTGTCGTCTCTGCCATGCTCCCAGACCTCCTAGGTCAGTAACTGTCGGCAAATGTCGATGAAAGTCGCGGCCCAGCCGGCGAGAAGAATGAAGATGGCGAACCAGACGAACAGCAGGAAATGCCAATACATGGCGCAGAGTTCGACGCTGAGACGCAGCCGCTGCGGCCGCGCTCCGTTCCAGGCACTGGCGGTTGTTCGGCTCAGGCCCACCAACCCGCCAACGATGTGCAGGCCATGCATGCCGGTGATCAGGTAGAAGAAACTGTTGGCAGGATTGGAGGCCAGCCAATAGCCGTCGGCGGTCAGTTCCCGCCAAGCCATAAGCTGTCCGATCAGGAAGGCCAGCGCGGTCAGCCCTGCCGTGGCAAGGCCGAGCCGGACCGTGTCCAGTTGGCCCTTGCGCGCCGCGACCGCAGCGCATTGCAGCGCGATGCTGCTCAAGACCAGCACACCGCTGTTGAGCCAGAGGATGCGCGGCAATGGCATTGGCTGCCAATCCGACAGTGCCATGCGCATGAAGTAGGCGCTGGTGAACAGCGCAAACAGGCAGCCGACGACGGCAAGGAAGACGCCGAGGCCGATCTTGGCGGTCGGCAGCGCCGAGCGGTCGAGGGCGATATAGTCGCCGGCCATGCCTTGCTCAAGCCATGGCTTTGCCATCAGCCGCTGGTGGGAGAGCCACCAGCCGGCAATGCCGAAAATCACCAGGAGGAAGACCAGGATGACGCTCATGCCGGCTCCCTCGAGGGGCCGCCTGGCATGTTCTGCGGGATGAAGTCCTCCTTGGCGCCCGGCACGCTGTAGTCATAGGCCCAGCGATAGACGATCGGCAGGTCCTTGCCGAAATTGCCATGTGCCGGCGGTGTCTGTGGCGTCTGCCATTCGAGCGTGGTCGCCCGCCATGGATTGCCGCCGGCATCCCGGCCATGGCGGATGCTCCAGATCAGATTGAACAGGAAGACGATCTGAGCAAAGCCGACGATGAACGCCATGATGCTGATGAAGGAGTTCAGATGGTGGGCCGACTCCGTCATGATCGCCATGTCGGTCAGTTCGTTGTAGCGCCGCGGCACGCCCATCAGGCCGAGATAGTGCATGGGAAAGAAGATCAGATAGGCGCCAAGGAACGTGACCCAGAAATGGAACCGGCCCAGCGTTTCGTTCAGCATCCGGCCGGTGACCTTCGGGTACCAGTGATAGATCGCCCCGAAAATCACGGTGATCGGGGCGACGCCCATGACCATGTGGAAATGGGCGACGACGAACATCGTGTCCGACAGCGGAACGTCGACCACGACATTGCCGAGAAACAACCCGGTCAACCCGCCATTGACGAAGGTGACGATGAAGGCCATGGCAAAAAGCATCGGTATGGTGAGATGGATGTCGCCGCGCCACAGCGTCAGCACCCAATTGTAGACCTTGATGGCGGTCGGGATGGCGATGATCAACGTCGTGGTGGCGAAGAAGAAGCCGAAATAGGGGTGCATGCCGCTGACATACATGTGGTGCGCCCAGACCACGAAGCTCAGTGCGCCGATGCCGACGATGGCCCAGACCATCATCCGGTAGCCAAAGATGTTCTTGCGTGCATGCGTGCTGATCAGGTCGGAAACGATGCCGAAGGCCGGAAGCGCGACGATGTAGACCTCTGGGTGGCCGAAGAACCAGAACAGATGCTGGAACAGGATCGGGCTGCCGCCATTGTGCTGCAGCTGTTCACCCATCTCGACCACCGCCGGCATGAAGAAGGAGGTGCCGAGCACGCGGTCGAGCAGCATCATCACGCAGGCGACGAACAGCGCCGGGAAGGCGAGCAGCGCCATGACGGTGGCGGTGAAGATGCCCCAGACGGTCAGCGGCAGGCGCATCAGTGTCATGCCGCGCGTGCGGCCCTGCAGCACCGTCACGACATAGTTCAGGCCGCCCATGGTGAAGCCGATGATGAACAGGATCAGCGAGACGAGCATCAGGATGATGCCCCACTCCTGGCCACCCGGTGTGCCGGTCATGATGGCTTGCGGCGGGTAGAGCGTCCAGCCGGCCCCCGTCGGTCCGCCGGGCGCAAAGAAGCTCGACACCAGAACCAGCACGGCGAGCAAATAGATCCAGTAGCTCAGCATGTTGACATAGGGAAAGACCATGTCGCGGGCACCGACCATCAGCGGGATCAGGTAGTTGCCGAAGCCGCCGAGGAAGAGCGCCGTGAGCAGGTAGATCACCATGATCATGCCGTGCATGGTGATGAACTGGTAGTAGGCCTCCGGGGTGATGAAGTTGAAGGTGCCGGGGAAGCCGAGCTGCAGCCGCATCAGCCAGGACAGCACCAGCGCGACCAGGCCGATGGCCGTAGCGGTTGCCGAATACTGGATGGCGATGACCTTGGCGTCCTGCGAGAAGACATACTTCGTCCACCAACTGTGCGGATGGTAGAGTTCCATCTCCGCGACTTCGGCGGGCGGTACGGCATCTGCAGGCGTGACATCGACCATAGGAGCACCTCCGTGCCCTTTTTAGCGGGACCCGACAGTTTCGAGTTTTGCCGCAACTTTAAGAGCTGACACCGTCGCGTTGCCCGACTGTTGCGTCGAGCCAGTCTGCTCGGGTGCCGACAATTGCGCGAACGTCTGTTGCTGGCCAAGCCAGGCCATATAGTCCTGCTCTGTGTCGACCATGACGACGCCATGCATCATCGGATGACCCTGGCCGCAAAGCTCGGCGCACAGCACCTGGAAGGTTCCGGTCTTGGTCGGAGTGAACCAGAAATAGGTGACCGAGCCCGGGATCATGTCCATCTTGGCGCGGAATTCCGGCACATAGAAATCATGCAGCACATCGATCGAGCGCAGCAGCATCTTGACCGGCTTGCCGACCGGCAGATGCAGGTCGGCCGCTTCGACCACGACATCGTCCTGGCCGTTGGGATCCTTGGCGATCACGCCCAGCGGATTTTCGGCGGTGACGTCGCGCGTGTCGGACGTGCCGAGTTTGCCGTCCTTGCCGGGCAAGCGGAAACTCCACTGCCATTGCTGGCCGACAACTTCGACCACGGTTGCGTCGCTGGGAACGTTGACGAACTGGCTCCAGACGAACAGGCCGGGGACCAGCATGGCGGTGACGCCGGCTCCGGTGACGATCGTCAGCCACCATTCGAGGCGCTTGTTCTCCGGTTCATAGGCAGCCCGGCTGCCTTCCCGGTGGCGGAAGCGGAAGACGCAATAGGCCATGAACAGCACGACGGCGGAAAAGACGATGCCGGTGATCCAGAAGGTGATGATGATGGTGTTGTCGATATAGTCCCAATTGGAGGCAATCGGGGTCCACCACCATGGGCTCAGGAAGTGGAACACCACTGAGCCCACGACGATCAAAACGAGTACAACCACGATGGGCATGTCCCGTCCTCCCGGCATTCGAGGGGGCGCGAAGCCGTCCCGGCGAATGCCGCAAGCATCATGCGTGATTTGCAATCGAAATTCTAGAGCCGGCTGTGGAAGGCGCAAAAATCGCTTTTTGCGGGACACGGAACCGACTGTCCCCGTTTCGAATGCTGCATCAGGGATGGAAGCCCGGGGTAGATCGAGCGGGGCCGGTATGCCTCAACTTTCGATATAATCGTGCTCGAATCCAGCAAACTTCGTCAGGCCCGGTTGATCGAGCACGCGAACATGGCCTTGGCGGAATTCGAGCAATTTGCGCTCGCGCAGTTCCCGCAGCATTCGATTGACATGAATAGGCGTGAGGCCGAGAGCGTCGGCGAGATCGTACTGGGTGAGGGGGCATTCATAGCTGTTGCGGGTGACAGAGCCGATCCGTTCCAGACGCGCCCTCAGTTCGAGGAACAGATGCGCCGTCCGCGCCAAGGCGCTGCGTCGTCCCACATTGGTGAGATGTTGAGCGACAACTGCCCCGTGGTGCACGAGCGTTTCGAGAATAAGGGAAAAGAGGTGGGGCGACTTCATCGCAGCAAGGGTAAATGTCTTGGTCGAAGCCACCAAAACCAAAAGGTCGGTTTGAGCCACAAACGTTTCAAGAGCGCTGCCTGGGTATGACTGAGGCAGGACGATATCGCCTCTCAGCGCAAAGTCCAGAATCTGCCGCTGCCCGCCCGCGAGCTCATGAGAAATGCAACCCCAGCCCGACTCGACTATGAATACGCGATCGCTGTCCTCGCCCTGACTGACGATGACCGTCTCCGCCGAATAGCGCTTCGGCGTGAACCCCAGTGCCTTGATAAGTGCCATATCGTCGTCGTTGAGACCGACGTACGTTGGACGATTTTCACTTCCGCGCAAAGGAGGATGTGAAGCATACGTCATTTACCACCCCGCCCAAATTTCCTTTCCCCTCCGATGGAATGTACATCAGATTTGATGCGATGAGTATCCGGTCAATGGTAACTTTCGAGTGCAAGGTGTCGTTACCGCCACTTTTCGTTGCAATGGACAGTTCCGCTTGCTTGCCGAAGGCACGATTTGAAATCGCTCCGGGCACTGGTCAGGCTTTATTTCTCTTGAAATTTTCCCGCATGGACTCGACTATTTCGCTGGCAACGGCACAGCTGCGGTTGTCCACTTGATCTGCGGCGTTGCGTAGCGTCGTTGACGCGTCCTTGAGCAATCCTCTGATCTCTGCTGCCGACAACAGATGGGATGCTTCGAGTTCCAGCAGCACGGATTCACTCACGTGCAGCGCAGCAAGCGCAACCGCTCTCGGCCTGGTAGCAAGCAGTTTCAGGAGATCACCGCTGGGTCTGGCACGCGATTTTTTTTTTGCCATAGTTGCGTCTCAACCGTTCGGACAAGAAGGTTCACAGGCTCAAAATTGCGACGCCTCGACGAGCTGACCAGAGTTCCAGGATTGGGGGGCGTTCGATGCTCTCTTTTTGGCATTTCTCATGAGTATACTATCCCGGTTTGCAGCCGCGACACAGGGGCAGGGGATACCGAATTCGCCGTAGCTACTACTTCCCTACCCCTTGGAGCATCACTGCGGTCACAGCCGGCGCAGGGTTCCGCCGTCGAAGAAAGCAGCCCAGTTCCAGTCAGCCGTAAATCTGCTTCGGAAGCGTCTCGCCCTTTTCCAAAGCAGGCAGAGGGAAAGGTGCGACCTGTCCTCCAGTCTTGTCCAGATACTGCATCAACGCCGTCACCAGATGATAGAAGATGCTCGCGGGGACCTCCGTCGCCAGTGACCTTCCGCGCTCGTCAATCCTGTCGACCCACAAGCCGAGCGGTGCCGGATCGATGTGCCATCGGAAGAGGCGGGCGACACGAGCTTCGATCTCGGGTTTCAGATCCGGGCCGCCAATGCCGTCCAGGGCGACTGCCGCCTTGATGGCCTCGCATTGTGGCCAACTGCGGGAGAGCCGGTCGAGGGGCAATCCCTGCCGCGATACCGCTGCATAGGCCAGACCTGTGGCCCGGTTCAATCCGCTGGCGACCGCCGACGAATAGAGCTTCCTTGCGTAGGCTGCCAAGTCCTTCTGCCCGCTCGCTCGCGCGAAATCGACGAGGAGCGAGGCCCATTCGAAATGGTGCCCTGGTTCGGTCCACTGTCCCTTGTCACCCGGCAATGGCAGCCAATCGACATCGAAATGTTCCCCAAGCGTCCAGCTTTCCTGGTCGAAGAAATGGCACCGGAAGAGATCGATGACACGTGCCGCTCGACGCAGATATGCGCGGTCGCCGGTGACGCCATGCCAGGCAAGGAAGGATTCCAGCATATGCATGTGCGGGTTCGAGAACCGCACCCCCTTCCAACCCGGGGTCTCGAGGAAACCGTTCAGGCTGTCGTCTTCAAGATGGGCGTCGATGAATTGGAATGTCTCTTCTGCGAGCCGCAGGGCGTCCTGATGACCGCAACGGTGAGCATGGGCAAGCGCCAGTAGCACGCAGGAATGGTCGTAGGCGTCCTCGGCCCGGTCGGCCACGCTGCCGTCTGCATTCAGCGTCCGCACCCAGCCGCCGCGGTCGGTCCGGCCGTATTTGGCGATGAAGTCGATGCCGTGGTCGATCAGCCTGTCGGCAGGTCCGTCCCAGCCGCGTTCCTTGGCCACCGCGAAAGCGTAGATCTGGCGAGCCATCGTGCGCATGCGCTTGGGTTTGCCCAACGGCCTTGCATCGAAACCGAGAGCCTCGTGGAAGCCACCGTGCACATCGTCGACACCTGCGGTGGACCACAGCGGCAGGGTCTCCTCGAAGAGCCAGTGGTCGACGCGCTTGCGCCATGACCCGCTGATAATGACCCGGTCTTCCGACGCCGTGAACTTCGTCTCGAGGCGTCCGCTCTTCTCCAACTGTTCGACGACTTTCTTCACGTTCTGGCTGTGGCTGACGGGAGCGACGAATACCGCGTCGGGTGTCGCCACCACCGCCACATCCTTCATTCCGATAACGGTCAGTAGCCTGCCCTGGCTTCTGAGGTAGGAGCTGCCGCAATCCATGGCGACGACGTCGCCCATGACGACATTGCCGTCGCGGTCCGTCGGGCTGGCTTCGAGTAGTGATTGCCACGATCCGAGGTCGTTCCAGCGGAAGGAGGCCGTGACCATCGCGATGCCTTGTGCACGCTCCATGACTGCGTAGTCGATCGATGTCGAAGGGACAGCCGAGTAGAAGCCCTGGGGCAGGTAGATGCCCGAGACATCGGTCCGTGCGGTCCTGTAGGCGCGTTCCGCGCTTTCCCAGATGTCGGGTCGGAGGTCGAGGAATGCTTGCCGCATCGTATCGGCGCGAAACAGGAAGATGCCGGCATTCCAGTAGAATCTTCCCGAAGACACATATTGGGCGGCTGTCTCGGCATTGGGTTTTTCGACAAAACGCGAAACGGCGGCAACTCCACCACCATTCGCCGAAACCTCGATGTAACCGTACCCGGTTTCGGGATGTGTCGGCTTGATGCCGAACACAACAATGCTTCCTGAATCGGCGGCAGGCCTGCCCGCCTCGACGGTTTCCCAGAATTGCGTTTCGGTCGATATCTCATGGTCGGAGGGAACCACCAGCACAAGCGCGTCGCCGCCATGCTCGGAGATCGTCTGCAAGGTGGCTATGGCGACCGCTGCGGCGGTATTGCGGCCGACAGGCTCGAAAATCGGCTTGCCGCCGTGCAGGCCGAGCGGACCGATGTCCGAGATAACGCGGTCGGCGTGTCGTTCGGAAGCGATCAGGTAGATCGGCGTTTCATCTCCCGGCCGCGCCTTGAGGCGGCGGACCGTCTTGGCGAGCATGGAGCCGTCGCCCGAAAGGTCATGGAACTGCTTGGGATTGTCTTCGCGCGAGAGCGGCCATAGCCGTGAGCCGACGCCCCCGCTCATGACAAAACTTACGATCCGGCCCGGCATGGTCCAGTTCCTCTCAGAATGTCTGATTGTAGACTCCGACCTCTGGATTGTGGCGCAGCACGGCATCGAGAGCCTCGAACATCTCGCGACGTCGCTCCGACGAGACAGGGCTCTCCACCACGACGACAATTTCCGGTTTGTTTGACGAGGCCCTGACCAGACCCCACGTGCCGTCCTGGGCAACGACACGCACTCCATTCACTGTGACGAGATTGGCCAGAGGCTGGCCGGCGAATTCGATCCCATCCCCCTTCATTTTTGTGAATTCCCCGACAACTTTCGCGACCACCCCGTATTTCACCTCGTCGGGGCAGTGGGGTGACATCGTTGGGGTGCCGAAGGTCAGCGGCAGATCGCGGTAAAGGTCCGCGAGTGTCTTGCCCGGGTTGCGGTCGAGCATCTCGCAGACGGCGATCGCTGTGAGCAGCCCGTCGTCGTAGCCGCGTCCGATCGGCGGGTTGAAGAAGAAATGACCCGACTTCTCGAAGCCAGCTATGGCATTGAGTTCGGCGACGCGCCTCTTGATGTAGGAATGCCCGGTCTTCCAGTAATCCGTCCTTGCTCCGTTTTGCGCCAGAACGGGATCCGTCATGAAAAGTCCCGTCGACTTGACGTCCACCACGAAGACGGAATTCGGATGCAGCCCGGAAATGTCTCGCGCCAGCATGACGCCGACCTTGTCTGCGAAAATCTCGTTACCCTCGTTGTCGACCACGCCGCAGCGGTCGCCGTCGCCGTCGAAGCCGAGTCCGAGATCGGCGCCCGTCTCCAGAACCTTGTCCCGGATCGCGTGCAGCATCTGCATGTCTTCGGGATTGGGGTTGTAGTGGGGAAAGGTGTGGTCGAGCTCTACGTCCAGCGGGATCACTTCGCAGCCGATGCGTTCCAGCACCTGCGGCGCAAAAGCGCCCGCGGTGCCGTTGCCGCATGCAGCCACCACCCTCAGCTTTCGGCCGACGTTCTTTCCGGCTGTCAGGTCCTCGATGTATCTCTCGCGAAATCCCGGCACGAGTTCATAGCTTCCCCCACCGACGAGATCGAAATCGCCGTCCAGCACGAGCGCTTTCAAAGCTGTCATCTCCTCCGGGCCGAATGTCAGAGGCCTTTGCGCCCCCATCTTCACTCCGGTCCAGCCGTTCTCGTTGTGGGAGGCCGTCACCATGGCCACCGACGGAACGTCGAGTGCGAACTGGGCGAAGTAGGCTGTAGGAGAAAGTGCCAAACCGATGTCCTTGACGCGCGCGCCGGCCGCCATCAGGCCAGAGACCAGTGCCATCTTGATGGCCATGGAATAACTACGAAAGTCGTGGCCAGTGACGATGTCCGGGCCGACACCCATTCGGCGGATCAATGTGCCGAGCCCCATGCCGATCGCCTGTACGCCCATCAGGTTGAGTTCGGGTTCTTTCTCCGAGCCTGGATGCCCGAACCACCAGCGCGCGTCGTACTCCCGGAAGCCAGTGGCTTTGATGAGAGCACTGGTTTCGAAGGTGAATGTGTTTGGCGTGGCTTGGCCGACTATGTTCACGGTCGCGGGTTCCCGCTCTGCAATTGCGGGGAAGAGTCGTAGCACGCTGCCGGACGCGGGCCTCTTCATGAATTCGAGTAACCCCAACGCCCTGGTTTGCGCCCCCTCATCCAATAGGAGCATGCCCGCCGATGGCCGAAAGGATGTCTCGTCCAGGCATGGGGGGCTTGTATTCTGGGAGGGTGCGTCCCGGTCGGGCGCCGGCGACAAGGATGGCTGCAAGATGCCGCTGACCGCATTCAGGCTCACGTTCCGCGAGAATGTCGACGAAAGGCGGTTCGGTCGCCTGGCTCGCCTTCTCACTGTCATTCAGGTGGAAATCGAGAGGGAATCCGCGGAACTCCGTCCGTCCGTGGAAAGGATGACGGACTGCGCTGCCTTCTCTTCGGAGGCGATGGAAAATGGCGAGGGCCCCGAACGCATGTCCGCGCGGATCGATACGCTGGCGCGGAACCTGGCGCTCAACCGCAGACGGCAGGTCTTGCTGGAACAGCAGATGTCATTTGTCGACAGGACGAGAGAAGGGCTGCTGCGCATTGTTCCTTCCCATGGGACGTAGGGCCCATACGCCAATTGGCGGCGTTTACCTTGCGCGGCGCAGGCGTAGTCTTTCGCGGCAGTCTGGGATCGCGGGGCCTTAGCTTTCAATGAAAACATCGGCCGAATGCCATGGACGCCTGCACGGGGACGGCGTACGCGCTGGATCTCCCCGCACGCCTGCAGGAGACGCTGAATGAACCGCATGTTCCCCAATCAATGGCCATTGACAACGGATCAGCAGGCTTCCATCGACCAGGAGTTCATTGGCCTCTCCGACATAACCGAATTTCTACGGCGCTATGTTGGGACGATCATCGCCTGCGTTGCCGCGGCGCTCCTGGTGGCCGGGTTCTACAATTTGACCACCGACCCGGTGTTCACCGCCAGCACACAGATCCTGATCGAGCCGAAATTGCCGCAACACCTGCAGGAGGGCGGCGAAGTAAATCTGTCATTGGATACCGCCCAAGTGGAAAGCCAGATTGCAGTGATGCAGTCGGAAAAGATCGCTGCGATGGTCCTCGACCAGCTGAAACTCGTCGACGACCCCAAATTCAACCGTCCGCAGGCTCCGATTTTGCTGGAGAGGTTCAGGAGGATCGGAGCGGTCCTGCTTGACGCTTTCGGGCTCCGGAATAGCGCCTGGTTCACCTCGCTTTGGGAGCGTTTCGGCCTGAGCGCGCCTGAAACGCCGGCGACGCTGACCGAGTATCAAAAGGCCCGGCGCACCATGCTGATTTTCCGCGAGGGCCTCGACATCCGCAGGGTCGGCGTTTCCTACGCGATAGACATATCCTTCACCTCTCCTGATCCGGAGGGGGCAGCCACGGTTGCGAACGCCACGGCCGATGCCTTCGTGCGCGAGCAGATAGAAACCAAGGCCGACGCCGCAAAGGAAGGCGGCGCGTGGCTCGAGAAGCGCCTGCAGCAGCTGCGCACCCAGATGAACGAGGCCATGGCGAAAGCGCAGGAGTTCCGTTCACGGCACGACTACAGTGTCGGGAGTGACGCCACAGGGGAAGACGGGACAAGCGCTGTGCCGACGCTCGAAGAGCTCGAGGTGACTGCCGAAACCTACCAGAAGATGTATGAGAGCTTCCTGCAGGCCTACACCAACTCGGTAAGCCAGCAATCCTATCCGGTTGCCGACGCAAGGGTGATCACGGCCGCGACGGCGCCGCTCTATCCGAGCGCTCCAAGGCCGAAGCTGATGCTGGCCTTTGCGACGGTTGCCGGGTTCATTTTCGGCGTCGGACTTTCGTTCGCAAGGCATACGTTCGACTGGACCGTAAGGTCGCCACGACACATCCGGGACAATCTGGGTATCGAATGCGTCGGAGAACTGCCGCCCACCAGCAGGAGAAGGGAATCCGGCCACGTCGACGAAGTGGTAAGATACCCGCACTCCCGATACAGCCACAGTCTCAGGAAAGCGCGAACCGAAATCAGCCTTGCGCAAACCAGCCGCCCGATCAAGTTCCTTGGGTTGACCGCTGTATCCAACGACAGTTCGAAGAGTTCCGTCGCCAGCAATCTTGCCACGCTTTACTCGATGTCCGGTCTGAAGACGTTGGTGATTGACGCCGACGTCCGGCGACCGACCATGACCACGCGGCTGCTCGGCTGGTCGGGCAGCCTCCAATCCTTCCAGGATCCTGTCCGGCTCAACATCGTCCGCGCCCCGGGGCGGCCGTTCGACATGCTTCCAAGTTCGGTCGTGGACGCCAAGCACCTGTTGGCCCCAGGCAATATGGAGGCGTTCCTCTCGGAGCTTGCCGATTGCGACCTTGCCGCCCACGAACTTGCCGCCTACGACATCGTCATCGTCGACCTGCCGACACTTGCCTCGGGCGCCGATGAACTGACTGTCGGATCGGTCCTGGATGGCGTCGTGATCGTTGCCGAGTGGGGTAAGACACATGTCGAAACGCTGCGGGGGCTTGTCAGGACGCTGCAGGCCAGCAGGACGCCGGTACTTGGCGTACTCCTGACCAAGGCCCGCACGATGACGTCCAACCACCGCAAAGCATGAAACAGGTAGCGGGATATTCCTCCTTCGGAAGTCGCAAAAGCGTGCAGGGGGATCATTCCTTGGGATTAGGGGGATAGCCCCGGAGCGTCACGCTACCTCCTTTGCCATTCTTGCCGACAAGCCCCGACCTTGGAAGAGTGTCGGGAACAATTCGAAACAGCAACCGTCCCATGACAACGAACGCCTTCGAGTCGCATCAGAAAACCCCGATCTGGGTTCAGACGCCTGTGCCCGTGGCAGCGGAAGGCCGAACGGCAGTGCTGCACGTTGTTCCTGCACCCGACCACAACAGCGCCGGGGCAGTGTTGACAGAGATGTCGCCTGCCATCAGGGCAGGAACGACGAACCCTCCTCTGGGAGGTCTCCTGAAGCGGATCATGGATCTGGTCATAGCGGTCACGGCACTTGTCATGGCTGCGCCAGTGATGATCGTTGTTGCCCTGCTGATCAGGATGACGGCAGGAGGCCCGGCAGTGTTCTCGCACAGCCGCGTCGGATTCGGCGGAAAGCCGTTCAATTGCTACAAGTTCCGCTCGATGGTTGCCAATTCGGAAGAAGTCCTGAAAGCACATCTCGAAGCCAATCCGCACCTCAGCGTGGAGTGGGAGGAGACCCACAAGATCAGGAACGACCCGCGCGTCACGCTCCTTGGGTGGATGCTCCGCAAGTCGAGCGTCGACGAACTCCCCCAGCTCTTCAACATCATCCGCGGCGACATGAGCTGCGTCGGCCCAAGGCCCATCGTGAAGGACGAACTCAACCGCTACGGCGACCATCTGGGGGAATACCTTCGGACAAGGCCGGGACTCACCGGCCTCTGGCAGGTGAGCGGAAGGAGCAGCATGGACTACGCCAGCCGCGTGGCGCTGGACAGCCAGTATGTGCGGAACTGGTCAGTTTGGCTCGACATTGTGATCTTGTTCAGGACTATCTTCGCTGTGATGCGCTTCGACAGGGCTTCCTGAAGTCCCGACGGGCTACGTTTCGTCCCGCTTCCGATGGACGGACAGGGACAGGCCGATGATGTAGGCGCAAGCCAACGCGAACGCCAGGATCAGGAATCTGGTGACGGTCACATAGCCCGGCAACCCAAGGCCATTCCAGGCAAAGCTTCCGATCAGAAGCAGAGCAGTCGCTGCTATCAGGGCGGGAACCTTGAACCGCAGCCCCATCAGAACGCCTGCTGCCGATACGGCTATTATGCTCATGAGCACTGACATCTCCAGTGGCGCCCGCAGGACTGATGGCTCACTGCGGCAGGAAGGTTCCGGCAGGGGTCCAAGGGGCCAAGTGTGTGTGCTCACTGATATGCGGCCTCAAAGTGCAAGGCAAGCGCTGCCAGGGGTAGTGCACAGATGGTCCGCTTGATGGTCGAACCTAGCCTTACGCCCTCGTGTTCTTCGTCCTTCCCCGCGGCTGCCAGCAGCCGTGGTTTCAGCGTCAGAAGCCCATGCCAACGGGCCGCCGCGAGCTGCCGCCCTGGTTGAACCATACGAGCTTGATCAGTTGGTACCCTGAACCGGAAGCGTCTCTGCCTGAATGCCGCCGCTTGTGCCGCTTACAGGGAAGGCGGCCAAGCCCGACTGCGGCGGAGGGATCTCGATCTTCACGGTATCGCCTGGCTCGATCGGCGTCGTTTCCTCAGCCGCGAGTTCTTCCGAGCCGCTGTCCGTCGTCCTCACGATCTTGAAGATCGGCTTGGCCCTTTCGGCGCGCTCCCTAAGGGCGAGCAGGGCAGGGGCGGTGACTTCGGTTTCGTGCAGCAACTGCACTGCGGTGTCGGCTTTGCTGGTAACTTCATTGAGCTGCAGCTGCGTCTCGCGCAAGGCCGCGGCGACTTCGTTGGCTTGGCTGTTGCCGAGGTTGAGGATCTCGATGTCGGTCTTGCTTATCTCCTGCCTGGCTTGCAAAAGCGAGGTCTCGGCAGCCAACCTGTCGCTCTGCATCTGTGCGACCGTCCCCTCCAGAGAAAGTTCCCGCGGTGCAACCGCCAGACCCTTCTGGACAAGGGTCGAAACACCTGCAAGTTCCTTCTGGATGAGTTCGATCTGCTTGTCGCGGAAGGTCAGCTGCTCCTCGAGCGAAGCCAGTTCCTTTTCCAGGAAATCCCTGAGTTCGTGGAGGGAACGGAGTTGCGTCGTCATCGCGTCCTTGCGGACGGCGAAGATCTTGCGCTCCTGCTCCATCGCCATCGCGACCGTCTCGTTCGAAGCCCTGTCTTTCAGGTCCGCAGGGAAAGCGATTTCGTCGCTGCCAGCGAGTTCGGATTCCAACCGCGCTTTGCGCGCGAGCAGATTGACGTTGCTCAGCGCCAACAAACCCACGTCGCCCTGGCCCGAGATGACTTCACGCTCGAGCCTCGACATGTCTTCTTCGTGTGTCCGCAGGCCGCCGGCGATACTTAGAGCCTGCAGCACCGTCAGGCCGGGCCTGTAGGGAAACTCGCCGGGCTGCGTGACGTAGCCGACTATGTAGAACGGCCTGTACTGGACGATCTCGACGGCGACATCCGGCTGGCGGCCGAGGCCCATGTTCTGCATCAGGCGGTCGCCGATCGCGCGGGAGAGGTCGCCGGGGGCGGTGCCCTGCGCGCGTATCTGACCGACAAATGGAAGGAAGAGCATGCCGTCGGCACCGACAACGAAACTGTCGTTGAGAGCCGTCCACTCGAAGATCACATCGCGTGAGGCGCGCCATTCGTAAACCTTGAGCCGGACCTTGTCCTGAGGTCCGAGGAGATACTCGGCAGCCACCGCCGGCAAGGCGCAGGCAGTTGCCGCCGCCAATGAAGCCGCCACCGTCACAAGCCATTTCCGCATTATCTTCCCCGCCGTCATATTTTCAGGATGTATTCGGGTTCGATCCGTCCCATGGCGACATGCAGGATCGCCAGCATGTTGCCCCTGAGCCTGCCTCTTCGGTCGACATAAGGCTCCGGCCGCAGGCTCTTTGCCAGGTTGGCCGCTATGTTCCTGAACATCAGGGACAGCGCGAAAGAGGCGGGAACTGTGCCTTTCCTGATCAGGTAGATCGGGTTGGCAACCTGGGAGTAGCCGAACCGCGTTCCGCTGGTGCGCGCCGACTTGATGCCGAGATGGACGCCCGTGATCGAGGTCACGCAGACCACACGACCTCTGCACCTCAGCTGGCTGGTGAAGTCGATGTCTTCCTGCCAGCCGTAGAGGACGAGGCGCTCGTCGAAACGTACATCGCCCACAATCGAGGAACGGACGGACATGTTGCAGCCGTAAGCTCCGACATGGTCGACCACCAGCGGTCCATGATATGTTTTGCCCTTGGCTTCGCGCAGGGCGGTTTCGGCATCTTCCCAGGTGAGGCCGGCATTCGTGGCCCCGTCTCTGACGACCCTTCCCATCACCACTGCCCATCCGTCATTTTCCGCAAAAGCTTTCTCGACCTGCTCCAGGTATTCGGCGGACGGAATGAAATCGTCGTCGAAGAATGTGATGACGTCGAAGCGCTGCAGGGAAGGCACGAGAGCCGTGTTCCGCTGGACGGACGATCCCTTTGGTCCGAAAACGAGCGACAACGGGAAAGGACAGCTTTCTGGCAACTCGACATGCGCAGCGTCGGGCGCCGACAAAATGACCTCGTCGGGAAGTCTCGTCTGGCCGCCCAGATACTCGATCAGGCGCGTGAGTTGTTCCCTGCGGCCGACAGTCGCGATGATCACTGCGAGTTTCATGCTCGATCCAGGTTTCGGTTGTCGCCGACGCTAGACCGACGAGAGCAGCAAAACAGCCTGCATAAAAGGGGACGGAATGAGCTTGCCTACCTCCTGACACCGGCTTTTGGAGTATTCCCATCGGACGACACACAGCCGGAAGTACTAGGCTGGCGCGCGCCCGGAGCAGCCTGTAGCCGATCGGACAACTTGCCGGGACGATGACGTGGAATGGAGACTGCCGGGTCTGCTGGTGCGAGGGGACCCATGCTCCACGAACGTTCTTCCGATCTGACGGTCGCGGCCAAGGTCGATGTGCCCATCGAGGAGTTGCCGGCCGCGCCGGAGCTTCGCGTCGACAGGTACGCGAAGATAGCGGTCGTTCACGACTGGTGCCCGAATTTCCGAGGCGGTGAACGGGTTCTGGCGCAAATCTGCAAGCAGTTCCCCAATGCAGAAGTGTTCACGCTTTTCGATTTCCTGCCGGCCGAGGTGAAGGAGCAATATTTCCGCGACGTGGAATTCCATACCTCCGCTGCCAACCGGATCCCGATGGTGCAGAAATTCTATCGGTCCCTCTTCTTCTTGTGCCCTTTCCTGATCGAGCAGTTCGACGTGACAGGCTACGATGCGGTGATCTCGTCTTCGGCCGCATTTTCGCGCGGCGTGATCACCAGGCCGGACCAACCGCATCTTTGCTACGTACACAGCCCGGTCCGCTACGCCTGGGACGAGCAGTTTTCCTATCTTGAGCAGGGTCACCTTGGCTTTGGCCCCAAGGGAATGCTCTACCGGTACATGCTCCATCGTCTGAGGACGTGGGACACGCGAACCGCGCACGGTCCGGACTTGATGCTGGCGAATTCGAACTATGTCCGCTCCCGTATCCAGCACATTTACGGGCGCGAGGCCCGCGTCGTTTTCCCGCCGGTTGCCCTCGCAGAACTGCCCTGTGTCGAGGACAAGCATGACTACTATGTCTCGGCATCTTTCCTCGCGCCGTACAAGCGCACCGACCTCGTCATCCGGGCCTTCAACGAGATGCCGTCGCGGCGGCTGGTCATCGTTGGCGAAGGGCAGCAATCAGCCACCCTGCGGGCGCTTGCCGGCCCGAATGTCACCTTCTCGGGTTATCTGCCCCGGCAAGACTATGTGAACACCCTGGCACGCGCAAAGGCGATGGTCTTTGCGGGCTGCGAGGATTTTGGCATAGCACTGGCCGAGGCGCAGGCCTGCGGAACGCCGCTGATCGCCTTCGGCCGCGGCGGAGCGGTCGACATTGTGCGACGCCTTGGGTCATCGCCCGAACCGACAGGGGTGTTGTTCAAGGCTCAAACCGTCGACCACCTCAAGGAGGCAGTCGAGCGGTTCGAAGAGAACCGCCATGCCATCGCGCCCCGCGCTTGCGCCAGGAATGCAGAACGTTTTTCCGAAGATAATTTCGACCGCGCCATCCTGGAATCGCTCGGGGCCGTCCAGGCACTGCACGAGATCATGTGAACTCTCGAGCCCTGACGACCTTCGTTTCCGTGTCGACGCCGTCTGCGGCCGCCATCGCCTTGAGATAGCGCAAGGCCGTCGCTCTCCAGCTGTATGCCGAGGCTCTCACCCGTCCCTTGCTTTTCATCTGCAGTCGCAGGGCGTCAGAATTGCGCAGCTGCATGAATCGGTCGAACCATGCCTCCGGGTCGTCGGGCGACGCAAACAACGCTGCGTTCGCGCAGACTTCAGGCAGGCTGGCTCGGTCGGAAGCCACCACTGGGCAGCCGACCGCCATCGCCTCGAGGGCGGGGAGGCCGAAGCCCTCCGTGAGCGAGGGGAAAGCCAGGCATAATGAGTCCCCGAGGAGCGCAGCCAACTCGCCATCGGAAATGCGGCCAAGCCACTGGATGTTTTGGGCTTTTGCACTGGTTGGTCCTGACTTGAAAACGCGCGAATCCGACATGCCGACAATCGCAATCCTGAGCCCGGCTTCGGCAAGGCGGTCAGCCATGTCCAGGATAAGCCCTACATTCTTGTGGGGTGCGGTACTGCCGATCATGACGATGGTTTCCCGCGAGGCCGCCATTCGTGTCCTGACCGAGTGTTCAGGCGTCCATCGCGAGGCATGCTCATGGCCGTTCTGGGCTACGAAAGCCCGTTGCGCGCGGATGACGCCGCGGTGGACCAGTTCGCCCAGCGAGTAGTCGGAAACCGTCGAAACACGCCACGCCGTCTTGCCGAGACATGGCAGCAACGTTTTGTAGAAGCTCCTGAAGGCACGCGAATAGCTTTGCGGCGCATTCCAGACATTTGCATCATGGATGCAGACGATATGCTTTCGGGAAAGCAGTGGTCCCGTGTTGCAGAGGCTGAGCAGTCCGCCTCCGTCGAGCGACAAAGGGAGTTGCGTCTGCTCCCAGATATGGCCGCTCGTGCGGCCGATCTCGCGGCGCTCGATGAAAGCCAGGGGGATCTTATCGGAGCCGGGGGGACAGTGCAGTCCGAGTTCGAGGCCCCGAGCGAGGGGATCCTGTTCCGCCATCAAGGCGTCGAGCGAGCGGACGACCTCGCGCGCGTAACGCTGGACGCCTGTTGTCGGCTGGGAAAGAAAACGCCCGTTGATTGTCCAGCGCCGTGCCATCGCGTCCCCTTTTGTGGCCTTCAGTGTGGGGCTGCGAAGACGCCGGGTCACCATGGCCATCGGGTCATCCGGTTAACCGGGAAGCATCCGGATAGGCGAGGTCCGGCATTGTGCCTACCTCAAACGTCTGAGGACCTTAGTGCCCCCGGGAATGCTAGTCTCGCTCAGGGCGCCGAAAGGACCGGGGAAGGTGGACATGGGCAAGCTCGAGTTCGGCACGACGCAGGCGCCACCGCCAAGACCGGCCGGACGGTTGAATGGCCACCACGCCGAGACACCACTGGCGAGATCGCCTGCCAACGCTGCCCATTCCGCGATCGGGCATTCCGCCTGGGCGTGGGCGGACCGGGATGCGCCAAGACGACGCTGGACGATAAACGGAGACTTCACGACGCTTCGGCCGACCGGAGTTGCCCGCTATGCCCGCGAGGTGACAATGGCCCTCGATGCCCTCCTTTCGGAAGGGCATCCGCTCGGTCGCGACCTTGAGATCGATCTCGTGGTGCCGCGCCCGCTTTCGGAACCTTTCCGTCTCGATGCCATCCCCGTCCGGGTCGTTCCTGAATTCAGCAGGCCGCGACTGCCGCAATTCTGGGTGCAGGCGCAGTTGCCCTGGCACGTGCCGGGAGGATTGCTGAGCTTCTGCAACCTCGCTCCCGTCGCGCTGCGGCGCCAGATCGCATGCATCCACGACATGCACACCAGGCTAATGCCGTCGAGCTACGGGTTCGGTTTCCGCTGGGCGCATCGCCTGATCCTGCCGGCGCTCGGCAGGCGGGCTGCCCGTATCACCACCGTCTCGCAACTCTCGCGCAACCATCTGATAGATTTCGGCATCGCGCCGGACGAAAACATCGTCGTCACCTACAACGGCAGCGACCATGCGAAGAGATGGGATGCAACGAGATCGTCGCTGGCCGTCGACCGCGGCAGGCCGTATGTCCTCTGTCTCGGAAGGCGGGATCAGGAATACAAGAACATGGGGCTTCTCGCCAGGCTGGCCCCGCTTCTCGACGAGATGGGCCTCGATCTCTGGATGCCGGGCGATGTCGACGAGACCACGGTCCTGCGCTATGTCCCGGAAATGCCCGGCAACATCGTCCTGCTTGGCCGCATAGGGGACGACGACTTCAAGAAGGCGCTCGAAGGCGCTTTGTGCTTCCTGTTTCCGTCACGCATCGAGGGTTTTGGGTTACCCGCTGTCGAAGCGATGGCATCTGGTTGCCCGGTCGTGGCCTCGACCTCGCCATGCCTTCCTGAAATCTGCGGGGATTCGGCTCTCTATGCCGATCCAGACGACGTCCAGTCGTGGGCCGAGGCTGTCCGCCTGCTGATGCTCGCCCAAGACTTGCGGCAGCGATTGATCACCAAGGGGCACGCGAGGGCGAGCAGCTATTCCTGGCGTTGGATCGCGTGGAAATACCTCGAACTCATGGTTCATGTCGACGCCGATTTCGGGGAGTTCCGCGATTGACCGGCTGCCCGGCCCGCAGCAAGAAGAGCCGCGGCGGGTCAAAGCCCATATGCCTCAAACTGAGTAGTGATGCGCCATTTGGGTCAGTTCTCCGGTCCGCTCGGCACTGGTAAACTGGTCAGGGGGACCACTGGGCACTTGTATCGGCTTCCTTGGGTGGGGCGATGGTCTTCTCAACGATCGGCACGGGCAGCTTCGCATCGATAACGTCCAGGGTAACCGCGGAATACCAGCCGGCTGCCCGGACTGCTCAGGCCAGGAGGTTCTGGAACAATCCTCAGCTTCTGAGATTGGTATCCGCCTACGCCATCGCCTACATCCACATGGCTGGAGTGGTAAGCGCCGCCCACATTGATCCGGCTGTCCTGGCCGTTTTCCGTTTCGGAACGGATCTGTTCATGGTTCTGGCGGGTTTTCTCACCGCGCACGTGCTCGGCAACAATGGCAAGTCGGCCGGCGCCTATTTGCGAACGAGGCTCATTCGAATCGTGCCCTTGTATTGGATCTTCACGGTTCTCGCATTCCTTGTCGAAAACTACGCGATGAAAAGCCATCCGAAGTCCTTGTATGAGCTTTTCATGTCGCTCGCCTTCGTCCCCTCCGGACCCTATCCGATCCTGTACCCGACCTGGACACTGCTGGTAATCGTCGAATTCAGCCTGATCATCGCGGCTTTCCAACTCATCAGCGTGAAGAACGGGATCTTTTATTCCGCCGCCTTCGCAGTTCTTCTGGCGGCCGCAGGCCAGACGTTGAACATCGAGAACCCCATTTTTAGATTTTACACCAACCCCATCCTGATCGACTTCGCCCTCGGCATCATCATCTACAGGCTCGCCAATAGCGGGTCGATCCCAGTCAAACTGCCGCAGCGCGGGGCCGTTACCCTTGCGGCGGCGGCAGTCGCCATCGGAGCCATAGCTGCGATCTTGCGACCTTTCTGTTGGCCGTCACTGCCCCGTCTCCTCGCGCTCGGCGTGCCGATGTCGCTGCTGTTGCTGGGGGTTGTCGCTCTTGAGCAGCTCGGCGTCTACAGCGACTCCAAGCTCTTGAACTTTCTCGCCAAATGCACCTACGCGATCTACCTGACCCACTGGTTCGTGGATATCGTATCCGAGAAGCTCGTTACCGAAAGCGGAAATTCGGCGGGGCTCGCCACGGTGCTGTTGTTCGCGACGCCCGTGGCCTTAACCTGCGTTTCAGTGCTGGTTTATCTTTATGCGGAGGTGCCGCTGACCCGATATCTTTCCAATCGGTTCCCCGGCCAGAGCCGTAGCCTTGCCTGAGCTCGGTGCCCGCCTGGAGTGATTGCCACGGAGCGCCCTCGCGCGGCTACGCCATCAGCGGTCCAGCGCAGACGATCTCGTGGGCGTAGTGGTGCACTCAGGTCATCGGGTGCGTGACAAGACGCCCGTTGCCATGTCGCGGCAGTCAGTCGGCCGATCGCGCACGCCTCTATTGGGCCGCAACAAGGCGGTCGCCGAACCGGAGCACCTTGTCGGCCGTTTCGGTGCCGTCATCGTAGAGCTTGACGACTTCCTCTGGCAGGAGCCGGTTGACGTCGGCCGCGCAGATGTAGTCTCGCATGGTGGTTCCCGTGCTGCGGGAATCCACGTTGGCGGCACCGCGGCGGGCGACCACGTCATCGAGATGCACCGTCCTGAAGTCGATGCTGTACCTCGCGACGCTGGTTGTGTTCGGAACGGTTTCGTGCAGCTGCGCGCCGGAGAAGGCGATGATGCCGCCGGGCGGCGGCAGGTAGCGGAGCGATCGTTCGTTCAATTCCTGCTGTGGCTTCGGCTGCTCCCTGGCGTCGCTCTTGACGTGCTTGGCGGCGTCGGCGCGGTTCTTGGTGTTCCATTCGTAGTAATTATAGATTTCGGAATTGTTCTTCACCGGGGTATCGAAGTAGCCGGGATAGAAGCCCATCGCGTTTTCCGGATCGAGCGAATAGATCGGAATCCACCAGTTGATCTGGCACATCGGAGCCGAATACCAGGTGTCGCGATGCGGATGGAAAGCGTAGGCGATCCCTGACGACAGGAAATGGGACGGATATGCCGACCTCATCCTCGGTACGTCAAAATAGAGGTTTTCAAGGTCCATCCCCCGCTCCTGCATGATAAGGGAGATCAGCCTCTTGCATTCCGGGTGGTGGATGAAGGCGGGTTTGGTCTTGCCAAGAATCGAGGCGACGTGCTCCGCCGTCAAGTGCTCGTGAACCGCTCGCGGGTCATGCGGTGCGAACGCCGCTTCCAGCATCTCCCTGGCGAGGCCGATCAAGGCCTCGGTATTCGGTGTCGCCGAGAAGACAAAAATGTCTCCCGAGTAAAGCCTCCGGCGACGCTGTTCGTCGTCGTGGTTCGAGTCAATGAACAAAGCTGCCATGGAAATATCCCCCGGAAACGGCTGCCGCAAATGCACGCGCCGGCTTCTAAAACTAACCTGCCGACCGCCGCCGGCGACAGCGCCTCATTCGGAGTAGGGAGCCAGTTGAGGCATGGCATTTTGTCTTAGCGACCTCGTGGCCAAAAGTAGCATCCCGTAAGCCTATCAGCCGAGGCATCAGACCTATTGCGGGCATCGCCGGGGACGCCACCGACGCCGTCCTTTTTTGGGCACTGCTAACCCTTTTGGCCGATTGCCATCCCATAGCCTTTTAGACGGCATGACCTTCCAGCCGAACTGTTAGAGGATCGCTTTGGGGACCTAAGCCTTTGTCTTCGGCCATGGTTTGGCGCCGTTCCGGGGTCACATCAGTTTGGATCGACAACAAGGCGCTACACAAGAGGAACCTGTGCTGATGTCCAGCATCAATGTAGTCATACCTTGCTACAACGCCGGTCGGTTCCTCGCGCAATGTGTACACAGTGTACTTTCGCAAGATTTCGATGATCTCCGGATCGTTGTAATCGACAATGCGTCAACGGACGACAGCGTGGAGGTGGCACGCCGACTTGCTGCAGAGGACAGCCGGATTGAAGTCGTGTGCCACGCCAGGAACCTGGGACCAGTTGCGTCCTACAATGAAGGCGTGGACCTGGCGCGCGGAGACTACTTCATGCTTTTGTGCGCCGACGATCTGTTGACGGACGGCTCGCTCCGACGCGCGGTTGAGGTCCTCGATAGCAATCCCAGCGCTGTCTTAACCATCGGGCCCAAGCTCGACATGGTTGAGGGGGAAAACTTCGTCGAGCCCAGTCAGTCAGATCGATGGCGGGTAACGGAAGGAGCGCGGTTTATCGACGACTGCTGCCGCCATCTAGGCAATTCCATTGCCCTGGGGGCGGTGCTGGTCAGGATGGCTGCGCAAAAGACGGCGGGTCACTACCGCGCGTCACTTCCCCACGCAAACGACCTGGAGCTGGTGCTTCGTCTGGCCCAGTTGGGCTCGGTCGTGGAATTCGAGGGCGCTCTCGGTATCAATCGTGTGCATCCGGCACAGATAACGGCCGTCCAATTTTCAGACAAACTAACCCAGTTGAAGCAACGACAGGCCGTATTTGACAGCTTCTTCTCGCGGGAAGGCGCTGCCATGCCGGGGGCAAGCCGATTGCATCGCATAGCCCTCCACAAGATTGCCGACGTTGCCTATTGGCAGGCTGTCTTGAATCTGTTGCGGGGAAAGACTGCCTTTGGTGTCGAGCTGCTCAGATATTGCTTTTCGTTGACACCCGCATCGAGGCTGTTTCCGCCGCTGGGACATTTCTATCGATCGAAGGGATCCTTCAAACGAGCGCTGTTGGTGCTTTCAGGCCGGGGCCTGGGGGGGCAACATCGGGGTGGCAAGCAGGATGTAGCGTTCAACCGTCCTCGTCAGTAGCGCGCAAGCAGCCCGATGGGCTGCATTCCCCAAGCATATCCAACCCGAGGGTACTCGGCTCCTGAGGAAATGCCAACGGAACAGCCGAAATTTCTCGCAGCCACCGGTCGATGTGTTTGCTGTATCAGGCGCTGGCCCGTTGCCGGCGCCGGAAGCTCAGCAACACATCCTGGAACAGGTTCAGCTGTCCGAACACGAACAGTAAGACGAACCCGTAGATGCCACTCAGAACCACCCCTCCCGCCAGCAGCCGCACAAGGGAAGGAACCTCTGGGCCGAGATAGTGTTGCAGCGCCAGCGCGCCGGCCGAGGCCACCATGCCCGACATCCACGGCCTCACGATCACCCGCAGCAGATCCCCGACTGAAACCGGCGTGCCATGCAGGCTCCAGGCCAGGTGCGGATAGAGCCAGAGCATCAGCGCCGTCGAGTAGCTGAGGGCCACGCCCTCGGGGCCAAAGGAAATCCCGATGCAGTAGGAAACGATGACGAGAGGGGCGATGGCAAAGGCTATGTACAGGCTGCGCTTCTGCTTGCCGGTCGCGATGAGCAGCCAATATGTGGGATTGATGATTCCGAACACCAGGATGGTAGGGGCGAGCAGCCGAAAAATAGTGGCCGACTCCGTCCATTGCGGGCCCAGAATTACGGTGACGATGTCATGTGCGAACACACATGAGAACATTGTAATGGGTACCGTTACCGCAATGACGATCGAATACCCCTTGAGATAGAAGTTCCGCAACCGCGCGGGATCGTCCTGCATTCGCGACAAGGCGGAAAACAGCACCGCTCCGACGGCGCCGTTGATGGTCGCCGTGGGGATGCCGATCAGCTGAAAAGCCCGGGTATACAGTCCAAGCGGCCCGGCGCCCCAGAACCGCCCGAGAAGGACTTTCTCGGCGTTGTAGCCGATATAAACGACCAGGTTGTTCAGCGTGACGGTTCCACCGAAATGCAAGAGCGAGCGGATGTTGGCGCCGCGCCGGGGCGGTCCAGGAATCCAGCCGGTGGCGATCCAGAAGCCGAGGCTGTTGATTGCCGGTGAGATAAGTGTTGGGGCGATCAGTGCCCAATATCCAAAGCCATGCAACGCAAGCAGCACTCCAACCACGACGCCTACACACAGGGCGCTGGTATCGATTGCGCTCAGCGTGACATAACGCAGATTGCGCTCCAGCAGTGCGGCATGCTGAACCCCGGCGGCATTGAGCAGGAACCCTGGAGCGATCGCGAAGGCGATCCAGAGCAGGCGTGGCTCATGATAAAACGTGGAGATGAGGTAGGCGCTCCCGGCGCACAGCAGCGTGAGGAGGATACCTACCAGTATGTTGACCCAGAAAAGCGCAGAGACCTGCTCGATCGAAATCTCATGCTTTTGGATGGTCGCGGAGGAAAGCCCGGCGGTGGTAAAGGCATCGAAAATGCCTGTGAGCGCCACCACCATCGCAACCAGACCAAAATCGTTGGGGCTGAGCAGGCGTGCCAGTATGGCAATGTAGCCTACCTTGAGTATCAGGTTCGCGGCCTGGTTCGCCATTCTGGCGACGCCACTTTGAACGGCTTCGCTCTTAAGGCTGCCGGCCTCGCGTTTCGCAACCAGGGGCTCGTTGTTCATGTGCCGCTGACGGCATGCGCGCGTGTCTCAGCTTGAGCGGCCGGCGCATGCCTTCTCTGATCAATCATCTCGCCAGGCACCCGTTCCAGCCAAATTTCTCGCCACCAGGGATACACGGCTCTCGGGCAGTGCATCCTGCAATCGCTATAACGTGAATTGCAGCAGACTTTATCCAGGATGACGGCCGGACCCCTGAGACTGTTGATTAGTCCGGTCTTTTCATTGACGAACGTTGTTACGCGCGACCTGACTTTGAAGGTGTGACCACAATAAGGGACCATCTCCGCGTCGAAATACAGACCACGGTTCTTATTGTCGGTGTCCAGGGTTTTGAGGATTTCTTCATAGGACCTGACCCTGATCAGCTCGCCGGGCTGAAGATCAAGCTTGATCGTTGGAGCCGGCTGGCCGGTGGGTATTGATCCCCGATATCGCGGGAATGGAACGCCTCCGTAGAGGCGTTGCACCCTGTCATAAACCCGGCTGACGCCCACTGACAGCCTGGTGAGGCCCAAACGGCGCGTGTAGTGATAGCAACTGAATACCGCCACATAAACGAACCCCACGAAGAGGCGCCATCCGCCGGCATTTCCCGATGAATAGTCTTCCAGGTACTGCCGAACATCCCACCAGGGAAGGGGGGTGGTCGCCTCCAGAAGTTCCGTGGCCTGGCATGAGTATCTCGGGCCACCCGAAATCGGCTGGCTCTTGGCGCGGGTGCCAGCCAGTACATCGCTTTCTGTGCAACCCTTGCCATTGGCCATCGTGGCCCGCAGTGGGATAGGCTCGTTCGAGGACGCCGAGTCCACAGGCTTGAGCCATGCCTCCTTCCAGAAAACCAGACACGCCGCCTGACAGCCTCCAAACGCGCTGCCGTCGCACCTCAGGTTTTCAAGGTGGATGCCGTCGGATAGTTTGCGTCCGCCAGCAAAGTTGATCGTGTCACATGTCTTGTGCGCGCGCTTGTAGACACGAAAGCGGCGACCGCAATATTGAAACATCTGCGGCATGAACGGAAGCTTCTCAAGCCGACCATCTCTGTCGAGCGTACGAAGGATTTCTTCCTTCGACCGAACCTCCACCCAGTCGCCGGCCCTCAGTGACATGCAGCACTCCCGTTCACAGCGCGTTCCGCAACCAAAGCCATTTGCCTGGTGCCAAACCATACCATCCCCGGATTCCGACTGCCGGCCCCGAATTAGCGGTAGCGACCCACCACCTTTGACTGAGTGCATCTCGCCGTCATTTTGGGCTCAAGCAGGAGCGCACTGACTACGGAAAGCGGTTCTGTGCGAAGATGCCGGATCGCTGGTGCGGAGCGGTTTTCCGACTATGCGCAATAACCTGGAGTGTGCTCAGCAGCATGCCTCGGTATTGGCGGAAGACCTTCCAAAGGGAAGACAGGGTATCCATCGGACGTAGGATGCCCTCCCCGGAGGGATGCGTTGTGTTACCGCAGGACGCACCTAGGCTCTGAAACCTTGTTCTGACACGGCGGGAAATCCGATGAGCGGGCAAAACCGCGAGCTGTATGGACTTCAAATTCTCCGCGCCATTGCGGCCTCAGCTGTAATAGTCCGCCACACTCTTGAGATGTCCGATGGATCGGAAGCCGGACGCTTCAGTCCTCACTGGATAGCAACTTCCGGCGGTGCAGGGGTCGATCTGTTCTTCGTGATTAGCGGCTTCATTATGGTCTATGTGAGCTTTCCGCCTGGTCGGCTCCCGGAAACACCGAAGGACTTCATTATCAAGCGAGCAACGCGCATATTCCCATTGTACTGGATATGCAGTGCAGCCATTGTTGCAATATCCGTAGTCGGTTTCTTGCGAAACAAACAAATAGACTCGTATACGGTAATAAATTCAGTTCTATTGTTGCCTGGAGATAAGTTGGTCTACGTCGCCTGGACGCTTTCGTACGAGATATATTTCTATCTGGTTTTTTCGGTGTGCCTCATGTTTGGGAGGATGGCGCCAACATCGGTCGGGGCGATCGTTCTGATGATACTTGGGATTGCTTTTGGGGGAGGAATTGAGAATCCGACATTTGCTAGTTTCGTCTCCAGCCCTCTCGTTCTGGAGTTTTGTTTCGGTATCCTCTTGGCCTTGTTCTTTTCAAGCGGCGGAAAAAGGAAAATCTCACCAACTCTCAGTATTCTCGGGTTTCTTGCCATAGTGGTGTCTTCGATCGTGGTAACGCGTCCCGATTTGTCCGACACTTTCCGGGTCATCGTGTGGGGCCTTCCGGCCACTTTGATCGTGGCGGCTTTCCTCAAAGTCGGGCGGCCGCAATCGAGAGCGGGGCGAGCAGCTGTGCTGCTAGGCGATTCATCCTACGCGATCTACCTGACCCACATCTTCGTTATGATGGCATATGGCTTGGCAATTAAGTCGACCTTTGTCGGGGGAATGTCACAAGCCGTCTTCGCTCCCGGCGTCATTTTCATATGCCTTGTTGTCGGTGTGCTGGCGCACCTACTCGTGGAAAAGCCACTTCTACAATTCATTTGGAAGGTCACGAAGCATCAGAAAAGGCAGCCGCCGCTGGAGTCTGGCAGTTTGACGGGAGGATTCCCGCGACGGCCATGACGATGCGGTCTCCGATCAGGGTACCTCCGAATGGGGTACTAGGGGAACTCGATTCACCCGTATGGTGAAATTGCTTCCTACAACCTCAGTCCCGACTATCCACGCTGAATTTTCGGTCGGCCAGGGAGACTCTTGCCATGTCCTTTCGTTTCGCAGCTGCTGCAGCCTGCCTGCTGGCGACAGCGGCGCCGGCTTCCGCCGATTTCCTCTGGGGCGTCAACGGCCATCCGATAGCTGCCTATATGGGCGTCCCGATCGAAAGGCAGCTCGATTTCATTCGGGATCTCGGCTTGAAATCGTACCGGGTCAACGTCACCGGCGAGGACAATGCAGATAGCCTTGCCCAGCTTGTCGACGCCGGAAAGGCGAGGGGGATCGAGATCCTGCCAGTCATCACCCCGGCTGCCATCGATCTGGACAAGAACAGCCCGGACGAGCTTTACGGGAAAACCAGGAAACTGGCGGTGACCCTCGGCACCAGATTCAAGAAAGACATCCGTGTTTGGGAACTCGGCAACGAGATGGAGAACTATGCCATCATCAAGCCCTGTGAGAAACGCGATGACGGCTCGCAGTATCCATGTGGATGGGGGCCGGCAGGAGGGACGGGAACGCTCGACTACTACGGCCCGCGCTGGGCGAAGGTGAGCGCCGTCCTGAAAGGCCTGTCCGACGGCATGACAGAGGTCGACCCAGGGATCAGGAAGGCGTTGGGCACCGCCGGATGGGGCCACACTGGTGCGTTCGCGCGAATGAAGCACGACGGGATCGCCTGGGACATCTCGGTCTGGCACATGTATGGCGAAGATCCAGAATGGGCTTTTCGTGAAATTTCGGGCTACGGCAAACCGATCTGGGTCACCGAATTCAACAATCCCGGCGGAAGTGAGCGCAGCGAGCAGCAGCAGGCCGATGGTATCAAGCAGGCAATGACACGGCTGGGCGAGCTCAAGGGGAAGTACAAGGTCGAGGCTGCATACATCTACGAACTGCTCGACGAGACCTACTGGGCCCCGGGTTACGAAGCCAATATGGGGTTGGTGAGGCTCGTGCCTGCCCCCGATGGCAAATGGCAGACCGGCGAACCGAAGCCTGCCTACAAGACGGTGCGGGACTTCACCCGCGGCCCCCTGCCGATCATCAAGCCGCATCGGGACTGCGACACCGAGACTACGGCGGCAAACGAGTCCGTGCCGGTGCGGCAGGCAAGTTTCGTCTACTGCCTCATCCTAGGCCACAAGGGCGACGAGGCCGGCGTAAATCAGTGGTCGGCAGCACTTGAAGGCGGAGAGACCAAACTCACCGACATGATCATGGAAATGCTGCGCTCGGACGAGTTCGAAGCCAGATATGCCATGATCGGCCTGACCGATCGCGCCTATGTCGGGTTTTTGTATCTGCTGCTTCTGAACCGTCCCGCTGACAGCTACGGGCTTGACACCTATGTCCATCAGTTGCGTGCGGGCGCAATGACGCGTGAGGCCGTGGCCTTCGGAATCGTCACTTCGGCGGAGTTCAAATCCGTACACGCCGCCATCCGCGAGACACCCGCTGTCGCTACTCCCGGGTGAAATGGAACCGATGGGCGCCCTTCGCTCTCGAGGGTCGGGAAAAGCTGATGAAGAGGCCGATGGAAGCGTCGCAACACGGCGCCGGCTCGCGGAAGACAATCCTCACCACCCGAAAGGTGCAGTTGGCGAGAGGGCTTCATCCAACGGGGCACCCTGATCGCCTATTGGTGTTTCTCCCCACTACTTGAGCCCAGTTGCCCCTTGGCATTGGGGGTCTTGTACTCGATCAGACCAAAGTAGTGCCCTTAGAGGACGGCAGCGGATCCGTGCGGAACTGCGGCGCATGCTCGCGGCGGCGGGTGAAGCGGCTTTCGAAATAGCGGAACGAAAGCTCGGCGGCGGTCAATGTCAGCGTATAGGAGGCGAGGAAGCCAATGATTTTCCATCCGATGGACCAATTTTCCGGCGGCAGCTGGAAAATTGCCGACATGAGAAGGGTGGAGACCAGTATCGCGAGCGGATGGTAGACATAAGCGCCGTAGGAGATTTCTCCGATGCGCTGCAGCAGGCGCGGCCTGAGCAGCCAATCGATCAACGGGTCTTTGGCAGCTGCCAGCGCAACCAAACCTCCGGCGGCGGCCGCCATGGCGGTATAGAGGAAGACCTGGCGATACTGACCCCAGAGGATGCCGGATAGAACGTTTCGGAACATGTCCAGGCCTCGATCGCCCGCCGCATAGTTCAGGCCGATATAGACAGAAGCATAGATCGCAAGCGTGGCGCCGCCTGCAACGGCAAGCGGGCGTGCGATTCTGCCGAGGACCCCCCTTTGGTTTGCCAAGGCCAGCAGCGCGCCCGTCGCGAACGAATCGGTGTGCAGGAAAGAACCCGAATAGATTGCGTAGGCGCTGGCTTCGCCGTCCCATCCAAGATGGGCCACCAGGAAAGAAGCCGCCAGGCGCAGGACAGGGGAAGCGAGAAGCGCGACCAGCAAGAGAAGAACCACCGTGCGGCGGGACACCAGGAACCAAAGCAACCCATAGACGGCATAAAACTGCATCTCGATTGAAATCGTCCACAAATGCCCTACTGGCCACGATGGAAGCTCGCCGCGTCCGAGGACCATGGCGACATTGTTGATGAAGCCCAGCAGCGATCCCACGGCAACCATATCTGTGCCGGCTCCGGTGGCGAGGCAAACCAGCACGCCCAAGCCGATATAGGCATAGTAGACCGGTACGATCCGGAGGGCTCGGCGGCGGAAAAATCTTGCCAGACCCCGTCTTGCCGGCAAGTCAGACTGTCGGCCGATCATCGCAAGGGTCACGACGTAACCAGAGATGACGAAAAACAACCAGACCCCGGTCCATCCGAAGGGGAGGAGGCCGTTGTGCTGGGCCACCACGGCCGTCATTGCGAAACATCTTAGCGTGTCGATTGATCCGACGCGGTTGCAGCCGTGTTGAAGCCCTGGGGAACGCGAGACCATCGATGTTCCTCTGCTGCGAAGTTCCTTCGCGGGAATTCGCCCGGCTCAGCGATCGTTCCGAAAGGATCAACTCCGAGCTTATTTTTCGCACACGGGCGGCACGATTTCTCTTCAGTCTTTCGATTTAAAAGGACACGCGGCTGCTCGCTGGACAGCCGAAAGAAGTAAGACTCCGAATGTTGCCCCGGCAGTCGCAAGTCATATCGGCATCGGAGGTATTTTCCCTCTCTGACCAGGAAGAGCCGACGAATAGGCCGATGGAGCCATCACGATGCGGCGGACGGCGCTCTGAAGAAAACCCTCCGAAAGGATTAGGCGCGCAGCACCCGAAAGGTGCAGCTGGTGGCAGGGCTTCGTCCAACGGGGCACCCTGATCGCCTATTGGTGTTCTCCCTCACTGTACTCAGCACAACTAGCCTCTGCGCGATCATTCCGCTTGAGAAGAGGTGTGCAATGAAAGTCATGGTGACCGGCCATCAAGGCTATATCGGCTCGGTGATGGTGCCGATGCTGCTCAGCGCGGGGCACTCGGTGACGGGTTACGACAGCGATCTCTACCGGCGCTGTACCTTTGCTTCGGGCGGAGAGCAGGCTAACGTTCCGTCCATCCAAAAGGACGTCAGGGATGTGGATGCGCGCGACCTCGAAGGGTTCGATGCCGTCATCCACCTGGCGGCTCTTTCCAACGATCCGCTGTCCGATCTGGATCCGGGCATCACCTACGAGATCAACCACAGGGGCACCGTCCGTTTCGCGAAGGCGGCCAAGGAGGCCGGCGTCTCGCGCTTCCTGCTTGCGTCATCGTGCAGCAACTACGGACAGGCGGGCGACGGAATGGTCGACGAAACGGCCGTGCTGAACCCGGTTACGGCCTATGGCTGGTCCAAGGTGCTTTCGGAACGGGATATTTCAGAACTGGCCGACAGCAGCTTCTCTCCCATCTATTTCCGACCCGCCACGGCCTACGGTCTGTCGCCCCGGCTCCGCTTCGACATCGTGCTGAACAATCTGGTTGCGTGGTCCGTCACCAAGGGCATGATCCTGCTGAAGTCCGACGGGACACCATGGCGGCCGATCGTCCACATCGAGGACATTTCAAGGGCGTTCATCGCCGGCCTGGAGGCGCCGCGCGAGATCATCCACAACGAAGCCTTCAATGTGGGACGGACGGACCACAACTACAGGATCCGCGACATAGCCGAGATTGTCGCCAAGGTCGTGCCGGGCTGCCGGCTTGAGTTCGCGTCGGATGCTGGTCCCGACAAGCGGTCCTATCGCGTCAGCTTCGACAAGATCGCGCGCTCTCTTCCTGCCTTCAAGCCGCAATGGGATGCGCGCAGGGGCGCCGAGCAGCTTTACCAGGCCTACAGCAAGTCGAATGTCACTCTCGAGGAATTCGAGGGGCCGCGCTTCCAGCGCATCGGTCACATCCGCTACCTTTTGGCCAGCGGACTTCTCGACGCGCGGATGCGGGTCACCGAACCTTCGCGAACGCTGGAGGCAGCGGCAGGGTAACCAGATGGAGCACGTGAACCCCGACGGGCTTGGCCCGCCGTCTTCCACCGGCGTCGGCCAGGAAATCTATGCCTTGGCCGAACGTCTCTTTCCGATTTGCAGGAGCATCACCGGAGACGGTGTGCGACGAACGCTGGATATCCTGTCTAGGGACGTTGACCTGGAACGGCATGAGGTGCCCACCGGGACGCAGCTGTTCGACTGGACTGTTCCACAGGAGTGGAACATCCGCTCGGCGAGCATTACGGGCCCGGACGGGCAAACGGTGGTAGACTTTGCCGACTCCAACCTGCACGTCGTCAACTACAGCTTGCCCCTCAAGGGGATACTGCCGCTCGACGAATTGAAGTCACATATCCATACCTTGCCCGAACAGCCGCAAATGATCCCCTATCGCACCTGCTACTACGCCCCGACATGGGGTTTCTGCATGGCCCATGACCTCGTGGCCAAGTTGCCCGACGGTCTCTACCGTGTGGAGATCGATGCCGAACTCAAAGACGGCAGCCTCACTTACGGCGAATACCTGCACCGCGGGCAGACAGAGCGGGAATTCCTCCTCTCGGCACACATTTGCCATCCGTCGCTGGCCAATGACAATTGTTCAGGTCTGGCCCTGCTGGCGACCCTTGCGCGAAGCCTGAAGGCAAGGAAAACACGATACAGCTACCGCTTCCTGTTCGCTCCGGGCACGATCGGCGCGCTCGCGTGGCTGTCCCGCAACGAGGACCGGACACATTTCATCGACCACGGTCTGGTTGTGTCATGCGTGGGCGATGCAGGACGCCCGGCATACAAGCGCAGCCGCCGCGGCGACGCCTTCATCGACCGCGCCATGGCCCATGTGCTCGGGCGTGAAGCCGAGGCAAAGCTGATGGATTTCTCCCCATACGGCTATGACGAGAGGCAATATTGTTCGCCGGGTTTCAATCTTCCGGTCGGCATGTTCCAGCGGAGCGTCCACGGCACATTTCCCGAATACCACACGTCTGCCGACAATCTCGACTTCATCGGGCCGGAGCACTTGGAGGATTCCTTCCGCATCCTGATGGACGTGATCGACATCGTCGAAGGGGACTGGACGCCGTTGAACCTTTTTCCCAAGGGCGAACCACAACTCGGCAGGCGCGGCCTCTACGCCGCGCTGGGAGGGCAGAAGTCTTCGGGCGCCACCTCGATGTCCCTGCTCTGGGTGTTGAATCTCGCCGACGGGCAGCATTCGCTTCTGGCGATGGCGGAACGCTCGGGCCTGCCATTCGGGGAACTGGCCGCCGCCGCGAAATTGCTGTCGGATCATGGTCTCCTGGCCGCGGCTTTATAAGACGCCAGCGGCAGTCCGCTGCTTGAGCAGCGGCCACGTCATGTCCCTTTCCGACATCGCCGTCGGCATCAAAGGCCAGCCTATCGAAAAGGCAGGGTCGTTGTAGCGGACACCCGTCGACGCGTGAGGCGTATAGAACTGCGATATGAGGTATGAGACCTCGGCATCATCCGTCAGGGTCTGGAGCCCGTGGGCGAACCCTGCAGGGATGTAGACCTGTTTCATGTTTTCGGGCGTCAGCTCGAAGGCCAGCCAGTTGTGGCGTGTCGGCGAGTCCAGGCGCAGGTCAACGACAACATCGAAAATCGCGCCGCGGACACAGGAGACGACCTTCACCTCGGTGTACGGTTCCTCCTGATAATGCAGCCCCCGAAGGGTTCCCTTTTTGACCGAATGTGCCCGGCTGTGCTGGACAAAGCGCGTCGCCAGGCCGCAGTCGGCCATCTCCTTTTCGCAGAAGAGACGGGTGAACGAGCCGCGGTCGTCAATTACCGGCGTCGGCTCGATCAGCCAGACACCTTTCAGCTCCGTTTCGGTAAACTGCATGTCGCCCTAAACCCCAGTGGCCGGCAGTCCGATTGTCGACACCGCGTGCCCGGGCTGGAAGAGCTACCTAAGCCTTAGGTGGCTTCTCCGATCGCGGTATGCCGGGGCCGGCGGCACTACCCGTTCGGTGGTCTCGGCGGCGCCATTGCATCTGCCGTTTCCCTATAAGGATTAAGGCGCCCAACGGATTGGCAAATCGAACCCATGGGCGCTGCGTCCTAACCTGCGTCGAAAAAGAAGCACTCTCCAAAGAAGGTCTCTCTACGGAGGCGCGGAGGGCACAGGTTCATCGTCAAGCCCCCGCGTTTCCGTCTTTCACACCATCGCGCCAGGAGTACCGAATGAACATTGAGGCTGTCGAAATCGTTCGCGACCACAACACGACACGCCGGAATGTTGGTTGCAGGCTCTGCGGATCGCGCCTGCGTCACACTCTGGTCGACCTTGGCATGTCGCCTCCTTGCGAGAGCTTCCTGCAAGCCGAACAGCTTGACCAGATGGAACTCTATTTTCCGCTCAACGTCCTGGTCTGCGAGAGCTGTTACCTGGTGCAGCTCAAGGAGTATTTGAGCCCTGAGACCATTTTCAGCGAATACGCCTACTTCTCTTCATTTTCGACAAGCTGGGTGGCCCACTCGAAAGCCTATTGCGAAGCGATCACGAAGCGACTTGGACTTGGCGCCCACAGCTTTGCAGTGGAACTGGCAAGCAATGACGGTTACCTGCTGCAGCACTTCCTGCCACTCGGCGTTCCCGTACTTGGCGTCGAGCCGGCCGCCAACGTTGCGCGCGCGGCGGTCGAGAAGGGCGTGCCCACCCGGGTCGACTTCTTCGGGGTGCGCCTGGCACGTCAGATGGTGGCCGAAGGACTAAGCGCCGATCTGATCATTGGCAACAACGTCCTGGCGCAGGTGCCCGACCTCAACGACTTCGTCGCCGGAATGAAAATCTTGCTCAAACCAGAGGGCGTCGTCACCCTTGAGTTCCCGCACATCGAGCGGCTGATGGCCGAGAACCAGTTCGACACCATCTACCATGAGCACTTTTCATATTTCTCACTGCTGACGATCGACCTGATGGCGGCCCGCCACGGGCTGCGGCTGATCGACGTCGAGGAACTGCCCACCCACGGCGGCTCGCTGCGTGTCTATCTCGCCCACGAGGGCAGCAGCAGGGCCACTCACGACCATATCGCTGAACTCCTTGATCGCGAAAAGCGGCATGGGCTTACGGAAATGACGACCTACACCTCGTTCGCCTACAAGGCGCAGCGCGCGAAGCGCGATCTTCTCGCGTTCCTGGTCTCGGCCAAAAACGAGGGCAAAAGGATTTGCGGTTATGGCGCGCCTGGCAAGGGCAACACGCTGCTCAACTACTGCGCCATCGGCACCGACTTCCTCGACTTCACGGTGGACCGCAATCCCTACAAGCACGGTCGCTTCACACCGGGCATGCACATCCCGATCAAGCCCATCGACGCGATCGACCAGGCCAAGCCGGACTACATCCTGATCCTTCCGTGGAACCTGAAGGACGAGATCATCAAGCAGATGCACCATGTCGCCGCCTGGAACGCGAAATTCGTGGTGCCAATTCCGTTCGTAACCGTGATTGATCCATCGGAGCTACACAGATGAAAGTCGTTCTTTTCTGCGGCGGCCGCGGCACCCGGATTCGCGATTATTCCGAAAGCATACCGAAGCCGATGATTCCGCTCGGCCCCCAGCCGATCCTGCGCCACGTCATGCAGTGGTATAGCGACTACGGGCATGACGAATTCGTGCTGTGCATGGGCTACAAGGCCAACATCATCAAGGATTTCTTCCTGAATACCCGGCCGCAGACCTTTTCCGATTGCGTGGTCACGCACGGAGGGGAGGACGTGAAGCTGCTCGGCGACACGGTCAAGGACTGGAGCATCACCCTGCTCGACACCGGCATCTGGCGCAACATCGGCGAGCGCCTGTGGGCCGCGCAAAACCACGTCAGGAACGAGAAGATGTTCCTGGCCAATTATTCCGACGGCCTGACCGATGTCGACCTCGACGATATGATCAGGAAATTCGAGGCCAGTGGCAAGATCGGCTGCTTCCTCGCCGTGCACGCGCCACTGACATACCACCTGGCCGACATCGCGGAAGATGGCCGCGTACGCGAGTTCCGTGCGGCGCAGACATCGGAGATCTGGATCAATGGCGGCTACTTCATTTTCCGCCCCGAGATCTTCGACTACATGCGTGACGGCGAGGAACTCGTTGTCGAACCCTTCAAGCGGCTGATCGATGACAACATGCTGATGGCATACAAGCACGAAGGGTTCTGGCGTTCGATGGACACGTTGCGCGATTGGCAATCGCTCGAAGACATGGTCGAAAAAGGCGACATGCCCTGGAACATGAGGGTCACCGCCGAGAAGAACAGGCGCAGCGTCGTGTTGGCCGCATCATGATGGGCCTTGGCCTCGCACGTCGCGGGGAGGAACTCTCAATCCTTTGCCTTGGAGCCCATTCCGACGACATCGAGATCGGCGCCGGAGGCACGATACTCGGCCTGATCGCATCGGGGGTCAAACTGAACGTCTACTGGTGCGTGCTGAGCGCAGGCGGCCTGCGCTCAGCGGAAGCCAGGAGGTCGGCCGAGGCCTTTCTCGAAAGATCGCGCTCGTCGACGGTCGATGTCGCGGATTTCGAAGACAGCTACTTCCCCGCCCATAGCCGATCGATAAAGCAATGGCTGATCGAGGTAAGATCACGGGTTGATCCCGACGTGGTGTTTACCCACGCCAGGTTCGACGCCCATCAGGACCACCGGGAGGTCAACCAACTGACCTGGAACGTGTTCCGCGATCATCTGGTGCTCGAATACGAGATACCGAAATGGGATGGCGACCTTTGCCAGCCCAATGCCTATGTGCCGCTCACGGCCGCCGTGCTGGAACGCAAGATCGAACTCCTCCACGAGCACTTCGGGACGCAGCGCTCCAAGGACTGGTTCGACCGCGAGACATTCGCCGGGCTTGCGAGATTGCGCGGGATGGAATGCCGGGCACCCGAGCATTTTGCCGAGGCGTTCACACTCCGGAAGGCCAAAATTCTTTAGCAGTTTTTCGCAAATTCCCCCGCGAAAAAACTAACGGTGGATCAACGAACAAATCGCGTGAAGAGCCATTGAACTTGCCGGGCGATCTGCTAACAAATTCCTCTGTCGCCGTCGGGCGACGTCCGCTGAAAAAGACACAGAAGCAGCCAGCCATCCAAGGCCGACGGATTTTTACTATCCATTTTGAAGTTGGGGAATCATCAACGTGGGCAAAGAAGAAATTGCTCGTGGATTTTCGCTCAGCGAAGCCCGGATCGGAACGGTGGAGGGGGGAGAATCCGGTGTTCTGGTGTGGAAATCCGACCAGCTGGTCGCCGTCCTTACCGAGATTGATGAGGAAGCCTATAGCACGAAAGGCAAATGGTTCCTCGAGACCGGCTTCGGGCTGCTGAGCGGGCAGCACAAGAACTTCGATACGATCGAGGAAGCCATTAGATGGGTGGGCAGATACACCTTCCCTGAGCCTGTTCCCGCTGTAGATTGATCGGCGGTCGCCAAGGCGGCAAGCCGCCCTGTACAGGTCCCTGCGAGCCCTCTCGACCTGTGTTCTGATACCTTCGTCGCCGGAGGGATCTTGAACCGTTTGTCAGACAGCCTTCGTCGACGTCCCAGACATGACACCCCAAAACGGTACGAGGACGAGATTCTCGCCGTGTAGGTGTGGCTGCTGCCAGAGACCTGATGCTATTCACTGCAATCGGTCATTCAACTTTCAAAGGCTGAACGAACGAAAACGGCCCGCCGGGATTCACCAAGGCGGGCCGTCTTATCGCTAGTGATTACTCCTCAACCAGAGCTCCTTCTGCGAAGAGATCGTTGACCTTGTAGGCGACCTCCGTCCGGTTGGTCGCCTTCAGCTTCTTCATGATGTTTCGAATGTGGACCTTCACGGTGCTTTCGCGCAGGTTCAGTTCATAGGCGATGATCTTGTTCGCCTTGCCGCGACGGAGCGCCTGGGCGACTTCGGCCTGCCTGAGCGTGAACATGCCAGTCAAAGGCCGCGTGTCGCAGCTGCCTGAATCTATCAGGTGCCGCATCGAGAGGACACTGCTCGCCGGGACGAAGATGCCTCCCGCCGCTGCAAGGTTGATCGCCTCGACACACACGTCGATCCCGACCGAAGTCGGAATGTAGCCGCGTGCGCCGCATTCGAGAGCCGTCAGTATCTGTGCAAGGTCTTCGGTGTCGGCCAGGATAACCACCGGCACCGATTTGAACTCGGACGAAATATGCCTGATCTCGTCCGCGATGCCATGATCGGTGACTTTCCGGCCGCCAAGGTTGAAGAGTATGGCAGCGAGGGGAGGGGCCGAACCCTTCTTCACCCGCCATTCTTCGATCGAACCCATGGCGACGACCGCCATGCCGAGTTCGTGGTCCTCGAGGGCCGATGCGAGACACTCGCGGTCTAGGGCCCTTCCGTCCAGGATGAGGAGGCATTGCTTGCCTGCCTGTTCGTGGACATTTTCCGTTCCGCTGGACGGAACTCTTGTCTGATTTGTGGAAGTGTAATCGTGCAATCCTACTGTAGAACCCATACTAGTACCCGCCTTTCCCCAACGCGATCTGCCTTGTGGCGGCCAATAGAGCTAGAGCTCCGTCATTCTTTTGGATTGAACTTTGATACCCAACCCACTCGAAGCTTCAGGCTGGGTTATCCCCAGCTTGGAGCCTTGAGCAGTTCCCCACTGCAGCCACCTAGAACAGCTTGAGCAGTCTATGGGTTATTTATAAGCAGTCTCTAACTTATGTTAATTTTATAAAGATTTTTAAGTCTTCAAAAAGACGTAGCCAAGCTGGAACCCAAGCGCTGCGATCCCTTGAAGACGCCGGAATGGGACGCTTGGCCTGCACCGGACCTTGTCGGACACATCGTGCCGTCGGCCAATCAGCCAAGCAGATCAACCCGATTGCGCAGATCACCCTGATTGGGGCTGTTCGGCCGGTCCTCATCCGATAGGCGGAAGCAGGATCCGCTCGCATCCCCTGACAACATTACATCTTACCTCCAAAAGCTTCGTCGACCCTCCAAAAGCTTCGTTGACGGCATATGTGCCAGGCTGAACATTGGAATGCCGGCGTCTGCTCAAGGCTTACGCGGCCTGTCTGCAGCGAAAGCGCGGAGACAGGATAGGGGAGTCACTGCCCGCCCAACGGCTCCCCTATCGCTCCGCGCGGCGAACACGCGGTCAGGCCAGGTTCCAGAGAAGTTTGATTTGGCAAGCAGAATCCGCTTGCAGGGCGTGGCTGACGTCGACGGAAATTAGCCGTCTAGCCGAAGGCTTCGTGGACGCTGGATGAAGGCCTGGGTCTCAGGCGTTTCCTTGAGGATCAGCCTCGCTTAGCCACTGCACATCCAGAAGCGTTCCGTCCGTCTGGATCACGGTTTCGAAGGCGGCTATCAGCCTTTTGGCGGCTTTGCTGGCAAGGTGGGACTCGGGGTACTTTGCCTCCACCGCCCGCGCACGCTCGTAAACTTCCTTGAGTTGCCTGACCTGCCTGGGACCGAATGCGCTATGTACAACCTGAATGGTCATACCGCTTCTCCTCCTCGTGCCGGAACTCCAACAACCCGCCCGTTGCCCGGCGCTCCCACGATTTCACCATTAACACAGGGCTGTGCAATTGACAGCAAAAACAAGCCTGCAGCCCTAGTATAAGATTGCCATTTCTCTTTGGTCGAGGCGTTCTTTAGGAGGCGGTCGCGGATTGAGGGTTAGCCCTTTGCAGGAGGCGCTGGCCGGATTACGAAAAGACAGCCAGCGCGAAACAACTCGTGGAGTTCACCGACTCGTCGGTCACCGCTTTCCCGAAAGCGAAAAGGCGCTCATTTTTCACATCCTCGATCCATCCCGCCGTGAATTTACGACGCAGCAGCCGAAACCTGGACATGCAGCCATTCAGTCTTCAAGCGCACGCCAAGCGGACGATCACCCTTCGGTACCCCACCTTAGGCAGGAGTATCTGCCATGTCCTGCAGATGCGGGTGTCGGGCTACGCCCTTTGGCTCTCTTGCTCGGGATATCCATCTGCCGAAAGATGAGCCGTCGGACAGTTTCGCGCGTCCGCATAACCCGGGGCCAAACCAAGCGGGAGGCTCGGTCAGCAATGCAGATGTCCTTGCCGGGGCTCCTGGTGGTCGCGGCCATTTTGATCGTTGCCTACTATTCCAGGGGAATGCTGATCATCGGCCTGGTCGCTTCCCAGGCATTCGGTGCGACGGCCGCCATGACGCTGACCTTTTTAGGTGGGTCGTCTCCGCTGATCTACACCATGTTTGCGGCCCTGCTCGTCACGGCCGTCGCCGCCAGACGTCGCATCTGGTTCGATCTTGGAAGCGTGTTCGGAAGCATCCGTCCGGTCTGGGTTCTGACAAGCCTGATGGCTTACGCAATCATCGGGGCATGGCTGTTTCCAAGATTCTTCGCAGGACAGACCGCCGTCTTCGTGCAGTCGAAAACCCGGGTTGCGGTCGTCGAAGCATCTCTGGCCCCGGTTTCGGGCAACATCTCACAGACGGGGTACTTCATTCTTGGCGGGCTCACCGCCATCGCGCTCTGCGTGCTGCTGCTACACTCCAACAGGATCGACCAGGTCCGCCGCGGCTTCTTCTTGTGGTGCGGTCTGCACACGGGCATGGGGCTGGTCGATCTTATCGGCAAGAACGCAGGAGCGGGAGACTTGCTGGCCCCGATCAGAACCGCCAACTACGCACTTGTAACCGAAGCAGTCGAGGCGGGATTCGTGCGGATCACGGGGCCTTTTTCAGAGGCCTCTTCCTTTGCAAGCGTTTCCCTCTGCTGTCTGGCATTCTGCTACACGTATTGGAGAAAGGCCAAATCACGCCTCGCCCAGTGCTTGGCGGGCATCCTGCTCTTCCTGACCGTTCTGTCGACTTCGTCGACCGCTCACGTCGGTCTCATTCTCCTGTGCCTTCCGGTCGCCTTCTCGATGTTGGTTTCGGTCTTCAGGGGGCGGGTTGAGCGCGAGGAGATACTCTTAACCGCTTTGATGGCGACAGGCGTGGTCGCCATCATGGGCATCAGCCTCTACAACGCCGGCGTCCTTGAACCCTTCGTCAAGTTGATTAACGCCACCATCGTCAACAAGGCAGATTCGGCCTCCGGCGAGGAGCGCGCCTACTGGAACGTAAAGAGCCTGCAGTCCTTCCTGGACACCAGTGGCCTCGGCATTGGTTTCGGCAGTTCAAGGGCATCAAGTTGGCCGATCGCGGTGCTTTCCCAACTTGGCTTGTTCGGGTCGTTGATGATGGCGATCCTGCTCGGCGTCCTGGTCAGCGGATTGGGGCGGATGCGGGAGTGGGTAGACCCAGAAACTGATGCGGTCGTGACAAGTGTCAGGAATGCTTCCCTCGCAGGCATAATTGCCAGCTCAGTGTCAGGTGGCAGTGCCGATCCAGGCATCCTCTTTTTCATCGGACTTGCCGTCGTTTCCGCCACTAGAGTTCGCGCCCGGCGCACCATGGCAGCGCTTGGGCGAACCACCGGACATCAGGCACCGGCAGTGGCAGAGACCCATGAGGGCTTCCTCTCTCGTGGTGGAGGAGCCACGTGGGCACCTGCAGCAGGATCGGGCAACCGGGAATGAGATTCCGTGTGGCCGCGGTGATGCGCCAGAGCCGCCACCCGCCTCGCTCGCTCAGATCAAAAGCAGGCCCTTCATCGAGGCATAGCCCTTCTTGCCGATGATGATGTGGTCGTGGACGGCGATGCCGAGCGGCTTGGAGCTGTCGATGATCTGTTTGGTCATCTCGATGTCGGCGCGCGATGGCGTCGGGTCGCCCGAGGGGTGATTGTGGACCAGGATAATCGCGGTGGCGGAGAGTTCGAGCGCGCGCTTGACCACTTCGCGCGGATAGACCGGCGTGTGGTCGACGGTGCCGACCTGCTGCACCTCGTCGGCGATCAGCGTGTTCTTCTTGTCGAGGAACAGGACGCGGAACTGCTCGCGGTTCTCGAATGCCATGACCGAGCGGCAATATTCGAGAAGCTGCGTCGACGACGACAGGAGCTCGCGGCCGCTGATCTCGCCGCGCGCCATGCGCTGCGCCGCCGCGGCAATGATCTTGAGATCGACCGCCACCGCCGGACCGATGCCCTTCACCTCCTGAAGCAGTGCCGCGGGCGCGCCGAGCACTTCGGCCAGGGTGCCGAAGCGGGCCAGTAGCGCCTTGGCGATCGGCTTGGTGTCGATCCGGGGGATCAGGCGAAACAGCAAAAGCTCCAGCAGTTCATAGTCGGGCAGGGCGTCAGGGCCGGCGGCTGTGAATCGCGTGCGCAAGCGGTCGCGGTGACCGATATAGTGCGGCTGTTCGATCGCCGCAGCCTTGGCAGGCGGCGGGATCCGCGCTTCGGAGAAGAAACCCCGTTCGTCGTCGTCGCCGATTTTCCCCATATGCCGCCATGCTCCCCCAAAAGGCTCAGGCGGAAAGACTAAGCCGGCAGGTCGGGGCGGTCGAGGTTTTTTGATATGTCCTTGCCGCCAAGCCCTTCCACCACAGCGCGGATCATCGGCACATCCTTGATATCGGTGTGCACGACCAGCCAGATTTCGCGTGTAAGCGGATCGGCGGGCAAAGGCAGTTTCGTCAAATTCTGGGGCGCCGCCATGAAATCCGGCAGCAACGCAACGCCGCCGCCAGCCTTGACCGCGGCCAGTTGAAACTCGAGCGCCGAAGCTCGGATGGCGACCGGTCGGCCACCGGCAATCTGCGCAAGCCGCCTTTCCTGTGGCGACGAGGCCATGGTTTCCTCATAGCCGACAAAGGTCCAATCCTGCTCGGGCGTTGCGGCGAGATAGGCGGGATCGGCATAGAGGTTGAAGCCGATCTCCCCGATCTTGGTGACGGTCAGATCGCCCTGTTCCGGCCGCGTCAGCCGCACCGCGATATCCGCCTCCCGCCGCCCAAGCGAGGCATAGCGTGTCTCGCCAATGACGACCACGTTGATGCCTGGATGCCGCTGCCGGAGGCTGACGAACCGCTCGACCAGCACTGCTGTCGCTAAGGCCGGCGGAGCGCTCACCCTGACCGTGCCAACATGCCGGTGGTCGGCATTCAGCGCGGCCCGCTCGATCGTCAAGGCATCTTCGCTCATGCGCGCGGCGATGGTGGCGATCTCCTGACCTTTGGCCGTGAGCGAAATGCGGCGCCCGCGCCGGTCGACGAGCTTGGTGCCGGTCTTTTCTTCGAGATGCGCCACGCGCCGCGCCACTGTGGCATGCTCGACGCCGAGTGCCCGTGCGGCGGCCGATAGCGTGCCCAGGCGGGAGAGAGCGTAGAAATGGCGCAGATCTTCCCAATCCACCATCGACGATTTTTTCCCATTGCTTGGGAAATTATAGGGAATTTTCAATCAACCGACCATCTGCCATTCACGCATTGGAACAGCAAATCGGAGAATGAGGATGGATATCGTCGTCACGCTAGCCGCTACGGGAGGCATCGACCAACTCCTGGTTTCGGAGCGCGCTCCGCAAGCTCCCGGCCCAAAGGAGATACGCATCCGCCACGAAGCGATCGGCGTCAATTTCCTCGATATCTACCATCGCAAGGGCATCTATCCGCTGCCCTCCTATCCCGTCGTACTCGGTGCCGAGGGCGCTGGTATCGTCGAGGCCGCCGGCCCCGAGGTCTCATCCCTCGCTGTCGGTGATCGCGTCGCCTATGCGGGTGCGCCGGTCGGCGCCTATGGTTCGACACGCCTGCTGCCGGCGGAACGGGCGATCAAGCTGCCTGACAGCGTCGCTTTGCGCACGGCAGCGGCATCGACGCTGAAGGGTATGACGGCCTATATGCTGCTCAACCGTACATATGCGGTGAAGCCGGGCACCACCATCCTCGTCCATGCCGCGGCCGGCGGCCTTGGCGCCATTCTGGTCCGCTGGGCAAAACATCTCGGCGCAACGGTGATCGGCACGGCCAGTTCCGAGGAGAAGGCCATCCTTGCCCGCTCCCACGGCGCCGACCATTTGATCGTCGGGCGCGATGCCGATCTCGTTCACGAGGTCATGGATCTGACTGGCGGTCGCGGCGTGGATGTCGGCTACGACGGCATCGGCGGCGTCATGCTTGCCAAGACAATCAAATGCATCCGGCCTTTCGGTATTGCCGTGAGCTTCGGCCAGGCGGCCGGGCCGATCCCGCAGGTTTCGCTCGACCAGTTACGGCCCAACCGCGCTCTTGCGCACCCGAGCATCATGGCCGCAACCGGCGACCCGGCATTCTATGCCGAAGCCGCTGCAGCCTTGATCGATGCCTTCCGCCTGAACATCACCGCAGCCATCGGCGAGGAATTCGCACTCAAGGACGCGGCCAAAGCCCACACGGAACTGGAGGCTGGACGGACCACCGGAAGCCTGCTGCTCATCCCATAGATCGATGCCAACGTGCGAGTTGGCGGACATTGCGCGTCCCAATGGATGCGCGGCGTTCCAGGCCGGTGGGCCGAGGTTTTTCGACGGTCGCGTGAAAATCTCGAATGCAGCTGCCGCGATCCGGCGGCGCTTCATTCGGGCCGCGCGGTTCGGTTGCGGAACTGTTGGGCCATCCAGTCGATGAACACGCGCAGGCGCGGCGACAATTGACGCGTCGGCGAATAGAGGACGTGGACCGGCAATGGCGACGGTGGAAAGCCGGCCAGCACCTCGACCAGCGCGCCGCTGGCCAGCTCCGAGACGACCCGGTAGCGTGGAACCTGGATCAGCCCAAGGCCCATGCAGGCGGAAGCGACATTGGTCTCGGGGCCGGTCACCGTCACCATGGCAGGCAAGGTGAACTGGCGGGTCTTGCCGTCGATGCTGAAGACGAGAGGAATGACCTCGGCTGCATCCGGCGCCATCAGGCCGACCATTTCGTGTCCCCCGAGCTCGTCGGGCGTCTGCGGCGTGCCAAAGCGGCTGAGATAGTCAGGGCCGGCGAAGGTGCCCCTTTCCAGCGTCGCCAGGCGTCGTTTTATCAGCGGACTGTCGGCCAGTTCGCCGGCGCGCAAGAGACAGTCGAAGCCCTCACGGATCATATCCATCGGCTGGTGCATCTCGCTGATATGCAGCCTGATATCCGGGTACAGCTCACGAAAGCGGGGCAGGCCGGGCAGCAGGAAATACCGCGCCTGGGTGCCATGCATGTCGACGCGGACCAGACCCGATGGCTTGGCGCCGACAAAGGCGCCTTCAGCATCTTCCAGATCGGCGATCAGGCTGACGCAGCGCTGATAATAGGCTTCGCCATCCAGTGTCGGGCTGACCTGACGGGTCGTGCGCTGCAGCAGCCGCACGCCAAGCCGCGCCTCCAGGCCCTTTACCGCATCGGTGACCGATGACCGGGGCAGGCCAAGATCGTCGGCGGCCTTGGTGAAGCTGCGCCGCTCGACGATGCGGATGAAGACGCGCATGGCGTCGAAGCGATCCATTGTTCGAATTCTCGAATGATGATGTCGGATTATGCCTGATTATCCGCGACACTGGAAGGCGCATCTTGCTGTCAGCCGATCAACGGCATCCAACAAGGAGACAGACCATGACCAACCAGACCATGACCAACCAGGCCGGCAAGATCGCCATCGTCACCGGCGCCTCGGGCGGCATCGGCGGCGCCGTTGCCGAGCGCCTTGCCAAGGACGGCTTCACTGTCGTGGTGAACTACGCCGGCAATGCCGCCTCGGCAGCGGCGATCGTCGCCAAAATCGAAGCCGCCGGGGGCAGGGCGGTGGCGGCCAAGGCCGACATCGCGGACGCAACCGCGGTGGCGCGTATGTTCGACACGGTCGAAACCGCTTTCGGCGGCGTCGACGTGCTGATCAACAATGCCGGCATCATGAACCTCGCCACGATCGCCGACAGCGACGATGCCCTGTTCGACCGCCAGATCGCCGTCAACCTCAAGGGCACCTTCAACACATTGCGCGAAGCGGCAAAGCGTCTGCGCGACGGCGGCCGGATCGTGAATTTCTCATCCAGCGTCGTCGGCCTGCTGCAGCCGACCTATGGCGTCTATGCTGCCACCAAGGCCGCGGTGGAGGCGATGACCAGCGTGCTTGCCAGGGAATTGCGCGGCCGCAACATCACGGTCAACGCAATCGCGCCGGGGCCGACGGCGACCAGGCTGTTCCTCGATGGCAAGCCGCAGGAGGTTGTCGATCGCCTGGCCAAGCTTGCTCCGCTCGAGCGCCTCGGCCAGCCCGAGGATATCGCCGATGCGGTCGCCTTCCTCGCCGGCCCGGACGGCGCCTGGATCAACGGCCAGACCCTGCGGGCAAATGGCGGGATCATCTGATCTCGCCGGCAACCCGGAACCGCTTCAGCTCCCAGCGAGCTTCAATCAAGGAAACATCATCATGTCCAAATTCGTCATCCTCGTCACCGGCGCTTCCTCGGGCTTCGGCCTGATGACCGCCAAGTCGCTGGCCGAAGCCGGCCATACCGTCTACGCCTCGATGCGCGAGACAACCGGGCGCAATGCGCCCCAGGTCGCAGCCGTCGCGGCCTGGGCCGCCGAGCACAAGGCCGATCTGCGCACCGCCGAGCTGGACGTGCAGTCGGACGTCTCGACCGATGCCGGCATCGCCCACATTCTCGCCGATGCGGGCCGACTGGATGTCATCGTCCACAATGCCGGTCATATGGTGTTCGGCCCCGCCGAAGCCTTCACCCCCGACCAGCTCATCCAGCAGTACGACGTCAACGTCCTGGGCGCGCAGCGGGTCAACCGCGCAGCACTTCCGCATCTGCGCGAGCAAGGCAAGGGCCTGCTGATCTGGGTCGGCTCCTCCTCGACGCGCGGTGGCACGCCGCCGTTCCTGGCGCCATACTTTGCCGCCAAGGCGGCAATGGATGCGCTGGCGGTGTCCTACTCGACCGAGCTCGCTCTGTGGGGCATAGAAACCACCATCATGGTTCCCGGCGCCTTCACCAAGGGCACCAATCATTTCGCGCATTCGGGCAAGCCGTCCGATGCGGCGCGGGCCGCCGAGTATGAAGCCGGTCCCTATGCCGGTATCGCCGATCGGGCGCTTGAGGGGCTGGCCGGCCTCGAGCCGGCCGACGCCGATCCGTCGGAGGTGGCCCGCGAGATCGTTCGCGTCGTGGATACGCCGTTCGGCAAACGGCCGTTCCGCGTCCATGTCGACCCGTCGCAGGACGGCGCCGAGATCGTCAATGGCGTTGCCGACCGCATGCGTCGGGAGATGTATCGCAACATCGGCCTTGAAGACCTGCTTCACCCGGCCGTGGTTGCCTGAATTCGCGGGCCTGAGCTCGCGGCCGTTAAACTGGCCTCGATATTCCTTGACCGCTCAGGCCGCCAGGCCGGGGCGGTCGAGGTTCTTTGGCGACAGCGTGAAAATCTCGCAGCCGGTTTCGGTGACGCCGATCGTGTGCTCGTACTGCGCCGACAGCGAGCGGTCGCGCGTCACCGCCGTCCAGCCGTCCGACAGCACTTTGACATGCGGCCGGCCGAGATTGATCATCGGCTCGACGGTGAAGATCATGCCCGGCCGCATCTCGACGCCTTCATTGGCGCTGCCATAGTGCAGGATGTTGGGCGCATCGTGGAACAGCTGGCCGACGCCGTGGCCGCAGAAATCGCGTACCACCGAGCAGCGTTCGCCTTCGGCAAAGGTCTGGATGGCGGCGCCGATGGCGCCGGTGCGGGCGCCCGGCCTGATCGCCGCAATGCCGCGCATCAGGCATTCATGGGTGACTTCGAGCAGGCGTTCGGCGGCGCGCTTGATGGTGCCGACCGGATACATGCGCGAGGAATCACCATGCCAGCCGTCGAGGATATAGGTGACGTCGATGTTGACGATGTCGCCATCCTTCAACGGCTTGTTGTCGGGAATGCCATGGCAGACGACGTGGTTGATCGAAGTGCAGCTGGATTTGGTATAGCCGCGATAGTTGAGCGTCGCGGGCAGTGCGCCGTGATCCATGCCGAACTCGAAGACGAAGCGGTCTATGGTTTCGGTGGTGACCCCGGGTTCGACCATCGGCACCAGTTCGTCGAGGCAGCGTGCGGTGAGGTCGCAGGCCTTGCGCATGCCGGCAAAACCTTCTTCGCCATAGAGGCGGATCTGGCCGGTGTTTCTCAGGGGTGCCGTGGCGGCGTCGAGGTAAGTGACCATTTTGTCCGTCTGCAAGGGTGGGCGGGCTGGAAATGTGAGCGCCGTTGCGAAAATCTCCCCAGATTTGGCACCGGATGGCGCAAGGTTCAAGGCCGAACTGCCGCCCATAGGGGTGCACAGGCGATATTCGGCTGCCCGGTGTGCCTGTCCGGCCCACGCCAAGCCATTCGGCCGCAAAGCTTTCCTTTCTTCAATTCGTAGGCTAGGGCGGTCTTCTGATGGCATCCAAGCGCGCAAATCCATTCACGTCGTCGATCAGGGCAGCCTGCTCGGGCCTGATGGCGCTGCTTTTGCTTTCGCTGTTGTGCCTGGGCCAGTCGGAGGCCACAGCATCGGCCACCGCCGCATCGGGCGGCGCCGATATCAGTGCCGCCCGGCAGGGCGATGTGGCAGCACTGCTGCGTATCACCGGCAAGACGCACGCACTTGAAATCCGCACCGCACGGCCGGTTCCAATCAAATTCGTCAGCGGCACTTCCGGCGCGCTTGCGCCTGAAGCCGCTTTCCTCCTGCTCGATCGGACCCCGGCGGTCCAGGTAGCTGTCGCCTCTGCATTCGTGGCCCCGACACGGGCAAGCGCCAACCAGCCGCGCGCGCCGCCATCCACATAGGCTGCCGGCGCTAGCCGCGCCTCTCAACCCATCCCCATCCCAATCCGCGTCGTGTCCTGTGCGACGGCCATCGGCCGTCACCGGCTGCGTGGCGCGTCATTTCCGGGAATATCCAGATGCAACGTATCAAAACACTCAAAACGCTTACGCGCGCGGTCTCGGCCGCTTTGTTTCTCTCGGTGCAGGCGCTCATCTGCATCGGAACCGTCTATTGGGCGATTGCCGAAACGCTCGGCATGGCGGGAACGGCAGCCCTGGTCTTTGCCGCACTCTTTGCCGTGCCGTCGGTCTACATCCTGATCATGGTCGTACGCATGGCTTACGATGCGGAGACCGATCCGGCGAACCAATAGCGCCCTGCGCCTCGGTGCAGGCTTCTGTCCGAAAGATGACCGCAGTGACGACACATTTTTGAGTAAAAGCCCGGTCAAGGCAACTTTCTAGGACGAACGGCGTTGCTGTGGCGACGCCGTTTCGGGAGAGAAAAGATGGACAGATTGCAATTCGAGGTGCCGGTGCGCATCGCGCCCGCGCCCGGCCTGCCGGTCGAGGAAATCTACAGTGTCGAACAGGCGCTCGACGTCCTGCATGGCTGGCCGGCGCGCCGGCAAGGCAAGGTTTACGAGGCTGCGTTCAATGCCTGTTTCGGCGCCACGGTCGACGTGGTCAAGACCGAGGACGCCTGCCGGGCATTCTTGGCGTTCTGCCGTGTCAGCGGCTTGCTGGCCAGGGACATGATGGTTCCTGGCAAGCGCGGCGGTGAGGCGAGGGGCGTGAGGATCTAGGCTGGAGCAAAGGCAATTGGCCGTCCGACCACGGCTCATTGCGCTTGCTCAATCGCCGGCGAAGTCTGCTGGCGCAAATGACGCCTGGACTGCCCCGTTAAGGTTCCATTTCCAGTTTTGCGGCTAGGCCAGTGCCTGTAGTGCAGCGTCTGATTCGTTGCGTCAGTGTGATGGTCCAGAGATGTCGTCAGCAAATGTGCGAGCCTTTCCAATAGACCGGCAGGTCGTCCTGGTGCGCGAGGTTGCCGCCAAGCTTGGCAACCTGCATGGCGACACAGCCACATCCTTCTGGAAAGCGACGGCGCGCGAACTCCTCGACCGCGCGATTGGGGCCGGCAATGACGCGGCTTCGGCCGCCAATGAGGTTCGCCGGTTTTTCGCGGCTGTGCAGAAAGAGATGCACGTGCTGACGGGTGATCTCGCCTAAAGCGCGTCGCGTTGAAGCGGATTCAGGCAACGCGCTTTAAGTCTTTGTTTTGATGCATGTCGTTGTCCCAAAACCGCTGCGCACTTTTGGGCGACATGCATTAGGCGCTGCCGTGCCAGCCCGGTCCGAATCGGCTATGCCAGCAGCATGCAGGAGACGTCTCTTTACATCCCGGTGAAGCGGTTTCTCGAGAGCCTCGAATTCACTGTCAAAGGCGAAGTCGGCGGTTGTGATATCGTGGGCTTGCGCGACGGCGAGCCGCCGGTGCTGGTCATCTGCGAACTCAAACTGCAGTTCAACCTCGAACTGGTTTTGCAAGGCGTCGATCGCGCCGCGGCATGCGACGAGGTCTGGCTGGCGGCGCGCATGTCCGGCAAGGGCCGTGAGCACGATCGCCGTTTTCGCGCGCTGTGCCGGCGGCTCGGCTTCGGGCTTCTGGCCGTCAGCGACACCGGCCATGTCGAACTGTTGCTCAGCCCGGCCGCTCTGCCGCCACGGCGCGACCCCAAGCGACGGTCGCGGCTGATGGAAGAGCACAAGCGCCGGCGCGGCGATCCTGTCGTTGGCGGTGGGTCGCGCGCGCCGATCATGACTGCCTACCGTCAGGATGCGCTGGCCTGTGCCGCCGCGATGGCGGACGGCCCAAAACGCCCGCGCGACCTGAAAACCATTTCGCCTCGCGCCGCCAGCATTCTGCTCGATAATGTCTATGGATGGTTCGCCAGGGCCGAGCGCGGCGTCTATGCGCTGACCGAAGGTGGCCACGCGGCCTTGCTGCGCTGGCCGCAGCCGGTGCACGACCAGGGGTGATTGGCTGCTTGCACCGGTCCTCCGCGAAGGGGGCGCAGACGTGTCCTATTCCAGGCCCTTGGCGCGATTCCAGGCTTTCGACCACATTCTCAGGGCTTTCTGGTCGAGCGCCTTCGGTAGATGCAGGCGCTTCTGCGCTTCTTCCGAAGGGTAGAGATTGGGGTCGGCGCGCAGTTTCTCGTCGAGCAGCGCAAGTGCAGCCTTGTTCGCTGTGGAGAAGCCGGTGTCGGTGGCTGCTGAGGCGGCGATTTCTGGGCGCAGCACAAAGTCGATGAAGGCGTGCGCGGCTTCCGGATGCGGGGCGTCGCTCGGTATCGCCAATATGTCGGCCCACACCAGATTGCCTTCCTTCGACAGGCGGTAGGTGATGGTGAACGGCCGTTTCGCCTCCTTGGCCCTGATGTCGGCGATGTGCATGTCGCCGGAAAAGCCGAGCGACAGGCAGGCATCGCCTTCGGCGAGGTCGTTGATGTAGCTGGAGCTATGGAATTTCCTGACATAGGGGCGCACCTTCGCGACCACGTCCACTGCCTTCTGCAATTCGTCGGGATTGGTGGTGTCCGGGTCCAGTCCGAGATAGATCAGTGCCAGGCCCAGCACCTGCTCGGCGTCGTCGAGCATGGTGATGCCGCAGGGTGCGAATTTGGCGGCGATTTCCGGGTCGAAAAGCAAGCGCAGCGAGTCGACCGGGGCATCGGGCATGATCGCGCGGATCTTCTCGACGTTGTAGCCGACACCGGTCGTTCCCCACATCCACGGCACGCCATGCTCGCCGCCCTTGTCGACCTCGTCGAGGCGGGCAGCGACGGCCGGGTCGACATTGCCGAGGTTGGAGAGGCGGCTCTTGTCCAGTGCCGCCCAGACGCCTGTGGGAAGTTCGCGTTGCAGATGCGGCGCGAGATTGATGGTGACGAGGTCGTAACCCGAGCCGCCGGTGAGCAGTTTGGTCTCGACGATGTCGTTGGAATCGAACATGTCGTAGGTGACCTTGATGCCGGTTTGCGCCTCGAACTTGTCGATGCTGCCAGGCCCGAAATAGGACTCCCAGGAATAGAGATGCAGGACCTTTTCCTCGGCCTGGGCCGAGGTCGCAAAAAGGCATGCCGCGGCGAGCGCGAGCCAATGTTTCATCATGTCCTCCTTTGGTGAACCCCGATCGGGGCTGTTCAATCAGGCTGCATTTTTGGCAAGCAGGAGCTCCGGTGTCGGCTCCAGCAGCACGCCGTAGAGATCGGGACGCCGGTCGCGGAACACGCCCCAGCTGCGCCTTGCCTCCGCGATCTCGTCGAGGTCGAGCGCTGCCGTGATCACGCTGTCGGAGACGCGGTCGGCTTCGGAGAGCTTGGCGCCGGTGTGATCGGCGATGAAGGACGAGCCGTAGAACACGATCTCCTTTGCTTCGCCCCTTTCGACGCCGACCCGGTTGGCGGCGATCACCGGGGTCAGATTGGCACCTGCATGGCCCTGCATGACACGCTGCCAATGGTCGCGGGAATCCCAGCCGCGAAAGGACGGCTCCGAGCCGATGGCCGTGGGATAGATCAGCACCTCGGCGCCCATCAGCACCATGGCGCGGGCTGCCTCAGGAAACCACTGATCCCAGCATATGCCGGCGCCGATCTTGCCGGCGGCGGTTTCGAAGATGCGGAAGCCGGTGTCGCCATCGGCAAAATAGAGTTTTTCGCTGTAGCCCGGACTGTTCGGGATATGGCTCTTGCGATAGCGACCGAGCACCTCGCCGTCGGCGTCGATCATGACCAGGGTGTTGTACAGTCGCGAGCCGTCGCGCTCGAACAGCGAAACCGGCAGGACGACGCCTGTCTCGCGCGCCAGCGCCGCCATCCGTTCGATGGTCTTGTGGCCGTCGAGGGGGAGGGCGCGGCTGTTGTGCCTGATATCCTCATCCATGCAGAAGTAGACGCCTTCGAACAGCTCCTGCAGCACGACAAGCCCGGCGCCGCGCCTTGCGGCTTCGCGGACAAGAGTTTCCAGTCTGTCGAGATTGCTTTCGACCTCATCGGTGCAGGAAATCTGGACAGCGGCGGCAATCAGTTGACGCACGGCTCACCTCACCTTGGTTGCTGTTGTGTGACGCAATGGATGCCGCCGCCGTTCTCGTAGATGCGGTCCATGTCGAGCTGCACGATGCGGCGCCCAGGATGCAGACGGCCAAGCGTATCGGCGGCCAGGGCATCGGCCTTCCTGTCGCCGAACTGCGGCGTGTAGAGCGCGCCGTTGCCGATGTAGTAGTTGGCGTAGCTGGTCAGGAAGTCTTCGCTTGTCGAGCGGACGCCGGTTGCGGCGGGGATGGAAACCACCTCGAAGCTGCGCCCGCGCGCATCCTTGGATCTCGCTAGCATGGCAAGCGCTTCGGCTTGGGCGCGGCCCCATTCCGAGGTGTCGCCGGTCACGCTGCTGGCGATGAGCAGGCCGGGTTTGACGAAGCGGAGCGAGCCATCAATATGGCCATCGGTGATGTCGAGCTCGCGAACGCCGGGAACCCAGATCACAGTCTCGACGCCGAGTATCGATTGCAGATGCCGTTCGATATCGGCGCGTGAGAGTCCTGGATTGCGGTTGTCGTTGACCCAGCAGCTTTCTGCCAAAAGCAAGGTTCCGTCGCCGTCATATTCGATGCCGCCGCCTTCGCCACGGATCGCGGCGACGTGGCGGGTCACATTGAGGTGTTGCGCGACGTTGCCGGCGATCCTGGCATCGCTGGCATGCGCCTGCTTGTCGCCCCAGCCGTTGAAGCGGAAGTCCACGGCGGCAATAGTGCCATCCTCGGCGCGCACGAACACCGGGCCGGAATCGCGCATCCACATGTCGTCGGTGGCAATGTCGACGAGTTCGACCTTTAGACCGCACAGCCTTGCCGCCAGCTCATGTTCGGCTGCCGGGGCAGCCATCGCCACCGGCTCGTTCTCGGCGATCGCCGCCGCCAGCCGGCCCAGAGTTTCCTGCACGCTCTCGTAATAGGCGCCCGGTCCGCCATAGACCGCCGGCGTGCTTGGCCAGGCCATCCAGGTCCTGGTATGCGGTTCGGCCTCGGACGGCGCGGTGACCTTCCAGCTTCCGGCCCTGGCTGCCGTGATCGCGATCTCAGGCATGAGCGCCCACCCTGTTGCTGCCATGATGGCGTGACGTCGTGTCCACCTCATCACACCGGTTGTTCCTGGGTGATGCAGTGGATGGCGCCGCCCGCCGGCACGACGGCGCCGACATCGACGGTGACGATGCGGCGATCGGGGAAGGCGCGGGCAATTGCTGCCTTGGCTTCCTCCCCCGAGGGGCGCCCGAAATCCGGCATGACGACGCCCCCATTGGCGAGTGCGAAATTGATGTAGGAGCGGGCAAACACCGCGCTCGTCGCCTCGACGTCATAGGCCTCGGGGATGGGGATAACCTCAAAACTGCGGCCGCGCGCGTCGGTCTGGCCGGCAAGGGCTGCAAGATTGTCGGCAAGGATGCGGCCGTGCAGGTCGGACGGATCGGGATTGAATTCGAACATCACCACGCCGGGCTTGACGAAGCAGCACATGCCATCGACATGGCCGTCGGTCTCCAGATCCAGCGGATCGCCGGGAAGCCACACGACCTTTTCGAGGCCGAGCATGCGCAACAATTCCTTCTCGACCCAGGCCTTGGAGATGCCGGGATTGCGGTTGGAGTGGAGCAGGCTGGTTTCGGTCGCGATCAACGTGCCTTGGCCGTCGGTCGTCAGCGAGCCGCCTTCGCAATGCAGGAAGGAGCGCAAGATCGATGCCTCCTCGCGGGCCAGCAGCCGTTCGGCAAGCGCATTGTCCTGGTCGTAAGGTTCATGCTTGCGGCCCCAGGCGTTGAAGCGCCAGGACACGCCGGCGAGGCCGCCATCGGCCAGTTTCAGGAAGGTCGGGCCGGAATCGCGGATCCAGCAATCGTCGATCGGAATTTCGACCACCTCGATCCGGTTTCCAAGTTGGGCACGGGCGCTGTCGGCATGGTCGGGATGGGCCACCATGGTGACAGGCTCGAACTGGGCAATGGCGTGGGCAACATCGGCATAGGCCTTTTGCATGGCGGGCAAGGTGGCGCCATACAGGTCCAGTCGGTGTGGCCACGCCATCCACGTCCTGGCATGCGGCTCGAACTCCGCGGGGCGGCGAAACTTCAAGTGCTGCGCCGGCCACTCTATGGCATTCATCAAACTCTCCATTCATGTATCGATCTCATTGTTCATCGGCTTCAGCAGCCGTACAACTGAGAAAGGTTCCTCATTTCAGTGAATGGAATTCATGAATGGTGAAGTTCAGGCATATCCCGCCGACGCAGTTTCTGAAGGGGTTCGAGGCGGCATCGCGCCTGGAAAGCTTCAGCCGCGCGGCTGAAGAACTCGGCCTCTCCCAGTCGGCGATCAGTCACCAGATGCGCCTGCTCGAAGGCCATATCGGCCAGCCTCTGTTCATGCGTCACGGCCGCGAAGTGCGGCTGACGGATGCCGGGCGCGATTATCAGCGCACCGTGCGCCGCTGCCTCGACCTTCTGGAGGAGGGGTATCGGCGGCTGGAACCTTATCGAAAGCCCGGCAGCGTCGTGATCTATGCACCGCGCGATTTCAGCCGGCGCTGGCTGCTCAGTCGCCTGCCGGCTCTGCGTGCGGCCGTGCCGGCCTGTGAGCCCTGGCTCGATACGAGTGGCGCCTCCGTCGATTTCGAGACCATGGAACTCGATCTGGCAATCGTCTACGCGGACGCGCCTCCGGAAGGTTGCGAAAGCCTGCTGATCGCCCGGGATTTTTTGACGCCGGTCGCGACCAAGGATCTGGCCAGCACGCTGCGCACGCCCGCCGACCTGCTTGGCGCTTCGCTCATCCATGACGAGCGCCCGACCGGCTGGGCGGACTGGTTGCGCAGCGTCGGCGTCGAACCGAACGGCACATGGCACGGAACCAATTTCAGCGACAGCGACCTGGCGCTTGCGGCTGCCGAGCATGGCCAGGGGGTGGCTTTGGGCAGCCTGCCGCTGGTGGCAGCGGCGCTCACATCAGGGAGCCTCGTCCAGCCATTCGCCCACATCCTTGATGCGGGTCGCGGATGGTACGCCGTTTCCACGCAGGATCGGCTTCGGGATGTCGATGTGCGGGGAACATGGGATTGGTTGGGTCAGCAGGCGTCGTTTAACCGGGTCTCGGATGCCGGCTGATGCCACTCACTTGACCTGTTCGATCTCCGGACCTGGCGTCTGGCCAATCGCAGGAGCCAGAGTGCAATCCTGGCCCTTGCAGTCCTGGACAGGGTCCTCGGTCGCAGGCAGGCAATTTCGCCCCTTGCTGCCGGGTGCGGTGGCGTTACTTCGCCGCTTTGTGGCTGCTTGCCCCGGCAGCCCTCAGACCACCGCGTCAGCGCGTCCAGAAATCGCGGTGTGCCTCGTGCAGTTCGTCCTCGATTTCGGGGAAGGGGCCAAAGACCTCGATCTTTTTCTGGCCGGAGCCGAACACGGTGCGCGAGGAAAGGCTCATCGTCGGGTTCTTCGGGTGATCGCCGGTCAGCGCCAGGATCTTGGTCTCGTCGGCCCCGTAGACAAGCCGCCCTATGTTCGCCCAATACATCGTGCCGGCGCACATCGCGCACGGTTCGAAGGTCGAGACCAGCGTGCATTGCCAGAGGAACTCAGGCTCGTAGGCCGCCGCGGCGCGGCGGGCGAGCTCGGTCTCGGCGTGATGCACGGTGTCGATATTGCCCTGGCGCATGAGGATGCGGTCGTCAGGCCCGACCAGGACGGCGCCGAAGGGATGATGTCCATGCGTCGCCGCTTCGCGCGCGACGGCGTCGGCGGAGCGGAGGTGGGCGAGCATCTGATCGCGGGTCATAGCAAAATCCTATCCAGCGATTGAACTGCTCGCCTCGGAAATCTTCCCTCAAGAGGGGAAATCAGGCCGGCTGAAGTGTCCCGACAGCGTCTTTGCGCATCCTCAACACCAGCAGGCGCGTCGCTGCGAACGGTGCCATGACGAGAAACGCCATCGTGATGTTGGCGAAGAGCGACAACAGACAAATCTCATTTTGGACGTAGCAAACAGATTCCATGACGTACCCCTTTCCACCATTATCCTGGTGGCCTCCTCACGCCGTGCGCCAAGCATGATCCTGCTCTTTTCCAAAAGCAAGCGATTGCTAATATAGCGCTACCACCGGCGTGGACTCATCGGAGGGGAACGAGTTTCGGCGACCGCAATTCCTGAGCCATTTTTGCCGCCTGGAAGATCGTCATCAAAACCAGGATCGGCTCACCCTCGGTCGGGTTGATCGTCAGCACCACACGGCCGATCTCGTCGCTCATTCCGCAAGTCCAGTCTTTGACTGCGATCACCTTTTTCCCGGCCATGTGCCCCCACCGTCTTGCTTTTCGCCATCCCGCCGCGACTGCCTCGCCCTCGCTGCAGAACCAACGCTCTGCGTATTGTGGGCTGATCTTCGTCTCCCAACAATGCTCCTGGCCGAGGACATGGTAGATCCGCTCGCCAGTGCTGATGCTGCAGGCGCCGCCGCTTATGACGCCCTGAGCCAATCCGCCGGAACGAAACTCGCGACATCGTTTCACGGGGTCTCGAATGCCGGCTGATGCTACTCACTTGACCTGTTGGATCTCCGGACCCGGCGGCTGGTCAATCGCGGGAGCCGGCGTGCAATCCTGCCCCTTGCACTCCTGGACGGGGTCCTCGGTCGGGAGCAGGCAATTTTGCCCCTCGCAATGAACTGCCGGCTGCAGTGGCGTTACTTCGCCGTTTGGTGGAACAGGCTTATCTTCAGCGCGAACGGCCGGTACCAAGCCGATGATGGCCGTGCAAAAAAGCGCTGTTCGCAGCAAGTTCATTCCCGCCTCCACGGCTGAGAGGTGCAGAACTTACACTTCGAGCCGGGGCTGACATACTGCCACCCGCGAACGACGTTAACAGCGCGTTTCCACCAGGGGAGGCGTCGATGCGGATGTGGACCTCCTTGACGAGAAAAATGGACTCATGAGCGCCGATCATGACTGTCTACCGGCAGGATGCGTTGGCCGGCTCCGCCGCGATGCCGGACGGGCCGAAGCGCCATGCGCTGACTTTGCTGCGCTGGCCTCAAACCGCTCACGACCAAGGATGATTGACTGCGTGGGCTCATCTGCGGAACCGCTTGCGCACCAATGCTGCTTGCGACAGGCTGTCTGAATGAAACAAATGTCCTCGCCCATAGCTTTGGCCCTTTTCGTTGCAGCCAGCATTTTGGCGCAGGCGGCACCTTCGTTGGCCAAGGACAAGACGATCACAGGCAGAATTCGCGGCTTCGAATGCGGCGACAACTGCTACCTGACCATCGTCGACAGCAAGAAGGCCGAGCAAGTCGGCCTGTGCGTCGCGCCGCAATGCAAGACCTGGAACGAGCAGGTGGCGATGCCGCGCCGCTACAAGGGAAAGCGCGTGACCGTCACGGTCGGGAAAGCACAGCAATTCGACGACAGCGGCAACGTCATGGGCGAGATGATGTCCTTCAAGAAAATCGAATTTCTCGACTGACCGCAGTTCGGCCGCCGCTTCCCAATCATATCCACTGTCTAATTCACGAATGCCTGGGCCCTGAAGGTTTCAAGATAATCGTCTATCTGACGGTCGTTCGGGTCGAAAGCTTGCCAATGTGGATCATCATCGACGTTGGCCAGATCGAGAAATTCAGTGATGTCCACCCCGCCATTGAGGGCGACAACGCCAGAGTTCAAACCCATATATTTCAGGTTGAAGTCAAAGCGAAAATCGGGTGATCGGAAGAACTTCGCCTTGCCGCACTCCGGGAATGGCAGGGCTCGGAAGTGGTCTAGCAGGCGCTGCTTTTCACCGATGCCTTCAGTAACTGAAAGCATGTATGTTTCCGGCCGTGACAGGCTTTCGTTGATCCGACCGGCCGGCTTTCTCATTGCACCCCAGAGGTGAGGCAGGCCAATTGCGGAGAAGAAATCCTGACCGATCGATTCGCCGGGCCAAAATTTAGGGTTGTACGGTCGAACGACAATACGATCGGCACCGAGTGCGGCAACAAACGGTCGCAGGATTTCGTAGAATTCAAGTTGATATTGGGCTGCTTCGATAGGGCCTACCAGGTAGTCTTTGACGCATTGCGAATACACGCGTTCAAGCAAGTGATCGAAGCGCCGCAAATAAAACACCACCTTCACCTCGGCGCCGACATTCAATAGGCTTTGGAAAAAAGATGGATGAGCGCTCGCTCGCGAAAATTCCTCGCCTGACATCAGCAACGTTTCGCAGTCGGAATCGAGCGAGAAGAACGCGCCAACGTTCTGCTCAAACGACTTGCCGTCGTCGTAGCCGATTGCGGCGATGCTGTGCTGCGGCCCGAACGCTTCATTCGCCGGGTCGTTGGGTTCGGGGTAATGGATCGAGTTGGCCGCCAACACGTCGCGGTTGGAAGCCAGGCTCGCCTGAAGATAAGAGCTTCCGGTCTTGTGAATTCCGCAATGCAAAATGAATTTTTTATAACGCGCCAATAGCGGCCACTCCCCTTGCTTCAGTTAGGCGCCTCTGCGTGCGGCGCGAGAAAGTTACCATGGACCGCAACTGGTGACATCACCCCGAATGCATGAGGTCGGGCAAAGGACGGATGCCGATCAGCCGCGGCACACGGACATCGGCTGACACGTCGGCCTGCTTGTTCGAGCGATGGGCATGTTGGCCGCTCGGCATGTTCCCAAATGTGAAGTAGCTGGTCCTTGCCGCGGCAGTCGTGCTGGTACTGATCGTCGGCTAGCGGCTGACGGAAAGCCAACGAAAGCCGGCACCCACCAACGCACTTGTAGGCACCGAACCGCAGCGTCGGCCAAGTGCGAAAAAACCAACGGTTTGCATAACACCTGCTATCCGTGCAGCCGATGTCCGCAACTGCGCCGCTACTGACCAATATGCGACGCGACCGACATCATCGCCTCAGAGTTCGGGTGGGCGCCCAAGCCGCCATCGAAAACCTCGGAGAACGTCCAGCGAACGACGCCGTTGCGGTCGAGCAGGAACTGGCCCGTGAGCTGGCCCACGCCGGTCGCCATCATTTGCTGGTCCGCTTCGGTAATATCGTAATCGTCTTTTTTGTTCAGATATTCGAGCGTGGCAAACGGATCCATCGGCTCAGGCATTTCGCCCGGCACGTTGAGCCGCATCGCCTTCACATCGCTCATCGAAGCCTTGTGCGGCCATGCGCTCTCGCCCTCAGTTATTTGCATATTGGGCAATCCAAAGGCGCGGTGTGAAACGCGCTCCGGATCGGATGCAGCAAGCAAACCAACCATCGGATGGTAGCGGAGATAAAGGCGCGCCCGCTCGATGGGCGTGTTCACCACCGTGAGGCTTTCGATGCCCTTTGCGTTAAGGGCTGGTGTGAGCAGCGAAACCGTCGCGATATGACGCCTGCAAAACGGACAATGCAGACCTCGATACAGCCCAACCAGCACTGGCCTCTCGCCGCGGAAATCGTCGATAGCTATCTTGCCCTCGCGCGTAATTGCGTCGAGTACGAAATTGGGCGCTCGTTCGCCCAGTCGCAGAGGGCCTACGTCGGTGCGGTCGGACATGCCTGATCCTCCTCGCGGGTCAATCCAGTAACGGAAGCGCTGCGGTGCATTGTAGCACAGAGATGGCGGACGTTGGGGCGCTACCTTAGTGTCGGCACTTTCCGCTTGAAACGCCGATCGACCGCGGCCCAAACTGCTTCCTTAAAAGTGGAAGGGGCTTTGCAGATGGAAATCTCCCGGCAATTTCGGGACAACTGCCGACACGAAGCGATCCAGATCCGGCGCCTTTGACGGTGGGAGTCATCGATCCTGGCACAGCGGTACATAAAGGCGTTGATCTTGTGGGCGCTGATTTATCGCGACGTCCCCATTTGCCAGCCTGACAGGCATTCTCGACGGCGCGAAGAAAGCGATTTCCGAGTTTGACGAGATTGCATCGAACTCTCGGACAGTCGGCCTCCGCACCGATACTTACCAGGCTCTCGCGTTCGCCGCACAGCAGGCAAACATCGACCAGGACACGCTGAACGCCTCTTTGAAGGTCTTCGCTAAGAATGCCGGCCTCGCCGAGCAGGGAACGGGCGCGCTCTATTCCGGTCTGAAAAAACTCAATCCCGAATTGCTGCGGAACATTCTCAGCACCGACGACCATAGGGGAAAAACATGCTGCTAGGTGGAGCAATTCTGGCACGGGCACCTCGACGCGCATGGTCGCCGCGACCTATGCGCCGCCGTAAGCGAACAGGGCCGGCGTGACTAAGCGCCGACCCTCCCACTTCCACGTCCCATCGGGTTACTGACGGGGGCGTGCGTATCTATCGATCAGGTGCCGGTTCCGGTCGCTGCAACGCAGGTGCCGCCAGCTTTGCCGTTCAGCGAGCCGCAGAGGCCAGTGAAGCGGCCCGACACCCAGGCGCCGATCGCGAGTATTGCCAAGATTGCCGCACCGGCGATAATGCCGACGAGGATTGAATATTCGACCATTGCTGCTCCGGACTCATCGTCACTGAACTGGTTGGCCATGCTGAGAAGTTTCGTCATTTGTCTCACCCCTGTTACCCCTAACATGGACAGAGGTGCCCCCCCGGTCCTGAATTTGATCCTGTGCCATGGCGGGATGCGGAGTCAACTAATCGCTTAACTCATTGTTAATAATCAAGGTTTCGAAGGCAGTCGGTTCCTTATTGAACGCTAATGTAAGGGATTGATAATATTATCTTTCTTGGTTCGCCTAATTATTTGGATGCTTGTCTGGGCTGGAACCAGCGAACATATATCCAGTTATATTCTGCCTTGCAGTCAAGCAGTTGCTAATACTACGATGTTCCCCGTAGGGTTGGGCAACCATGCAAAATCGTAATCGGTCAGTCGTTTGGATAGCCGCTGCCCTTGTCCTGGTGGCATTGGCCGTGACGGCGGCGGTCTTTGGATTTCAGAAGCGGACGTCGCCGATCACGGTCTCGGCGATCTCGACCTTTAATTCCGGAGGGCTCGTTCCTGGCCCCACAGTTACGGTACCTTCGAAGGAATTGGGCGATGTTGCCGCCAATCGAGATATCTGGCTCGAAATCTCTTGGAAGTTCTTTAGCGAGTTGCGGACGCTGAATTCGGTGACGGTCGGGGGCATTCATGCAAAGCGTATGGTGCGCAGCAATGATGCGCCCGCAAGCGCCAATTCCGAGATCTGGGAAATATCGGCAGGCAGCGGCGACAAACTAGACAACACCACCTCGACCGACATCGGGCTCACTTTTGATGGCGGCAATCCGTCAGTCACGATGCAAGTTTACAGAGCGGTTGGAGCTTCTGAAACACCTGCGGCGACAGCTGCAGAACGCGGCAGCAGCATTTCCATCCCCATTCCAGCCGATGGCATCGCCCTGATATCGTTGATTGCTGCCGGCGCCACCTCCGGTTCTTTGAGCGATGTCACCCAAGATTTTAGGGCTCGTTGCGGAAAGGACTTCCTGGGCATCCACGCGTCAAGAACTTCCACCTCCGCCGAAACAGTGACAGCGGCGTTCTCGGGGAGCGAGGCGGCCAATCTTGCCGCTGTAGCACTTCAGCCGCTCGTCGCGAAATAACGATAGCGACTAGGGAAGCGCCCAGGAGTACTGCCACTTGCGATGGAGGCCAAATGCGTGACAGCGACCTGATCGAACGGCCCGGCAAGGGCTGGACGCGATGGGCAAAGGGTCCAGGCGACCACGACATCGATAAGATTTGGTGGGCGGCCAGGTGTCTGCATTTTCCGAAGCTAAACGTCTCTTGCTGGTTTGACGGATCCGACGTCGTCGCCATCGCCCATTGGGGATACCGTGGCGAGAAGTGGTGCATGAAGCTCAAGCCGGCCGACTGGCAGCCGCTGCCGGAAGTCTACCGGCGGGAGCGCGAGCGCGAACAGCAGGAAGCCCTGACACGATACCGCCAAGCGGCCGAGGCGCGCATGTTGGCCACCCTTGAGCGCAGCGGCAGGCGCCACAGCGCGCCGGATGCTCCGCCGCTGTAGGATAGCGGCCAGCGGGAACGCGCGCTGGTGACGCTCTGGCAAGGCTGGCGTCACCGGGCCAAAAAACATCCTTGGCTGATGGTATCCTTGTAGCATTCGTCGGAAAATCCGGGATGACGCTGTCGGAGCTTATTGACGATCTCCGGATGGCTAAATCTATGCGCGAGTGCATCCGCGCCGGCTTGGTAGGCGTCCTGCAAAAGAGCGCGCGCCCGACGACGCGCGTCATCGATTTCGACCTCTGAAAAGCGATTTCTCATGACACGTAAGTCAATTTGAAGGGGCCGCTCATCGAGGAGTGGACCGAACCGTTGATGAGAGCTGTTATGAGAAATAATTGCAAACGCTGCATCTAGCAGCTTAGCGTTTCGCGCTGCTGTCACGACCTTGGCTCGGGCAGCGGTGCGAAGTTGTTCGACCTCTTGTTCATCAATCATCGGATCTTACCATTCGTTCCCTCCCGAGCCCTTGGGGCCATCATCTCGCTGCGGCGCACCGAGCGCAAGCCGACTTGCCAGCGCCCTCGACATCAGGAATATAATCCTCCCGTTGCGGCGACCCCTCAAACGGAGTTCGCTACCATGGCCAGGACCAAACTTTCCAAGCAGCTTTCACAGGCTGAAATCGAGCGCTTTCTGGTGGCAGCGGAAGCATTGCACAAGAGCGTTGTTGGGCCGCTGCTATCGCCTAGCTGCGATCAACTTCCGAGCGCTTCAGGAAGCCCACGAGACTGTGCGGGATATCACCGGCAAGGATGCGCCGTTTATCCGGTGGTTTGGGGCTGGGTCGAAGTAGCGGGCGGCGGATTACTCTTCCCGCCGACAGCCTCCGCTAACCGAATATCCAAGTAACCCATCATAGCCATGACTAGAGCGAATATGCGCATGAGCGTAACCGGTCTGATCCGGAATCTCTGTCGCAGGAAAAAGCAAACGACAAAAGCCATGCCTGCGGGCACTACGGCAATTAATAGTATCGCGTCGACAGCTCGCATTTTGTCCCCCTTCCCCAAGTAGGAGCTAAGTCATAACGCGACCGGCCCGCCTTGTGGAAGGGCGGGCCTGGTGGTGGCGGGCTTCTGCGTGGTGGTAAGTCTCACAACAGCCATGGCAGATACCATCGTGTCGTCACCATCAGGAGGGATCTATGGTTTCGGCTATTGCAAGTCAGCATCGGCAGGTACCGGAAACTCAATTGAAAGCGGCAAAGCCAGGAACAGGCGAGGGATTCGCGCCAGGCAAGAGCGCTGACAGTGTAGGACATCGCGCCAAGGCAACGGTTGCCGAAACAGGCGACACCGATCCTAGCGCGCAAGGTCGCGCGGCATCGACGATCGCCAGAATGGACATCACCGTTTTGACGCCGCCGCCCGAAGACACGACCGCGGAGTAACTAGCTGCCGTGCCGCTTTTGGCCCGCTGCTTCGGTGGCGGGCTTTTTGATTGCCCGGCCCCAGGCCTTAAGCGCGCTTGCTGCTGAACGCATACGTCGTGATGTCATCACGGGAAATCCCGATGTCGCTGAGCATGTCGTCTGGTGACTCGCTCAGCTCGGCCGTTGTCTTCAACTGCGCCTTCTGTTCGGCTCGATGACGGAGCCAATCGGCAAGGGGACCAACTGTGACAAGAGGAAGGTTCAGAAGCATAGGAAGGTTCGCAAGCATCGGAGTACTCCCTTCACCGCTGGAGGAAACTTCACGCTGCAAGCTAGGCCGATGCGTCGTTGCGTCTGTGACAAAATTCACAGATCCGTACGGCAAAAACTGCCCGGCTGCCTCTGGTGGAGGGCTTCTCTATTTTGCCATCGGCTCGCCAAGCGCAAGCCAAGTAACTTCACCGGTGGCTGTACGCACCAAGTACCACGTCTGAGCGGTCTGTCGGTCAAGCAAGACGGTTGTCGGCTGCGACTGGCCCGGATTCATGTAAGCCGCGATCGATCCCTGCGAAATCTCATATCGAGGCTCGCTGTTTGAACAGCCGGCGAGAGCCGCAACAGCTACGCCAAGAACCACATTTCACATTTTTTCCCTCCATTCCCATGGGCTGGCGGAGTGTGACAGGAATCGCTCACCCCGACAAAGCCCGCCGGATATTGGCCAAAAATTGGACAGAGCAGGGAGGTTTTCCGCTAAGTGCTTGAAATTTCTGGTACGCCCAAGGGGAATCGAACCCCTGTTACCGCCGTGAAAGGGCGGTGTCCTAACCGCTAGACGATGGGCGCGCTCAGACGAAGCGGCTTATAATTGCGTTGTTGGCAACCGGCAACCCATCAGCCCCAACATCCGGCAACTTTTTTCAGAAAGGGGCGAAAACGGCCGTTTCGGTGAGCCATAGCGCGGGTTCCTGAACCCATGATCGCATGTCTTTGGAGATTAGCCTGAATAGGCCTCACATTTGTCATCCACGGGCGGAGCAAGGAGCGTAGCGGCGCGGCGCAGACCCGAGGATCCATGCCGCGACGTCTGAGTGTCGCCACGGAGCAGATTCTGCTCCGCTGAGTTCTCCGGTCGGAGTCCCGGCATGGATCCCTGGGTCTGCGCTCCGCTTCGCGTCGCTACGCCCAAGGATGACGAAGTTGGGAGGCTTCGGCTAATCTCGAATGTCGCTGATGGTACCGGGACGGGGGTTGCTGACGCCCCTCAACCCGTCGGCCGCATGGAGAGAACTAGCTGCGCCGGCGGCAGCGCCAGTTCCAGTCGCGCTCGGGGCCGACGTCGACGTGGACGGAGTCGGTGTGGCAGTAGGTGCCGACGCCGCCGCGGCCGGGCATGGTGCGGAGATAGCTCGCCAGTTCCCACTTCGAGACGCCAGGGACCTGGATGTCGGCTGCGGCGCAATACATGTGGAGCGAATTCTTGGCGCCGTTGGCGCGGCGGTTGCGGGCCGGGTCGCGGTAGCCTGATGTGACGATCATCTTGCGGCCGTAGTGGCCTTCGATGGTCTTCAGCACGCGCACCAGCGACGGCTTCAGGCAAGCGACGTCGACGCTCTCGTTCTGCCTCAAGAGGCCGTTGGGCGCAAGCCGGGCGAGGCCGGCGGCGGAGGCCACCTGATAGGCGCCGCCCGAGCCTTCATCCTCGTTCAGATCGACGTCGCTTTCATCGTCGAGGCCGGATTTGCGCTTGATCTCGAACAAAGCTGTCTGGCGCACGCCTGGCAAGGCGTCGCTGCCGGTGATGTGGCCGGTCTCGTCACCGATCGAAGCCAGCTGCACCGGCTTGTCGGCCGAACTGGCGGAAGCCAGCGTGATGATCGGCTTTGCCGGCGCGGCTTTGGCTTGAGCGGTGGGCTGCTCGCCGGAGCGCGTGTTGATCAGCGGCGCGGGCGCCGCCGAGGCGGGCGTGGTGCTGAACAGCGAGGCTAGGAAGCCTTTCTTCGGCGCATTGATCTGCGCCTGCGGAGGTTCGCCAGCGGTGACATAGACAGGGTTGTTCATCACCGGGGCGGTGGTGTCGTCCGATTTCGGTGCGATGGTGTTCGCATCGGCGGCAGCGATCTTCTGCGCGACTGCGTCGGTCTCGGCGGCTGTCTGCGCCGGCTGCACCAGTGGCTGCGGCGTTTGGCCGGCGATGGTGTCTGCACCGGCAGGCACGTTGATGGGGAAGGCCGCTCCGGGCTTGGTCACCGGCACATAGGCGACCTTTTCAGGCAAAGGTGTGTCTCCCTCGCTCATCACGGTCGATGCCGCCTCTGAGGAGGCTGACGTCACCTGCACGGACGAATCAGTCACTATTGCCGGCGTCGCGCTCGAGGCTGCTTTCATATCAGCCGAGGTGGCGTTGTAGCCGGGCATGCCGACAGACATGGTGGGGTCGCCGGCGGAGGTACAGGAGGCCAGGAGCACGGAGAAAAGCGCCGCCGCAATGCTGCGGCTTTCTCTTCGTGCGAGACGCCAACCTGCTGATTTCAAAACTAAATTCCCCCTCGGCGTCCGGCCGGTAAGTTGTTGGCCCGGCGTCTAGACGCTCCGTACCAATAACCCATGTTCCCAAACCGGAAACGAGACCTGTGTCAAATCTGCATGCCTTCAATTTAATCGGTGGCTAGAGGCGAATTGAGGCCGCTTGATGGTTGACGCCACCATTTCGCCCTCTTTTACCGGCCCGTCAACTCACCAGACATTACAGTCCGTTACACACGCACCTTGACGTAGGTTCCCGGCGCATCGCCCAAGGTTTTCATATGCTTGCCGGGTTTGCGGGCAGGAACGCGGGTGTCGTCCTGGGTCTCGATCCAATGCTGCCAGTGGGTCCACCAGGAGCCGGGATGCTCCACCGCGTTGGCAAACCACTGGGCAAAATCGCCCACCGGTTTGCCGCCGGTCCAGTACTGATACTTCTTGGCCGCCGGCGGGTTGACGACGCCGGCAATATGGCCTGAACCGGCCATCACATATTCGACGTCGCCGCCGAAATATTGCGAGCCGAGGAACACCGAAAGCGCCGGCGCGATGTGATCTTCCTTCGACGCCAGATTGTAAACCGGGATAGTGACGTCGGCGAGCGAGACTACACGGCCTGCCAGTTCCATCACGCCGCGCGTCAGATTGTTCTCGAGATAGCAGTTGCGCAGATAGAAGGAATGGTTGGCCGCCGCCATGCGGGTGGAATCGGCGTTCCAGTAGAGCAGGTCGAAGGGCAGGGGATCCTTGCCGCGCATGTAATTGTTGATGACATAGGGCCAGATCAGGTCGCCCGAGCGCAGCATGTTGAAGGCGGTCGCCATCTTGGTGCCGTCAAGATAACCCTTTTCGTTCATCGATTTCTCGACGGCCGCCACCTGGTCCTCGTCGACGAACACTTTCAGGTCGCCGGCATGGGTGAAGTCGACCTGCGTGGTGAAGAAGGTCGCCGACTTGATGCGGTTGTCGCCTTCCTGCGCCAGCAGCGCGAGTGCGGCCGCCAAAAGCGTCCCGCCGACGCAATAGCCGATGGCGTTGACGTCCTTCTCGCCGGTAGCCTTCTCGACCATGTCGAGGCCGTATTGCAGGCCCTCTCGGATATAGGCCTCCCAGCCTTTGGCGCCGTGGCGCTCGTCGGGATTGATCCAGGAAATGACGAAGACGGTATGGCCCTGCTCGATTGCCCAGCGAATGAACGATTTCTGCGGGTTGAGATCGAGGATGTAGTATTTGTTGATCCAGGGCGGGCAGATCAGCAGCGGACGCTTGAGCACGGTTTCGGTCGTCGGATCATACTGGATGATCTCGGCGACATCGCTGCGACCGACCACCTTGCCGGGTGACGTCGCGACGTTCTTGCCGATCTCGAAGGGCGAGTAGTCGGCTTGCCGCAGCTTCAGGTCACCTTTGCCGGCGGCGATGTCCTCGGCCAGCATTTTCATGCCGCGCACCAGGTTTTCGCCGTTCGAGGCGACCGTTTCGCGAAACAGCTCCGGATTGGTCAGGATGAAGTTCGACGGCGAGATGGCGTTGGACACCTGCTTGACGTAGAAGCTGGCCTTGTGGCGGGTGTGCTCGTCGAGGCCTTCGGCATGCTCGACCAGGTCGGCCGCCCAACGCGAGGTGACGAGATAGGCCTGCTTGAGGAAATCGAAGAAAGCGTTGCGGCCCCATTCCGGGTCCTGGAAGCGCTTGTCGCCGCGTTCGGGCTTGACCGCATCGTCCGGCGCTTCGGCATTCGGGCTGACGCGCTGGATGGCGTTTCCCCAGACGGTCATGTAGCCGCCGAACAGCCGCGTCTGCGCTTCCAGTGCGCGCTGCGGATCGGCAAGCCAGTATTCGCTGAGCTTGGAGAAGGTTTTGACCATATCGACGACAGGTTCGGCGACGTGGTCGCGCACCTCACCCTTTTCGCGCGGCTCGGCCCAGGCGGAGGCCGCTTTTCCCGCCTGTTCGATCATGCGCGCCATGTTCAGGGCGAAGCGTTCCGGGTCCTTCACCAGATATTGCTCGACGGTCGACGGTCCGCCATCTTCCGCTTTGCCCGAATCGGGTGTTTTGGACATGGTTCGCGGGGTTCCTCCCGGGGCGTTTTCTTGACATATTAACATGGGACATCTGACCGGGTCCAACACGCTCTAACCCGGCTGCCAGGAAAACAATATGACGATTAATATTGGCGAGACTGTTTTTTCGGGGACCGGTCGTTTTTGCCGCATCGCTGCGGCGATGATGCTGGTGACCGCCGGCGGGGCCTTGCTGGCTACCGGTGGCTGCGCCAGCAACGACACAGGCGGCGGAACAACGGTTTCCGGCGTCGACGGTCCGAAGGACACCGGCTCCTATCCGAATTTGAATATCCCGCCGCAGGTGGCGGCGCAGCAGCTCACCCCTGAAGAGAGCAACGCCAAGCTCGCCCAGCTGAAGGCCAGCCAGCAAGCGCAACTGGGCAAGGGCGGCAAGGTCCAGGGCACAAGCCCGGCGGCGCTGAACTCGCTGGCGAAAAATCACGGTGATGAAACGCTGAAGCAGATCGAAGCCAAATGCGACCCCGCCCTCGACCCTACCTGCAAATAGGGTTATATCGCGCGCCGAAACTACCTTTCGCCCCATTGATCGTCTGGAACTGACATGGAAGAATTTCACAAGGTCCGCCGGCTTCCGCCATACGTCTTCGAGCAGGTCAACCGGCTGAAGGCCAGCGCCCGTTCGCGCGGCGCCGACATCATCGACCTTGGCATGGGCAATCCGGACTTGCCGACGCCAAAAGCCATCGTCGACAAATTGTGCGAAGTGGTGCGCGATCCGCGCACGCATCGTTACTCGTCGTCGCGCGGCATTCCAGGCCTGCGCCGCGCCCAGGCCGCCTACTATCAGCGTCGCTTCGGGGTGAAGCTCAACCCGGACACGCAGGTGGTGGCCACACTGGGCTCGAAGGAAGGCTTCGCCAACATGGCGCAGGCGATCACCGCGCCCGGCGACGTGATCCTGTGCCCCAATCCGACCTATCCGATCCACGCTTTTGGCTTCATAATGTCGGGCGGCGTCATCCGTTCGCTGCAGGTCGAACCCGATGACGGCTTTATTCCGGCGGTCGAGCGCGGCATCCGCCATTCGATCCCGAAGCCGCTGGCGCTGATCCTCAACTATCCGTCGAACCCGACGGCGCTGGTCGCCTCGCTCGATTTCTACAAGGACGTGGTCGCCTTCGCCAAGAAGAACGACATCATCATCCTGTCGGACCTTGCCTATTCGGAGATCTATTTCGACGGCAATCCACCGCCCTCGGTGCTGCAGGTGCCGGGCGCGATCGATGTCTGCGTCGAGTTCACCTCGATGTCGAAGACTTTTTCCATGCCCGGCTGGCGCATGGGCTTTGCCGTCGGCAATGAGCGGCTGATCTCGGCGCTGACGCGGGTCAAATCCTATCTCGACTACGGTGCCTTCACGCCGATCCAGGTGGCGGCCGCGCATGCGCTCAATGGCGACGGCGCCGATATTGCCGAAGTGCGCGACATCTATCACAAGCGCCGCGACGTGATGGTTGATGCTTTCGGCCGCGCCGGCTGGACCATTCCCGCGCCGGCAGCGTCGATGTTTGCCTGGGCGCCGATCCCGGAGCCGTTCAAGAATCTCGGGTCGCTCGAATTCTCCAAGCTTCTGATCGAGCATGCCGACGTGGCGGTGGCGCCGGGCGTCGGCTTTGGCGAGCACGGCGACGACCATGTGCGTATCGCATTGGTCGAGAACGAGCACCGGATCCGGCAGGCGGCGCGCAACATCAAGCGCTTCCTGGCGTCCAGCGCCAAGCAGCCCAACAATGTGGTGCCGCTCGCCGCGCATCGTTGAGTTGCCTGATATCACATCGACAGAATTCTTGAGGGGCGTCGCCGGACATGGCTGAAGCGTTGCGTGTTGGAATTGCCGGTCTGGGTACCGTTGGCGCCTCGGTGGCGCGCGTGCTGCGCGACAAGGCGGCGGAACTGACCCGCCAGTGCGGACGCGACGTCATCGTCACCGGCGTTTCGGCCCGCGATCCCAAGCGCGATCGTGGCGTCGATCTCAGCACGGCCAAGTGGTTCGACGATCCGGTCAAGATGGCTCAGACCGCCGATATCGACGTCTTCGTCGAACTGATCGGCGGCGATGAAGGGCCGGCGCGGTCGGCGGTGAAGGCAGCGCTCGAAGCCAGCCGCCATGTCGTCACCGCCAACAAGGCGCTGCTCGCCAAGCATGGCGTGTCGCTTGCCGAGATCGCCGAGAAGAAGGGCGTGCTGCTCAACTACGAAGCGGCGGTTGCCGGCGGCATCCCGGTCATCAAGACGATGCGCGAGGCGATGGCCGGCAATTCGGTGACCCGCGTCTTCGGCATCCTCAATGGTACCTGCAACTACATCCTGACCCGCATGGAGGCCGAAGGCATCTCGTTCGACGCCTGCCTGAAGGACGCGCAGCGGCTGGGCTATGCGGAAGCCGATCCGACCTTCGACATCGAGGGCCACGACACCGCGCACAAGCTGTCGATCCTGACCAGCCTCGCGTTCGGCACCAGGATCGCCGCTAACGACATCTACATGGAAGGCATTTCCAACATCAGCCAGGCCGATATTCGAGCGGCCGCCGATCTCGGCTACCGCATCAAGTTGTTGGGCGTCGCGCAGCGCACCGAGAGCGGCATCGAACAGCGCGTCCACCCGACCATGGTGCCGACGGCCTCGGTCATCGCGCAGGTGCATGGCGTTACCAATGCGGTGGCGATTGAAACCGATATTCTGGGCGAGTTGCTGCTCTCAGGTCCCGGCGCCGGCGGCAACGCCACCGCCTCGGCGGTGGTCGGCGACATTGCCGACATTGCCAAGAGCCGGCCGGGCTTCCAGCACGGTCCGGTGTTCGGCCTGCCGGCCAAGGAATTGCGCCCGTACAAAAAGGCGCAGATGCGCAGCCATGCCGGCGGCTATTTCATCCGGCTGACCGTGCATGACCGCATCGGCGTTTTTGCCGCGATCGCCAAGCGCATGGCCGACAATGATATTTCGCTGGAATCGATCGTGCAGCACGCGGTCAGCGGCGAGACGGATGCGCAAAAGACGGTGATCCTGGTCACCCACGAGACCACCGAGGCTGCGGTGCGCAAGGCTGTCGACGGCATCACCAAAGACGGTCATCTGACCGACAAGCCGCAGGTGATCCGCATCGAGCGGGCAGGGTGAGCCCGGTCATCTCTAGCTTTTAATCGATTGATATTGCAGCGCTTTCAAAAAACGCTTCGCGCAGGTCTTGCTGTTGTCATGGAGCTTTGACACAAGAAACGCGCCTCTGGCGGGAGGCGGTATGCCAACCAGGATCTTCCCCCGATGAATGTGGCCCAGAACATTGTCGCCGGTCTTGACCGGATCCTCACCATGGAACTGGTGCGGGTCACCGAGCGCGCCGCGGTCGCGGCCGCCAGATTGCGCGGACGCGGCGACGAGAAGGCCGCCGACCAGGCCGCTGTCGATGCCATGCGCCAGGAGCTCAACCGCCTGGCCATCAAGGGCACGGTGGTGATCGGCGAGGGCGAGCGCGACGAGGCGCCGATGCTCTATATCGGCGAAGAGGTCGGCAGCGGCATCGGTCCGGCCGTCGATATCGCGCTCGATCCGCTCGAAGGCACGACGATCTGCGCCAAGAACCTGCCCAATGCGCTCGCCGTCATCGCTATTGCCGAAAAGGGCAGCCTGCTGTTTGCCCCCGACGTCTATATGGACAAGATCGCCATCGGTCCGGGCTATGCGGATGGCGTCATCGACATCGACGCGTCGCCGGCCGAGAACATCGCCAATCTGGCCAAGGCTAGGGGTGTTGCGGTGTCGGAGATCACCGCCTGCATTCTCGACCGGCCGCGCCATGGCAGGCTGATCGAAGCGGTCCGAGCCACGGGCGCGGCGATCCGGCTGATCGGCGATGGCGATGTCGCCGGCGTCATCCACACCACCGACCCGGAAGAGACCGGCATCGACATCTATCTCGGCATTGGCGGGGCACCGGAAGGCGTGCTGGCGGCAGCCGCCTTGCGCTGCACCGGCGGCCAGATGCAGGGCCGGCTGATCCTCGACACGCCGGAAAAGCTGGCGCGCGCAGCCAGGATGGGCATCTCCGATCCGAAGCAGGTTTACCGGGCGCAAGACATGGCGCGCGGCGATGTGCTGTTTGCCGCGACCGGCGTCACCGACGGCAATCTGCTCAACGGCGTCAGGTTCGGCCGCGATACCATCACCACCCACACCATCGTGCTGCGCTCGTCATCGCGCACCGTGCGCGAGATCAAGGCGCGCCACCAGGATCTGGAGAAGTTCTAGCCGCTCCCCAGCAAGCTCTTGGTTCTTGCGTGTCCGCAGTGCAGTTGATAGCCCTGTGGCTACATCCGGCCGCAAGGACATGAAGATGAAATCGTTCGACTGGCACGCGGCTGCGATTTCGCGCACGACCGCCATCACAAAATCCTATCGCAACACCCAGAACGTGCGGCGCTTTTTCATCAAGGAGTGCGGCGGTGCGTTCAAATTCGATCGACCTTTCATGGCCTGGCTCAAGGACGGTGCGGAAAAGACGATGGGCGACGCAGCCGACGAATGGCAGCGGCGCGAAGCTGAAAAGCGGAAAGCGTAGTTTTTCTTGAAATTTTCTGACAAGGCGCATCACCGCGAACCGCTTGGCTTAGGCCACCTTGGGACATTGCTTGTGCATGTCATTGTCCCCAAAACCGCTGCACACTTTTGGGCGACATGCACTATTCTGCGCCCACACATGGGCTGGCAGATCGCATGACCGGCGAAAAACGCCTCTTCCTCAATGTCAGGCAGTCGGCGACAGGTGTTTCCTGGGAACACCGGCTGACCGAACGGCAAGACATGGCAGCACTGGCCATTGCGCAAGGCCATGGCGTGCCCGACATCGTCGCGCGCGTGCTTGCCGGGCGCGGCGTAACCGCCGCCGAGACGGAGCGCTTCCTCGATCCGACGATCCGCGATCTGTTGCCGAACCCGGCCTCGCTGACCGATATGGATAAGGCTGCAGCCCGTATCGCCCAGGCAATCGTGGCCAGGGAAAAGGTGGCGATCTTCGGCGACTACGATGTCGACGGCGCGGCCTCGTCGGCGCTGTTGAAGCGGTTCCTCAGCCATTTCTCGGTGCCGTCGGAAATCTACATTCCGGACCGTATTTTCGAAGGCTACGGTCCCAATCCGGAAGCCATGCGCGAGCTTGTCTCGCGCGGGGCAACGCTGATCGTCACCGTCGACTGCGGCACCAACAGCGCCGTTTCTATCGATGCGGCAAAAGTGGCCGGCGCCGATGTCGTCGTGCTCGACCATCACCAGGTCGGCGGCCCGCTGCCGGAGGCAGTCGCCGTCGTCAATCCCAATCGCCAGGACGACCTTTCAGGCCAGGGCCATCTTTGCGCCGCTGGTGTCGTCTTCCTCACTCTGGTGCAGACGGCCAAGATCCTGCGCAGTCGCTTGCCTGATGCAGCACCGCCGGACCTACTGTCGCTGCTCGATCTCGCGGCGCTGGCTACCGTTTGCGACGTGGTGCCGCTGACCGGGGTCAACCGCGCCTTCGTGGTGAAGGGGCTGCAAATGGCGCGCCAGCAAAAGAACGAAGGGTTGGCGGCTTTGGCGCGGGTGTCGCGCATTGGCGAGCCGATCAGCACGTTTCATTTAGCCTATCTGATCGGCCCGCGCATCAATGCCGGTGGCCGCATCGGCGATGCTGCGCTTGGCAGCCGGCTGCTGGCCACCGACGATCCGGTCGAGGCCCGCACCATCGCCGAGACGCTCGACCGGCTCAATCAGGAGCGGCAGCAGATGGAGCTGGAGATGCTGGCGCAGGCGCGCGCCGAGGCCGACGCAGAGCTTGCCGGCGGCAACGGCCCGGCCATTGTCGTCACCGCCAGCACCAGCTGGCATCCGGGTATTGTCGGCCTGCTGGCTTCGCGGCTCAAGGACCATGCGCGCCGGCCTGCCTTCGCCATCGCCTTCAACCCCAATGGTGTCGGTACCGGCTCAGGGCGCTCGGTGTCCGGCTTCGACCTCGGCCGGCTGGTGCGCGAGGCGGCCGATGCCGGGCTGATCGTCAAGGGCGGCGGCCATGCCATGGCGGCCGGCATCACCGTCGAGCGGGCAAAGCTCGGCGACCTCAGGGCTTTCTTCGAGGAACGCGCTGCCGCCGACGTGTTCCGGCTACAGGGCGAGGAAAGCCTGGCGATCGACGGCGCGCTCGCCGCCGAGGGTGCTACGCTCGGCCTGCTTGATGCGCTGGAAAAGGCAGGCCCGTTCGGCGCCGGCCATGTCGCGCCGGTGTTCGCGCTGCCGCGCCACCGGCTGGCCGACGCGCGGCCGGTTGGCACCAACCACATCCGCGTCGAGCTTCAATCGGAAAGCGGCGGCCGCATCCAGGCGATCGCCTTTCGCGCTGTCGATACGGCACTTGGCGAATTCCTGTTCAAGAACCGGGGCAAGACGGTACATGTCGCCGGGTCGCTGTCAGGCAATTACTGGAACGGCAACCGCACTGTGCAGTTCCGCATCACCGACGCGGCATCCGCCTGAGAGCGTCCACGATTCGTCAGGCCAGAACCGTCTGCAGCCGGGTCAGTTCGCCGATCTGCGCCATCGTTGCCTGATAGCCGATGCTGATTGCCTCTTCGGCGCGGTGGAATTCCGTCAGGCCGATATGGCTGAGCTTGGGCTGCAGCGACATATCGGGCGGATCGCCAGCCAGGCGGGCGCGCGAAATGCGGTCCTGGATGATGTTGAAGGCTTCGACCATGACGCCGGTGATGCCAAGCCGCGCTTCACGCGACTGACGCTCGGCGTCGGCCTGGCCGGGCCTTGGCGCATCCCTTTCGACGACCAGCTCGCCGGCGCTGTGCTTGATGACAGCGGCGCGGCCGAACAGATCGTAGTGAAGGTTGACGGCGACAACGAGCGGCTGTTCGTGGGCGCGGCAGACCGAGACCGGCACCGGATTGACCAGCGCGCCGTCGACCAGCACGCGACCGTTGCAGGTCACCGGCTCGAACACGCCGGGCAGCGCATAGGAAGCGCGCATGGCAGTGATCAGCGAGCCGTTGGACAGCCAGATCTCATGGCCGGTGCGGATTTCTGAGGCGACGCAGACGAACGGTTTCGACAGGTCTTCGAAGCGAATGCCGGCCACATGTTCGCGCAGCCGCGCGTCGAGCTTCATGCCGCCGAACAGGCCGTTGCCGCGCAAATTGAGATCGAGAAGGCCAAAGATGCGGCGCTTGGTCAGGCTTCTGGCGAAGTCTTCCAGCTCGTCGAGCTTACCCGCGAGATAGCAGCCGCCGACCAGCGCGCCGATCGAGGTGCCGGCGATCATCGACACTTCGATGCCGGCTTCGTCGAGCGCGCGCAGCACGCCGATATGGGCCCAGCCGCGAGCACAGCCGCCGCCCAAAGCCAGTGAAATCCCGGTTTTCCTAGCAGGTTTTGCCTCGGACGCGCCGCCTGACGAAGAGAGGCCGTTGGCTTCCCGAACGTCTGGTCTGTTGCGCAATGACGCCCACTCGAGCATCACAATCTCCCTTGTCCCAGGTCCTTTGTAGCGGAAGGACGTTTTAGATTAGTGAACATGGGTGATCTCAGACTGTCGAATGGTTCACAAAGGCTTCAGATACGTCTTTTCCGCATCGAACAGCGGCTTGCTGCCGTCGTCGGCAAGCGTCCCCTTGCCGTCGACCAGCCCCACCGTCCGATAAAAACATGAACGACGGCCGGTGTGACAGGTTGCGTCGTGGCCCAACACTTTGACGCGCAGCCACAGGGCGTCCTGGTCGCAATCGGTGCGCATCTCGATGACACTCTGGAAATTGCCCGAGGTTTCGCCCTTCTTCCACAACGCGTTGCGCGAGCGCGACCAGTAGTGGGCAATGCCGGTTTCCAGCGTCAGCGCCAACGCTTCTCCATTCATGTGCGCCACCATCAGCAGCATGCCGTCCTCGGCATCGGTGACGACCACGGTGATGAGACCGGCCGCATCGAAGCGCGGCGAAAGGACTACGCCTTCCTCCAGCGCTTTCTTGTCTGCCGGAGCTTCGGGAAATTGCAGTGCCGACATCACCGGTCCTTGTTCGATCCAAAGATATTTCAGGGGAGGCCGGGCCCGCAAAATGACTGCATCCTGCGCTTCCGGTGCTCACGTACTCAAATACGCTCAGCTCCGGACCACGGAAACCACCATTTTCGACTAAGCCTACGCCTTTGGCAGGTGTCGGCGGAGGGTCAGCCGCGCACCATTGTGACGAAGCGGACCTGCTCCTCGGGCGTGTCCTTGAAGACGCCGGTGAAGGTCGAGGTCAGCGTGGTGGAACCCTGCTTGCGGATGCCGCGCATGGCCATGCACATATGCTCTGCCTCGATCATGACGGCAACGCCGCGCGGGTTGAGCACGTCCTGGATGACGCCGGCGATCTGCGCCGTCATCGCTTCCTGGGTCTGTAGGCGATGGGCGAAGATGTCGACGACGCGCGCGATCTTGGACAGGCCGACCACCTTGCCGTCGGGGAGATAGCCGACATGCGCCTTGCCGATGATCGGCACCATGTGGTGCTCGCAATGCGAGTGGAACTTGATGTCCTTGACGATGACCAGATCGTCATAGCCGGCGACTTCCTCGAAGGTGCGGCCGAGCTCGTCGGCGGGGCACATGTCGTAGCCGTTGAACATTTCGAGGAATGCCTTGGTGACGCGCTTCGGCGTGTCGATCAGGCCCTCGCGCTCCGGATTGTCGCCGGTCCAGCGCAGCAGGACGCGCACAGCGGCCTCGACCTCGGCCTCGCTCGGCCGGTGGGTGACCGGCTTCTCCAGATAGTCGGAGGGGGGCATGATCTTCTTGATGACGGCGTCCATAAAGGCGTCTCCCGTAGTCCCCCTCTCTGGAGGGACGAGTTGAACGGACCACGACCTTTCGGGTGTCAGAAACCCGCCCGGTTTCCAGCCCGCAAAGCGGCGTGAACAAATTAGGGCAAAGACAAGGGCTTGTGGTTGTCTTGTCGATGCCCGACTGCCAGCATTATATATGGTCGTGCCGAGCGAATGAAAGACGTATCAGCGGCAATCGCTGTTCGTTGGGCGGCGACGGATTGGAAAAATATGATCGACGACGTCTACAATGCGAAAATTCTGGGTTTTGCCGGAAACATCGCGCGCATCGGCCGGCTCGATCATCCGGATGCGACGGCTAAGGCGCATTCCAAATTGTGCGGCTCGACCGTGACAGTCGATCTGAAAATGGATGACGGCGTCGTCACCGATTTCGCGCACGATGTGAAGGCCTGCGCGCTTGGCCAGGCGTCCTCCTCGATCATGGCGCAGCATGTCGTCGGCGCCAGTGCCGACGAATTGCGCGCGGTGCGTGAGACGATGCTGAAGATGCTGAAGGAAAATGGCGCGCCGCCCGAAGGCCGCTTCGCCGACCTGAAATATCTGGAGCCGGTGCGCGACTACAAGGCGCGCCATGCCTCGACCATGCTGACCTTCGACGCCGTGGTCGACGCCATCGGCCAGATCGAGAAAAAGCGCGCCGAAGAAGCGGCGTGATGTCGGCGTATGACGGTCCTTCCATCGCCCATGGCGGAGAAGCCTCTTGCGTGGTCCGATACTGGCTTTGAGCCTCGCCGGTTCGGCGCTTCTTATGCAAGCAGCATCAAGCCTTCGCTTTTAGCGCGCTTCTGCTTTCGGCAAATTCGCTGCGGATCCAGTCAGCAAAAGCCTTGGCCGGTTCCGGCAGATCCTTCAAACTTCTGGCCACCAGCCAGTAGGCTCCTGATGCGACGTCGATGTCGAACGGCTTGATTAGAGTGCCGGAGGTAATCTCCTCGCCGATCTGCAGCATGTCGCCCAGCGCCACGCCGTGACCCAGCAAGGCTGCCTGCTTCGACAGCGACAGATCCGCCAGCATCGGGCCGCGCGCCGTTATAGCGTCTGCTGACACGCCAGCTGCTTCGAACCAGCGCGCCCAGCCCTGACGGTTTTCCTCGTGCAGCAGCGTGTAGCGAGCCAGATCGAGTGGCTTTTCGAGGGCAGGGCCCGATGCCAGCAAGGCGGGCGAGAGGACGGGTGAATCAACGGTCGAGGCAAGCCATTCGGCCTCGCTGCGCGGCCATGTGGTGTTGTGTGCGCTGAAGCGCAGGGCAAGTTCAGGCTGATCGCTGCGGAACTCGATCGGCCTTGGATCGACTTCCAGGGAAACGTCGATATCGGGCCGCAATTTGCGGAAGCGGTTGAGCCGTGGCACCAGCCACACCGAGGCAAGCGATGGCTCGACGCTGACGCGAACCACGGACTGCGTGGGGGCAGCCACCAGCTCGGAAAGCAGCTTGTCGATGTCGTCGAAACTTCTGACCAGCTGGTCGAGCAGGCGTTGGCCCGCCTCGGTCAGCTCGACGCGGCGGTGATGGCGGTGGAACAAAGGCCGGCGCAGGAACTGCTCGAGCTCGCGGATCTGGCGACTGATTGCTGCCTGCGAAACGAACAGCTCCTCCGCCGCCCGGCTGAAGCTCAGGTGTCTGCCGGCCGCTTCGAAACTCCTGAGTGCCGTCAATGGAAGACGCCCGCGCTTCATTCGCATAACCCAAAGTTATCCGAGGCGGAAATTATACTCGTTTGAAGGCGAAGGCCAGTAGGCGTCTAATCCGTGTCAAAGGAGACACGACCATGATCCAGTTCCTGACCATCTTTGGCGATGTCATGCGGATCGCGACGTTTCAGTGGTATGACGAGCAACGGCCCTATGCCGGACGCTGCCAGGAGAGGCCGGCCAGTCCGTCGCGCTGGACGCATTCGGCGGACCGGCATCCCTTTCGCCGTTCAAGGCCCTGAGGCGGCCGACAAAGCGGTGCGTGGAAGGGGATTGCGTTCTGCGGCCGAAGCCCACATCTATCCCCCGGAGAAACGCGATGCGGAGACTGCGGTGCGCGACCAACATCGGCATGCGCATGAGGCGAGGCCACTGCAGCGCGGGCGCAACTGGCCAGGCCCCTGGCGCAAGACGCCGGGCCGTGTTCTCGGCACGTCGTTTGTCCGGTTTTACCAGCTGACGCTGTCCGGCTTTGTCGGCAATTCCTGCCGGCATCTGCCGACCTGTTCCGAATATGCGCATGAGGCGATTGCCCGCCACGGGCTGTGGGCCGGCGGCTGGATGGGGCTGTTCCGGGTGCTGCGCTGCGGTCCGTTCGGTACGCATGGCATCGATCGCGTGCCGGAGGCGCTGAACGACCGCTTTGTCTGGTTCACGCCCTGGCGATACTGGCAGATCGGCAAGAAGCGCGGCGAGGCGCAAGGCTGATTGTGCCGGTCCTCGCCAGCCTGCCGATTTACGATCTGGTAGGGTTAACGCCAGCCTGCACAAAGACTGCGCATTTGAGACAAAATCGAGACAAGAGACCTCGCTAAGCCCTCCTGACACCCCTCAGGAGCAATTGCCGCATGCGTCAGGTCGACCGTCTTCCCTTCATTTTCGCCGTGGTCCTGTTCCTGCTGGCCTGGCTGCTGGGGTTTCCGATGCGCGCCCAATCCGCGCCGCTCGGGGATGTCGAATACACGCTGATCCTGGATGCTGCGAGCGCACCGACATACGGGTCTGAAGACGCAGGCGGCATTCCTGAAAGATCTACCGCAGTTGATAAAATGAGCCTGCCTAGCCGCTTCGGCGGGCACGGATGAGGTGGCCACCGGAATTGCTCTTTGCCTTCGGCACGCCCGAAAAACGGGCGGCTATGTCGCTGCTCTCGAGATCTTCGATCTCATCGAAGCCGAGGTTTTTGAGGGATGTTGCGAGCTCGTCGGGGACGAAGAAGCTGATCCATGGCTCGCCGACGGAAGCGACGCGCGCTGCATAGAAAGCCAATGCAGCCTGTCCCGCTTCGTTACGGTTCTGCGCCGGCTCGCTGTAGTCGAACACCACTTCCGATCCGGAGGTGCCAGCGATGTAGGCAAGCGTGTTGAAGATCGCTTCCTGCGTCAAATACGGTACCACCCCCAGCCAGATGAAAAAGCCTGGCTCGGTTGATTTCAAACCGGCCGATGCGAGTTCCTCCGCCAGACGCTGCCGCTCGAAATTGACTGGCACGAATGTGGTGCCAGGCGGTTCGGCAAGACCGGCATCGGCGATGCATTTGCGTTTCCAGGCTTGCGTGGCGGGGTGATCGACTTCGAACACCCCGAGGCCCGGGTACGGGTTGCGCAGCGAAAACGTGTCGAGGCCGGCGCCAAGCACCACGGCCTGCCGGACGCCACGCCGCACCGCAGCCGCCAGCCAATCCTCGGCGAGGCGGGCACGCGCGGCCACGAATAGGCGCATTCGCCGGCTGTGTTCGTCCTCCTGCGCAAGCTGTTGCTCGCCGGGAGTGCCTTCACCGAGAATCGCAATCGCGTATGGATCGCGAAACAAAGCTGCCTGCGGTGAAATCTGATGGATGGCCCTCAAGCGCGCGACGCGCAGGGCGGTTCGGCTGGGTGTTGCGTCTTCCATGTTGATGATTCCAAGTCATGCTGGCGAGATTCGCAAGCCTGGCGACCGATCTGCGGCATCTGTGGCGACATTTCCTGACAGCTGCCAATTGCCGCTCTTTACCTGGCACGGCACTGCCTCTAAAACCTCGCCCGCTGCCGGACGCATCCGGCCTTACCCCACGACCACCCGCGCTCGTTTGCGGGACTGGATAGGAGAACTCTGATGCTGAATTCCGTTTCCCTGACATTTCCCGATGGCTCCGTGCGCGACTACGACGCGGCGATGACCGGCGCTGGCCTTGCCGAATCGATCTCGAAGTCGCTGGCCAAGAAGGCGGTCGCCTATGCGATCGACGGCACCGTCCGCGATCTTTCCGACCCGCTCGGCAAGTCCGGCAAGGTCGAGATCGTCACCCGCGACGACCCGCGTGCATTGGAGTTGATCCGTCATGATGCGGCACACGTGCTGGCCGAAGCCGTGCAGGAGCTGTGGCCGGGAACGCAGGTGACCATCGGGCCGGTGATCGAGAACGGATTCTACTATGATTTCGCCCGCAACGAGCCGTTCACGCCCGACGATTTCCCGGTGATCGAGAAGAAGATGCGCGAGATCATCGCGCGCAACAAGCCGTTCACCAAGCAGGTCTGGTCGCGCGAACAGGCCAAAAAAGTGTTTGCCGACAAGGGCGAGCGCTACAAGCTGGAACTGATCGACGCCATTCCCGAGGGCCAGGATCTCAAGATCTATGCGCAGGGCGACTGGTTCGACCTCTGCCGCGGCCCGCACATGGCTTCGACCGGCCAGATCGGCAGCGCCTTCAAGTTGATGAAGGTGGCCGGCGCCTATTGGCGTGGCGATTCCAACAACCCAATGTTGACGCGCATCTATGGCACGGCCTGGGCCGACCAGGCGCAGCTCGATGCCTACCAGACCATGCTGGAGGAAGCCGAGAAGCGCGACCACCGCAAGCTTGGCCGCGAGATGGACCTGTTCCATTTCCAGGAAGAGGGGCCGGGCGTCGTCTTCTGGCACGCCAAGGGCTGGAAGATGTTCCAGAACCTGGTCAACTACATGCGCCGCCGCCTCGACGAGCAAGGCTATCAGGAGGTCAACGCGCCGCAGGTGCTCGACAAGAGCCTGTGGGAGACGTCAGGTCACTGGGGCTGGTATCGCGACGCCATGTTCAAGGTGACGGTCGCCGGCGACGATACCGATGACGACCGGGTGTTCGCGCTGAAGCCGATGAACTGTCCGGGCCACGTGCAGATATTCAAGCATGGGTTGAAATCCTACCGCGATCTGCCCGTAAAACTTGCGGAATTCGGCAATGTGCATCGCTACGAGCCGTCCGGCGCGCTGCATGGGCTGATGCGCGTGCGCGGCTTCACGCAGGACGATGCGCACATCTTCTGCACCGAGGAGCAGCTGGCGGCCGAATGCCTGCGCATCAACGACCTGATCCTGTCGACCTATGCCGATTTCGGTTTCGACGAGATCAGCGTCAAGCTGTCGACGCGTCCCGACAAGCGTGTCGGCACCGACGAGGCGTGGGACCATGCCGAAGCGATCATGGGCAATGTCCTGGAGACGATCAGGAACCAGTCGGGCAATCGCATCAAGACCTCGATCAATCCGGGTGAGGGCGCCTTCTACGGGCCGAAATTCGAATATGTGCTGAAGGACGCCATCGGCCGCGAATGGCAGTGCGGCACGACGCAGGTCGACTTCAACCTGCCGGAGCGCTTTGGCGCCTTCTACATCGGCTCGGATTCGGAGAAGAAACAGCCAGTGATGGTGCATCGCGCCATCTGCGGCTCGATGGAGCGCTTTCTCGGCATCCTGATCGAGAACTACTCCGGCCATTTCCCGCTGTGGTTCGCGCCGCTGCAGGTGGTGGTGGCGACGATCACCTCCGACGCCGATGACTACGCGTTGAAGGTCGTCGCGCAGTTGAAAGCGGCCGGGCTGCTGGCCGAAGCCGATCTGCGCAACGAGAAGATCAACTACAAGGTGCGTGAGCACTCATTGGCCAAGGTTCCGGTCATTCTCGTCTGCGGCAAGCGCGAAGCGGAAGAAGAGACGGTCAACATCCGCCGCCTCGGATCGCGCGACCAGGAATCGCTGGGCCTAGGCCAGGCGGTGGCGATGCTTGCCGAAGAGGCGCTGACGCCGGATCGCAGGCGCAAACGCGCGGCATAAGTCTTTGATTCTCGACGAAATGGCGGTGGAGCGATCCACCGCCATTTTCATATGTCTGTCACGCCAACCTTGTAACGAGCCGTCATGCTCAAGCTGAAATTGCGCGAAAAACCATTTCCCGAGCTGTCCTATGCCAATCCGCGCCAGCCGGCGCTGACGCGCTGGGTCATTCATTCGATAGAAGGCCTGTCGGGCCGCGATCGCTTCGCGGCGCTCTACGATTTCTGGCGCCGCCAGGTGGTGCCGACCGGTGAGGCCGTGTTCAGCCGCATGCTGGAGTTGATCGACGTGCGGATACGCACCGCCGATCAATGGCCGCCGGCAAACCTGCCCGACACGCCGCTGGTGATCGTCGCCAACCATCCGTTCGGCATCGGCGACGGCATTGCCGTGCTGTCGCTGGCCGAGCAGATGGGGCGGCCGTTCCGGGTGATGATCCACAAGGATCTGCTCAAGATCCGCGAGATGGAGCCCTATTCGCTGCCGATCGACTTTTCCGAGACCAAGGACGCGCTGAAGAACAACATGGCGGTGCGCCATGAAGCGGTGCGGCTGCTAAAGGAGGGCGTCACCATCGTCGTCTTCCCCGCCGGCGGCGTCGCCACGGCGCCAAAGGGCTTTGGCCGGGCGCGCGACCTGCCGTGGAAGATGTTTCCGGCCCGCCTCGTCCAGGACGCCAAGGCGTCGGTCATCCCGATGCATTTTTCCGGGCAGAACGGCAGGCTGTTCCACCTGGTCAGCGGCCCGATGAACCTGGCCGAGCGCGACGGCCGGGTGGCGAAATTCGTCGGCAAGGCCTCGCTGACGCTGCGCATTTCGCTGCTCATCCATGAGTTCGCGCGACTGTCCGGCAAGCCGATCGACGTGCGTGTCGGCGATGTGCTGTGCTGGGATGAACTGGAGCCGTTACGCGACCGCAAGACGTTGCTCGACCGTCTGCATCGCGGCGTCTTCGATCTTGCGCCGGCCGTACAGCCCGGCCGCGTCCACTTCCTGCCGCGACGCCTGCGCAAGGCAGCTTGACGAGACGCTAGCTAGTCCGCACCTTCCTCGGGATCGATGGCCGAGGCGTCGGTGGCCAGAACCTCGATTTCCTGGTTCTGTCCGGCGACAACGGCAAAATCCTTCTGGTAGATGCGGTCGCGGTTCTTGGCGATGATGGTGTAGTCGCCTTCGGCCAGCACCATCGAGGCGAAGGCGCCGACGGTTTCCTGGATCGGATCGCCGGATTCATTGAGCAGCGACCACGAGGTGTCGGCGATCGCCTCGCCACCGGTCTCGCGCACCAGCTTCATGGTCATCTCGGCCGCCCGGTGCTCGACGGTGGCTTCGGTGAGCTTGCCGGCCTCGACACGGATGTCGGAGCGGATGACCGCATTCACCGAGCCATAGTTCGAGACGACATGGTAGACGCCGGCGTTGAGCCGCACGACGCTGTTCGGCTCGACGTTGCGGATCACCTCGGCCTCACCCTCATAGATGGAGAAGCGCAGTTTCTTCGGCGGTATGCGCACCCCGCCCGACAGCACGGCATCGAGCTTGAGGCCGCCAGCATCGAGCACCAGGCTCTCGCGCTTGGCTTCCTTGCCGACAGTGATGCGCTTGGTGGCGCCGGCCCTTCCATAGGAGGCATGGACGAGGTAGCTGCCGGGCTCGAGCTGGAACACGGCCGTGCCGCCATGAGCGGAAGCAACCATCGGCAGCTTGCCGTCGCTGGCAGCTACAGGCTTGAAGACGCGCCAGACGATGCCGCGCGTGATGTCGGCGCCCTTGTCGGTCAGTTGCGCCGACAGCGTGATCGCGCCGCTGCCGGCCAAAGCCAGCGGTGTTTCGCTTTTCGGGGTTGCATAGCTCGAAATGCCGGGAAGTTTCAGGTCACTGACACCGTCGGCGTTCTGCGCGACGGCAAGCGAAGCCGGCACCATGAACAGTGCGGCGCAAAGCCAAATCAGGAAAAGACGCAATGTCCCCTCAAACATGCCTTGCGTTGAAGCCCAAGGCGGTGGCAATTTCAAGGCTTAAGAGTCCGATCCGCTTCTGCTAGAGGCTCTTTCGTCCGGCGCATAGCGCCAAATGCCCGAGCCGCCCGATGTTCCAATGGCGTGCTTCAGCTCAAAATTGAGTGTTTCAGGAGACTAGCGCCCATGGCGTCGCCGATCATCGACTTCCTGCTGACCCGCAATTCCGCGCCGATCCCGGAGCTGAAGGAACCGGCGCCCAGCGATGCGGATATCGCGACCATGATCGCCGCTGCCACGCGGGTGCCCGATCACGGCCGGCTCGAGCCCTGGCGCTTCATCGTCTATCGCGGCGAGGCGCGCATCGAGATCGGCAAGAAGCTCGCCGCCCTTGCCGAACAGCGCGAAGGACCGTTGCCCGAGAACCGCCGCAACCAGGAACTGGCGCGCTTTTCACGCGCGCCGCTGGTGATCGGCGTGGTGTCGGTGCCGAAAGAGAACCTGAAAATCCCGCAATGGGAAATGTTCCTGTCGGGCGGCATGGCAGCGATGAACCTGATGATTGCGGCCAATGCGTTGGGCTTCGGCACCAACATGATCAGCAACTGGTATTCCGACGTGGCCGAGGGCAGGGCGATCCTGGGGCTGGCGCCGCATGAACGCGTCGTCGGCTTCGTTCATATCGGCTCCTACCAGGGGCCGGCGCCGGAACGGCCGCGTCCTGATCCGGCAAAGCTCTATGCCGATTATTCCGGGCCGTGGAACGGCTGACACGCAAAAGCGATTCCCCTTTATTTGAACACAGGCTAAGAGAGCGGCTTCGGCGATGCGTTGGGGTTGGCGCATCGACCTTGGGACAGTGCGGGGCGCCGGCGACATGAAGAAACGAGGTTCGCTGGGAATCCGGCTGCGCTACTGGTTCGACAAGAGCATGGCCGCCGGCCCGATCGCGCTGATCGGCTGGCTCGCCGTCGCTTCCCTACTGATCATCATCGCCGCCGCGGCTTTCCTTGCCGTGACCCGCATCGCGCCGGAGGGCGGCGAGCCGCTGAACTTCTTCGAAGCGTTCTGGGAATCGCTGATGCGTACGCTCGATTCCGGCACGATGGGCGGCGACACCGGCTGGGCGTTCCGTCTCGTCATGCTGTTTGTCACGCTTGCCGGCATCTTCGTCGTATCGGCTCTCATCGGCGTGCTCAGCGCCGGCGTCGACAGCAAGCTCGATGAATTGCGCAAGGGCCGTTCGCGGGTGCTTGAGAGCGACCACACCATCATCCTCAACTGGTCACCGTCGATTTTTGACGTCATCTCCGAACTCGTCATTGCCAATGCCAGCCGCCGGCATCCGCGCATCGTCGTCATGGCCAATATGGACAAGGTCGAAATGGAGGACGAGATCTCTGCCAAGGTCGGCAAACTGGGCAACACGCGCATCATCTGCCGCAGCGGCGACCCCACCGATCTCTACGACCTGGCCATCGTCAATCCGCAGACATCGCGGTCGATCATTGTGCTATCGCCGAATGGCGACGATCCGGATTCGCAGGTCATCAAGACGGTGCTGGCACTGGTCAACGACCCGGACCGGCGCACCGTCCCCTACAACATCGCCGCCGAGATCCGCGATGGCAAGAACGCCGAGGTCGCCCGCGTCGTCGGCGGAGCCGAGGTGCAGCTCGTGCTGGCCGACCAGTTGATCTCGCGCATCGTCGTGCATTCGAGCCGGCAGTCGGGTCTGAGCGGCGTCTATTCGGAGCTGCTCGATTTCGACGGCTGCGAAATCTACACGACCGAGCTGCCGGACCTCACCGGCAAGACTTTTGGCGAAGCGGTGATGGCGTTTGAGCACTGCGCACTGATCGGGCTTTGCGACCAAAAGGGGCGGGTCAATCTCAACCCGCCGTCGGACCTGGTGATCGAGACGGGCATCCGCGCCATCATCATCGCCGAGGACGATGCGGCGATGAAGCTGGGAAGCGCCAGGATCGAGACCAACGCGGCGGCGATCCATGGCCCGCGGTCCATCGAGGCGAAGCCGGAGCGCACGCTGATCCTCGGCTGGAACCGGCGCGGTCCGATCATCACTTACGAACTGTCGCGCTACGTCGCGCCTGGTTCGGTCCTGACCATCGCCGCCGACACGCCCGGCCTCGAGCAGGAAGTTGCCGCACTGCCCGTCGTCGGCGACAATCTGTCCGTCTCCTGCCGCATCACCGACACGTCGAGCAGGATTGCGCTTTCAAGCCTGGACGTGCCGTCCTACGACCACGTGCTGGTCCTCGGTTACAGCGAAACCATGGCAGCGCAGCCCGCCGATACGCGCACGCTGGTGACGCTGCTGCATCTGCGCAAGATCGCAGACGATGCCGGCCAGCACATCTCGATCGTCAGCGAGATGATCGACGTGCGCAACCGGGAGCTTGCGGCTGTTACCAAGGCCGATGATTTCGTCGTCAGCAACAGGCTGGTCAGCCTGATGCTGGCGCAGGCGTCGGAGAACCAGTACCTCGCCGCGATCTTCGATGACCTGCTCGACGAGAAGGGCTCTGAGATCTACATGCGTCCGGTCGCCGACTATGTCGCCATCGACCAGCCTTTGACCTTTTGGACGATCGCGGAATCGGCGCGGTTGCGCGGCGAAATCGCCATAGGCTACCGGCGCATCCGCGCCGGAGAGGTTGACCAGCGGTCGCTGGGCGGCGTCACCGTCAACCCGCTGAAGTCGCAAGCACTGGCCTATCTGCCGGAGGACCGGATCATCGTGCTGGCGCGGGACTGAGGCTACACCCCCGCTGCCCTGGCTCGGGCCAGAAGCCGTTCGGCCAGCCTGAGATGCGGGCGGTCGACCATCTTGCCGTCGATGCCGACGACGCCGGGATTTCCCGCCGCTTCGAACGCCGCGACGATCGCCAGCGAGTGTTGCACCGCTTCGACTGAGGGCGTGAAGGCGACGTTGATGACCGGCACTTGCGCCGGGTGGATCGCCATCTTGCCGGTGAAGCCATCGCGCTCGGCTTCCGTGCATTCCACCTCGAAGGCGGCCATGTCGCGAAAGTTCGGAAACACGGTGTCGATGGCCGCGACCTCGGCAGCGCCGGCAGCGAGGATGGTCATGGTGCGGGCAAGCCGAAAGACGTCGGTGTAGCGGCCGCGCTCGTCCCGCGCCGTGCGGGCACCTATCGCCGCCGACAAATCTTCCGCGCCCCAGGTGACGCCGACAAGCCGGGCGCTGACCTGTGCGTAGCTCGCGGCTGCCAGAACGCCGGCGGCGGTCTCGGTGATGATCGGCAGGATCTTTATCGCGCCGTCCGGCAGGCCGTTCTCGGCCTCATGCACCCTGAGCTTTGCCGAGAGATGCTGCACATCCTGGCCGCCGTTCGACTTCGGGAGCATGATGCCGTCGGGTTTGGCCGCAACGAGTACGGCGAGATCATCATCGGTCAATCCGGTTGAGAGATCGTTGACCCTGACATAGATCGCGGACTTCGCGTGTAGCCGCTGTTCGACGATGACCCTTGCCGCGATGTCGCGCGCCAGAGACTTGTTCTGTGGCGCCACCGAATCCTCAAGGTCGACGATGACCACGTCGGCGCCGGCCGCAAAACCCTTTTCCAGCTTCCGTTCGGAATCGCCGGGAACAAAGAGCAGCGAGCGCATGGACTAGATTGCCTTCTTCATCATCATCGCTTGCCTCGTGCATTTGGCGACGAGCACATCGTTTTGATTATAGGCGCGGTGCTCGAACTCGACGATGCCGCGGTCAGGCTTCGATTTCGAGTCGCGCACCGAAATCACTGTGGTCTCGACACGAATGGTGTCGCCATGGAAAACCGGGTGCGGAAACACCGTCTCCTTCATGCCGAGATTGGCGACGGTGGTGCCGACGGTGATGTCGTTCACCGAAATGCCGATCATCAGGCCGAGCGTAAACAGCGAATTGACCAGCGGCTTGCCCCATTCGCTTTTGGCGGCGAAGTCGAAATCGATGTGCAGCGGCTGCGGGTTCAGCGTCATCACCGAAAACAGCATGTTGTCGCTTTCGGTGACGGTCTTGCGCAGCGTGTGCTTGAAGACGTGGCCGACGACGAACTCCTCTAGATAAAGCCCGGCCATGATCGATCTCCTCACTGCTCAAGGTTGATAGGCGCTGCCTATTCCGCTCGCAAGCCAGTTAATAAACATGGTGAACGCTTCGTAAACCATTTCTGCCTACGGTCTACACGGGGCCAGAACGGACTCGGGCGTAGGGGCGTTAGCGGACGGCATGGTTGTTTCGCATTTCCTGAAATGGATCTACACGGCGAGGGTTTCCGAGCGCGCCGCCGCGGCAAGCGCGCTGGCCCGCGCCTATATCAATGCCGACCTGCCGTTCGAGGACCGTTGCGCAGCCGAAGCCGCGCTGACGCTGCTGCTCGACGATGCGTCGTCAAAAGTGCGGCAAGCGATCGCCGAAGCGCTGTCGATGAGCCATCACGCGCCGCTGCAGATCATCAGCGCGCTGGCCTCCGACCAGCCGGAAGTGGCCGCGCTGGTGCTGGCGCGTTCGCCGCTGCTTACCGATGCCGACCTGATCGATCGCGTTGCCAGCGGCCAGAAGGCGACGCAGAAGTTGATTGCCGACCGGCCGGTCGTTTCGATGTCGGTGGCCGCGGCCATCGCCGAAATCGGCGAACCGGAAGCCTGCGCCACGCTTCTCGCCAACAGCGGCGCCGACATTGCCTCGCTCAGCTTTCGCCGCATGGCAGAACGGCATGGCCATGTGCCTGCGGTGCGCGAAGCGATGATCGCCGACGCGCGCCTGCCAGCCGACTGTCGGCATATGCTGCTGGTCAAACTCGGTGAAACGCTGAAAACCTCGCCACTGGTGATGGCGCTGATGGGGGCGGCCAGAGCCGAGCGCGTCACGCGCGACGCTTGCGTCAAGGCTTCGGTGACGCTGATCGAAGGCACCAAGGCGGCAGAACACGCAGCCCTCATCGAACATCTGCGCCTGCGCGGCGACCTCACCGCAAGCTTCATCATCCGCACCATCGCGCATGGCAAGGTCGATTTCTTCGGCTCGGCGCTGGTCGCGCTCAGCCAGCAATCCGAGCAAAGGGTGAGGGCGCTGCTGGCCGGCGGCCATGACGTGGCGCTGCAGGCGCTGTTCCGTAGCGCCGGCCTCGCCGCCGCCACCCACGCCGTCATCCTGCGCGCGCTAAAGATCTGGCGTGAGGTTGCCAATGGCAAGCGCGTCGCCGGCGTGCAGGAAGTCAGCTGGCTGATGCTGAAGGAATTGGGTGGGCAGTCGGCGGAAGGCGATCTTGCCGGGCTGGTCAAGTCGATCCATCTCGACGCGCTGCGCGAGAATGCGCGGGGACATGCGCTGGCGATCGCGGCTGCTTAGCGTGTGCTGATATTCAGATGAGGCCGGCCTGCAAATGGCAGCTTCCTGCGCTTCCGGTGCTCACGTACCCAAAAGTGCGCTCCGCTCCGGTTCTCGGCATCAGCCATTTTCGGCTCGGCCTGACCTGAATCTCAACACACCCTAGACCCGGTCTTTAGCGAAGAACTCCGGGAAATCCTCGATCGCGGCGGCGATGATGCGCAGCGAGGCGGCGATCTGCAGCATTTCGGCGGCATCGCTGCGCTCGGTGAGGCCGGCTGCATATTGTCTGGCAACGGTGATGGTCGCGGTTTGCGGCTCGCCTGGTCTGTGAAACAGCAGCTCGCGCGCCAGTCCGCGCAGAAAATTGGTGATCGAAAGCGCGGTTTCGGTTGGGGTGGCGGGATTCTGCTGCGCACTGCGCAGGCGCAGGATTTCGAGCCCGACGGTGACGGCGGCGATGCTGCCATCGAGAATGGCGTCGCCTTTCTTGCCGGCGCGTTGCATCAGTGGCATCAGCTGGTTGACCCGGTCATAGGCGAGGCTCTCGAAGGCCGAGCGTCTAGGCACGCGCTCATGCAGGCAAAGCCGCGCCAGATCTTCGCGCATGGCCCGGACGATGCGGTTGATGGTGACCCAGGGGTCGGCGGGCAGCACGACGAGGAAGACCCCGATCGCCAAAAGGATGCCGACCAGGATCGACGCCGACCCGGCAAAGAATGGCACGGGATCGTAGGTCATCGCCTGATGCGGGCTGAGGAAGGCCAGGAAATTGATGGCAAAGGCGGTGGCGACGCCGACAGTGCGCGGATTGGCCATTGCGAGTGCCGCCGGCATCAGGATCGGAACGACAAGGAACGCGAACCAGCCGAAGCCGGGCAGAGCGGGAAGCGCGAGTTGACCGACGAGGAAGGCGAAGGGCAGGGCCAGCAATGTTCCCTTGAAAAAGCCCCAGGCCGACTGGACGGGATCGGGGCGCGCGGCAAACAGGCTGGAGACGACGGCGACAAGAATGACCGTGCCTGCCGCTTCGGACCATTTCGTCGTCAGCCAGAAGGCGGCGACCAGCAACGTGGCGAGGGCGGCGCGCACGGCGTTGCGCCAGGCCGCATGGTAGTCGCGGTGCACGACCAGCGCCGGCTGCTTGCGCTCGCGCGCCGGGCGGGAGGCGGGAGAGCGCAGCGCATCGAGGCCGCGCAGCACCTGCTTCAGGGCTTCCGCGAAATCGGCGGCGATGGTGAGACGGGTGACAGTGCCCAGCCTGTCGCCATCTTGCACACTCGACATATCCGGCGTTTGCCGGGCCTTGGCGGCGATCGCATCGAGCCGCGCCACCCAGGGCGCGGTGTCGTCGAGGGCGCCCGGTTTGGCCGCCAGTTCGCCGACCAGGGCCTGCAGGTCGGTGCGCACCGGAATGAGGGCGGCATTTTTCGGTGCGGCATGGGCATGCGGCGCGCGCGCAGCCGACAGGGCCGACAGAAGCTGGCCGATCGTGCGCCTGACCGGATGGGCGCGGGTGGCGAAGCTCGGTGCTTCCAGCCTGGCATAGGTGCGCATTTCGCCGAGCGTCTGGGCATCGGTGATCAGCTTTCGGTGCAGGCCGGCAAGCATTGCCGCATCGCCGCCGGAGAAGGCGCCGCCGGCATAGACGGCAAGGTCGAGAATGCTGCGCTTCAGCCTGGCGATGATGGCGTCGGCCGCCAGTTTCGGCAGGATCAGACGGCTGGTCAGGCCGGCGCAGACGATGCCAAGCACGATCTCGGCGCAACGTGCTACGGCAAGATCGACGACAAGGTGCGGCTGTCCGAAGGCCGGCAGGCCGATGATCATGGCGGTATAGCCGGCAAGTGCTGCGCCATAGGCTTCAGGATTGCGCAGCAGCGACGAGACCAGCGTGCAGAGGCCGATCCAGACCGCCAGCGCGGTGACCAGCAGCCAGGGGCCGGTGCCGAAGACGGTGGTGATGCCGATCGCCGCCAGACCGCCGGCCAGCGTGCCGAGCAGCCGATAAAAGCCTTTCGCCAGCACCATGCCGGCAACCGGCTGGGCGACGATGAACACCGTCATCATCGCCCATTGCGGGTGGTCGAGCTTGAGGGCGTAGGCGGCGAGAAGCGCGATCAGGCCGGCCGAAACGGTGCGCAGGGCAAAAATCCAGTCCGAGCGCGTCGGCTGTGTCAGCGCGGCGAAACTCGTGCCGATATGCTCGTTCAGCCGCGCCCACATGCTCGTCTCCTAGAACGGCAAATTAGAGTAGCGGGCGCTTAGATATCCAGCACTTCCGTTGCGGCGAATTCGGCCCGTTCCTGGATGAAACGGAAGCGTGCCTCCGGCTTGGTGCCCATCAGCGCATCGACCGCATCCTTGGTCGCAGCCACGGCATCGATCACGTCGACCCTGAGCAGCGTGCGCTTCCTTGGATCCATGGTGGTTTCCTTGAGCTGCGCGGCCATCATCTCGCCCAGGCCCTTGAAGCGGCCGATCTCGACTTTGCCGCGGCCGGTGAATTCGGTGCGCAGAAGCTCGTCCTTGTGGCCATCGTCGCGGGCATAGGCGACCTTGCCGCCTTGCCGGATCGAATAGAGCGGCGGCACCGCCAGATAGAGATGGCCGCCGTTCACCAGGTTAGGCATTTCTTGGTAGAAGAAGGTGATCAGCAGCGAAGCGATGTGGGCGCCGTCGACGTCGGCGTCGGTCATGATGATGACCCGGTCGTAGCGCAAATCCTCGTCGCGGTACTTTGACCGCGTGCCGCAGCCGAGCGCCTGGATCAGGTCCGAGATCTGCTGGTTGGCAGCCAGCTTGTCGTTGCCGGCGCTGGCGACATTGAGGATTTTTCCACGCAGCGGCAACACCGCCTGGCTGGCGCGGTCGCGTGCCTGTTTGGCCGAGCCGCCGGCCGAATCGCCTTCGACGATGAACAGTTCGGCGCCGGCGGCGGCGTTCTGCGTGCAGTCGGCGAGTTTGCCGGGCAGCCTGAGCTTGCGCACCGCGCTCTTGCGCGACACTTCCTTTTCCTGGCGCCGGCGCACCCGTTCGTCAGCGCGCGCGATCACCCACTCAAGCAGCTTTGAAGCTTCCTGCGGGTTGTCGGCCAGCCAGTGGTCGAAGGGGTCGCGGATCGCGGTTTCGACAATGCGAATTGCCTCGATCGTCGCCAGCCTGTCCTTGGTCTGGCCGACGAATTCCGGTTCGCGGATGAACACCGACAGCATGCCCGCCGCCGAGATCATGACGTCTTCCGAGGTGACGATCGAGGCGCGCTTGTTGCCAACCAGATCGGCATAGGCGCGCAAACCCCGCGTCAGGACGTTGCGAAAGCCGGCCTCGTGGGTGCCGCCTTCGCCGGTCGGGATGGTGTTGCAGTAGGAATTGATGAAACCGTCGCCGCCGAACCAGGTCACCGCCCATTCGAGCGAACCGTGGCCGCCTTGTTTCTCGCTCTTGCCGGCAAAGATTTCGCGAGTGACCTGGAAGTCGTCGCCAAGCGATGCCTTCAGATAGTCCTTGAGACCGCCCGGAAAATGGAACTCGGCTTTCGCCGGCGTCGTGTCCTTGTCCTTGATCAGCGAGGGATCGCAGGTCCAGCGGATCTCGACGCCGCCGAACAGATAGGCTTTTGAGCGCGTCATCCGGTAGAGCCGCGCCGGTTCGAACGCCGCGCCCTTGCCGAAGATCTGCTCGTCGGGATGGAAACGGATTTTTGTGCCGCGCCGGTTGTGGACCTCGCCGAGCTGTTCCAGGCCGGTCACCGGAACGCCACGTGAAAAGCGCTGGCGATAGAGCTGGCGGCCACGGGCGACTTCGACCTCGAGATGGTCCGAGAGCGCGTTGACGACGGAAACGCCGACGCCGTGCAGACCGCCCGAGGTCTCATAGACCTTGCTATCGAACTTGCCGCCCGAATGCAGCGTCGTCATGATGACTTCGAGCGCCGGCTTCTTAAATTTCGGGTGCGGATCGACAGGAATGCCGCGGCCATTGTCGGTGACGGCCAGATAGCCGTCGGCGGTAAGTTCGACGTCGATGAAGGTCGCGTGGCCGGCGACCGCCTCGTCCATCGAATTGTCGATGACCTCGGCGAACAGATGGTGCATCGCCTTGTCGTCGGTGCCGCCAATATACATGCCGGGCCGGCGCCGCACCGGCTCCAGCCCCTCCAGAACCTCGATGTCGGCGGCACTGTAGCCCTCGCTGCCGTCGCGGGTTGCTGCCGGACGCTTTGCCGCCTGCACAATCGGATCGACCGCGCGTGGCGCGGCGCGAATCGGTTGCGGCTGCTTGTCCAAGCTACCGAAAAGATCGTTGTTGTCGTCCATGCTGGCCATAGATTCCGATGCTGCGAATCACCCTTCGATACTGCCACGCTTTTTGCGGGCGAACGAGGGTTCCTGTTCCGTTCGGGGGATGGAACGTCTTAGCCTAAAACCATTCGATAACCAAGCCGGCGGAAATAGGTCGAAGCGGCAGCGCCGGATTCCTGAATCTTTAACAATGCGGCCTAATGTAAGCCTCAACGAACAAAAGACCACAGGTTCCAGGGGTATCGGCGTGAGGGGCAAGGCCATAACGATGATCGGCATCGCCGCCGTTTTCGGGGCGATCTCGATTTTTGCCGCGGATTTCTGGGTGAAGAGCCAGGCCAAGGCCGATCTCGGAGAGAAGACGGCGTCAATCTCGGTCCCGGAAGCGCCCAAGATCGAGTTCAAGACCATCGTGGTGGCGAACGCGCCGCTGCGTTACGGGATGCCACTCGACCGGGCACAGCTCAGCGAAATCCCGTGGTCGCAGGATTCCGTCCCGCAAGGGGCCTTCACCACCGTCGATGCCTTGCTTGCCGACGGCAACCGCGTGGTGCTTTCGCCGATCGAGATCAACGAACCGGTGCTGCTCTCCAAATTGTCGGGGCCGAATGGCCGCGCAACGCTTTCCAACATGCTGTCGCCGGGAATGCGGGCGGTGACCATCCGCACCGACGAGATTGCCGGTGTCGGCGGGTTCGTCACGCCGGGCGACCGGGTCGATGTCGTGCTGACGCGCGATGCGGGTGAAATCCAGGAAGTGGCCAAGAACGCGCAAGGCGCGTCGGGTTCGACCGTCACCTCCGAAATCGTCGTATCCGACGCCAAGGTGCTTAGCGTCGGGCAGGGTGCCGACGAGCGCCAGACCACGCCGCAGATCGCCAATTCGGTGACCATCGAGGTGACGACCGAGGGCGCGCAGAAAGTTGCACTTGCCCGCACCGTCGGCACCTTGTCCTTCTCGCTTCGCTCTTCCAGCGAAGGCGGCGAGGGCAAGAACGGCGTCACCACCATCTCATCCTTCGGTGGCTCGGTCGCATCCAGCGTGCAGGCCACGGCCGGTTCGCTGTTCGATGCCATGACGAAGGAGCCGGAGAAGCCGAAGTTCAAGACGATCATCGTGACGCGCGGCACGCAGGCCGAGGAATACCAGGTTCCTACACGGGACCAGAAACAATAGCCGGTGGGGACCGGCCGGGGACGGGACAATGTTTGGGCTGAATTCATATCGGATGACGACAGGTCTGCGCCTTTTGCGCGCCATGGCGGCAGCGGCTACGCTGGTCGCGGCGGCGACGCTCGGCACCAGCGGGCCGGCCAGGGCCAACAATGACATCGTCTATGTCTCGGCGACCAAGAACGCCTCTATCAAGGTTGCCAAGGGCAAGCCGAAGACAATCGTGACGAGTGCGGCCTTCTACCAGATCGTCATCGGCGATCCGGAGATCGCCAACGTAAATCCGCTTACCGACAAGTCCTTCTACGTGCTCGGCAACAATCTCGGCACCACCGGTGTCGCGCTGTTCGACGAAAAGAAGCAGCTTGTCGGCACCGTCGACATTGAGGTGACCCTCGATACAGACCAGTTGGCAAGCACCATCCGCGCCAGCGTGCCGGACGCCAACATCAGGGTTGGTTCCGCCAATGGCCGCGTCGTGCTGTCGGGCGAGGCGGACGATGCGGTCGCCGCCGAGAAGGCGAACCAGATCGCCACGCGCTTTTCCGGCAAAGAGGACGTGATCAACTCGGTCAACATCTCGTCGTCGCAGCAGGTTCAGCTCAACGTCCGCTTCGTCGAGATCAACCGGCAGGCCGGGCAGCAGCTTGGCGCGAAATACAGCGCCAATTTTGCCTACGGCATCGGCGGGCGCGACGTCACGCTGGAGCCCGGGGCAATCGCGCCGGCAGGGTCGGGCGAGATCATCGGCCGGCTGTTGTCGAATGGCGTTTCGATCGACATCGCCATCAAAGCATTGGAAGACCACGGGCTCGCCCGGCGATTGGCCGAGCCGAACCTGATCGCCCGTTCGGGCCAAACGGCGAGCTTCCTCGCCGGCGGCGAGTTCCCGATCCCGGTCTCCGAGGACAATGGCAAGATCTCCGTCAGCTACAAGAAATATGGCGTCAGCCTGGATTTCACGCCGACAGTGCTCAAGGATGGGCTGGTCAGCCTGGACATCGCGCCGGAAGTGTCCTCGATCGACGCGTCGGCTTCCTACAACATCGGCAACATTTCTGTGCCGGGCTTCATCGTGCGCCGCGCCAAGACCTCGGTCGACCTGAAGAACGGACAGAGCTTCATGATTGCCGGCCTGCTGCAATCGCAGAACGACATCACGACGTCGCGCATTCCCGGCCTTGGCAAACTGCCGGTGCTTGGGTCGCTGTTTTCCTCCAAGGCCTATCAGCGGCGCGAGACCGATCTGGTGATCATCGTCACGCCCTATCTGGTCAAGCCGGTCGACCCGTCGAAAAAGCTCGCCGAGCCGACCGACGGCACGCAGCCGGCCAGCAATGCCGACTACTTTCTCAACAACACCGAGGAAGTGAAGGCGTCCGACGCCAACCGTGCGTTGGCAATGGCCGGCGGCAGCACGGCACAGCCGACCGCAGTCACCACGGTCGGGCATTTCCTCGACCTGCCGAAGGATTGAAGCCATGCGCCTGGTTCCAGGACTATGCATCACCCTGTTGCTCGCCGGCTTTTCCAGCGGCTGTACCAGTGACGACTATGTGCGCAGCGAAGGGCCGACGACAGGCGCCGGCAACGCGCAGGCTGCCAATACGGTCATGCAGATGGTCGATCCGTGGAAATACGGCGTCCAGAACACAAAGCTTCTGGTTCCGGCCCAACGCAGCAGTGCGGCGGCCGGCGCCGCCGATCAGGCGGCCGGCACCCAGGCTGCACAGGCGACCACAACCAATTGATTGGCGTTTTTATTGGCGAATGACCTGACAGGCTGAAAAACAATGGCAAGCGGCATCAAGACCAAGAATATCCTGCTCGTATCCGGTGATAGGGCTTTCCTGCAGGACACGCGCACGGCGTTCGCCGCCTCGGAGGTCATCCAGCTTTCGACGGTCGAGAAAAATGTCACCGAGCTTCGCGGTGAGGTGCAGGAGAGCGATTTCGGTGCCCTCATCGTCGACATGGATGCCGCAAAGCTCGAAGAGATCGAGTCGCTGCAGCGCATCATGCGCCGGCTGGAAGGCCGCGTTCCGGTCGTCGTCGTCACCCAGGAATTCAACGCCGCCGCGGTGCGCATCCTGGTCCAGCTCAAGGTCGCCGACTTTCTGGTCAAGCCGATCACCACCGCCGATCTGGTGCGCTCCGTCATCCGCGCGCTGCAAGGGCCGGGTCGCGAGGAAAACACCGAGTCGCAGATCTACACCTTCATGCCGGCCGCCGGCGGCGTCGGCACCACGACGCTCGCGCTGCAGACCGCTTTTCAGCTGCACCATTCGGTGACGCGCGGCGCGTCGACTTGCGTGGTCGATCTCAATTTCCAGCAAGGCGCCTGCGCCGAATATCTCGACCTCGAACCGCGCTTCGACATCACCGAAATCGAGAACCAGCCCGAGCGCCTCGACCGGCAGCTGCTCGATGTCATGCTGTCCAAGCATGCGAGCGGGCTCTGCGTGCTGGCGGCGCCGACGCGCCCGTCGGAAATGCGCTCCTTCAAGACCGACGTCGTGGTGCGCATGCTCGATCTCGTCTCGGCCTATTTCGACAATGTCGTCATCGACATGCCGCGTACCTGGTTTCCGTGGACGGAGACGGTGCTGCTCGGCTCCAACAAGCTCTACATCGTCGCTGAAATGACGGTGCCGTGCCTGCGCCATACGCAGCGCCTCATCCAGGCCGTCTACGAGACGGCCGGCAAGGAAGTGAAGCCGAACGTCATCGTCAACCGCTTCGAACAGAAGATGTTCGACAGCGGCATCAAGCATGCGGATGTGCAGGAAATCCTCGGCGAGCATTTCGTCGGCGGCATCTCCAACAACTATCGGCTGGTGCGCGAGGCGGTCGATCGCGGTGTGCCGCTGCACGAGATCGACCCGAACGCCAATGTCGTCAACGATCTCAAGAAAATCATCCTGCCAGAAGAAGCGGTCGCGACGCCCGAGAAATCGCGCTCGCTGTTCAGTATCGGCAAGGGATTGCTGAAGAGGAAGGCCGGATGACCAGCCGCTTTTCCACACTGCAGAATCGCGACACGCGCCCGCAAAAGCTGGCTGATGTCGCGCCGGTCGCGCACCACGCCGTTGTCATTCCGACGACCCGCAAGGCGTTGCCGGCAAAGCCGGAAGCCACGCCGGCCAAGGGCGGCAACAAGGTGGGCGACGCGCGCGTTCGTATCCACCGGATGTTGCTTGAGGAAATCAACCTGGTCGCGCTCGAACGGCTGCCCAAGGACGAGATGCGCCGCCAGGTTCATGAATTCGTCTCCGAAAAGGCGCGCCAGGAGCGGATGGCGATCAACACCGTCGAGCTTGACGCGCTGGTTGACGACATTGTCGACGAGATGGTCGGCCTCGGCCCGCTGGAACCGCTGCTGAAGGATCCCGAGATCAACGACATTCTGATCAACGGCCACCAGAACTGCTTTGTCGAAAAACGCGGCAAGCTGCAGCAGGTCCACATCCCCTTCAAGGATGAGGCGCATCTGCTTCGAATCATAAACAAAATCGTCGCTGCGGTAGGCCGGCGCGTCGACGAATCGCAGCCGATGGTCGATGCGCGCATGCTGGACGGCTCGCGCTTCAACGCCGCCATTCGGCCGGTCGGCGTCGACGGGCCGCTGGTGTCGATCCGCAAGTTTTCCAAGAACAAGCTCGGCCTGCACAAGCTGGTCGAGTTCGGCGCCATCACACAGAACATGGCCGAAGTGCTGGCCGCGGCCGTGCATGCCCGCAAGACGACCATCATCTCCGGCGGCACCGGCACCGGCAAGACGACGATGCTGAATGCGCTGTCGGCCTTCATTCCGGAAGACGAACGCTTGATCACCATCGAGGATGCGGCGGAGCTGCAGCTGCAGCAGCCGCATGTCGCGCGCATGGAAACGCGTCCGGCCAACATCGAAGGCCATGGCGAATTGAGGCAGCGCGACCTGGTCAAGAACGCGCTGCGCATGCGTCCGGACCGCGTCATCCTCGGCGAGTGCCGCGGCGAGGAAGCCTTCGACATGCTGCAAGCGATGAACACCGGCCATGAAGGCTCGATGGCGACCATCCACGCCAACACGCCGCGCGATTGCATTTCGCGTCTGGAACAGATGCTCGGCATGACCGGCATGCCGATGACGGTGCAGTCGATCCGCAGCCAGATCGCCAGCGCAATCGACCTCATCGTGCAGCTGACCCGCCTGTCCGACGGCAAGCGCAAGGTGACCAGCGTCGCCGAGGTGACCGGCATGGAAGGCGACGTCATCCAGATGCAGGAGATCTTCCGCTTCGTGCGCACCGGCATGGAGGCCGACGGCAAGATCCTCGGCTACTACGAGGCGACCGGCATCCGTCCGCGCTTCCTCGAAGATCTGCGCGCCATGGGCATCGAATTCCCGGGAAAATATTTCGAACCAGGCCGGCCGCAGGAGTAGGCGGTGTTCCAGAATTTCAGTGCCATCTACGTCGTCTACGCGGCGGCAGCACTCACCGGCATCATGATCGCCGAGGGTTGCTATTTGCTCTATGCCGGGCGCAGCGACAAGCGCACCGCCATCAACCGGCGCATGAAGCTTCAGGAAAACAAGATCAGCCAGGAACAGGTGCTGATCCAGTTGCGCAAGGAGCGCGGCCTCGAAGCCGGCACCTCGCTGTTTTCCCCCGACCGCTTCCGCGCCCTGCGCACGCAGTCGGGCATGACCATGCCGCTGTCGAAATTCCTGATGATCACTTCGGGCGTGGCGCTGGCGATGACGTTCGCCGCACTCTGGTACGGCCTGTCGCTGCTGCTCGGGCTTCTGTTGCTGGTCGTCCTGGTGCCGCTGCTGCCGGTGATGGCAATGCGTTCCATGCGCGGCAAACGGCTGAAGCGGTTCGGCTTGCAGTTGCCTGAAGCGCTGGAATTGATCACGCGCGGCCTCAAGGCCGGCCATCCGGTGCCGGTGGCAATCGCCATGGTGTCGCGCGAAATGCCTGATCCGATCGGCACCGAGTTCGGCGTCATCGCAGACGAGGTGACGTATGGCTCGGATCTGGTTTCGGCGTTGAATTCGCTGTTCGACCGGGTCGGCCATGAGGATCTGCCGCTGTTCATCACCGCCGTGTCGATCCAGACCAGTTCGGGCGGCAATCTGCGTGAAATCCTCGACGGGCTGTCGACGACGATCCGCGAACGCGGCAAGCTGCGGCGCAAGGTGCGCGCCATTTCGTCGGAAGGCCGCATGTCGGCCTACATCCTGACCGCGGTGCCGGCGCTGCTGTTTACCGGCATCATGGTGTTGATGCCGCAATTCTATCGCGATGTTTGGGACGTACCGAAGACCTGGTACCTGCTTGGCGGTTCGATCTTCTGGCTGATGCTGGGCAACGTCATCATGTTCAAGATGTCGAACTTCAGGTTCTGACATGGAACAAATCATCCAATTCCTCGCTTCGCTGGCGCCGACCTCGCTGATGCCCGTGGCCGTGATGCTGCTGGCGTTGGGCGGTGGCGCGGTGGCGTGGCCGCTGGTGGTGGCGAAAGGCGACCGCAACGACCTCAAGCGCCGGCTCAAGGTCGAGCAGAACAAGGTGGTTGAACAGGCCGAACCGACACCGAAGAAAAATTCCAACGCGGTGCGCGAAAAGGCGGTGAAGCGGGCGCAGGACTTCTATGCCAAGAGCGATCCGGAAAATGTCGCCCGGCTGCGCATGAAACTCATCCAGGCCGGCTACATGGAACCGCGCGCGGTCGGCATGTTCTTCCTGATCCGTTTCGCCGCCTTTGTCGGCGGCGCGATCGGTGCGTTTGTGGTCAACGAATGGATGGCCAGCTCCGATGCGACCGCGACCAGCCGCTGGACCTTCATCATCCTGTCTGGAGCGGCTGGCTATTTCCTGCCCGGCCTAGTGCTGACCCAGAAGGTGCGGGAAAAGATGCGCGAATATCGCAACGGATTTCCCGACTTCATGGATCTGATGATTGTCTGTTCCGATGCCGGCATGAGCATGGAAGCCGGCATCGAACGCGTCTCGAAGGAACTCGCCAAGACCTATCCGGCGCTGAGCCAGAATCTGCAGCTGGTGTCGCTGGAGCTCAGGGCAGGGCGCAGCCTCGACGACGCGCTGAAGGCGCTTGCTGACCGCCTCAGCCTGGACGAGGTGCGTTCGTTCGCGACGCTGCTGCAGCAATCGAAGGAACTCGGCACGAGCCTGTCGGGAGCGCTGCGCGTCTTCTCCGACGAAATGCGCCACAAGCGCATGTCGTTGGCCGAGGAGAAAGCGCACGCTTTGCCGGCCAAAATGTCGGTGCCGGTTGTGGTCTGCATCCTGCCGGTGGTGCTGATGATCGCCGTCATTCCGATTATCGTCAAAATGACGGCGCATTAGAAACTAGCGCTCCTGAAAGAAAGTCAGTCCCGGAATGCAGAACAGGGCCTGACAACCGATCAATCTGACCGAGAATTCCATGCGAATATTGTTGCGAACGCTCTTCCTCGGCCTCGCTGCCACCAGCCTGTCGCCCGCCTGGGCCGCGGCCGACGATTGCGGCGATGCTGCTGCCCTGGTGCAGCAGGCCTATCCCAAGGCCCAAAAGAGCGCCGACGGCGCCTCGTTCACGCTGGAACCTCATACCAGCATCGCGCTCACGCTGCCCGATAGCGATTCGCCATTCGGCCTGGTCTGCAAGATCTGGCCCGCTCATGACGAGCTGTTGCTGGTCGCGGTGCCACTCACCGACAGCGTCCAATCCAGCGACGACGGGCATGTCGGCGATATCGAGCTTCTGGTCGTCGACAGGAACAGCCGCCAGGTGCGCCAGCGCCTGCTCCAGCCCGGGCTGATGACCGATGATGCCCTCGCCATCCGCGCGGTCGAATTCGATACCGGTCGCTATGGGCTGGCTCCCAAAGTCACCGCCTTTGGCCTGCGCATCGAAATCGCAAACCATTCGCAGGCCGCCCCCTTCAGCGAAACCGACCTGCGGCTCTATGCCGTCGACGGCGATGCGCTGCGGCTGGTGCTCGACGGCCTCGTCGTGGAAGGCAATGGTGGCGACGGCGATGCCAATTGCGCGGGATCCTTTCATTCCAGCCAGGTCAGCCTGGCGATGAACCCGGCTCGCCATCACGGCTATCACGACATCACCGTGGTCGAGCGGACGGATACCGACGATCCCTCCCTCGACACACAGGGTGAGTGCCAGTCCCATCCAGGCAAGTCCGTGAAACGGACCTACCGGCTGCGCTATGACGGCAGCCGCTATCCGGTTCCTGCGGCACTCAAGGTCATGGGACCGGAATAGCCTTCGTGTGGTTAATGGTGTGTGTGCCCGAAACCAAAATTTAGGTGCGTTTCAGCACTGAAGTTTAATTGCTCTCTTGTAGTCTGTTTCCTGAAGAACGACCCGGCAAATCGGGCGATTGAGGCAGGGGCATGCGTTACAGAACTCTCACGGCAATGGCCGCGATTGCGGCCGTCTTGATGGTCACGGGTTGTACGTCGAGCGGTGTCGATGCGACCAAGACCACCGCCATCCCACCAGTGGCAAAGGACGTCAGCTCGTCCGACCTGACGGAGGGCAAGGCGCAATTTCGCGACGCCAATTATGGCCTTGCCGAGAAGCATTTCCGCAAGGCGGTGGAACTGAAGGCCGACAATGCCGAAGCCTGGATGGGGCTTGCCGCTTCCTACGACGAACTCGGCCGCTTCGACTTCGCCGACCGCGCCTACGATCAGCTGTTGAAGGTCGCCGGACGCAAGCCGCAGATCATCAACAATATGGGCTATTCGCAATTGTTGCGCGGCAACCGCAAGAAGGCCAAGGCGCTGCTTCTGGAAGCCAAAGCCGGCATGACCGACCCGACGGTGGTCAATGCCAATCTGGCGCTGCTGAACAAGGGCTGAAACTTCGCCTCTGCCGTGCGCTGCTGCTTCCGCGGGGCGCGACAGCGACGCTTTGTAAACCTTGTCGAAAGGTAGCGTCGGACGGCCTGCCGAAAATACGTATCTGCAGCCTTTGGCTGCCCTAGAATGCAGCGCACCCGACGATCTCCCCAAGAGGCTGCTGCTCACACATGTTGGATTTCAGTTCGCTCCTGCTTGCAGCTGCGCTGTCTGGCGTATGCCTCAGCGTCACCATGTTTGCGATCTGGCTGAGCGCGCCGCGCGGGCGCTTCGTGCTGAGTGTGGCGTGCGGCATTCTCGTTCTGGTCGCGCATGTGATCTTGTTTTGGCAGTACACAAGGGCTCCGAGCCCCTGGCTTTGCCAGATCGTGCTGGCGCTACTCGGTCTCGGCTTTCTGACGCTCTGCCTGGCGGCCATGCAGTATCTCGGCGTGCACGAGTACAGACGTGTTGTTCTGCCGACGCTGTTTGCGATGGCTGTGTGCGCGGGCGTGACTTACCTCGGCCTCGACGGTGTCGGCTTCATCGTCACCTACGCTGCCGTAACGGCGCTGCTTGCGGTGATCGGGGCGATGTTCTGGATCAAAGGTGGCGGTCACGAGCGCCGGATCCTGCTGGTGGTTTCGTTCCTGAGTGGCGCCTGCGGGCTGTCGTTCGGACTTTGTGGCGCGATGCTTGTCATCAAGGGTCAGTGGGTGCTCGGCGTTGCCCCTGACAATTGGGCCGAACGACTGAATACCGTCGTGGCGGTTGCCTGCATGACCGGGCTCGGCGCTTTGACGCTGTCGCTGCATCATTTGCAGGCGCAGATCGAATTGAAGGCCGAGACCATGACCGATCCATTGACCGGGCTGATGAACCGGCGCGCGCTGACGGCATTTTATGGCGAGCGTGTCTTCGGCCCGTTCATGTCGGTCGTCATGTTCGACCTCGATCACTTCAAGAAGACCAATGATGTGTTCGGCCATCCAGTTGGCGATCAGGTTTTGTGCCGCTTTGCCGCGGTGATCCGGAAATATGGCAGAACCGGCGTCGATGCCTTTCGGCTGGGCGGCGAAGAATTCGTGCTGGTCATGTCGCGGGTGACGGAAGAAAAAGCCTACGACCTCGCAAGCAAGATCAGCGTCAGCTTCGGCACGGAAGTGGTGGCCACCCCGCTTGGTCCGTTGCGCAGCACGGTCAGCGGCGGCATCGGCTTTGGCGCAGCAGACGGCGCCAGCCTCGACGTCGTGCTGGCCGATGCCGACACTGCCCTTTATGCGGCCAAGCGCGCCGGACGAAATCGCGTCGTCGTCCAGAACAAGGCCAGCAAGGCCGACGAGCCGGCCCTGCGCACTGCTTGACTGCAGCCGAGAGGATTACTCGGCGGCGCCCAGATATTCCGACAGCGGTGGACAGGAGCAGACGAGGTTGCGGTCGCCGGCGACGTTGTCGATGCGCGACACCGGTGGCCAGTATTTTGCGGCGCTGTCGGCGTCACCGGCGGGGTAGGCAGCTTCCAGCCGTGAATAGGGGTGGTTCCACTGGCCAGCCAGCGCTTCGGCTGCGGTGTGCGGCGCATTGACCAGCGGATTGTCGGCCAGTGGCCATTCGCCCTTCGCCACCTTTGCCGCCTCGCCGGCGATAGCAATCATCGCCTCGCAAAAACGGTCCAGTTCGCGCTTGGGCTCCGACTCGGTCGGCTCGACCATCAGCGTGCCGGCGACCGGGAACGACATGGTCGGCGCGTGGAAGCCGTAGTCGATCAGGCGCTTGGCGATATCGTCGACGCTGATGCCGGCGCTGTCCTTGAGCACGCGGGTGTCGAGGATGCATTCATGCGCGATGCGGTCGTGCCGGCCCTTGTAGAGGAGCGGGAAGTGCGGCGCGAGCCGTGTCGCCACATAGTTGGCCGAGATGATGGCGGTCTCCGTCGCCTGCTTCAGGCCGGAGGCGCCCATCATGCGAATGTACATCCAGGTGATCGGCAGGATCGAGGCGCTGCCGAACGGTGCGGCCGACACGGCGTGGCCTGAGCCTTCGGTGACGTGACCCGGCAGATAGGGCTGCAGATGCGCCTTTACGCCGATCGGACCGACGCCCGGACCGCCGCCGCCATGCGGAATGCAGAACGTCTTGTGCAGGTTCATGTGGCAGACATCGGCGCCGATGTCGGCGGGCCGCGCCAGGGCGACCAGCGCGTTGAGGTTGGCGCCGTCGAAATAGACCTGGCCGCCATGCTCATGGATAAGGGCGCAGAGGTGGCGCGCCCCTTCCTCGTAGACGCCATGTGTCGAAGGATAAGTGAACATCAGCGCCGCGAGATTCTTGGAATGCTCGTTGGCCTTGGCCCGCATATCGTCCATGTCGATGTTGCCGTCCTCCAGGCAGCGCACGACGACCACGCTCATGCCGGCCATCGCCGCGCTCGCCGGATTGGTGCCATGCGCGGAGGACGGGATCAGGCAGACGGTGCGATGGCCTTCGCCGCGCGACCGGTGATAGGCGCGGATGGCGAGCAGGCCGGCATATTCGCCCTGGCTGCCGGCATTGGGCTGCAGGCTGACGGCGTCAAAACCGGTGATCTCCGAAAGCCATCCCTCGAGTTCGCCGACCATGGCGCGATAGCCGGCCGAATGGCTGCTAGGTGCGAAGGGATGCAGATTGGCGACGCTCGGCCAGCTCACCGGCATCATTTCGGCGGCGGCGTTGAGCTTCATGGTGCAGGAGCCAAGCGGGATCATGGCGCGGTCGAGCGCCAGGTCTTTGTCGGCGAGACGGCGCAGGAAGCGCATCATCTCGGTTTCAGAGTGGTTGTCGTGGAAGACCGGCTGGCTGAGGAACTCCTTGCCGCGCGGTTTTCCGGGCACGGTGCTGGCGACAGCGTCGCCGGCCTTGGCGCCGAACAGGGCGGCGATCGCGCCGAGATCGGCCTCGGTCGAGGTCTCGTCAAAGGCAATGCTGATGCGATCGGCATCGACGACACGCAGCAAGCGGCCGGTTTTTTCTGCGGCAGCCGCGATCGAAGCGGCCTTGCCCTTCACCTCGACTGTGACCGTGTCGAAGCGGCTTGAGCCAAGCACGGAAACACCGGATGCCTTCAGGCCCGCCGCAAGGCGGCCGGCGAGCCCATGGATGCGCCCTGCAATCGCCTGCAGGCCGGCGGGACCGTGCCAGATCGCATAGGCTGTCGCCATGTTGGCGAGCAGCGCCTGTGCGGTGCAGATGTTGGAGGTCGCCTTGTCACGGCGGATGTGCTGTTCGCGCGTCTGCAGCGCCAGCCGATAGCCGGGGCGGCCCTTGCTGTCGGTGGACTGGCCAACGAGGCGGCCGGGCATCAGCCGGGTCAATTTGTCGGAGACGGCACAATAGGCGGCGTGCGGCCCGCCAAAGCCCATCGGCACACCAAAACGCTGCATCGGGCCGACAGCGATGTCGGCGCCCAGTTTTGCCGGCGCATCGGTCAGCGTCAGGCCGAGCGGATCGGCGATGAAGACCACGATGGAGCCTGTTGCTCGCGCCTTTTCGATCGCCGCCTTGTGGTCGCCATACACGCCAAACGTGTCCGGCCAGGAGACGAGCAAGGCCGCCGTGTTGTCGTCGATGGTTTCGCCATCGATCTCGATGCCGAGCGGCTCGGCGCGGGTGCGCACCACGTCCAGCGTCTGTGGGTGCGGCGTGCCGGCCAGCGCCACCTTGCTGCGCTTGTCGCGGTGATGGCGCAGCGCAATGCCGACCGCTTCGGCGACCGCGGTTGCCTCATCGAGCAGCGAGGCCGACGCCACCGGCAGGCCGGTCAATTCTGTGACCAGGGTCTGGAAATTGAACAACATTTCCAGCCGACCCTGGCTGATCTCGGCCTGATAGGGCGTGTAGGCGGTGTACCAGGCGGGGTTCTCGAACAGATTGCGCTGGATGACCGGCGGCACATGGACGCCGTGATAGCCGGCGCCGATGAAGCTCTTCAGCACGGTATTCCCAGCCATGGTCGCCGCCAATTCGGCCAGCGCTTCGGCTTCGCTGGCGGGCGGGGGCAGGGTCAGCGGCAGATCGAGGCGGATCGACTGCGGCACGGCCTGGCTGATCAGCGTCTCAACGGAGGGGACGCCGATCACGGCAAGCATGGCTCTGACATCGTTGACATCAGGGCCGATATGACGGGCCGAGAAGGGGGTAAGTGCTGAGCTCATCGTTTTCAGTCCTGTTATCAGCCGATATGGGCTTTGTAGGCGGCCTCATCCATGAGGCCTGCGAGCTGGCCTTCGTCGGCGAGCCTCATCTTCCACAGCCAGCCGTCACCGGTCGCCGCCGAATTGACCAGCGACGGGTCCGACGACAGCGTGCTGTTGGCCTCGGTGATCTCGCCGTCGACAGGCGCATAGACGTCGGATGCCGCCTTGACGGATTCGACGACGACGGCGGTGTCGCCCTTGGCCAGTTTTTTGCCCAGCTCCGGCAATTCGACGAAGACGAGATCGCCGAGCTGCTCCTGCGCGTAGTCGGTGATGCCGACGGTGGCGATGCCACCCTCGACACGGAGCCATTCGTGATCTTCGGTGAAATAGGTTTTTGCCATAAGGACTATCCTTTGCGGTAGCGGTGAGGAGTGAAGGGCAAGGGGTTGATATCGATCGGGATTTTGGTCCCGCGGACGTCGGCGAAGACCCGTGTTCCGGGCTTGGCCAAGGGTGTTGAGACGTAACCCATGGCGACCGGATGACCGGCCGAAGGGCCGAAGCCGCCTGATGTGACCTGTCCGGCCGGGTTGCCGTCGAAATCGAACAGTGCGGCCCCTCCACGCACCGGCTGGCGGCCCTCCGGCTTCAGGCCGACGCGTTTCTGTGCCGGGCCGCGTGCGACGATGGCGCGCAAGGCATCGGCGCCGATGAACGAACCGGACGCACGAACATCCTTGCGGATCGCCCACATCAAACCGGCACTGGCCGGGTCGATCTCGGGCGTGATGTCCAGGCCGTGCAGGCAAAGGCCGGCCTCCAGCCGCAAACTGTCGCGGGCTGCAAGGCCGATCCACAGCACGCGTTCGTCTTCGAGCAGCTTGGCAACCAGGATGCGCGCGTCGGCTTCCGGCAGGCCGATCTCGAACCCATCTTCGCCGGTGTAACCCGAGCGGCTCATGAACCAGTTTTTCTTCGGCTCGATGCCGTGCATGAACAGCAGCGAGCCGGTCTCGATGCCGGCGCGGGAGAGTGCCGCCCAGGCTTCCGGGCCCTGGATCGCCAGGAAGACACGGTCGAGCGCGTCAACCTTGACCTCGAAGTCCTTGGCAAGCGCGCGCAGATGGTTCTCGTCGGCTTCCGCATTGCCGGCATTGGCAACGACCATGAAGCGCTCGTCGCCGAGCCTGGTGACGATCAAATCGTCCAGAATGCCGCCGGCTTCATTGAGGAAAAAGGACAGTTTGGACTGCGAGATTTCGAGGGCGCCGGCATCCAGAGGGCAGGCGCGATTGAGCAGGGAAACCGCGCCCGGACCGCTGAGCTCGAACAGCTTCATGTGCGAGATGTCGAACAGGCCGGCATGCTCGCGTGTATGAAGATGTTCCTTCATCACGCCGGCCGGATAGGTCAGCGGCATCGACCAGCCGGCAAAGGCGCCAAAGCGCGCGCCGGCGGCGGTGTGCAGATCCTCGAGGGGAAGGTGTTTTGGGTCGCCCGTCATGTCATCTCCAGAGTCGCACGCAATCGGCCGCGAATGGCGACCAGTCCGTGCCCCTCTGTCTGAAGCCTGAGAGACTCGCGCCCCGTAACTCTGTCGGCAGCGCTTACACCTTCGGCGCGGGGGCAAGCCCCGACTTTCCAGAGTGTCTTTCCCGTCTACGGTTCTTTTGCCTGAGAGATTTCGGGCGATTTCCCCTTCGGCGGCAGCTTTCGCTGCTCTCTCCCGCAAACAGGTAGGACTCGCAAAAGTCCTCGACTCGCCATCCATAGCCCGTGAACGACACCTTGTCACCTGCCAGCGACATCTAAAGCGCGCTGCGCTTAGATCTTTGTTTTGGGCGACATGCATTGCCCGACAAGTCTTCGCTAACCACGCCGTTTGCCGGTTTTTCAAGACACTGCTGATAAAACGATTGGAGATGACGCTTGGCGACCGGCAGCAGCCGGCAGCGGACGGGGACCTGAAAATGGGCGAACTCATCATGAACGCGCCGGTGGCGGGGCTGACTTCGAAGAACCGCATCACGGCCGAGGACGTGGTCATGCTGCGCCGCGAGGTGTTCGGCGACGGCGTGGTGACGCGCGGCGAGGCCGAAGCGCTGTTCGCGCTCGACGCGACGGCCAAGGACAAATGCGAGGAATGGCCGGTGTTCTTTGTCGAGGCCATCGGCGACTATATCGTCCATCAGGAAAAGCCGGCTGGCTATATCTCCGGGGATAATGCCGACTGGCTGGTCCGGGCGATTTCGCGCGACGGCATGGTCGACAGCCGGACAGAACTAGAGCTGCTGGTGCACGTGCTGGAGCAAGCGAAATCCTCACCGAGCCGGCTTTCCGCCTATGCGCTGCAACAGGTCTCCGACGCCGTGATCGACGGCAAGGGACCGCTGATGCTTGGCGGCAGCCTGGTTCCCGGGTTGATCGCCAAGGCCGAGGTCGAATTGCTGCGCCGCATTCTCTATGCCCATGGCGGTGACGGCAACATTGCCATCACCCGCGCCGAGGCCGAGGTGCTGTTCAAGATCAACGAGCGGACCGCGGCGGCCAGCAACGATCCGTCCTGGAACGATCTGTTCGTCAAGGCGATCGCCAATTTCGTCATGTGTTCGGCTGGCTACGAAGCGCCGACGCGCGACGTGGCGCTGCGCCGGGACTCCTTTTTCGAGCAGGCCGAACCCGAGATCGGCGGCTTCTTCGGCCGCATGGTGTCAGGTGGGCTTGCCGGCATCATGGAAGCCTATCGGTCGCCTGATAATATCGAGGCCGAGTGGGAATCCAGGAACAGGGCGACAGAGGCGCTTGCCCGCCGCGCCGAGACGGTCGACGCCAGCGAAGCGAAATGGCTGGCCGAGCGCATCGGTGGCGATCGGCCCCTTTATGAAAACGAGCGCGCACTGCTGACCTTGATCAAGCACGCCTCGCCGGAGATCCATCCGGCGCTGAAGCCGTTGCTCGACAAGGTCGCCTAGACCCTATTGTGCCGATGGTCTGAGAGATCGCGCAGAGCGGTGGTGACCAGCCGCATCAGCTCCGATTGCCTTCGCACGCCGGTCCGGCTGTAGGCCGCCTTGAGGTGGTAGCGGACGGTGTTCATCGAAATGCCGGTGCGCTCGGCATAGGCCTGCAGGTCTTCATTGGCGGCGATGGCGGCGACGAGCTGCGCGGTGCCTTTTGGCAGGCCGAACAGGGCGCCGATCGTTTCCGCTTCCGCGCGCAGCTGGAGCTGCGGATCGTGAACAACGAACAGGACGCCGCGCGGTCGCGACTTTCCCTTGGCCACCCCGTGGTCGATGAAGAATGGGGCGACCCTGATCGCATAGGCGGGTCTGCCGGCAGCCCGTGGCGCACGGGCGATGCCGCCGGCGCCGCCTGAGCGGACGTCATTTTCCAGTTCAGCGAGCCTGTTGCTGGCGGCACGGTTGGTGGCAAAAAGCCGGCCGCCACGGTCGATCGACAGGCCGTCATTGGCAACAGCCATGCGTCGTGCGGCAGCGTTGACGAAAAGGCTGCGTCCATGTTCGTCGAGCGCCACGACACCGGCCGCCAGCCGGTCGCAGATCTCGGACATGGCGCGGGCGGCACCCTCGAGCCCGACGAAGTCGCGGCGCAGTTGCAAGGCCCGTGCCAGATGCGGCATCAGCGCCTCGAGTCTCATGATATCCGCATCGTCGAAAGGTTTTCGGTCGGGCGTTCGCTGCAGGCCGATCATGGCAAAACGGCCTCTTGTCGATGCCAGCGTTCCGCCGAGGCATTCCTCCAGCCCCAATGGTCGGAAAAACTCGTTGAAGAAGACGCCGGGTTTGCGGGTCTCTTCCGGAAGCAGGCGGTAGGTGGGGATCGCTGTTCCTGCCGGCACGGCCATGAACGCTCTTGGCGCGGGGTCCAGCCCGGCGAAATCGCGCTGGTAACGCTGCATGGCTTCACCCTTGAAGAGGCCGATCGTGGCCTGAGCCGATACCTCGGGGCGCGCCGCGTCGAAATCCAGCAAGACGGCGGTTGTCACATCGAACAGGCTGCCGAGCAGTTCCAGCGCCGCATCAAAGTCAGCCCGGTCGCGCACCCCGAGATAAAGGGCGTCGAGAAACTGCGCCTCGCGCTTCTGCATCAAGCTCAAAGCCCGCCCCCGAGTTCCGGCAGAGCCGCTCCTCCGTAAGGTCGGAGCACACACCATGCCCGCTGGAAATCTTGTCTGCAACCCCAGAGCGCATCGTCGGCGAGTGGCAACTGATTGTCAAACGATGCATGGCGGGAGGTACCTCCCCAAAACGGGCGGACCACCCAAAGGAGGCCGCCCCCTACCAGTTTGGGTAGGGTCTTTCGGCCTCGAAACTGCTTTCCTGTCTTGCGGGGACATTCAACAATCAGGGGTGTGATCATGCTTCGTAATATTCTTGCTCTTGCGTTTGCGGCCGGCCTTGGCTCGACAACGCTGACCTTTGCCGGTGGAATGACGCCGGAAAAACAGGCCGATGCACGCACGAAAGTGGAAACCGCGGTCGCGCTGGCCAACATCGCCAAGGCCGACAAGGACGGCGAGGCCATGCTCGTCGCCGCCAGAATGCTGGCCGAGGCCGGGCCGGTGGCCGAACAAGGCGCCACGATGAAGGACGGCAAGCCGACGCTGATGGATGCCGGCAAGATGGCCAAGATGGCGAAGGAAATGGGCGCTGACGCCAAAAAGGCCGACGCGGTCGCCAGCATGGCCACTTCGGCCGGCGAAAAGCCGCGCAGCGACGGCTACTGGTACTACAGCTGCGATTCCTACAACAACTGCCAGTGGATTTACGCCGGATATTGAGCCGCGGGGGCTCACTTGCAATCGGCGTGTGATCGGCCCGTTGCCCCAATGACGGGCCGATCATGATTCTATGGTTGGCTAGATGCCACCGTACCAGTCGTAGCCATTGTCTTCCCAATAGCCGCCGCGGCCGCCGCCGACATCGGCGAAGCCGTCGACCAGTTCGATCTTGTAGAGGTATTTCGGCATCTTGTAGCCGAGCTGACGTTCGACACGTACACGCAGCGGCGCGCCGTTCTCGACCGGCAGCGGTTTGCCGTTCAACCCATAGGCAAGGATCGTCTGCGGATGGCGGGCGTCGATCAGGTCGATCGTGCCGTAATATTTGACGTCGCCGGACAGGCTGCGGTCGATCGTGTCGAGGCAATGGAACATGACGTAGCGCGCCTGCGGCTTGACCACGGCCTGGTCGAGCACCAGCGACAGTGGCGTGCCCGTCCATTTGGCGATGCAGCTCCAGCCTTCGACGCAGTCGTGACGGGTGATCTGCGTACGGCTCGGCATGCTTTGCAGCTGCTCGCGGGTCAGCGACAGCGGCTTTTCGACAAGGCCCGACACTTCGAGGCGCCAGTCGGCAAAGTTGTTGGCGAGCAGGCCCTTGTAGACATCGTCGTCCGGTGCGGTGACACCGTTCGGCCGCTGCGGCTGGCGGATATCGGCTTCGGTGAATTCCGGCGCCAGCGCGTCGCGGCCGGCGAGCAGCCGTTGCGCGCGATAGGTCAGGCCGTTGGCGTTTTCGAGGAAACTGCGCAGGCCGTCGCCCATGCCGAGCTGGCTGTCGAAGGCATCGCATCCCGACAGCACGATGCCGGACACGCCGAGGCTGGCCGAGGTCAGGAATTTTCTGCGGCTGATCTGGAATTTTGCCATGTCAGGCGCTCCTCTCGGACGATGTTTCGCCGCCATGCGCCGGCGGGTCGGTGCGGTACCAGCCGGTGATGATCGAGCGCAATTCGTTGATCGGCCCGGCGGCGAGGATCATCAGGATGTGGATCACGAAGAAGCCGACCAGCAGCAGCATCGCGGTGAAGTGGATGGTGCGCGCCGTCTGCCGGCCGCCCAGCACTTCGTTGAGGAACGGCAGCACCGAATTCATGCTCGGCGACATGGCAAGGCCGGTGATGATCATCAGCGGCAAGAGAACGAACAGCACGCCGCCATATGCCATCTTCTGCAGCGTGTTGTATTCGCGCGTGTGGTGGAATTTCAGCTTGGCGTGGTCGATGATGTCTTGCGGCAACCGCTTGAGATCGTCGAGGCGCGGCGCGAGATCGCGGCGCAGATGGCCGTTGATCGCGCTGGCGACCAGCCAGACGATGAGTGTCGTCGTCAGTATCCAGGCAAAGAAGAAATGCACCACGCGGGCGGTGCCGAGGTCATAGTAGGACGGGATCGTCGCCCAGGACGGGAAGCCGCGCGCTGTCTCCTGGCCCGCCGGCCCCGACCAGCCAAGCACGCCGGTGGTGTCGAAGCGGTGCCCGAAGATCTCGGTGTAGCCGCGCGGGCCCGTTGTGGTGTTTTCGGCGCCGATGGCGAAGACGGTGTTGTTGTATTCGAAGCCCGACTGCTTGCCGGTATAGAGCTGTGGGCGGGCATTGAAGATCTGCAGGCCGGAAAGCAGCATGAAGAACAGCGAGATCGCCCACAGCCAATGCGTCAGCCGCGTCCAGCGTGACTGCCGGTAGATCAGCGTTTCATCCCTGGGCGGGGCGGCATCCGCCCCTGACGTGGATTGGCTCCTGGCAACCGTTTGCATCTTTGTTCTTTGCCTCCCGGCCGCGCGATCTCGGCGCGGCCTCTGCGATCAACGTTCTCCTCCCAATACGTCGCCAGCCAAAGCTATGTTTCACTCAATCACGGATTTATTACGGGCTGCCGAGGCTGACGACGAAATTGACGGCGGCAGCGACGATGACAGTGTTGAAGATAAACGACAGGACTGAGTGAGTGAGCACAACGCAACGCATGTGCGTGGTGGTTATGTCAGTATCGGCGGTTTGCGCTGTCATGCCGATGACCGTCGCAAAGTAGAGGAAATCCAGGCCTTCCGGCGGTTTGCCGTCAGGGAATTTCAGGCCGCCGACAGGTGCTTTCTTCTTGGTTTCGGCATCGACTGCATCGCCGTCCATCCAGTAGACATGCGCATAGTGAAGCGCTGCCATGGTGTGGATGGTGAACCAGCCGAGCGGGATGGATAGCAGCGCAAAAGTCATCTCGATCGGACGAGCGCTGTCCTCCTGACTGACAAATCGGAACAACGAGACGGGCAGCCCAAAGATGAGGTCAACGGAAAGGGTGCCGCTCTTGTGATTGATCAGCTGGAACAAAGAGACGATGGCGAAACTGACAATACCAAGCGTGACAATAAAGATGCCCATCACCGGCAGATCGATCTCGCGCGCATTCTTGCTCAGATAGTGGCCGGTAAACAGCCGCATCTGGACGAGGACGAGAATGATATAGGCAGCGAAGAACGCATCGGCGCCGATCGAATAGGCGAGTGGCGGCGCGCCCAGGACCAGCGCGATCACCAGTGCCGCTAGACCCACGCAGGCCGACAGCGCGAACTGCATGTGTCGGTGCAGGGGTTTCTTGATCGGCGTATCGATCGTCATGGCCCAGCCTCGGGTGGCGCTAGTCCGGTGTGACGGATTTCAAGGCACGCCGCAAGATGCGGTCGAGCTCGCCGAGGAAGCGCGAGCGGTCCTGCGGCGCGAAGCTGGCATTGTAGCCCTTGCTTTCGCCGGTTTCGCGCAAATGCTGCTTCAAGTCGCGCATCGCCACCGCCATGCCGATCGTTTCCGGCGTAAACGGACGTCCTGTGGGACCCAGCACATGGGCGCCCAGCGCAACCGTGCGGGCGGCCAGCGGGATGTCGGCCGTCACCACGATGTCGTTGGCTTTCGCATTCTCGACGATCCAGTCGTCGGCGGCGTCGGCGCCCTTGGACACAACGACGTTGCGGATCATCGGATCGCGCGACGGGCGCAAGCCGCCGTTGGAAACGTAGGTAACGACGACGCCATGACGCTCGGCGACTTTTTCGACCTCGGCTTTGACAGGGCAGGCGTCGGCGTCGACGAGAATTGATGGTGCGGGCATTTTGCTTCCAATGAATATGGGGCCGGATCGCATTTCCGGCCCCATGAACGCTTCTTTCAGGTCTTTAGGCCGGCAACGCGCCTGACTTCTTCGCCGTCCAGGTGGCGATGTAGTCCATCAGGCCTGGATTGAGACAGTCATAGGGCTCGATGCCGATTGCCTTCAACCGCGCACGAATGCCGTCCATGCGCTTGGGGTCGACACCGGATTCGATGATCGACGAGACGAAAGCTGTGAAGCCCGGCGGTGACCAACCATCTTCCTGGAAGCGTTCGGGGTGGATGAAGGTGAGGCCCTTGAACGGATGGTCGCGCTCGACCGGGCCGTGCATGTGGACGCCGCAGCCAGTGCAGGCGTGGCGCAGGATCAGCGCGCCCGGATCGACCACTTTGAGCTTGTCGCCATTCTCGGTGACGGTGACGTCGCCGGTGCCGGCGACGGCCACGACCGAAAACACCGCGCCTGCCGGCTTCCAGCATTTGGTGCAGCCGCAGGCATGATTGTGGGCGATCTGGCCCTTGACCTTCACCTTTACCGGCTTGCTGGTGCAGGCGCAGACCAGCGTGCCGCCGGCAAAGCTTGCGCTCTCCTTCGGCAGTCCATTGTCGATCTTAGGATGCAGTTTTTCCGGCATTTTCTTCCTCCCTTGTTGAACCCGTGCAACTTCAGTCGCTGGCCCTTCGGTCGGCGGCTCTTTCTCCTCAGTAAACCACGACGCTTCGGATCGACTTGCCCTCATGCATGAGGTCGAAGCCCTTGTTGATGTCCTCGAGCTTCAGCAAATGGGTGATCATCGGGTCGATCTGGATCTTGCCGTCCATGTACCAGTCGACGATTTTCGGCACGTCAGTGCGGCCTCGTGCGCCGCCGAAGGCGGTGCCCATCCAGGTGCGGCCGGTGACCAGTTGGAACGGCCGCGTCGAGATTTCCTGGCCGGCGCCGGCAACGCCGATGACGACCGACTTGCCCCAGCCGCGATGCGACGCTTCCAGCGCTTGGCGCATGACCTTGGTGTTGCCCGTGCAGTCGAAGGTGTAGTCGGCGCCGCCGATCTGGTCGGCGCCGCGCTTGGTCATGTTGACGAGGTGCGGCACGACATCGCCGTCGATCTCTTTCGGATTGACGAAATGCGTCATGCCGAATTTTTCGCCCCAGGCCTTCTTGTCGTTGTTCAGGTCAACGCCGATGATCATGTCGGCGCCGGCAAGTTTCAGCCCCTGAATGACGTTGAGGCCGATGCCGCCGAGGCCGAAGACCACGGCGGTGGCGCCTTGCTCGACCTTGGCCGTGTTGATGACGGCACCGATGCCGGTGGTGACGCCGCAGCCGATGTAGCAGATCTTGTCGAAGGGGGCGTCCGGGTTGACCTTGGCCAGCGCGATCTCGGGCAGCACGGTGAAGTTCGAGAAGGTCGAGCAGCCCATATAGTGAAAGATCTTGTCCTTGCCGATCGAGAAGCGCGACGAGCCGTCCGGCATCAGGCCCTGGCCCTGGGTGGCGCGGATTGCGGTGCACAGGTTGGTCTTGCGCGATAGGCAGGACGGACACTGCCGGCATTCCGGCGTATAGAGCGGGATGACGTGGTCGCCCTTCTTGACCGAAGTGACGCCTTTGCCGACATCGACGACGACGCCGGCGCCTTCATGGCCGAGGATCGCCGGAAACAAACCTTCGGGATCGGCGCCCGACAAAGTGAACTCGTCGGTGTGGCAGATGCCGGTCGCCTTGATCTCGACCAGCACCTCGCCGTCGCGCGGACCTTCGAGGTCGACCTCCATGATCTCCAGCGGCTTTCCGGCGGCGACTGCAACTGCGGCGCGGGTTTTCATCGGACAAATCCTCCCAAGGCGATTTTTAAGCCCAAGCTTTCAGGTTTTATCGACGCGATCAACTGGAAGCTGGTGGCAAGACTGGGCCACAGCGGCGAATTGGAATCGCAAATCGATTGAAAGGTGGTGAATTGCATGGTCGGCTTGACCGTACAAGCACAGGCCATAAAAGAGACGGCTGGAGGCAACGACATCAGCATGTTCACCAAAATCCTGATCGCCAACCGCGGCGAGATCGCTTGCCGCGTCATCAAGACGGCGCGCAAGATGGGCATCGCCACCGTTGCCGTCTATTCCGATGCCGATCGCGATGCCGTGCATGTCGAGATGGCCGACGAGGCCGTGCATATCGGACCTTCGCCAGCCGCGCAGAGCTATCTGGTGCCGGAAAAGATCATCGCCGCCTGCAAGCAGACCGGCGCGCAGGCCGTACATCCCGGCTACGGTTTTCTCTCCGAGCGGGCCGCCTTCTGCGAGGCGCTGGAGGCGGAGGGCATCGTCTTCATCGGCCCGAGGCCCAAGGCGATCAAGGCGATGGGCGACAAGATCGAATCGAAGAAATTCGCCAATGCCGCCAAGGTTTCGACGGTTCCGGGCTGGCTCGGCGTCATCGAGAATGCCGACCATGCGGAAAAGATCGCCGGCGAGATCGGTTATCCCGTGATGATCAAGGCTTCGGCCGGCGGCGGCGGCAAGGGCATGCGCATCGCCTGGAGCCAGTCGGAGGTGCGCGACGGTTTTGACCGGGCGCGCTCGGAAGCCAAAAGCTCGTTCGGCGACGATCGCGTCTTCATCGAAAAATTCGTCGTCGATCCGCGCCATATCGAGATCCAGGTGCTGGCCGATGCGCATGGCAACACGCTGTATCTCGGTGAGCGCGAATGCTCGATCCAGCGCCGCAACCAGAAGGTCGCCGAGGAGGCGCCGTCGCCGTTCCTCGACGCCAAGTCCAGAAAGGCCATGGGCGAGCAGTCGGTGGCGCTGGCCAAGGCGGTCGAATACCAGAGCGCTGGCACCGTCGAGTTCATCGTCGATGCCGACAAGCACTTCTATTTCCTTGAAATGAATACACGATTGCAGGTCGAGCATCCGGTGACGGAACTCGTCACCGGCATCGATCTTGTCGAGCAGATGATCCGCATTGCCGCCGGCGAAAAGCTGGCCATCAAGCAGAGCGACGTGAAATTGAACGGCTGGGCGGTGGAAAGCCGGCTTTACGCCGAGGATCCCTATCGCAACTTCCTGCCCTCGATCGGCCGGCTGACGCGATACCGGCCGCCGGAGGAAGGACAGTTCGGCGACGTCGTCATCCGCAACGATACCGGCGTCACCGAAGGCTCGGAGATTTCGATGTTTTATGACCCGATGGTGGCTAAGCTCTGCACCTGGGCGCCGACGCGGCTCGCGGCCATCGACGCCATGTCGGAGGCGCTGGACAGTTTCGTCGTCGACGGCATCGAGCACAACATCCCGTTCCTGTCCGCACTGATGCAGCATCCGCGCTGGCGGGAAGGGCTGATATCGACCGGCTTTATTGCGGAGGAATATCCGGACGGATTTGCACCGATCGTTCCCAACGATGAAGAAAAGGCGGTGCTGGCATCGATCGCCATCGCGGTCGAACTGCTGCGCCGCGACCGGCTCGACCGGCTGGGCGGGCGGCTGGCGCCGCATTCCGGAGCGCTGAAACGCGACTGGGTGGTCAAGATCGGCGAAGACTATCTCAGCGCCGCCATCCTCGAAGGCATGATCTCGATCCCGATGGAGATCGACCTGTCGATCGATGGCGGCAAGGCGCTGACCGTCGCCTCCGACTGGCGGCCGGGTGACCTCATCTGGCGCGGCACGGTAGGTTCCGCCAAGATCGCGGCGCAGATCAGGCCGTTGCCGAACGGGCTGCGCATCGCCTGGAAAGGTATGTCGGTGACGGCGCGCGCCATGCTGCCGCGCATCGCCGAGTTGGAAAGACTGATGCCGGCAAAAGTGCCGCCGGATACATCGAAAATGCTGCTCTGTCCGATGCCGGGCCTGGTCGTGTCGATTGCCGTTGCCGAGGGGCAGGAGGTCAAGGCCGGCGAGACTTTGGCCGTGGTCGAGGCGATGAAGATGGAAAACGTGCTGCGCGCCGATCGCGACCTGACCGTGTCGAAACTCAATGCCAAGCCGGGCGACAGCCTTGCCGTCGATGCGGTGATCATGGAGTTCGCCTGATCTTTTTGGCGGTCAGACGTCTGCCACCAGCATGCTCTGGTCAGTGACGACGTAGACACAGGCGCGGCAGGCATCGGCGCCGCGCTGGCTGTACCAGCGGCATGAGCCGCGGATGGCGCAGCGCGGCAGGTTTTCCGCCGGCGCGATCATCTGGTCGACCATGCCGGTCAGCACCTTTTCGATGACGCCGCAGGAATTGCCGGTCCACTGCTTGCATTTGCCTTCGACGCAACGGCCGGCAAAGCGGAAGCGCGCTTCCGGCACGCCTGCCTTGCTCGCCAGATCGACGAATTCGGCATCGATCTCCAGGCGCGTCGGGATCGGCTGGACGATGCCGTCCGCGCCGACAACGCCGATCAGCAAGGCGCCCGGTTCGGCGCGAGCGCTCGGACAGGATTTTTCGCCAGCCTCGGCGATTTTCGAACCCGCCGAGGCCTTTTTGATATCTGAGGCAACTACCATGGGTGTCAGCGCAGCATTCCGTTGATCTCTTTGTCGAGCGCGGGCAGCTGATGCTGGTCGATATGCGCGACCAGCCCGAGCCATTCACGGGGAAAGCGCAAGACGAGCTCCGGCTGCGTGTGCGTGTCGGCGAGCGACGCCAGCACGGCGTGCTGGATGGTCTTCGCCAGCTTCTCATCCATACCCTTGGAGAGCTTGAGACCGCTGAGATCGACGACAAAACGGTTGGCCATGAAAATCTCCTGTCAAAAAGATGATTTCGTCCACATTGGCAGTGTGCCGGTGCCGGTGCCCGCCAACCATGAAGCGCTTCACACGGACCGATCTCGGACGCTGCCGGCCGTTCGCGCCGGCGTTCAGTTTGTCGGGGATCGGCAGATATCGGGACCGGGAATGCTGGCGGGCGGTGGCGCGGGAGCCTAGATTAGGGCGACAACCAGATTCGCCGGCAGAATTGAGAGCCAAGTCGAGTGGCAGACGAGAAGACGACACGCGATCCGCTGATGCGCGAGGCCATTGCGCGAGCTGCCAGGCCCGAAGCGCCAGCGCGGCCCTTCATCCATCTGCGCGTGCATTCGGCCTATTCGCTGCTCGAGGGGGCTTTGCAGCTTGGCAAGATCGTCGGCCATGCCGTGCAGGACGAGTGCCCGGCGATCGCCGTCACCGACACCAACAATCTGTTCGGCGCGCTCGAATTCGCCCAGAAGGCGGTGAAGGACGGCATCCAGCCGATCATCGGCTGCCAGATCGACCTGGCTTTTTCCGGCGAAACCAGCGACGCGCAGCGCGACCGCCGCCGCCATGGACCGGAGATGAGCGCCGTCGTGCTGCTCGCCGCGACGGAGGCCGGCTACACCAATCTGGTCAAGCAGGTCAGCCGCGTCTATCTCGAGACGCCGCCCGGCGAACCCGTGCATCTGACCACCGAGATGCTGCAGGGCCATTCCGACGGCTTGATCTGCCTTACCGGCGGGCCGCGCGGCCCCATCGGCCGGGCCTTGAAGGAAGACCGCCGCGATCTCGCCGAGGCGCGGCTCCTGGCGCTGAAGGCGCTGTTCGGCGACCGGCTCTATGTCGAGCTGGACCGGGTTTCCGGCTATGACCGGGCGATCGAAAAATCCTCGGTCGATCTCGCATACAGCCACGACCTGCCGCTGGTCGCCACCAACGAGGCGTTTTTCTTCGCGCGTGACGACTATGATGCGCATGACGCGCTGATCGCCATTGCCGAGGGTTCGGTCGTTGCCGCCGACAACCGCCGCCGGCTGTCGCCAGACAATTTCCTGCGCAGCCAGGCCGACATGGCGCGGCTGTTCGCCGACCTGCCGGAAGCGATCGACAACACGGTCGAGATCGCACTGCGCTGTTCCTACTATCCGAAAAACCGCAACCCGATCCTGCCGCGCTTTACCGGTGGCGATGTCGCCGACAATGAATTGGCGCTTAAGGCAGAGGCGGACGAACTGCGCCGGCAGGCCCATGAAGGGCTCGATGCGCGGTTGGCGGCGCATGGCCCCACCGTCGGCTACACGGTCGAGCAGTATCGCGAGCGGCTGGATTTCGAACTCGGCATCATCGAGAAGATGAAGTTTCCCGGCTACTTCCTCATCGTTGCCGACTTCATCAAATGGGCGAAGGCGCAAGGCATTCCGGTCGGGCCGGGCCGTGGTTCGGGCGCCGGTTCGCTGGTCGCCTATTCCACGACGATCACCGACATCGACCCGTTGCGCTTCTCGCTGCTGTTCGAGCGCTTCCTCAATCCCGACCGCGTCTCGATGCCCGATTTCGACATCGACTTCTGCCAGGACCGGCGCGAGGAGGTCATCCGTTACGTCCAGCAGAAATACGGCCGCGACCAGGTCGGACAGATCATCACCTTCGGTACGCTGCAGGCCCGCGCCGTGCTGCGCGACGTCGGTCGCGTTTTGCAGATGCCCTATGGCCAGGTCGACAAGCTCTCCAAGATGGTGCCGCAGAACCCGGCCAATCCGGTCAAGCTCGCCGACGCCATAGCCAACGAGCCGCGCTTTGCCGAAGAGGCCGAACGCGAGCCGATCGTCCAGACCTTGCTCGATATGGCGCAGAAGCTGGAGGGGCTCTACCGCCACGCCTCGACGCACGCCGCCGGTATCGTCATCGGCGATCGGCCTTTGTCCGAACTGGTGCCAATGTACCGCGATCCGCGTTCGGACATGCCGGTCACCCAGTTCAACATGAAATATGTCGAGCAGGCAGGGCTGGTAAAATTCGACTTCCTCGGCCTGAAGACGTTGACGGTGCTGGAGACGGCGGTCAAGCTGATCCGCCGTCGCGGCATCGAGATCGATCTGGCGACGATCCCACTCGACGATCCCGACACCTACGCCATGCTGTCGCGCGGCGAAGTGGTCGGCGTGTTCCAGGTGGAAAGTGCCGGCATGCGCAAGGCGCTGATCGGCATGCGGCCCGACTGCATCGAGGACATCATCGCGCTGGTCGCGCTCTATCGTCCCGGCCCCATGGAGAACATCCCCACCTACAACGCCAGAAAACATGGCGAGGAGGAGATGGCCTCGATCCATCCCAAGATCGATCATCTGGTGAAGGAGACGCAAGGCGTCATCGTCTACCAGGAACAGGTCATGCAGATCGCGCAGGAACTGTCCGGCTATTCGCTGGGCGAAGCCGACCTGCTGCGCCGCGCCATGGGCAAGAAGATCCGCGCCGAGATGGACAAGCAGCGCGAGCGCTTCGTCACCGGTGCCGTCGAGCGCGGCGTCGGCAAGCCGCAAGCCGATTTCATTTTCGATCTGCTGGCCAAGTTCGCCGACTACGGTTTCAACAAATCACACGCCGCCGCCTATGCGGTCGTTTCCTACCAGACCGCCTTTCTGAAGGCGCATTACCCCGTCGAATTCCTGGCCGCGTCGATGACGCTCGACATGGGCAACACCGACAAGCTTGCCGATTTCCGCCAGGATGCGCTGCGCCTCGGCATCGTGGTCTCGGCGCCGTCGGTGATGACGTCGTTCCGGAATTTCGAAGTCGGTGAGAACCGCATCTTCTATTCGCTGGCGGCGCTCAAGGGCGTCGGCGATGCGGCGGTCGAGCATATCGTCGCCATGCGCGGCGAAAAACCGTTCAAGAACCTCGCCGATTTCTGCGAAAGGGTCGATCCGAAGATCGTCGGCAAGCGCGTCTTCGAAAGCCTGATCACCGCCGGCGCGCTTGACTGCTTCGGCCACGACCGCGCCGCGATGATGGCCGGTGTCGAGCGGATGATGGGGCTGGCCTCGCTGGCGCAGCAGAACGCCGTCTCCGGTCAGGCTGACATCTTTGGCGCTTCGCTCGGCGCACAGTCGCAGGCGCTCAACCTGCCGGTGACCGAGCCATGGCTTGCCGCCGACCGTCTGCATCGTGAATTCCAGGTGGTCGGCTTCTATCTGTCGGCGCATCCGCTCGATGAATACAAGGCTGCCTTGCAGAAGATGCGGGTGCAGAACTGGGGCGAGTTCTCGGCTGCCGTCAAACGCGGTGCCGCGGCCGGGAGGCTGGCCGGCACCGTGACCACCAAGCAGGAGCGCAAGACGCGCACCGGCAACAAGATGGGGGTCGTGGCCTTTTCCGACACATCGGGCCAGTACGAGGCGGTGCTGTTTTCCGAGGGGCTGGCGCAGTATCGCGACCTGCTCGAGCCCGGCCGCTCGGTGGTGATCACCGTTTCGGCCGAAGACCGGCCCGAAGGCGTCAATCTGCGCATCAATTCGGTGCAATCGCTGGAGGACGAGGCCAGCCGCATCCAGAAGGCGCTGCGCGTCTTTGTGCGAGACGAGGGGCCAACGTCAATCATTCAATCGCAGCTCAAACAGCGCGGCGACAGCCAGGTCAGTATTATCGTGATCAAAGGAGAGGCGCAGGGCGAGGTCGAGATCGCTTTGCCAGGCGGGTATCGCGTCTCGCCACAAATCGCATCCGCCATGCGCGCGGTGCAGGGCGTGGTGGAAGTCGAGCTGGTGTAGAGGGCAGAATGCTTCCGCAGCTATGTAACGAGGGATCTGCTCATTATCAGCGCCGCAATGACGAGGGTCACGGACGTGATGGCGTAGCCAGGGGCGGTGCCATTTAGCTGGTCGCCCATTTCTCGGCGTTCCTGACGTCGTAGTAGTCACGCCACGCTACGATATGATCGCCATCGACCTCGAAGATGCCCATCACCATCGCCGCACCGATCTCACTACCGTCGACGCGCTCGAACCGATCCAGTCGTTCGGTAAGCACGCGGTTGCCATCAGCTGCAATTGCAAGCATGTCGAAATAGGCATCCTTGATCCCCACCGCCTTTTCCACCGCTTCGAGTGCAGCGATCGCTTCATCGATGCCGGTAGTGACCGAAATACCTTCATTCACCCGGACTGTTTCCGGTGTGAACCATTGGCGGACGGCACTCTTGCCGTGATCCTTGGAAAACGCTGCGCAGAAGGCAGTTACTGTCTCAATCGGGGTCGGCATTACGACGTCCTTTCTACTTTCGAGGGAACGGGATGTGAGGTAACGGAGCAGATGTTTCGGAGCTTGTTAATCAGCATTTAGTCCGCGAGGAGCGCGTTCGTCTGACCGCCGCATAGCGCTCAGGTTACTCACCCCAGCCCGCAGAAGGGGTTTATAGCCAGGTTGGCGTGTGTTCCTTGGCATAGCGCTCGCCAAAACCGCCTGCCGGTAGGATTTCCTTGATCTTGGCCAGGTCTTCCGCCGTCAGCACCAGATCGACAGCACCGACGTTCTCCGCGACGCGCTCCGCCTTGCGAGAGCCCGGGATCGGCACGATGTCGTTGCCCTGGGCTAGCAGCCAGGCAAGCGCGACTTGCGAAACAGTGGCGTCCTTGGAGGTGGCAAGTTCTTTCAACTGGCGAACGGCTTCGACGTTCTTTTCGAAATTGCCGGGCTGCCAGCGCGGATCGCCCCGGCGCATATCGCTCTCTTCGTATTCGGCGGCGGGCTTGACCGCACCAGTCAGAAAACCGCGACCGAGCGGCGAGTAGGGGACGAAGCCGATACCGAGCTCGCGCGTGACCGGGAACAGGACTTCCACGTCGCGCTCGAAGATCGAATATTCGGTCTGAAGCATCGCCACTTCCTGCACGGCATGGGCCTTGCGGATGGTTTGGGGACCAGCTTCGCTTAACCCGAAATGCTTGACCTTGCCCTCGGCAATCAGGTCTTTGACTGTACCGGCGACATCTTCGATTGGCACGTTGGGATCGACGCGGTGCTGGTAGAGCACATCGATATGGTCAACGCCGAGATAGCGGAGGCTGTTCTCGGCCACTTCGCGAATGTGCGCGGGCCGGCTGTCAGCTTCCCATGAGCGGGTGAACCCGAATTTGGTTGCCAACACTACGTCATCGCGGAAGCCTTTGACGGCGCGGCCGATGAATTTCTCGTTTTCACCCCAGCCATAGAGCTCAGCCGTATCGAAGAACGTCACGCCGAGATCGTAGGCACGACGGATTGTTGCCAAGCCTGCCTCTTCGTCGGCAGAGCCGTAGGCCAGATGAAAGCCCATCGCGCCGTAACCAATGGCAGAGACTTCCGGGCCGTTGGTACCCAGTTTTCGCTTTTGCATGATCGCACCTTTCATTGTGTGAAGGAATCTGGGTCAGCCACGGGGTTTTCGCCATGCCTGATGGTCCTGAAAAATTGCCTGATCCCGCCAGCAGGTTGATTTTTTCAGGCAACTGGCCCCTGATGAGGCATGGACAACCTCGACGAAATCCGCGCTCTGGCCATCAGACATGCTGGTGTCAAACATCTTGGCATGTCGCGTCTCAGCATCTACAGGATCAACGAGCCGACCGAGCTGAACGCCTTGGTTTACGACCCGATGGCGTTCATCGTGCTGCAAGGAATCAAGCGGACGATTATCGGCGATCAGGTGTTCGAATACGGTCCCGGACAGACAATGGTCGTCGCTGCCGAGATCACTGCGATGGGTCAGATCGTGGAGGCGTCACCGGACAAACCGTTCCTGGCGATCAGCCTCGATCTCGATCCAGCCGTGATCATGAACGTGGTGCTCTACCTCTCCAAGACCCCGGAGTTGCAGATGCAGCCGGGCTTCGCTTTTAGCATGGCCAATGCCGAGCTGATCGGCGCTTGGCAAAGACTGCTGGCAATGTACGAGCGCCCAAAGGAAATCCCGGTGATGGCGCTGCACCTGGAGCATGAGCTGATGTTTCGGCTGATGTTGAGCCCTCACGCCGAGATGTTGCGCCAGATCGCCGGCGTCGACTCCCGATTGTCGCATATTCGGCAGGCTATGGCGTGGATCCGTGAGCACTACACGGAGCAACTCAGCGTTGAGGACATGGCTGCGGTTGCTGGTATGAGCGGGTCCGTGTTCCACCGACGCTTCAAGGCGGTAACGGCTCTGAGTCCGCTGCAATACCAAAAGCAAATCCGGCTGCAGGAAGCGCGCCGTCGCATGGTTTCCAAGGAGGCCGACGCGGCTTCTGTGTCGTTCGCTGTCGGCTATAAGAGCACCTCGCAATTTAGCAGGGAATACAAGCGCCTTTTTGGTGCGCCTCCGCGTCGTGATGCCGACATGGTGCAAACGATGGTCGAAACTGGCTTGCATTAGTCGTAGAAGCGTTTGGTCTGTCGACCGCCCGTTGCTTTCATGAGCCGGGCAAGTCTGCATCGCCATTTCCTGGCGATGACCGGCCTCAGCCCCCTCCAGTATCAAAAGCAGCTTCGTTTGCAGGAGGTACGCCAGCTGCTTTTGGCCGGCGATCGGAGCGCAACCGACGTTGCGCGCCTTTGTCTTCGAAGACCCTGACGGCAACCGCATGGATATCGGCCAGCGCATCGCCGATTGAAACCGCGCTGGGTCTGACACGGCGCCCGATAGGGCCAGCGTGCCGGATGTGCCGCTCTTACGACGAGAGCATAAAATTTCACCAATTACTTGATGGACCACATAACCCGCCAACGGGGCACGGCTCTCTCGTATATCATTGACTAACTTGTTCTTGCTAAACGTTGCCGCTAGGCAGCGGAAATGTTGGGTGTAGCCTGGTTGTCCGTAAGGGCTTACGATTGGGCGGAGCGAGGCACGATGATCGCGAAGGCAGATCTTGCGGCGGTCCAGGCCGATCTGAATGTCCTGCGCGCCGATGATGCGGGAGCACCTCTCGTGTCGGCCATTATTCCTTGCCTGAACGAAGAGCGCACGCTCGGCATCTGCATCCAAAAGGCTCTCGATGTTTTTGCAAAGCGGGGCATCGCGGGCGAGGTGGTCGTCGGAGACAATGGGTCGAGCGATCGGTCGGTTGAGATTGCAGAGTCCCTCGGTGCGCGTGTCGTGCACCAGGGGGTCAAGGGATACGGCGCGGCGATCAGCGCGGCGGCTGAATCTGCACGAGGCAAGTATCTCATCATGGCGGATGCAGACGATTCCTATGACTGGAGCAGCCTCGGAGATTTCATCGATGCGTTGGAGGGTGGTGCCGAATTGGTCATGGGCAATCGCTTTGCTGGCGGTATCGAGCCTGGCGCCATGCCGGCGCTGCACCGATATCTCGGCAATCCGGTGCTTTCGACGATTGCCCGCTGGCTTCACCACTCTCCGATACACGATTTCCATTGCGGCATGCGGGGTTTCACCCGCGATGCGTTCCGAAAGATGGGCGCGCGCTCGCCCGGCATGGAATTCGCCTCGGAGATGGTCATCAACGCGCATCGCGCAGGCTTGGTGATCCGCGAAGTGCCGATCAAGCTCTATCCGGACAAGCGTGGCCGCCCGCCTCATCTGCGCTCATTCCGCGACGGTTGGCGACACCTGCGGCTGATCGTAGCCCATGCACCCGATACCATGTACCTCATACCGGGACTGACCCTGCTGGTGATTGGCATTGCTGGCCTTGCAATCCTCGCCACTGGGCCTGTCCGCATCGGGGGGTGGTATTTCGGAATTCACTTCGTCGCGCTCTCCGCCATGGCGACATTGATCGGCCTTTCAGCCATCCTCTTCGGTATGCTGGCCAAGGTGGCGATCGCCATTTATCACCCAGTCCACGGAGGCCGTATCGTGCCCTGGCTGATGCGCGGCCGCCCGTTGGAATGGCTGGTCTTTTCCGGAGGCGTTCTCGCGGTGGCAGGCTTTGTCGCGGACGTGCTGCTGGCGCTGCATTGGATTTTCATTGGCGGCCCGATGGAGCAGTCGGTGCATCTAACGTTTGTGATCACCACCGCCTGCGTGGCCGGCATGTCCATGGTGCTGTCCGGCTTTGTGCTCAAGTTGCTGCTTGACAATCTGGAGTGACAGGGATGGGTTCTGACCACCCGACTGGCTTCCGAGCGGAAACTCGAGTAGGTGGCTGTGTCGACGAAAAGCCATTTCTGTCCGTCGTTATGCCGGTCCACGAAGGGGCGGCATGGATTGATGCGACACTTGACTCGCTGGCTGCTGAGCCGACCGACAAGCTGGAAATAATCGTTGTCGACAGCAGCCCGACGAGCACCACTGCTGCCATCGTGGAGCGATTTGCTCACCGATTGCCCCTTCGGCTGCTTCAGCGAAGAGATCTTGTGCCTTGGCAAACGAAGACCAATTTAGGCGTCGAGTTAGCGGCCGCAGATCACGTCTGCATCCTCCATCAAGATGACCTGTGGCTGCCCGGGCGCGTCGAGGCCGCGCACCGCTGGCTCGCGACCTCACCCGAAGCCGGGCTTCATTTGGCCCCGACGGCCATCATTGACCGCTACGGCCGCCGAATTGGGCGCTGGAACTGCCCTTTGCCGGCTGACGAGGTGCTCGAAGCTCAATTCCTGCTGGAGCGGCTGCTTGTTCAAAACTTTGTCTCGGTGCCAGCTCCGATATTCCGCAGAGCCGCGTGGCTGGCATGCGGGGGCATGGATGAGAAACTCTGGTATACGCCAGATTGGGACATCTGGGCGAAGCTCGCCAGTACCGGTCCGGTCGTTTATCACGACGAGATCACTACAGCCTTTCGGGTTCACGGCAGTTCGCTGACTGTAACCGGATCCCGTGACGTTGGTGAACTCCGGGCGCAAATGCAGATTGTTATGGAGCGCCATCTTTCCCGGCTTCCGGCGAGCAGCCGACGCCGGGTTGAGCCTGTCGCTCTGGCGTCGATCGGCGTCAATGTATCTCTGGCCGCCGCATCGGGCGGCAATTTGAAGGCCCTGGTTCGCGCGGCTTGTATTGTACTTTCGCTCGGACCGATCGGCATGAGGCGCTATTTGCGCGACTCGCGGTTGCGAGAGCGTGTCGCTTGCCGGCTTCGCGCGAAGCTAACAGGAGCTTTCTGAGGCCGATGCCCAATCCAACTGCATACACGGATGAGCCGATGGGACAGGAGCGTGACGCGGGCATCCGCAAAAGACCGCTTTTGGAACGAGGGTGGCGGTACACGCTAGTGGGGTTGATATGCGCCATTGCGCACAACGCCATCATGATTGTAGTCGATCAATTGGGGGGGCATTACCTGCTGGGCATCCTGATCTCGTTCTTGGCTGTCACCCCGATCGGATACACACTACACAGCCGGTTCACCTTTGCAGAGCCACTTCGCGTGAAGGCATTCATGCGTTTCGTAGGTGGCGTCGTCGCGGCTTATCCGCTCTCGGTAGCTATGATGGTCGTCCTCTGCTCCGGCTTCGATCTTAGTGTTGCGATCGCGGCCCCAATCGCCACCATCGCCCTATTCGTCTGGAACTTTGCCGCTGCGCACTGGGCCATCCTACCGCGTCTCCATTTGTACCCGGCGGCCGTGCCGACGGCACCCACTCATCCGGCGAAACGCCAATCAGCAAGAAACGAGGAATAAGAATGCTGGCACCAGGTCAGGTCGTGCGCAAGGTTCTCGGCCGCCATTTTGAGCCGGTCGGCAATGTATATCGTCGTGTGTTCGTCAATCTCAACCTGATCGCGGATTTTCTTGACGGTGAATTGCCGAAGGGCGCGAAGATCGTGGACATCGGCGGCGGTGACGGCGCGCTTATCGAGCGGCTTCTGAATCGACGCCCTGACCTGGCCGTTACGATGTGCGATCTAGCTCCTTCAATCGGTACATTCTTAAGGGAGGTACATCGGGCGAGGGTTGAACTTCTGCCTGCGACCGATCTCGCCGACGTGACAGGGCTTTACGATGCTGTCACGATTTCCGACGTCATCCATCACGTGCCGGTCGATCAACGCGATTCATTTTTCAAATCGCTGGCCAGCAGCTGCGAACGCTGGGCTTGCCGGAAGATCATCTTGAAGGACATTGAGCCGGGTGGCGTGCGCGCCACGCTGTCGCTTCTTGCGGACCGGCACATCACCGGAGACAAGCATGTCGTGCTGTTTTCACGCTCGGACTTTGCGGTCATGGCGCGACGGTATTTCCCAAAGGCGCAGAGACTATCAGCTGTACCTGACTGGCCGAACTATTGCGAAGTGTTGAGTTGGTAGTCTCTAAACCAACTGACCGGCAAGACAGCGATGTCCGGCGATCAATGCCACCGCCCGGGGTTACGATGCGGGTGTTCGGCGCTATGGTGCGGACGTACAGCCCGTTAAATTATTTGGTCGCGATGGTGCCGAGCATACTGGCGATCCGATGACTCTCGGGGCGATCGACAAGCAATTTGTCGATGAACTTGAGCGGGAATGTCAGCGTCAAGACCGCTCCTTTCGCCAGCATGTAGCGGGTCCGGTTCTCTCGACCCACAATCACGCCGACGTACTCGGAAAGGATGTTGACGATTGCGCTTGTCGGTCCCTGATGCGTTTGAACCTCAACCTTTCCGAACCGCCGAAGAAGCTGCTCGATCCCGTCTTTCGTGAAGTTGCAGTAATGGGCGGGGTAGCCATGGTAGGGAAACAAGAACGGGTTAATGCACAGCAGCTTGCCGCCTGGTTTTAGGACACGGAGCACTTCATCAACGACCGCAGCCGGATTGGAAACATGCTCGATCACGCTGTCCAGGATGATGTAATCGACTGAATCGCTCGGAAGTGGGGTGCGCTCAATATCTGCGACGAGATCGACATTCGGCGCCGGGAACAAGTCGATGTTGAGCACGTCGGAGCGGATGCGCCGAGCGCCGGAACCGAACTCGATGACCATGGAGTGTTGAGGCACCGAGGCGAGAAACGAATTCAGTGTGTCATGCGGTGAATACTCACTTGTTATAAGCCGCTTCAGCGAATTGTAGAAGCGGGCACGGACGCTGGTGCCGGCATACGCCTCTTCATGGAAGCTGGCGTCGAAGCCTTGCCTTGTCGGTGGCTCGGCAAAGAACGGAACGCCTTCTCGTATGGGATAAATGGCTGAGCAAGACTTGCATGTCAGGGCGCCGGGGCCTGTCACAAGCGCAGCATAGCAGGCTGGGCAGACAAGACCCGACGTGAATTTGGATTGCAGCACGCGCTGTCCTTTCAAGGTCTCCACACTATTGGGGAGAGCAGGTTACCATGGATAACTATAGGCCTTTCTTAACGAGCGAAGGCTAACAGTTGCTAAAATCCGGTCAGAACAAGCTAAGCGGGCGGACTCTGCAAGAACCCACTGCACATATGCGCGACCAGACAAAATCACGCAACGCGGTTTCGACACGGTGTTCGACAAGCAACCGCGCCGGGACCGAGTCGAAGCTGCCTCGCCGAGCTGGTTGTTTGCGTTTGGAACGGTAGCAGTCGAAGTAGCGAGGTTGTGCAGTTGCTGGCACGAGGGTGGCTCCGGCCTGAGCCACTGTTTGGGGGTATCTTGGACACGCAGGAATTTAGACACAGATCAGGCCTGCCATTCGGTCTCGGGCAGCGCCCGGCGACGATTTTTCTGAGTGTCCTAATCGCACTTAAGATCGTTTTGCTCTTCACCCTGGCTTGGAACGCTCGCTTTGTCATGGATGAATTCGTCCAACTCGGATGGGCTAAATATTTCTCTAGTGGCCTGTTCCATACAATCTGGCACGCCAAGGCGGTCGGCTACGCGGTCTTCTACGAGATCGCCCACCTGATCGGTTGGGATGCCAGGTCGATCCTGCTTGCCGGTCGTATGCAGACTGCGCTGTTGGCATGCGCGACCATTGCTTTGGTCTACGCATGCGCTCGCGCACTTGGAGAGGATAGGGTCCGTGCCTTGGTCATTGTCCTCCTCCTCCTGTGCTTCTCTAATTTCATGGAGCGCATCTTTCGCACCATCGCCGAACCACTGGCGGTGTTCTTCGCCGTAGCGGCGCTGCTGGTTGTCCTGAGGGCACGTGAATTGAAGGGACCGCAGCTTGTCGCTGCCGGCATCCTGAGCGGCCTATCGTTCCTCGCGACGCAGAAATCAGTCTACTTCAATCTTGCGCTTGGCCTTGGCCTGGTCGCCGATGCGGCTTTGATGAGACGCTACGCAGCAGGCATGGCCCGCGGCGCATGGCTCGTGCTGGGATGGACCGTTCCCATAATCGCTTATTGCTTTGTCTTCGGCGGCGCCGACCCTGTACCTGTGGCCAGGAACCTCATATTTGGCCCTCTTGAGATTGCGACCCGCGGAGGAGGCGATTACGGGGGGCTGAGGCAATTCGTGTTACAGACGCTCGTCCGCAACTATGTTCTTTATACCGTCTGTTTCTCCGGCATGGCTCTGTCTCTGATGCAGATCATGAAGCTCGACGCGCGAAGGCGAATTGCGCTGATCTTCTCGGTCGTCGTCACTGTGCTGGTCTTCGCGCACTCCCAGCCGTGGCCTTACGTGTTCATCATGGCGTTGCCGTTCATGTCGCTATGGTCTTTGACGCTGTTCGACGGCGTCGCCCGCGTGCGTTACCTGCGCGTTGCGTGGATAGCGCTCGCCACCGCCATGGCTGTAAGCTTCGTTGCCAATGTACTTTACCTCCGCTTCGACAATGCGGCCCAACTTGAATTGGTGGCGCGTGCGGAGTCATTGCTTGCACCAGGCGAGCGGTATTTCGACGGCGTTGGAATGCTGCCCAATCGGATGGAGCCGACAACTCTATGGCTCGACAAACACTACGTGCTCAAAACGTTGCGGGAAAGCGGGCACTCCGATGCCTATAATGTGCTTAGCAAGTCTCCCCCGAAACTGATCTTGTGGTCCTACCGGATGGACTATATCTATCCGGTGGTCGCGCCTCTGATCTTGAACAGTTACGTCCGTATTGCACCCAACCTCAGGATCGCTGGTAGCAGAATTTATCCCGGTCAGCGGAAGATTTTTGATGTTCCGATTGCTGGAAGCTATGCGCTCTACAGTGCCGATGGAACGCCCCTATGGGGCCAGGTTGAAATCGACGGCACCGTGCTTGGCCCGCCATTTCACCTTGCGACCGGGCCAAAGACCGTAACATTGCGCAACGGTACAGGCGAAGCATTGCTGCTGCCGACGGGCTCGTACGCCGGACACTTCAAGGACGGCGGTGACAACGAGCTTCTATTTGATGGCGTCTATGACTGAGCCGAGTGCCGCTCGATCGAGGCGAGTGACGGCAGTCGTATCGACGCCAGCCAAGCTGTCGGATCGTAGGCGATCGAACTAGGCATTGACTGGGTGAATAGCCTTATAGCTAGGATGCCGCGATCTCGGCTGCTTGCGGTGCCTTGCGCTGCAAATTCAACAAATTGCCCATCAGGATCAGCAGCGCGCCGCCGGCGGTGAAGGCGTCGATCTGCTCGCTGTAGAGCAGCCAGCCGATCAGCGCCGACAGCGGTACGCGCAAGAAGTCCATCGGCGAGATGACGGTCGCGTCGGCATAGGCGAGCGCGCGGGCCATGCAGAAATGCGAAGACATGCCGCTGAAGGCGATCAGCACGATCCACGGCCAGAGTTCGAGCGGCGGGTTGCGCCATTCGTAGAGCGCCGGGATCAGGCCGACCAGCGACTGGATGATCAGCATCCAGAAGATGATGCGCACGACGCTGTCGGTGCGCGTCAGCGACTTGACCATGACCACCGAAATGCCGAAGCAGACCGCGGCACCGAGCACGATCAGATGTCCCGGATCGACAGCGCCAACGCCGGGGCGCACGATGATCACCACGCCGATCAGGCCCAACGCGATTGCCGCCAGCTTGGGCCGCGACAGCCTTTCGCCGAGGAAGCCGACCGCCAGCAGGGCCGTCCAGATCGGTGTCGTGAATTCGATCGAGATCAGCACGGCCAGCGGGATCAGCGTCAATGCGTAAAGCCACGCCGCCTGGCCGGTGTAGTGGATGACGTTGCGGGCGATGTGGGCGACCGGGCGCTGCGTGCGCATCGCGGCAAAGCCGCCGCTCATCATCACCAGCGGCAGAAGGATGAAAAAGCCGATCACCGAGCGCAGTTCCAGCACCTGGAAGACGTTGAGTTGGGCAGTCGTGGCGCGGCCTGCGACCGACATCGCCAGGAACGATGCGATCGACAGCGCCATCCAGAACGCGGCCTTGGGGATCGAGGGTGCAGGTGCCATGCGCGCTATCTCGCAGGCCGGGGCTTTCGCTGCAATCGCTAGCCACCGCATTCGACTGGGCCACAGCCGCGTTGCAAAACAGACATGTTGGAAGCGGAACCTGACGCGGCGACAGGCGTTGATTCCCGGTATTTGCCAAATTTATTTGAAGCGCTGTTTTTCAACACCAACGGGGAGAGCTTCGATGAAATCATTCGCACGATTTCTGCTTGCCGGCTGCCTGATGGCCGTAAGCGGCGCAGCCCATGCCGACGAGGCCGATTTTCTAAGCTCGTTGCAGGGGAATTTCGCTGGCAAAGGCACGGTCCAGGTAACCACCGATGTGCCGAACGTAGGTGTGTCCTGCAGCTTCAAGTCGAATGCGACCTCAACCTCGCTCTCGCTGGATGGCAATTGCCGCGGTCTCGTTGTGGTAACGCGGGCCATCAGCGCCAACTTGAAGGTCACAGGTGCGAAATACAGCGGTGTCTATGTCGGATCGCGCACCGGGCCGGCACAGCTGAATGGCAGCCGTTCGGGCAATGCGATCAATCTCGGCATACGTTGGGCGACGGAGGTCAACGGCGATCTGAAGGCGCGGCTGACGGTCGAGAAGACCGGCGGCAACGGCATGCGGTTGACAGTTACCGACGTCGATCCGAAGACCGGCAAGAGCGTGGTGACGAGCCGGATCGATCTGAAACGAACCTGATCTATCTGAAACGAACCTGATCTATCTTATTGTTGGACCATGATCTTTTCCGAAAACCGGTGCCCACTTTTCGGGATCATGGTCTAATCCTCGATCGGCTCCGGCGGGTGGGCGTTGCGGCCCTTGCCGAAGGTGTAGCCGGTCTCCACCGCCTTCTTGCCGAATTTGTCGCGCAGCGTGTCGATGGCGCCTTCGGCCATGGCGCGCTTGCGCGACTGGATGTCGACCAGATCGGGCGGGTCGGCCTTGTCGTCGTCCGAGAGGTCGCTGACGCCGATGCCGAGCAGCCGGTATTTCGTTCCGTCCGCTTCCTTGCGCAGCAATTCGAGCCCGGTCTGGAAAATGCGGTCGGCCAGCCGGGTCGGATCGCCGAGCTGGCGGTTGCGGGTGCGGAGCTTGAAGTCTTGCGTCTTCAATTTCAGCACCACGGTGCGTCCGGCAATGCCTGACTTCTTTAGCCTGCCGGAGACCTTTTCCGACAGCGCTCTCAGCACCGGCACCAGTTCGTCCATGGTTGCAATGTCGGTGTCGAAGGTGGTTTCCGCCGATACGCTCTTGGCGTCCTGGTCGGGATGGACGCGGCGGTCGTCCTCGCCGCGCGACAGGTGGTAGAGCCGGTCGCCCATAACGCCATAGCGGCGCATCAGGTCACCGCGCTCCATGCGCTGCAACTGGCCGATGCTGCGGATGCCGTCGCGTTCGAGTGTGGCGGCAAAGGCCTTTCCCACGCCCCAGATCAGTGTCACCGGCTGTTCGGCCAGAAAGCCTGGCGCCTCGGCCTCGCCGATGATCGAGAGGCCGCGCGGCTTGCGGAAATCGGATGCCACTTTGGCGAGGAACTTGCAGTAGGAAAGGCCCGCCGACACGGTGATGCCGATCTCCTTTTCGACGGTCAGCGCGAACCGCGCCAGGACCACGGCAGGCGGCATGCCGTGCAGCCGCTCGGTGCCGGCAAGATCGAGAAAAGCCTCATCGATGGAGAGCGGCTCGACCAGCGGCGTCAATGCCTGCATCAACGCGCGGATCTCGCGGCCGACGCGGACATATTTCTCCATGTCCGGCGGAATGACGACCGCTTCCGGACAGGCTTCGAGCGCCTTGAACATCGGCATCGCCGAGCGCACGCCATGGATGCGCGCGATGTAGCAAGCGGTGGAGACGACGCCCCGCTTGCCGCCGCCGATGATCAGCGGCCGGTCCTTCAGCGCCGGGTTGTCGCGCTTTTCGACGGCCGCATAGAAAGCGTCGCAGTCGATATGGGCGAGATGCAACCGGTAAAGCTCGGGATGACGGGCAAGCCTCGGGCTGCCGCAGCGCTCGCAGCGGTGCGCCTCGCCGCGCTGAAAGGTCAGGCAGTCGCGGCAAAAACCGTGCTCGGGATTGTTGACAGGGGCCGCCATCGCTGCGAACATAAAGAGAACAAATGCAATGTTACGTCAGTCCGAGGGCAGCGACAAGCTTGGCCTGGGGAGAACGCATGAGCACGACCATAAAGCCGCTGGCGCCCGCGCTGTGGGCGGATTTCGAAGACCTTTTCGGCAAGCAGGGCGCCTGTTACGGCTGCTGGCGCACGCATTTCCGGCTGGAGCCGCCGTGCGCCGCGAGAGCAGCCGCGAGCGCAACAAGGATCATATCAAGGCGCGCATCGAGGCCGGGCCGCCGCCCGGGCTGCTGGCGTTCGAGGATGACAAGGCAGTCGGCTGGATGCAGATCGGCCCGCGCGCCGACGTGCCCGAATGGAACAATCAGGGCAGGGGGTCGGCGCCGATCGATCCGGCCGATGCCGTGGATCCAGGTGTCTGGGCGATCTCCTGCTTCTTCATCCGCGCCAAGGCGAGGGGCCGCGGCATCTCGCACCGCCTGGTCGAAGGCGGCATCGCCTATGCCCGCGAGAACGGTGCGCGGCAGGTCGAGGCCTGCCCGATCGACCTGTCGCGCGATTCGCGGTCGATCGGCCTGTTCGTCGGTTCGTCGCGGGTGTTCGAGAAGGCCGGTTTCGAACGGCTGGTCGAGCGCAAGACCGGCCGGCCGCTGATGCGGCTGGTGTTGTAGGCAGCCGCCGGCAATTCATGCGCCTTGTCTTGCAGCCGTGATGGTATTTCCCTACCAGTGGCAAGAACGGTTTTGACGGCCGCAATAGAGTGGAGGATCGATATGAAGCGCGTTTTGCCATTTGTTTTGCTTCTTGCCTGCGGCGCACCGGCCTTTGGCCAGACGGTCGACAGCCAGGGCGCCAAGCAGCTTTCGGACAATCTGGCGCGCTATTTCGGCAAGAAGGCGTTCGACGTCGGGTTTGTGAAGATCTCAGTCGAAGGCGATGCCTACAAGCTTGCGTTCGACTTCAAGCCGATCGTGGAACTCTTCGCAAAACAGGACGGCCTGAAGGTCGATCTCACGCCTTATGCGCTGTTGACCAAGCCACGCAGCGATGGCGCGTGGGATGTTTCAGGCAATCTGGCACCGGAAGGGACGATGGAGTTCAACGGGCCTCAGGGTCCGCAAAGCATGAAGATGTCGATCAAGGGCGGCAAGTTCGTCGGCATCTACGATCCCGAACTGGCGGCTTTCAGCAGCGCGACGTCGTCGCTGGAAGGCATGATGATGACGTCGCAGGACGCCAAGCAGCGCACGGAGATGAGTTCTGGTGCTGGAACCGCCACAATGAGCGCTACCAAGGGCGCAAATGGCGGTGTCGATTTCAACATGGTTCAGACAATCGCCGACTTTGCCGAGTCGATCACGATCGACAACCCGAACAACGGGCAGAAAATCCCACTGACGGTCAAGTCGCCCGAATTGTCGGTGGACGCGAAAGGCAAGGGGCTGCGCACGAAGCCTATTCTGGACCTTTTGGCCTTCGCCGTGGCCAATCAGGACGAAGCGAATCTGAAGGCCAACCAAGCCGAGCTCAAGTCGCACCTCCTGGCCGCGCTGCCGCTATGGGAGCGGATCGATGGTGCTTACAGTTTCAAGGATTTCAGCGTCGGCAGCCCGGTCGGCAGTTTCGGCGCGGCCAATGTGGGTGTTGCTTTCGGCATGGACGGCGTCGCCCGCAGTGGGACGATCAATTACGGGATCAAAGCGTCGGGGCTCTCGATACCGCAATATCTTGTTCCGGCCTGGAGCGTGGCGCTGCTGCCCACCGATTTCGATCTCAATTTCGGCGGCGCCAACATCGATCTCGACACCATGGCGAAGAAGGCAATCGAAGCCTTCGATCTCAACAAGAATCCGCCACTGTCGGACGATTTTGGCGAGGGGCTGAAGGCTGGCTTCCTGGCCAATGGTCCCAAGATCGTCATCGGCCACAGCACGGTCAAGAGCGGCGGTGCTGAAATCGCGCTGGAGGGCGACATGACGTTTCCCGATAGCGAGAAGCCCGATGCCAACGTGACCATCGACGTCACCGGCTATGATAAGATCGTGGCAAGCCTGCAGGAAGCGGCGAGGACCGACCCTCAGGCTTCGCAGGCTTTCACCGGCGCGCTGGCCATCAAGGGGTTTGCCAAGACCCTGCCGGACGGCCGTCTGGAATGGGTGATCAGCGCCAAGCATGATGGTTCGGTGGCGGTCAACGGCGCCATGCTGAAAGGCCCCGACCCGGTGGTGGAAGACAACACCGATCAGGGTGCGAGTCCTGGCGAGGGCAACAGCGGTGGCGGGGCAGGGGCTAAGCTGAACCCCTGAGCGTCCAGCTTTTAGAGCCCGAGGGCTGATGCAATCCTCGGCATAGCGTCATGCCAATCCTCAACGACGACGATGTCGTCCGACACCGGCGGCAGGAAGGCGCGCAGCGAATTGTCGGCCATGAGGTGGAAGAGGTGGGCGTCGGCAACGGCGCTGCGCACCGACACCAGATTGTGCGGCTGGTCGTCGACGAAGGCCACTGGCCGGCCCTTGTTGCCGCGCAATTTGGCCACCGCCGGGCCCTTGGCCATTTCGGTGGTCAAAAGCGGATGGTTCAGCCCGAGCGCGTCGAGATGGGCGCGGCGCACCGCGCGATGTTTGTGCGGCATGGCTGTCAGCAGGATGATTTCGGCGCGATCACCGAGGCTCGAAAGAGCCTGCGCGGCGCCGTCGGTGACGCTCTGCCAGTCGGCCTGCGAATCAAAGAAATCACCCAGAAGATCCGTCACTTCCGCCTGCTCGATCAGACGGCCGCTCGCCGTTTCGGCAATGTTGCCGGTGAGGCGGAAGGAGGCCAGCGTCAGCTCGAAGCCGCGCGACTGGAGAAAACGCGGGAACGGCCGGATGAATTCGAGCACGACATCGTCGACGTCGAGCACCAGCAGCGGCCGGTCGTCGGCGGCCAGTTCCTCGATCTGGCGCGCGGTTTCGGGATCATCGCTCATATCGAATGCTCATGATCGTCGCCGCCAAGTGGCAGTGCGCGCAAGGCCTTGCCGACGGAGGCCGGCGGCGTGCCGGTTTCCTCGGCGAAGCGCAACAAGGTCGGTTCGTGGGCGAGGATGAACTGCAGCACGCCGGCGAGGAATCCCGGCTCGCTGGCGGCCCGCCGGATGGAATGTGCCTCGATGCCGGTGATCGCCAGGAAGCGTGGCAGCAGCTCCGGATCGGCGGCGACGAAGCCCAATGCCTTCACGGCAATGGTTTCAGCTTCCTCGCGCATTGACGCTGCGTTTGCCATCACTACCTTCTGGGTGCGGAAATGAGTCTCTTTTCCGGAGTAATCGCTAGCGTCGCCTGCGGCAAGCCACTGCCCCGGTCCAATGCGGTTTTCGAGGCGGAAATCCGAATGGCTTTTGCGGCCGCGGGTTTGCGTTTCGTCAATCATATTGCCTTAGAGTGAACGCGGGTTTGGTGTGCTCCGGCAAAGGGCGCATGACGGCAGGCTTCGGATTGAAGGCCGGCCGGGACGGGAAATCGATGCCTAAGAAGGTCATGATCGTCGAGGACAACGAGCTCAACATGAAGCTCTTTCGGGACCTCATCGAAGCAAGCGGCTATGAGACGGTGCGCACGCGCAACGGTCTGGAAGCGCTCGATCTGGCGCGCCAGCACAGGCCCGATCTCATCTTGATGGATATCCAGCTGCCCGAAGTGTCAGGCCTGGAAGTGACCAAATGGCTGAAGGAGGACGATGACCTCCACTCCATCCCGGTCATTGCCGTCACCGCGTTTGCCATGAAGGGCGACGAGGAGCGTATTCGGCAAGGCGGTTGCGAGGCGTATATTTCCAAGCCGATCTCGGTGCCGCGTTTCATCGAAACCATCAAATCCTACCTGGGCGACGCCTGATGCGCATCGCCTACCGAGCTGGAGCCTCATGACATGACTGCGCGGATCCTCGTCGTCGACGACATCCCTGCCAATGTGAAGCTGCTCGAAGCCCGGCTGCTGGCCGAGTATTTCGACGTGCTGACCGCCTCCAACGGACCGGACGCGATCGAGACCTGCGAAAACGGCAAGGTCGATGTCGTGCTGCTCGACGTGATGATGCCTGACATGGATGGGTTCGAGGTCTGCAGGCGGCTGAAGAGTGATCCGGCGACTTCGCATATCCCGGTGGTGATGATCACCGCACTCGACCAGGTTGCGGACAGGGTGCGTGGTCTCGAGGCCGGCGCCGACGATTTCCTGACCAAGCCGGTCAATGACCTGCAGCTGATGACGCGCGTGAAAAGCTTGGTGAGGCTGAAGTCGCTGACCGACGAATTGCGCCTGCGCGCCTCGACCACACGCAATATCGGCATCGAGGAGCTCCTGAGCCGCACCTTCACGTCCGAAGACGTGACGCCAAAGGTTCTTTTGATCGACGAGCGCAAATCCTCAGTTGAGCGCGTCCAGAAGATGCTGCGCGACAGTGCCGATCTCGACATTGCCACCGATCCGCATGCAGGGTTCTTCCAGGCTGCCGAAGCGCCCTATGAATGCGTCATGATCTCGACGGCCTTTGCCGATTTCGATCCGCTTCGGCTGTGTTCACAGTTGCGTTCGCTCGATCGCACCCGCTTCCTGCCGATCATCCTCCTGGCCCAAGAAGGCGAGGAGGGGCGCATCATCCGCGGCCTCGAACTCGGCATCAACGACTATTTGATGCGGCCCATAGACCAGCAGGAGCTGCTGGCGCGGTTGCGCACGCAGGTGCGCCGCAAGCGCTACAACGACCAGCTCCGCGCCAGCGTCACCCAGACCATCGAGATGGCGGTGACCGATGGGCTGACCGGCCTGCACAACCGCCGCTACCTCGACAGCCATCTGCAGACGCTGTTCGATCGCGCTGTGGCGCGGCGACGGCCCTTGTCGGTGATGATCACCGATCTCGACCGCTTCAAGACCATCAACGACGCGTATGGTCATGACGGCGGCGATGCCGTGCTGCGCGAATTCGCTCGACGGCTGCGCAAGAATGTGCGCGGCATCGACCTTGCCTGCCGCTTCGGCGGCGAGGAGTTCGTGGTGGTGATGCCGGACACGGATGGCGCTGTCGCCGAAAAGGTCGCCGAACGCATTCGCGCCGAAATCGCCCAGTTGCCGTTTGCCGTCGGTCATGAAGGCAAGACGGTCGAAGTCACCGTCAGCGTCGGCGTGTCGTCGGTGCTCAAGGGGGCGGATACGGTCGCGGCACTGATGAAGCGCGCTGATCTTGCGCTCTACGAAGCCAAGAGCGGCGGCCGCAATCGCGTCGTCGCCAAGGCGGCGTAGGGCCCGTTCCTTCAAGATAGAACCGAGATGGGGTTCTATCTTGGTGTTCGAGTATGATTTTTTCTCATCATGCTCAGGGGCCGGCGCCCGATTATCCAGTCAAGCCGACAGGGTTAGGAATTTACCTTAATCCAAGTGATTCGGGAGCCTTGGTTAAGAAACTGTTGATTTCCATAAGCTGTTGCGCAAATGTGCAGCCCATAGACGGAGCCGGCGCGAGGACAGATTGCCGGATCGATCCGAAAAATACCCCATGATGCTCAGGTCCGCCGCATCTCCTGGGTCCGTGGGGTCGGCCGGCCGGCGCTGGCACATAGTGGCCTCCTCGTACCGCTGCCAATCGCCGACCGGCCCCCTTTTTTCAAAAGGACAACATCAGGGCTCTGCGCCAAGATTCGGAAACCTCGTGCTTTTCAGCGTCCTGAAACAAAAACGCCGCCCAATGGGCGGCGTTTTCGTTATCGCGGAAAGAAACCAGATTACTTGATCTTGGTTTCCTTGAATTCGACGTGCTTCTTGGCGACCGGGTCGTACTTGCGGAACGACAGCTTGTCGGTCTTGGTGCGACTGTTCTTGCTGGTCACGTAGAAGAAACCGGTGTCGGCGGTCGACAGAAGCTTGATCTTGATATTTGCGGCTTTGGCCATGATGTTCGTCCGTTGTGTTGGTGGAGTTTTGGCCGCTGGAGCACGGGGAAACACCCGGACGCGGGAAACTTGGCGCGACACATAAAGAATGCGCCCTGAAAGTCAAGCCCGCGCGGCTTGGTCACGAATTCCCAAGCCGGTCCGAAGCTTGACCGTTCCCCGTTGTCAGGCGTCTTCCTTGAGCGGCGAGGCGGCCTTCTTCCAGTCTCCGGTGGTGTTCCACCAGCGATTCGGATTGGCCTGGTCGTCCAGCCCCTTGGAGCGGCTGGCGAGGATCGGCTGAATGCGGATCACCGGCTCCTGATAGGAGTGCGCCTGGAAAATTGCCTCAACCACCCGGGAGGCCAGTGCCTGGTCATCGGGCAATTCGAACGAGACCTCCACCGTGCCCGGGCGACGCCGCAGTTCGGTCTCGGGACCCGCGGCAGCGCCTTCCAGAGGCCGGTAGCGTTCGATGCCGTGCGCCGACTGATAGGCATTGCGGTCATATTTACCCATGACCAACGGCACGATGGCGACCACCGCGTCCATGATGCGGTCGACATCTGCGGCCGGCGCCTGAAAGGTTACGAGCAGCAGAAGCGTCATTCGAAGGGATGTGGTTTCAAAGCCGCTGTCGATCATGGAGATATCCTCAACTCAGGAGTTTTCGAGGACACTCTTTTAGCCGCAGGCTCCTGACACGGTTCTGTCAGCAGCCGCAGCCTGCCGCCATGGGCTGGCGGCTAATGCCGTGCGCTACAGAAACTTTCGCAAGAGCCTGAAGCCGACCAGGGCGATATAGGCGCCGAAGAACAGGCCGAGCGCCCAACCGAAACCTGACGGTCCAAAAGCGTCCATGCCGATGCCGATCGCCTGCGGCCCCAGCACCATGCCGACGCCGTAGCAGAGCACGAAGGCGGCGTTGGCGGATGCCAGTTCGTGACCGGAAAGCTGCGAGCCGAGATGGGCGAGGCCGATCGTGTACATGGCCGCGACCACGCCGCCCCAGACGAACAGAAGTGCCGCCATCAGATGCCAGTTCTGCGCGAAGAACGGCATGAAGATGGTGCCGGCAAGTCCAACGATGGCGCAGGCCAGAAGCAGATAGCGGCGGTCTGAGACGCGGTCGCTGATCATGCCGATCGGGATCTGCAACAGCACGTTGCCGAGGCCGATCATGGTCAGCAGCAGGGCGGCGTCAGCCTCGGAGTAGCCGATGCGGTTGCCGTAGACCGGGAACAGCGCAAAACCGCCGGTTTCGACGGCGCCGAACACCAGCACGGCGGCGGTCGCCGTCGGCACCAGCCAGATGTAGCGCAGGAAATTGCTGGTCTCGCCGTCGGCCACAATGGTGGGGCTTTCGTTCCGCGCGGCCAGCACCGGTACGGCGGCCAGCGCCACCAATCCGATGATGACGCCGAAGGGCGCGAAGCCGGAGCTGCCGAGATGGGCGAATATCCACGGTCCCGCGGCGAAGCCGAGCGACAGGACGGTGGCGTAGATGCCGAGAACCAGGCCACGCCGATGCGGCGGCGCCGAGGTGCTGATCCAGAACTCCGACAGGATGAACAGCACCGTCAGCGCGATGTGCAGCACGATGCGGAGCGGAAACCACATCCAGAAATCCGGCGCGAAATGGAAACCGATGAAGGCCAGCGCGCCGGCAACAATCATGGCGATCATCGTCCAGGCAACGCCGAAGCGCATGGCAAGCGGGGTGGCGAGCGGGGCACCGGCGATCGAGGCCAGGCCGGCGACCGCGGTGTTGAGGCCGATCATCGAGGCCGAATGGCCGCGTGTTTCCAGGATGACGCTGAGCAGCGGCATGCCGAGGCCGATGGCGATGCCGACGACGCTGATCGACGAGATCGCCGCGATCATCGGCAGCCAGTGTACGCGTTCGTCGCCCTGTGGTTGGGTATCGACCGTCATGAGATGCCTGATTACTCGATGCTTTACAGAATTTCGCGGGTGAAGCGGTTGCGGACCAGCCGGTAGAAGGGCACCGAACCGCCCGGACGCAGCAGCGGATCATGGGCAAGGCGCGTCCGCAGCTCGTCCAGGATCATGCGGGTGATGTCAGGTATGTCGGCTTCCCTGGCCTTGGCCAGCGGCAACCAGACCAGTTCCTCAAGCTCGTTGGTCGGGCCGCCACCCGGCAATTCGACCACCACATCGCTGCGCCAGGCGCTAAGGAAGCGCGTGTCGAAACGGCGCACCCGGTTGGGTGGTGTGATGGCGCGGGCAATGAAGCGCAGCGCTGACAGCGAAGGCGTTACGCCGTGCTCGACAAACCCCTGCCAATCTCGCTTGTCGGTCGCAAAGGCGCCTTTCTGGCCGATGAGCAGGCCAGCTTCCTCATAGGTTTCGCGGATCGCCGAGAGCGCAATGGCGCGGGCGCGCGCCAGGCTCGTGCGGCCGACGCCGGCGGTCAAATTCGCTTCTTCCTGTGGATGCAAGGCGGTGGCGACGGGAATACGGCTGTCGGCTGGATCGGTCCGGCCGCCGGGAAAAACGAACTTTCCCGGCATGAAGGCGTGGCCGGCATGGCGGCGGCCCATCAGCACCAGAAACTCATCGCCCTGGCGGTCGAGCAGGATAAGCGTCGCCGCGTCACGCGGGCGCATAGGCTGGGCGTGAAGCGGGATCTCGCGCCGTTCAACCCTGTCGACTTCCGCCTTGGTCATCCCGTCCATACGTCCGACCTGATGCATGTCGCCCAAAAGTGCGTAGCGGTTTTGGGGCAGCGACATGCATGAAAACACAAATTAAAAGCGCGCCGCATGAATCCCTTCACACGCGACGCGCTTTAGCGGAATCTTCTCGGATGCGAAAGTGGCGTTCAGCCATGGCCGATTGCGCCAACCCTGATTTCAAGCCTCGGGATAAGACTCAATCCTGTCTTCTTCGCCGCCGAAGCCGTGCATATAGAACGCCCATTGCAGGCCGATGACGGCGCCTTTGACCGGTTGCAGGAGCGCCAGCGCCAAAAGAATGGTCAGCGGCACCCAGATGGCGACGTGCTGCCAGAGAGATAAAGTCGACGTCGCCTCGACGCCCATGAAGGCTCCCAGCACGATGTGGCCGACGATGACGATCACGAGATAGGCGGGCAGGTCGTCGGCGCGGTGGTGATGAAGGTCCTCGCCGCAGACATCGCATTTGTCGACGGTCTTGGTGAAGGCGCGGAATAGTTTTCCCTCGCCGCAATGCGGGCAGCGGCCAAGCAGGCCGCGCTTCATGGCCGTCCATAGCGGGCGGGCGGGCCGGCCGGAGTGATGTTCGCCACCGAAGACTTGTTCCAAACCCAGTTCTTTTTGCATCATCGTCTCCTGCCGCGCGAGCCTGGACGCGATTGCGACGCACGGGCGCGGCCTTTGGCCTTGTGAAACGACCGCTTGGAGCCGGGCAGCGGCTTCGGGTCGGTCAGCATCTCGAAGCGCATTGCGCCGGCCATGGGCGCCACTTCGATGAGGCGGACTTCGACGCGGTCGGCAAGCTGATAACCCTTGCCGGTGCGCTCTCCGTAGAGCGATCGGGCCGTCTCGTCGTAGATATAGTAGTCGCCGCCGAGAGTTGACACCGGGATGAAACCATCTGCGCCAAATTGTGGCAACTGGACAAATAGTCCCGATTTGGTGACGCCCGAAATGCGCGCGTCGAAACGATCGTCGATGCGTTCGGCAAGATAGGCGGCGATCAGCCGGTCGACCGTGTCGCGCTCGGCTGCCATGGCGCGGCGCTCGGTGCCGGAGATTAGCACGGACACGTCTTCCAGCCGCGCTTCCTCATCCTGCGTTAGCCCGCCCGGACCAAGGCCAAGGGCAGCAATCAGCCCGCGATGCACGATGAGGTCGGCATAGCGGCGGATCGGCGAGGTGAAATGCGCGTAGCGTTTCAGGTTGAGGCCGAAATGGCCGATGTTCTTGGGCGAATATTCGGCCTGGCTTTGCGAACGAAGCACCACTTCGTTGACCAGCCCCTCATTGTCGGCACCACGCACGCGCTCCAGAATGCCGTTGAACTGGCTCGGCCGCATCTGCGCGCCGCGCGCCAAGGACAGGCCGAGCGTCTGCAGGAACTCGCGCAGCGATTCCTGCTTGGCCAGCGAAGGCGCGTCATGGACGCGGTAGACCAGCTCCTGTTTTTTTGCCTCCAGCGCCTCTGCGGCGGCGACATTGGCCTGGATCATGAACTCTTCGATTAGCTTGTGGGCGTCGAGCCGTTCCGGGACGATGACACGATCGACGGTGCCGTCTTCCTTAAGCAGGATCTTGCGCTCGGGCAGGTCGAGTTCCAGCGGCTGGCGTCCGTCGCGGCCACGCTTCAGGATGCCGTAGGCGTCCCATAGCGGCTTCAGTATGGTGTCGAGGATCGGGCCGGTCTTGTCGTCGGGCGCCCCATCGATCGCGGCCTGCGCCTGCGGGTAGGCGAGTTTTGCCGCCGACTTCATCATGACGCGGTGGAAGGAATGCCTGAGCTTGCGGCCATCGGCGGCAAACGTTATGCGCACCGCCAGCGCCGGGCGATCCTGGCCTTCGCGCAGCGAGCAGAGATCGTTGGAAATGCGCTCGGGCAGCATGGGCACGACACGGTCCGGGAAATAGACCGAATTGCCGCGCTTCAGCGCCTCGCGGTCGAGTGCGGTGCCATAGCGGACATAGGCGGCGACATCGGCGATGGCGACGGTGGCGATGACGCCGCCGGGGTTCTTCTCATCAAGATCCGGCGTGGCGAACACCGCGTCGTCATGGTCCTTGGCGTCGGCGGGGTCGATGGTGACCAGCGGCAGGTCGCGCCAATCCTCGCGGTGATCCAGCGTGGCCGGTTTCACGGCCTCGGATTCGGCGATGACTTCGGCCGGAAAAATGTGCGGAATGTCGTGGGCGTGGATGGCGATCATCGAGACCGCCTTTTCGCTGGTCAGCGACCCCAGCACGTTGAGCACCTTGGCTCTCGGCAGCCCGTAGCGGGAGGCCCGCGCTGGCTCGACCTCGACCAGATCGCCGTTTTTGGCGCCGTTCTGGAATTCCTTGTCGACGATCAGTTCGGGCTGGCGGCGCTCTACCGGTTCGATGCGAAAAGTGCCGTCCTGCAAGATGCGAAAGATGCCGAGAACGGCATCGGTGCGCTTCTCGAAGATCTTCATCACCCGCCCGGTATAGGCGGGGCCGGTCGCTTCATTGGTCGGAAAGGTCTTGGCCAGCACGCGGTCGCCGATGCCGGGCGCGGGGCCATTGCCGCCGCGCGACACACGGATCGAGACGACGGGTGGCTCGCCAGGGCTGAGGGCTTCGGCCGGGTGCGCCAACAGGATGCCGTCGCCGTCGCGGCCAAAGATGTCGAGCACGGCGACATGGGGCAGGGCGCCGACGCGGGCGAGTTGCTTGCGCTCCTTGGTCAGCAGGCCCTCGTCCTGCAGGTCGCGCAAGATATCCTTCAGCCAGATGCGGTCATCGCCGCGCAGCGCAAACGCCTTGGCGATCTCGCGCTTCCCGGAACGGTCCGGATTTTCGGCGATGTAGCGCAGGATTTCGTCGCGGGACGGGCGATAGTCGTCCTTGACCTTGGCGCGGGTATCAGCGGTGCGCGGATCGCCGTGGGTTCTACCGGTGATCCTGCGCGCCACGCTGCTTATCCCTTTTTCTTGGCCGCCGGCTTCTTCGCCGCCGCCTTCTTGGTTGCTGTCTTCTTGGCTGCCGGGGCCTTGGCCGCTGCCGCCTTGCGGAAAGGCTTCTTGCCGCCGCCGCCCTTGGCTTCCTTCTCGGCGATCAGCGCCAGCGCGTCCTCGATCGTCACCGACTGCGGGTCCTTGCCCTTGGGCAGCGTCGCATTGACCTTGCCGAAGTTCACGTAGGGCCCGTATTTGCCGTCGCGCACGACGATCTTGCCGCCGCCGTCCGGATGGTCGCCAAGCTCCTTGAGTGCAGCGGCGGTGCCGCCATTGCGGCCGCCCTTGCCCTTCAGTTGCTTCTCGGCAATCACCGAAACGGCGCGGTTAAGGCCGATCGAAAACACCTCGTCGATGCCTTCGAGATTGGCGTAGGTGCCGTCATGCAACACGAACGGACCGTAGCGCCCCAGCCCGGCCGAGATCATCTTGCCGCTCTCCGGATGCTTGCCGACATCGCGCGGCAGCGACAGCAGAGCGAGCGCCTTTTCATGGTCGATGGACTCGACCGTCCAGCCCTTGGGCAGGCTGGAGCGCTTGGCCTCCTTGCCGTCGCCGCGCTGCAGATAGGGTCCGAAGCGACCGCTGCGCAGCGTGATTTCCTCAGCCGTGTACGGATCCTTGCCGATCACCTTGGTGCCGTCTTCGCCGCCGCCATTCTCGCCATTGGGGTTGGCGGCGTCGCCGAGCTGGCGGGTGAACGAGCATTCGGGATAGTTCGAGCAGCCGACAAAGGCGCCGAATTTGCCGAGCTTCAGCGACAGATTGCCGGTGCCGCATTTCGGGCAGATGCGCGGGTTGGAGCCGTCCTCTCGCGCCGGAAACACCAGCGGCGCCAGTTCTTCGTTCAGCGCGTCGAGCACGTCGGTGACGCGCAATTCCTTGATATCGGCGACGGCGCCGGAAAAATCCTTCCAGAAATCGCGCAGCACGTCCTTCCAGGCGAGCTTGCCGTCGGAAATCTCGTCGAGCTTTTCTTCGAGAGACGCGGTGAAGTCATACTCGACATAGCGCCGGAAGAAGCTTTCGAGGAAGGCCGACAGCAGACGGCCCTTGGCCTGCGGCACCAGCCGCCGCTTGTCGAGGGTGACGTAGTCGCGGTCCTCGAGCGTCTTCAGGATCGCCGTGTAGGTCGACGGACGGCCGATGCCGAGTTCTTCCAGCTTCTTGATCAACGACGCTTCGGAATAGCGCGGCGGCGGTTCGGTGGAGTGCTGGGTGGCGTTGATTGCTTCGCGGGCAAGCTGTTCGCCGGCGCGGATTTCGGGCAGACGGCGGTTTTCCTCGTCTTCCGCATCGTCGTCCTTCTGGTCGGTGTAGGCGGCAATGAAGCCGTCGAAGCGGACGACCGAACCGACGGCGCGGAGCTCGGCGGTGCGGGGGCCGTTGACCGCCTCGATCTCGACCGTGGTGCGCTCGATCTCGGCCGGCTGCATCTGGCTGGAGATGGCGCGCTTCCAGATCAACTCATAGAGCCGCATCTGGTCGGAATCGAGATATTGCCTGACCGAGGCGGGCGTGCGCATGAAATCGGTCGGGCGGATCGCCTCGTGGGCTTCCTGGGCGTTCTTGGCCTTGGTGGTGTACTGACGCGGGTTTTCCGGCAGGTATTTGGGGCCGAACTCCTTGACGATGGCGTCGCGCGCAGCGGCGATCGCCTCGGGCGCCATCTGCACGCCGTCGGTTCGCATATAGGTGATCAGGCCGGTGGTCTCGCCGCCGATTTCCATGCCTTCATACAGCCGCTGCGCCACTTGCATGGTGCGGCTGGCCGAGAAGCCGAGGCCCGATGACGCCGCCTGCTGCAGCGTCGAGGTGGTGAAGGGCGGACCGGGATTGCGCCTGGTCGGCTTGGCTTCGACCGACAGCGCCTTGAAGGTGGCGCCTTCGAGCATCGCCTTGATGTCGTCGGCCTGCGCCTTGTTGGCAATGTCGAGTTTTTGCAGCTTCTTGCGGTCGAAGGCGGTCAGCCGTGCTTCGAAATTCTCCTTGCGCGGCGTGCCGAGGATGGCGGCGACTTGCCAGTATTCCTCGCGGATGAAGCGCTCGATCTCGGATTCGCGGTCGCAGACGAGGCGCAGCGCCACCGACTGGACGCGGCCGGCCGAGCGGGCGCCCGGCAGTTTGCGCCAGAGCACCGGCGACAGCGTGAAGCCGACGAGATAGTCGAGTGCGCGGCGGGCGAGATAGGCGTCGACCAGCGGGGCGTCGATCTGGCGCGGATTGGCCATCGCTTCCAGCACCGACGATTTGGTGATGGCGTTGAAGACGACACGGCTGACCGGCTTGTCCTTCAGCGCGCGCTTCTGCTTCAGCACTTCCAGAACATGCCAGGAAATCGCCTCACCCTCGCGATCCGGATCGGTGGCGAGGATCAGGCCATCGGCGTCCTTGACCGCCTTGGCGATGTCGGCGAGCCGCTTGCCCGAGGCGGTGTCGACCGCCCAGGACATGGCGAAATCCTCGTCCGGACGCACCGAGCCATCCTTGGCCGGCAGATCGCGGACGTGGCCGAACGAGGCCAGAACCTTATAGTTCTTGCCGAGGTACTTGTTGATTGTCTTTGCCTTGGCCGGCGATTCGACGACGACGACGTCCATGAGGTCTCATATCAGCTGTGGTGCGGCAGAAGAATTCCGCTGCGCGCGACGAAATCTCGTACAATTTGTCGCTCACATGGCCGCGCTTTTGCATCCGGTCAAGGGGAAGCGCCCAAATTGCGGGGATGGCGGCAGCAATACACTCTTAGAGTGTATGGAGAAAATCACAGAATTTTGGGCAAGGGCACTTTGTGTCTCAGGCCCCCGGGAAACGACTCGGAGGTCCATTGCCGGATCGAGCGTCACAATAGGTAAAGGCTGGCCGCCGGAGGGCTTGGAGGGGGATTCCGGCAGCCAGCCCATTTCCCGCCGATGAAAGCGGGAATCCAGTTCGAAAATCAGTCGGCCTTGACGATATGCCAGACCTCGCCGACACCGTCGCCTGTCGTATCGCCGGCCTTCTTGTCCTTGATGAAGGTGTAGACCGGCTTGCCATCATACGCCCACATCTTGGTGCCGTCGGTGCGGTCGACGATGCTCCATTCGTCATCCGCCTTGGCACCGGCCTCGGCCTTCAGCGGCGGCCAGTTGGTGGCGCATTTGTCGTAGCAATTGGTCTTGCCCTTCTCATCCTTGTCATAGGTATAGAGCGTCATGCCGTTGGCATCAGTGTAGATCTTGACGCCCCCGACCTCGGCTTCCTTCCACGCCTCGGCAGCGAAGGATGCGGCGGTGCTGAGCAAAAGCGCGGCCAAGCCTGCTGTTATCGTTTTCATCGGAATCTCCCTGGGTGATCTCGAAGCGCGCGGAAAATCGCGGCCTCGTTCTGCAAACGCCGCCCGGCTGCGGTTTCTTCCCGGTCATTCCTGTCTTCCGGTCAATCCCGTGGGGCAGGGCGACGACTTGCCACGCGATGGTGATTGGCGGACGGGTACGGTCGCGGCTATATGGCAGCGCAAGGACCAGGAGACGGAAATGGCATTGGACATCGGCTATGTCAGCGCGATCGGAGCAGGGGCGATCTCGTTCCTGTCGCCTTGCGTGCTGCCGCTGGTGCCGCCTTACCTCTGCTACATGGCCGGCGTCTCGGTCGACGATTTCCGCGGCGACGCCGGCGCCACGGCAAAGGCCGGCGCGCGCGGCGCGCTCATCTATTCATCGCTCGCCTTCGTGCTCGGTTTCTCCACGGTGTTCGTGGCGCTCGGCGCCGGCGCTTCGAGCATCGGTCATCTGCTGCGCGTCTGGCAGGAGCAACTGGCGATGGCCGCCGGCGTGCTGATCATCCTGATGGGCCTGAATTTTCTCGGCATATTGCGCATCCCGCTGTTGTCGCGCGAGGCGCGCTTCCAGTCGCAAGGCAAGCCTGCCAGCCTGATCGCCGCCTATGTCATGGGGCTGGCCTTCGCCTTCGGCTGGACGCCGTGTATCGGCCCGGTGCTGGGGCCGATCTTGACGCTTGCCGGCGGTCGCGAGACGGTGGGCGAGGGGGCATTGATGCTCGCCGCCTATTCGCTTGGGCTCGGCATTCCGTTCCTGATCGCGGCACTGTTTTCCGGCGCCTTCATGCGTTTTCTCGGAAAATTCCGCGTCCATCTCGGCCGCGTCGAAAAGGCCATTGGCGCGCTGCTAGTGGTCGCCGGGGTGTTTTTCCTGACCGGCGGCGTGCAGGCCGCGTCCTACTGGCTGCTGGAGAACTTTCCGGTGCTGGGGCAGCTGGGGTAGGGTTCCGCCTCACCGGAATTTAACCGCATTGGTGCAGCATGGCGCCAGTGCTAGATAGTCCCGATTCCTGATCCCTTTCATACGGTTGTCCATCCCATGAGCCAGAGATCCTGCCTGTCCGTCATCCTCGCCGCCGGCGAAGGCACGCGCATGAAAAGTACGCTGCCGAAGGTGCTGCACCCGATCGCCGGGCTGCCGATGGTCGCCCATGTGGTGAAGGCGGCTGAGGCTGCTGGCGCCGGGGACCAGGCACTTGTGATCGGCCATGGCGCCGACGAGATGCGCAAGGCGGCGCAAAAGTTCGCACCGAAGGCCGAGACGTTCGTGCAGGAGCAGCGTCTGGGCACTGCGCATGCCGTGCTGGCGGCGCGCGCTGCGATATCAAGGGGTTATGACGATGTGCTGGTGATGTTCGGCGACACGCCGCTGATCGATCCGGACGCGCTGACCGTGGCGCGGCTGAAGCTGGCAGAAGGTGCGGCCGTCGTCGTCATCGGCTTTCGCACGCCGAATCCGACCGGCTACGGCCGGCTGATCGAAAAGGGCGGCAAGTTGGTCGCCATCCGCGAGGAGAAGGACTGCTCCGACGAAGAGCGGACAATAAACTTCTGCAATGGCGGGCTGATGGCGGTGGCCGGCAGCCAGGCACTGAAGCTGCTCGACGCGGTCGGCAACACCAACGCCAAGGGCGAGTACTACCTCACCGACATTGTCGAGATCGCCAGTGGGCAAGGCCTTGATGTCGTCGCCACCGAGGCGAGCTTCGAAAACGCGCTCGGCATCAACAACCGGGCGGAACTCGCCGAAGCCGAAGGCATCTGGCAGACGCGCCGGCGGCGCGCGGCGATGCTTTCCGGCGTGACGCTGCTCGCGCCCGAAACCGTTTACTTCTCGCACGACACCGAGATCGGCGCCGATACCATCGTCGAACCCAATGTCTGGTTCGGGCTGGGCGTAACGATCGGCACGGCGTCCAGGATTCACGCCTTCAGCCATTTCGAAGGCGCCACCATCGCCTCGCATTGCGAAGTTGGGCCATTCGCGCGGCTGCGGCCCGGCGCCGATCTCAGGAACAAAGCCAAGGTCGGCAATTTCTGCGAGGTCAAGAAGGCGACCATCGAGGAGGGCGCCAAGGTCAATCACCTCACCTATGTCGGCGATGCCCGCGTCGGTGCGGGCGCCAACATTGGCGCGGGCACCATCACCTGCAACTATGACGGCTACTCGAAGTTCTTCACCGACATCGGCGAAGGGGCTTTCATCGGCTCGAATTCCTCGCTGGTGGCGCCGCTAACCATTGGCAAGGGCAGCTATATCGCCTCGGGCAGCGTCATCACCGAGAGCGTGCCTGACGATGCGCTGGCGTTTGGCCGCGCCCGCCAGAAGACCATTCCCGGCAAGGGCAAGGAAACACGCGAGCGTTTCGCTTCGGTCGCGGCGGCGAAGAAAAAGGCTGCCGGCTGAGAGGTGTTAGCCGGAAATCTTGGCGTCCTTGCCGAAACTGGCTGTCACTTCGATCTTGCCGACGATCGCCTTGTTGAATTCAGGGAGATCTTCGGCCGGGATCCAGTATTCCAGATGCGCCTTGCTGCCAGCATGCTCGACGCGGTATCGGTCGAGAAAGCTCTTGAGGACGTCGAAGCGGGTGACGAACCCCGAGCCGCTGGCCGGCACATTCCAGTCGCGGGCGATCTGCACCGCATAGGCTTCGGTCGTCACGGGATAGAAAATGGGCTGCTCGGGCAGGCGCGGCGGAAATGCCTGCATGCCTGAAGCCTCGATCAGTTCCAGTTCCTGGGGGCCGACAGGACGCCAGAGTGTTACGATGTGCTTGCTTTCGTTCATGGCCGGGTTACTAGCCAAATATCTCTGTGGTGAAAACCATCGTCTCAGGTCGATCGCCAGAAAAAACTGAACGATTGCAGTAACCGGATTGCAAGAGCAGTCTGGCATGGTGCATCGGTGCAGAAGCGTTCCGGCTGATACGGGACGAAACGCAATGTGACTTTCGCGGCAGGCCGGCCATCCCTAAATAGCGCTGGGTTTTCTGCAGGGAATCGGGGGCAAGCAGCCATGTGCGGTATCGTTGGGATTGTCGGCCACTCGCAGGTGGCGCCGCTCATCGTCGATGCGCTGAAGCGGCTCGAGTACCGGGGCTATGACTCTGCCGGTGTCGCCACCATCGAGCATGGCCAGCTCGGTCGCCGCCGCGCCGAAGGCAAGCTGGTCAACCTCGAGCGCCGGCTCAAGGACGAGCCGCTCGACGGCACGATCGGCATCGGCCACACGCGCTGGGCGACGCATGGCGTGCCCAACGAGACCAACGCGCATCCGCACTTTTCCGACGGCGTCGCCATCGTCCACAACGGCATCATCGAGAATTTCGCCGAACTGCGCGAGGAGCTGATCCGCGACGGCTATTCTTTCTCGTCGCAGACCGACACCGAGGTGGTGGCGCATCTGGTAGCGCGCGAACTGGCCAGGGGGCTGAAGCCGGTCGAGGCAGCGCACCAGGCGCTGAAGCGGCTGGAAGGCGCCTTCGCGCTGGCCATCATGTTCAAGGGAGACGAAGACCTGATCGTCGGCGCCCGCAACGGCCCGCCTCTGGCCGTCGGCCATGGTGACGGCGAGATGTTTCTCGGGTCCGACGCCATCGCGCTCGCCCCGTTCACCAATTCGATCACCTATCTGGAAGACGGCGACTGGGCGGTGGTGCGCCGCGGCGGGGTCGCCATTTTCGACATGGACGGCAAAGAGGTCGAGCGCAAGCGCCAGCAGTCGCTGTCGACCAGCTTCATGGTCGACAAGGGCAACCGGCGCCATTTCATGGAAAAGGAAATCCATGAACAGCCCGAAGTGATCTCGCACACGCTGGCGCATTATGTGGATTTCGTCGGCGGGGTCTCGAAGCCGCTCGACCTGCCGTTCGATTTCGCCAAGATCGGCCGGCTGGCGATTTCCGCCTGCGGCACCGCCTATCTCGCCGGGCTGATCAGCAAATACTGGTTCGAGCGCTATGCGCGGCTGCCGGTCGATATCGATGTCGCCTCGGAATTCCGCTACCGCGAGATGCCGCTGTCGGCGAATGACGCCGCCTTCTTCATCTCGCAGTCCGGCGAAACCGCCGACACGCTGGCCTCGCTGCGCTATTGCCGCAAGGCCGGCATGAAGATCGGCGCGATCGTCAATGTGCGCGAATCGACCATGGCCCGCGAATCCGATGTGGTGCTGCCGACGCTCGCCGGCCCCGAGATCGGCGTCGCTTCGACCAAGGCTTTTACCTGCCAGCTCTCGGTGCTGGCATCGCTTGCCGTGCGGGCCGGCGTGGCGCGCGGCACGATCTCGAAGGAGCAGGAGAAAATTCTGGTGCGCGAGCTCTCCGAAGCGCCGCGCTATGCCAACCAGGTGCTGAAACTCGAAGCGCAGATCGAAAGGATCGCGCGGGAACTGTCGCGCTACTCCGATGTGCTCTATCTCGGTCGCGACACCAATTTCCCGCTGGCCATGGAAGGCGCGCTAAAACTCAAGGAAATCTCCTATATCCACGCCGAGGGTTATGCCGCCGGCGAGTTGAAGCATGGGCCGATCGCGCTGATCGACGAGAACATGCCGGTCATCGTCATCGCCCCGCATGACCGCATTTTTGAAAAAACCGTATCGAACATGCAGGAAGTGGCGGCGCGCGGCGGCAAGATCATCCTGATCACCGATGCCAAGGGTGCGGCCCAGGCGAGCGTGAAGACGATGGAGACGATCGTCCTGCCCGACGTGCCGGAAATCATCTCGCCGATCATCTACGCGCTGCCGATCCAGATGCTGGCCTATTTCGCCGCCGTGTTCATGGGCACCGATGTCGACCAGCCACGCAATCTGGCGAAATCGGTGACGGTGGAATAGGCGTTCTTTAAAAACTTCGCAGTTCCAAAGCGCTTTCCGGTTCACTAGTGTTGCGATGCAACCCGCGCCCCCGGTGACCCATGTCCGACGCTCCACGAACCTCCGGCATGACCCGGTTGAGGAATTATTTCCTGACGGGCTTTGTCGTCTGCGCGCCGCTGGCGATCACCGCCTATATCGCCTGGTCTGTGGTCGGCTGGGTCGATTCCTGGGTAAAGCCCTATATTCCGGCACGCTACAGCCCGGACACCTATCTGCCGTTCCAGGTTCCGGGTTTCGGGCTGATCGTGGCGCTGTTCCTGATCACAATGATCGGTTTCCTCACCGCCAACATCGTCGGCCGCGCCATCGTCAATTTCGGCGAGCGCCTGCTTGGCCGCATGCCGCTGGTGCGCGGCATTTATGGGTCGCTGAAGCAGATCTTTGAGACCGTGCTGTCGAACAAGGGCGACATGTTCCGCCAGGTCGGGCTGGTCGAATATCCGCGCAAGGGTGTCTGGTCGCTGGTTTTCGTCGCCAGCGAGAAGGAAACCGAGATCAACCAGAAGCTCGATCAAGAAGGCGACCCGCTGATCGCGGTGTTCATGCCATGCACGCCCAACCCAACCACCGGCTTCCTAATGTATGTGCCGAAATCCGACATCGTGCTGCTCGACATGACGATCGAGGACGGCGCCAAGCTGATCGTTTCGGCCGGACTGGTGGCGCCGGAGGTCAACGCCAAATTGGTGACGCTGAACGGCGAGCAGATCGATGGAGATCTCGCCAATCCAACGATCGGCGCTTTGTCTCAGCCGGCCCGCAGGAGCCGCACGGCTTCGTCCCGGCCGAACAGATAAAGCAATAGCCGCAGGGCTTCGCCGCGCTCGGACTGCAGTTCCGGATCGCGCGACAGGACCAGCCTGGCGTCGTCACGGGCAGCTTCCAGCAGGTCGGCATGCACTTCCAGGCGCGCCACCTGGAAGCCCGGCGTGCCGGATTGGCGGGTGCCGAGCAACTCGCCTTCGCCGCGCAGTTTCAGATCCTCTTCGGCTATGCGGAAGCCATCCTCGGTCTCGCGCATCACCGACAGGCGGCGCTTTGCCGTCTCGCCGAGCGGGTCCTTGTAGAGCAGCACGCAGGAGGAGGGCTTGTCGCCGCGCCCGACCCGGCCGCGCAACTGGTGCAGTTGCGCAAGGCCGAAACGCTCGGCATGTTCGATGACCATGATCGTCGCGTCGGGCACATCGACGCCGACCTCGATGACGGTGGTGGCGATCAGGATGCGGGTTTCGCCGACCTTGAAGGCGCGCATCGCTTCGTCCTTTTCGGCGCCTTTCATGCGGCCGTGGACAAGACCGATGCGGTCGCCGAACAAGGGCTCCAGCGAGGTAAAGCGGTCTTCAGCCGACATCAGCTTGATCTCTTCGGATTCCTCGACCAGCGGGCAGATCCAATAAATCTTCTGGCCATCGGCGACGGCGTCGAGCATGCGGCCGACCAGTTCGTCCAGCCGTTCGAGCGGCAGCGTAACGGTGCGGATCTGCTGTCGCCCGGCTGGCTTTTCCGTCAGCTTCGACACGTCCATGTCGCCAAAGGCGGTCAGTACAAGCGTGCGCGGGATCGGCGTTGCCGTCATCACCAGCATGTCAGGCGCGTCGCCCTTGGCGGTGATGGCAAGCCGCTGGTGGACGCCGAAGCGGTGTTGTTCGTCGACGACGGCGAAGACGAGGTCGTGGTAGGTCACCGTCTCCTGGAACAGCGCATGGGTGCCGACGACAAGGTCGATGTCGCCGCTGGCCAGACCGGCCAGTGTGTCGGTGCGTTCCCGGCCTTTCTCGCGGCCAGTGAGGATGGCGATGCGCAGGCCGGCTTGTTCGGCCAGAGGCGTGATTGTCGCCAGATGCTGGCGCGCCAGGATTTCGGTCGGCGCCATCAGCGCCGCCTGGCCGCCGGCTTCGACGGCGCGCGCCATGGCCAGCAGCGCGACCACCGTCTTGCCGGAGCCGACATCGCCTTGCAGCAGCCGCAGCATGCGTTCGGGATCGCCGAGGTCGGCGTTGATCTCGGCCAGGGCGAATTCCTGGCTTGATGTCAGCGAATAGGGCAGAGCCGCACGCAGTTTTTCGACGATGCGGCCGTCGCCGACCAGCGGCCGTCCCGACAGGCGTCGGACCTTTGCCCGCACCAGCGCCAGCGACACCTGGCCGGCCAAAAGCTCGTCATAGGCCAGACGCCGCCATGCCGCGCCATCGACGGAAACGTCGATTGGGTCGGCCGGATTGTGGATGCGGGTCAGCGCGTCGGCGAAGGCCGGGAAGGTGCGGCGGCGCAGGAATTCGGCGTCCTGCCATTCCGGCAGCACCGGCAGCCGGGCGAGCGCCTGGCCGATGGCGCGGCGCAGCACTTTGCCCGACAGCCCAGCCGTCAGCGGGTAGACCGGTTCGACCAGCGGCAGGTTCTCGGCGTCGCCGGCCAGCGCGATATGGTCGGGATGGACCATGGTCGGGCGGCCGTTGAACCATTCCATACGGCCGGAGACCACAACATGCTCGCCCACGGGCATGGCCTTTTCGAGATAGGCGGCATGGGCATGGAAGAAGGTCAGCCCGATCTCGCCGGTGTCGTCATGGGCGTAGACACGGTACGGCACCGAGCGGTTGCCGCGCGGCGGCGGCTGATGGCGGTCGATGCGCACCTCGAGGGTGACAATGGCGCCTTCGGCGGCAAGTGCGATGCCCGGCCGGTTGCGGCGGTCGATCACGGTGTGCGGCAGCACGAACAACAGGTCACCGGCGCGCGCGGCACGGTCACCGAGGTCGGCCGGCACGATTTTCTCGATCAGCGTGCCAACCTTCGGCCCGACGCCGGCAAGCGAAGTGATCGGGACAAACAGCGGATCGAGGATGGAAGGACGCATGATGTCAGCTTATGTCGCGACAGCCGCGGCGCAAGGCTGACACCGTCCTCTATCCACGCTATATGCGCCGTTCAAGAGCTGGGATGCGGTAAGATGACTGGAACAACACGATCAAGCGAGGGGCTCGACGCCCGCCGCCGTAAGCTGTTGTTCCGCTCCTGGCATCGCGGCATGCGCGAAATGGATCTTATCCTCGGCAGCTTCGCCGATGCCGAGATCGGCGCCTTGACCGATGACGAAATCGACCAATATGAGGGGCTCCTCGACATTCCCGACACCGAATTCCTGCCGATGGTCACCGGCGAACGCCCGGTTCCCCAGGAGATCGACTGTGCGGTCCTGCAAAAAATCCTGGCGTCCCGCCGGTCCATGACATTTTGAACGTGTAATCCATGAGCCTGATCCCCACCATCGGTCTGCCCAAAGGCCGCGCCGGCCAATTCATCGTCGACGGCGTCGCCGACGGCTACGAGGCGTTTGCGCTGGTGCAGGCGGCACTCGAGATCGCTGCGGACAAGCCGGTGCTGTTTGTGGCGCGCGACGGCCAGCGCCTGCCGTCGATCGTCGAGGCGCTGGCCTTTGCGGCGCCCGGCCTGCCGGTCCTGGAACTGCCGGCCTGGGACTGTTTGCCCTACGACCGCGTCTCGCCAGGTTCGGATGCTGCCGCCAAGCGGCTCGATGCACTGACGGCGATGATCGCGCTGGCCAAGAAGCCGCATCGCGCTGTCATCCTCACCACCGCCAATGCGCTGTTGCAGCGTATTCCGCCTGCGAATTTGGTCGAGTCGCAGACGTTCCACGCCAAGCCCGGCAATCAGATCGACATGAACGCGCTGGTGTCGCGGCTGGAAACCTCCGGCTTCGAGCGGGTGCCGACCGTGCGTGGCGTTGGCGAGTTCGCGGTGCGCGGCGGCATTCTGGACCTTTTCGCGCCCGGCTGGACCGAGGCGCTGCGGCTCGATTTCTTCGGCGACACGCTGGAATCGATCCGCGTCTTCGACGCCGCGACCCAGCGCACCACCGGCCAGCGCAAGTCGATGGCACTGCAGGCGATGAGCGAAGTGGCGCTGACGCCCGAAACCATCAGCCGTTTCCGCCGCTCCTACATCGAAGCTTTTGGCGCGCCGCAGCGCGATGACGGGCTTTATGCGGCGGTCAGCGAAGGCCGCCGTTTCGCCGGTATGGAGCACTGGCTGCCGTTCTTCTACGAGCGGCTGGAGACGGTGTTCGACTATCTGCCGGATACGCCGGTCATTTTCGACCATCTGGCGCATGAGGCGCTGGCCGAACGCCATACGCTGATCCTCGATCACTACGAGGCGCGCAAGAAGCAGGCTGACGGCGCGCTCAAGGACGCCGTGCCCTACAAGCCGGTGCCGCCGGACCTGCTTTATCTCTCGCCGGAAAACCTGGTGGCGTCGCTCGGACCGCGCGAAGCCATCGACTTCACGCCTTTCGATGCGCCCGATGCCGGCGCCAAAAAGGTCTACCATGCCGGCTCGCGCCATGGCCGCAGCTTTGTCGAAGAGCGCGCCGACCCCGGCATCAACGTCTTCGATGTCGTCGTCAAACACATTGCCGACGAGCGCGCGGCGCGCCGACGCATCGTCGTTGCCGGCTGGACCGAGGGCTCGCTCGACCGGCTCGGCCAGATCCTGGCAGAACATCATCTCGGCAATCTCAAGCAGGTTGCCACGCTGGCCGAAGCGGAAAAGCTGGAGCCGGGGCAGGCGGCGCTTGCCGTGCTGCCGCTCGAAGCCGGTTTCGAGACCGAAAAGCTGGTCGTCGTCGCCGAGCAGGACATTCTCGGCGACCGGCTGATCCGGCGCTCCAAGCGCAAGAAGCGCGCGTCCGATTTCATCGCCGAGGCCTCGTCATTGTCCGCAGGCGACATCGTCGTCCACGCCGACCACGGCATTGGCCGCTTCATCGGCCTGCGCACCATCGAGGCGGTCGGTGCGCCGCATGACTGCCTGGAAATCCACTATGCCGGCGACGACCGGCTGTTCCTGCCGGTCGAAAACATCGAGCTTCTGTCGCGCTATGGTTCGGATTCAGCTGAAGCCTCGCTGGACAAGCTTGGCGGCGGCGCCTGGCAGTCGCGCAAGGCGCGTCTGAAGAAGCGCCTGCTCGACATGGCCGGGCAGTTGATCCGCATCGCCGCCGAGCGCCAGATGCGCGCCGCACCGGCTTTGGTGCCGGCAGACGGCCTCTATGGCGAATTCGCCGCCCGCTTCCCCTATGAGGAAACCGACGACCAGCAGACGGCGATCGACTCGGTCAGAGACGATCTGGCCGCCGGCAAGCCAATGGACCGGTTGATCTGCGGCGATGTCGGCTTCGGCAAGACCGAAGTGGCGCTGCGCGCCGCCTTCATCGCGGCCATGGAAGGCTTTCAGGTCGCGGTCGTCGTGCCGACGACTTTGTTGTCGCGCCAGCATTTCAAGACGTTTTCGCAGCGCTTCTCCGGCTTGCCGATCCGCGTCGGCCAGGCCTCGCGGCTGGTCGGCGCCAAGGAACTGGCCGAGACCAAGAAAGGCATTGCCGAGGGCCAGGTCGACATCGTCATCGGCACCCACGCGTTGCTCGGGTCCGCGATCTCCTTCAAGAACCTCGGCCTGTTGATCATCGACGAGGAGCAGCACTTTGGCGTCAAGCACAAGGAGCGGCTGAAGGATCTCAAGACCGATGTGCACGTGTTGACGCTGTCGGCAACGCCGATCCCACGCACGCTGCAGCTGGCGCTGACCGGGGTGCGCGAACTGTCGCTGATCGCAACGCCGCCGGTCGACCGCATGGCGGTGCGCACCTTCATCTCGCCCTTCGATCCGCTGGTCATCCGCGAGACGCTTTTGCGCGAACGCTATCGCGGCGGCCATTCCTTCTACGTCGTGCCGCGCATCAGCGATCTCGCCGAAATCCATGATTTCCTGCGCGAATCCGTTCCCGAGCTGAAGGTGGCGGTGGCCAATGGCCAGATGCCACCCGGCGAACTCGACGACATCATGAACGCCTTCTATGACGGCCAGTACGATGTGCTTTTGTCGACGACGATCGTCGAATCCGGCCTCGATATCCCGACCGCCAACACGCTGATCGTGCATCGCGCCGACATGTTCGGCCTGTCGCAGCTTTACCAGCTGCGCGGCCGCGTCGGCCGCTCAAAGGTGCGCGCCTATGCGCTGTTCACGCTGCCGGCCAATCGCAAGCTGACCGACACCGCCGAGCGGCGGCTCAAAGTGTTGCAGTCGCTCGACACACTGGGCGCCGGCTTCCAGCTCGCCAGCCACGATCTCGATATCAGGGGCGCCGGCAATCTTCTGGGCGAAGAACAGTCGGGCCACATCAAGGAGGTCGGCTTCGAGCTCTACCAGCAGATGCTGGAGGAAGCGGTGGCCGAGGTGAAGGATTCCGGCGAGGTGCAGGACGGCGGCTGGTCGCCGCAGATTGCTGTCGGCACGGCGGTGATGATCCCGGAAAGCTATGTGCCGGACCTGCAGCTGCGGCTGGCGCTCTATCGCCGGCTTGGCGATCTCGAAAACACCGAGGAAATCGATGCCTTCGGCGCCGAGCTGATCGACCGCTTCGGGCCGCTGCCGGAGGAGGTGAAGCATCTGTTGAAGATCGTCTTCATCAAGGCGCTCTGCCGCAAGGCCAATGTCGAAAAGCTGGATGCCGGGCCAAAGGGCGTCGTCATCCATTTCCGCAAGCGCGAGTTTTCCAACCCCGTCGGGCTGGTCAAGTTCATCGGCGAGCAGGGCTCGCTGGCCAAAATCCGCCCGGACCACAGCGTCGTGTTCAGCCGCGACTGGGCGACTGCCGAAAAGCGGCTGGCCGGATCGGCGGTGGTAATGACGCAATTGGCGCGGCTGGCGGCGGCATAGCCGGCTCATTCGCCAGCGCTGAAATTCCGGTCTAGAATAGGAAATCGGCTTCGTGTATGGAGCCGCCACCCCATATAGGGGCTGAAATGGCGAGCGCGGGTGTTCGCTGGAAAGAGCGTTGGGTGCAACGATGACAAAATGGTCGCCGAATTCCTGGAGATCGATGCCGATCAAGCAGGTTCCTGCTTATCCGGATCTCACCGCGCTCAAGAACACGGAAGCTCAGCTCGCCACCTTTCCGCCGCTGGTTTTTGCAGGTGAGGCGCGCAAGCTGAAGAAGCAGCTTGCGGCTGTCGCTGCCGGTGACGCATTCCTTCTGCAGGGCGGCGATTGCGCCGAGAGCTTTGCCGAACATGGCGCGGACAATATCCGCGACTTCTTCCGCGTCTTCCTGCAGATGTCGGTGGTGCTGACCTTTGCCGGCGCGCAGCCGGTGGTCAAGGTCGGCCGTGTCGCCGGCCAGTTCGCCAAGCCGCGGTCGTCCGACAACGAGACCAAGGGCGAGGTGACGCTGCCGAGCTATCGCGGCGACATCATCAACGGCATCGAGTTCGACGCCAAGTCGCGTATTCCGGATCCCGCACGGCAGGAGATGGCGTACCGCCAGTCGGCGGCGACGCTCAACCTGTTGCGCGCCTTCGCGCAAGGCGGCTATGCCAGCTTGGAGAACGTGCACAGCTGGATGCTCGGCTTCGTCTCCGATAGCCCGCAGGGCGAGAAATACGAGTCGCTCGCCAATCGCATCACCGAGACGATGGACTTCATGAAGGCCGTCGGCATCACCTCGGAGACCAACTACGCGCTGCGCGAGACCGATTTCTACACCAGCCACGAGGCGCTGCTGCTCGGCTACGAGGAGGCGCTGACCCGCGTCGATTCGACTTCGGGCGACTGGTACGCAACCTCCGGCCACATGATCTGGATCGGCGATCGTACGCGCCAGCCCGACCATGCCCATGTCGAATATTGCCGCGGCATCAAGAACCCGCTCGGCCTGAAATGCGGTCCCTCACTGACGCCGGACGGTCTGCTGCAGCTTATCGACCTGCTCAACCCGGAAAACGAGCCGGGACGGCTGACGCTGATCGCGCGCTTCGGCTCCGACAAGGTCGCCGACCATTTGCCCAAGCTGGTGCGCGCGGTGAAGAAGGAAGGCCGCAGCGTCGTCTGGTCGTCGGACCCGATGCATGGCAACACCATCGAGGCCGCCGGCTACAAGACGCGGCCGTTCGACCGCATCCTCAAGGAGGTGCAGACCTTCTTCGAGGTGCATCGCGCCGAAGGCACGCATCCGGGCGGTATCCATGTCGAGATGACCGGCAAGAACGTCACCGAATGCACTGGTGGCGCCCGCGCCATCACCGCCGAGGAATTGCAGGATCGCTATCACACCCATTGCGACCCGCGCCTCAATGCCGACCAGGCGATCGAACTGGCATTCCTGGTGTCGGACCTGCTCAAGAAGAGCCATCCGGTGCAGCACAAGCAGGTTGCAAACGGCTAAGCCTGCCGGCTTATGTTGATCAAAAGCGCTGGAGAAATCCGGCGCTTTTTTGTTTCGCGGCGATGCATGACGGGCCGTCCTCACGCCCGCGCATACGAAAATGTGTTCGCACGCGACCATTGCAAAACCAAGATTGAGGCGGAACGCGGAAGCTCCGAGTTCTCACTATCCGGTCGCCAGCACCATGCGCCACGAGCATGCCATCATCCACCACCGCGCGCTTGACTTCTGGTCGGCGCGCGCTGCGGTCCTCGTCATCATCTGTCTGCAGCTTCTCGTCATCAACGACCTGTCGTTCGGGCCGCGTTGGCTGGCGCCCGCGATCGAGGCGACGCTGCTTGTGCCGCTGTCGATCGCGACGGCCTGGACACAAATGGCGACGCAGAAGGCCGTCGACCACGAGCATTGGTATGCGATCGGCCGGTTTCGCGTCTACATCCGCCGGACGGCGCTGGTCATGACAGGGGTCATCAGCATCATGAACTGCGGGGCATTGGTCCTGCTGGTCAAGGCGCTGCTCGAAGGGCATGCGGGCGCCGGAACGACGCTGCTGGTCGATGCGCTGAATATCTGGGTCACCAACGTCATCGTGTTCGCCTTGTGGTTCTGGAGCACTGACCGGGGCGGGCCGCCGACCTGCGGTCTGGTCAAGCGCGCGCAGGCCGACTTCCTGTTTCCGCAAATGACGCTGCCCGACCGCGAAACCCATGGCTGGCTGCCGGGTTTCATCGACTATGTGTTCCTGGCTTTCACCAACGCGACAGCGTTCTCGCCCACCGACACCTTGCCGCTCAGCCAGCGCGCCAAGCTGCTGATGATGGCGGAAGCGATGATCTCGCTGCTGACGATCGCGCTGGTGGCCGCGCGTGCCGTGAACATCCTCGCTTAGCGAGGCGGCGGTTTAGCGCCCGCGTTCCCAGCGCAACTCCTTCAGGCGAGGGTCGGAAAAAGCGGCCCTGGAAAACTCGATGCGCTTTTCCGGAAATTCGCCGATCGCCTGCACGCCGAAGGCGCCCAGGCGGATGCGCCAGGTCTGTGGTTCCAGCGGCTTGGCCTTGGCGAAACCCTTGCAGGTCAGAAGCGCGATGTTGGCGCCGGGGTCACGCGCCGAGCGGTAGCGGATCGCTTGCATGCCGGCCTCGCGCGCGACATCGGCAATGGCCTGGCAAGCGGCATAGTCGGTCGGATGCGTCCACGCCGCCGCATCGCGGTCGAGTGGTGGCCGCGTCAGGTCGATTGCTTTGTCGATACGTATCGCAGCCGCGAAGGCGGTGTATTCGGCGGCGTCGTGCGGCCAGGGTGTATCCGGCGATTCGGCAAAGAACAGCAGCCTGTAGAAGGCCATTTCGGCAACCGCGGTCATCATCGTTTCGGCGGCATAGTAGACGCCCAAGGTCTTGCCGGCGCGGCGGAAGCGCGAGCCGTGCGGATAGACCGAGCCGTAGCGGAACGGCGTCGCCAGGAGATAATGGAGATGCCGGCATTCGATCGGGATCTGCGGCTTGGTTTCCTCGATCAGCTCTTCCAGCAGCGCCTGCTCGTCGAGCGTGTCGACGACTTTCAATGTCGAGACACGGTGCTGCGCCTCGACCATGCGCCAGTATTTGCCGTCGAGGCGGACGGCTTCAGACGAGAGCGCGTCGGGAGTCCAGATAGGCAATGACATCGACAAGCCCGGAAATGGTCAGGATTTTTTCAAGCGGGCTGCCGTCGAACGCCGTATTGGCGTTCTTCAGCCACGCGCGGGCAACGGTCTCGTCACCGCCGACGATGGCGTCGAGCGAGCGGAACAGCCGCACGAACAGCACCGCCAGTTCGAACGGCTTGGTACCGCGCTCCAGCAGGAATTCCTGCCGGCGCATGCGTGAAACCGTGGCTTCCGAAACACCGATGACGGAAGCCAGCATCCTGGCGGTTATATCAAGAAGGTCGGCAGCGCGTAGTGTGGCCTTGGTCAGGACCGCATTTTCGGCTGCATTGGCAGCAATTCGAGGCTGTGTCACGGACATCGGTTTTCCATTTCTGTGGGAAATATAGTCCACAAAAATTCATATGGAAAGATGCTGGATCAAAACAATTCGAGGCGCGACCGACAACCCTTGCTGCGGAAGGGTCAGTCCTTCTTGTAAAGCAGCCAGCTTTTGCCGGCGCGGCCGGCCATTGCCGAATGCTTGGTCACGCGGTTGCGCCCGCTGACCTTGGAGCGATAGAGCGCCCGGTCCGCCTTGGTGTACAGGTCCTCGGCACTGTCGGCCTCGGATGCCATGCAGATGCCCATGGATACGGTGACGGTGCCGTAGTTGGTGCCGGTCTGGCTGCTGGTAAACGGCGTCTGTTCGATCAGCTGGCGGATGCGCTCGGCAATCTCGTAGGTGGTGTCCTCGCTGACACCCTCGATGATCAGCGCGAATTCCTCGCCGCCGGTTCGGGCCACGAACATGTCGCCGGCAATGCTGGTCTGAAAGATGTCGGCGACAATCTGGATGATCTTGTCGCCGACCGGGTGGCCGTAGCGATCGTTGATGTCCTTAAAGCGGTCGATGTCGGCGAGGATCAGGGCGTTGAACAGGATGCCCTTGTTGCTGGTGTAGATCCTGGTGATCTGCTTGTCGAAGGCGCGGCGGTTCCAGATATGGGTCAACGGATCGGTGTCGGCGAGCCGCTTGTACTCTTCGAGCTTGGACTTGACGCTTTCGAGTTCGGCCGTTTTGTCGCTCAGCGTGGTTGCAACCTGCTTGCCGTGGTCGATCGTCGAATTGGTGGCTGCCGATATGGCGCTGACGACCTTTTGCAGCAGATCCTGCGAAAGCAGGCTGCGATTGGAAAGCCCGCTCGACGTTTCGTCGAGGATCCTGCCGTATTTCTCGATATGGCTGCGTTCATTGCGCAGCAGCGAGGCGATGTCCTCGAGCTCGCTGGCAAGGACGTCGCGCGCCTGCTCGACAATGCCCGGACCATGGTGCTGCGCAAAGAAGGTGCGGCCGATCTTGTCCAGATCCTCTTGCGTCGGCCGGTTGCTCAACGAGACGACAGCAAGGCTGAGCTCGCGATTGGTGCCGTTCAGCGCTTCGTAGAAGATTTCATAGTTGCGCGGCAGACCGAGCACACCCAGCTGGCGCATGGTGGTCACAACGGTGGTTGCGATGTCTGCATTTCGGTCGGTCTGGACGGCTACCGGCTGCATGTGCTGTTCACTCTACCCTGGGAGCCTTCGCAGATCTGCGAGTGCAAGATGTCGCCGACGGGGCGTGAGCCGAATTCCAGGCCAAACTGCGAAAAGCCGCGTCCCCAATCACGACTTTCGCTGGCAAGGACCATAGATGCGGGGGCGCTAAAGTTTCCTTAATGTCACCTAGTTTCTCTACCTCAGGCTGCAAAAGGGTTGCTGCCCGTGTCGCGGGAATTCAAAACACGCCCACGCAGTGTCGCATTTGCCTGTACGCGGCGGCAGCGGAACTGGAATCCTGCCAGGGTGGCGAAACCATGAATGGCGCTATCGAATGGAGGCGGGGATGGATGACAATCACAGCGGATCGTGCCTGTGCGGGGCGGTGCGCTTCAAGACGCGGGGAGCTTTGCGAGGGGTGGTCTATTGCCACTGCTCGCAATGCCGCAAGCAGAGCGGGCATTTCTACGCCGCAACCAATGTCCTCGATGAAAACATCACGATAACGGGAACCGAGGGCATCACCTGGTACGAGGCGTCTTCGTTTGCCAGGCGCGGCTTCTGCAAGACATGCGGTTCGCTGCTGTTCTGGAAGCCGCGGCACGACGCCTATGTTTCGGTCATGGCCGGGCTGTTCGACAAGCCCACCGGGCTCGAGGGTCAGTGCCACATCTTCGTCGGCGACAAGGGCGACTATTATGCGATCGACGACGCGCTGCCGCAGTTCGAGAAGTCGACGCCGTCGGTCAAGGTGGCCGAGGAGTGACAGTGCGGGCCCATGATTTTTGAAGCAGCTGCCTTATTCCCTTGATCCGGCCATTGCGTTATCCCCTGCCGGTGATTCTAGGGGATTTGAGCATGCAGCGGCTTATCGATGCTTTCTTCAATTCAGTGCGGGCGTTTCGCAAGCTGGCCGCCAGCGAAAAGGCTTTTCAGCAGGAGCTGATGCTGCTGGTGCTTGCCTTGCCGCTTGGCTGGTTTGTCTCGGTGTCGTGGCGCGGCTACGCGCTGCTGATCGGCGCGGTGCTGCTTTTGATCATGGTCGAGGTTCTGAACACCGGCATCGAGGCAGCCTGCGATGCGTTCAGCCGGGAGTTCAACGTCGATATCCAGCTGGCCAAGGATTGCGGTTCGCTGGCGGTGCTGATTTCGGTGCTGATCGTGGCCGGCGTCTGGGGCATCGCCATCATCGAGCGCATCACCGGACTACCGATCTGACACCTCAGGCACTACATGACGGTATCCAAAGGAGACTGTCATGGCCGAGGCCACCGATTTCTTGCTGCTTGAGCGGGCGGGCCTGCCGGACGATCTGCGCTGGCTGGTCGAAAAATACCCGCGTGAAAACTGGCAGGGCCATGCCAACATCCATGGCATGGCCAACATGTGGCTGCAGCGGCACGATATGTTCCGCGAGCTCGGCGGCATGCTCGGCAACGGCATCGGCGACTATCGCGAGGGCAGGCTGACGGCACCGGATTTCGCCCGCTGGTTCGCGCCGCGCCTCAACCATTTTCTTGGGCACCTCGACGGCCACCACAATGTCGAGGACTATCAATACTTCCCGGTCTTCGCCAAAGCCGAGCCGCGGCTGAAACGCGGCTTCGAGATTCTCGATGCGGATCACCACACGATCCATGAAAGTCTGGAGCGCAATGCCGAGACGGCGAATGCCTTCATCAAGACGCTGCAGGAGAGCGAAGACAAGCAGCGCTTTGCCGCTGAAGCCTATGCCAACGAAAACAGCCGGCTGATCGCCATGCTGACCAGGCATCTTGCCGATGAGGAGGATTTGATCATCCCGCTGATCCTAGACCGCGGCGACCGCGCCTTGATCGAGGACGACGACTGAACTACGTGGCGTCGCTATCGCGGGCGTCCTTGGCGCGTTCCTTTTTGGCAACATTGCGGGCGAGGAGCCAGGCAAGGATGGCGACGGCAAGCCCGATGGCGAGCGCTACCAACAGCCGTTCGTGACGATGCAGTGCCTGGCCGACGATACGCTCGGCGCCCAGTCCGAAGACATAGCCGATGGTGCAGAACAATGCCGCCCAGGCCAGCGACGAGATGGCGTTGAGAATGACAAAGCGTCTCACCGTGATGCTGGCAAAGCCGGCTGCTATGCCGCCGACCAGGCGCAGGCCGTAGATGTAGCGGTTCGACAGCACGAAGATGTTGGGGTGCGAGGAGACCATACGGTAGGCGTGATTGAAGCCCGGCCTGGCTTTCAGTTTGAGAACGTAGGGATGGTCGGCAAAGCTTCGCCCAAGGGTGAAGAAGAAGGTGTCGCCGACGAAGGCGCCGAGGGCGGCTGCCAGGAAGGCCTGCAACAGGATGAAGACGTGCTGGTGCGCGAAGAAGCCGCCAAGGATGGCAGCACTTTCACCCTCGGCGACGCAGCCGAGAAAGACGGCGATCAGCCCATACTGCTCGATGAGATGATGGATGGTCTCCGTCATGATGTCTGCGGCATCAGCCGTTCGTCGATCCGCTTCAGCCGGTCGGCGATCTCTGCGATCTCGTCACGCATGCCGATGATCTGGCTGTGGCGCAGTTCGTCGAGCTTTTCATGCAGCGCCATGATCTCGATCTCGGCCTTGAGATTGACCTCATAGTCGTGGGCGGCGTCGATGCGGTCGCGTGCGGCCTGGCGGTTCTGCGACATCATGATCACCGGCGCCTGCAGGGCGGCGATCATCGACAGGACGAGATTGAGGAAGATGAAGGGGTAGGGGTCGAACGAACTTTGCCCCAGCAGCCACCAATTGCCACCGATCCAGAGGATCAGGAAAGCGATGAAGGAAAGGATGAACGACCATGAGCCGCCGACGCGGGCGATGGCATCGGCGATACGGTCGCCCGCGCCCTGAAGGCCGGCCAGACTGTCATTGATGTCTTGCGATATCGGCTTGCGGTCGACGGTGCTCTGCAGCACGCGTCGCTCGAGCTCGCTGAGAGCCTCCGGCGTTCGCTTCAGCCAGCGGTTGGCGAGTTCGGGCACGGTCTTGTTCATGGATGTCTCCATCGGAAAAGCATCGGCTTGGCAGCCTCGTCTGCATATAGGAAGATGGCGCTCCGTCAAAAGCGTGGCGTGAGGATGCGAGCAAAAATGCCCGATTTCGCGAAGATCCGTGCCCGCGCAGCAAAACGCAAAGGCGGCGAGGCGCAGCTGTCGTCGCTGCTCGGGCCTTTGCCCAACAATGCCGCGGTGGCGAAAGTTGCAGACGACCGCATTCTCTCGACGATGGCCGAGCGGGTGTTTGCCGCCGGCTTCGTCTGGCGCGTCCGCCAGTAGTCTTTTGGACATAAAGGGAGTGCTTGTAAGTCTGTTCGGGCTTCCCATATGCCTCCGAAAGGTGGAAGCCAATGAATTCGTTGGATAATTTACATTCTCATTCATATACCGGAAATGTTGGAACAAGGCCGCTGGCATTGAGCTATGCCCGTGTTTCGAGACTGATTCAGGTGGACGGTGACGGGCTAAGGCGACAAAAAGACTCGTTCGATGAAGCCCAAGAACGCTATGGCGTGACCATCGCCAATGAACATCAGATGATCGATATGGGCTTGTCAGCCTACAAGGGAAAGAACCTTGAGTCCGGTGCGCTTGGTGTCCTGCTTAAAGAGGCACAGGCAGGCAAGTTTCCAGCCGAAACCATCCTGTTCGTGGAAGACTTGGACCGCCTAAGCCGTGCCTCAATCGAAGACGCCTTGCAACTCTTGTTGGCGATTATCAAAACCGGGCTAATCGTGGTCACAACCATTGACTGGCAAGAGTACCAGACCGGCAAGATGACGCTGCAAACGCTCATGCGTTCCATCATGAAAATGGAACTGGCGCATGAGGAGTCGGCCAAAAAAGAATACCGAACCAAAAAGAGCTATGCCGAACGCTACGCCAAGGCCAAAGAGTCCGGAGTGCTTCCCGTTCAGTGCATGACGGGTTGGCTCACCAAAGACCCTGTGACCAAAAAGGCGGTGTTCCATAGCGAACAGAGACGGGCGATTGTTCAACGCATGTGTGACATGAGCTTGGCCGGTTGCGGCTATCCCAAGATTGCCATTACCCTGAACAAAGCCAAGGATGAACCATTCACCAAGGCAAAGCGGAAAAGCGCTGCCAACCATTGGACGGTAGCCGCCTTGGAAAACATCCTGAAATCACCGGCTCTTTACGGTGACTACCACATGAAAGATGGAACGATCATTGAAGGATGTTTCCCGCCTGTGATCACCAAAGATGAATTCAACCGGATACAAGCTGGCATGGCATCCCGTTTGAAGGTTGGTCGTGGCAGGAAAGGACCAGCTTATTCAAACCTGTTTGGCGGCATCGCAAAGTGTCAGAGATGCGGTGGACCGATGACTCACAGGCCACCAAAGCCGGGTAGGGCACCACAGTTCTATTGCAAAGCCATGTTGGTAGGGAAATGCGATGCCCGACCATGGAACTATGAAGTGTTTGAAAAGTCGTTCTTGGGCTTTGTGAATGAGATTGACCTACAGACCATCATGCATGGTGGTTCGGGTTCACGCATCCAAGAAATTACAGCACAATTGCAGAGCCTAGAGGGTGAGCGGCAATCGCTTCAAAAAGGCATTGTGGCAATCGCCAACATGGTTCGCAAAAACGATAGCCTTGCTAAAACCCTTCAACCGGGAATGGATGCAGACCAAGCCAAGCTAGATGCCATCAACGAACAGGTGAAGGCATTAGAGGCAGAGCGCAACACCACGAGGTCAAATCATACAGCCGCCATGGAAACCAATTTGGTGGACTTCCCAAAGGTAGGAACCGAACCGGGCCAAGTGACCATTGAAAAGCTTTTTGAGCTACGGGCAAAGACCGCACAACACATCAGGACGATAGTGGAGGAAGTCAGGCTTAAGCGTGATCCTGAATCCAAGTACGGGGCTAGCTTCATCATCGAATTTAAGGGTGGTGGAACCCGTCTCGTGCATGTGAACTATACAGACCCAAGGAAGCCATATGCGGTCACTGGTGCCCATGGTGGCGTTGATATCATTCCAGACGATCTAGAGACGGCTACAGCGCTTGGGAACCACATATTGGCGGATATCATCAATGAGGTGGATTGGCTGATTGAAAACGGTGGTGAAGTAGGCTTGGAAGCCACAAGGAAAATCGTCGAAAAAATGAAAGCCACTAAGGACACCATGCTACGACAGGCAAGAGAGTTGGGATTCAACATTCAAGAAAGCGCTTAGCTATCGTACCTTTTGAATTCCACACCATTCGCTGAGACGAACATGGCGGGTCAACGGGCGGCTCGCATATATTTCTTGAGAACCCAACCAGTAATCTCCGTTTGGTCGGGAAGTATAGCTCGCACTTCCAGCCATTTACCCGAGCGTCGCAGCACCTCGACCTCTTGACCGGGTTCGAGCAGTAAATAGTGTCCGCCAGAATATTTTCTCTGCCAATTTAGTCGCACTCGGCGAACGGCAATGTAAACGTCAGGAGATTTCTCAATTCGATGGGATAACTGCTCGAAAGATTCTTTTAGGACGAATAATTTGTCATTAATGTTTTCAACAATTTGCTGCTTTGACTCATCAATGTGGCTGATAACCTCCTGCTTCTGGTTATCAAGGTCGATGCCAGATAGAATATAAAAAAATACACATAGAATCAGTGGGTAGAGGTATCCTACAAAGTAGCTTTCGAGTGGCCCTGCTTTCCCAGACTTCAAAGTGTCATGGATCGAGTTGACCGCATCAAAAATCGCCTCGTACACGGCCAAATTGGGATCAATCGGAGCGTCATCGGCCTTAGATAAGGCTCCACTTTGCTTGTTGCGGACGCCTTCTGCGCCAACTGCGAATATGCCTGTGGCCGATTTGGCTATCTGATTGTCAAGCAGTTCTTGTAGCGTTTGTCCGGCTGATGTGCCTGCAAACGCCTCTACAACGCTCAAGTTTGGATTGCGTCGATAGTGATCAAAAGCCTTTCCGAGTCCACTGAGAGCGGCGAAGGTCGGAAGGTCCGATGCGGCGGAGAAGGCGCCTACAAAATTATGAGCCTCCCTAACCGCTGGGCTATTGGCGAAACCAGCTGCGGCTTCGGATAGGCGCTGTACATCCCGCATAATCGGGCTGTCGGCGAAGCTGGTGAATGCGCCGGCCAGTCGTTGCATGTCACGCACGACCGGACTGTCGGCGAAGCCGGTGAATGCGCCGGCCAGTCGCTGCATGTCCTTCATGACCGGGCTGTCGGCGAAGCCGGTAATCAGGCCGCCCAGTCGTTGCATATCCTTCATGGCGGGACTGTCGGCGAAGCTGGTGAATGCGCCGGAAAGCCTTTGAGCCTCAGTGATAGCGTGGCTGCCGGCGCTGGCGAGCCCCTTAGCGTCCTCTATCGCTCGACTGTAAGCGCCGGTGACGCTCCGATCCATCAAGCCACCGTGAAGGCTGGCGAGCCCCTTAGCGTCCTCAACAGCCCGATTGTAGGTGTCAGCGATCCTTTGATCCATCAAGCCACCATGAACGCTGGCGAGCCCCTTAGCGTCCTCAATGGCCCGATTGTAGGTGTCGGTGATCCTTTGATCCATCAAGCCACCGTGAACGCTGGCGAGCAGCTGTGCGTCATCGAAGGCACGACTACCCGGGAGGTCGGCAACGGCCTTTGCAAGCTTCTGCGCTTCCGTCATCGCAGGGCTATTTGCAAAATCAAGCAGGGCACGTGTTGCAGGATCACGTTGCCAAGCGTCAAACGCTGAATTGGTCATCGCTGAGGACCCCAAGCTCGAATCATCCAAACAATGTAATATCTGGAGGCTGAAATCCAAAGTCCTGAGGGGCGAACCGGACGCTGGTGGTTCCGGAAAAAGCGTGGCGTTGGCCCCTTCAAAGAAGCCTCCGTCCGTACGGTTTCGGGGGGCCGGAGCGTTTTTCAGATCGCAGCAGAGCAAGAGAATTTGCAGGCAGGGAAAGTCGAGCAACCGAAGAACGCTCCAAACTTACCGTTGCGTTTCACCAAATCGCCACCACACCCCTCTATCGGACATTTTGTGCCTCTCTTGTCCGTGAGGCGCTTTTCACGGTGTTTCTGCTGCTTAAACTCCCATGGCCGAATGTTGGTCTCTGTGGCCGCCCATATTCCTCTTTTGTGACGTTGCGCATCGTCCAACGCCTCTAAATATCGTTCGCCCGGTCCATATCGTTCGAGAACCCACGCCCATCCATTCAAAACCATCTCTAGCTCAATGTTCCTAGTGACGAGTAGTGGCCCCCCGAATGTAGCAGCGTCATGAGTGCGGTTAGACGATGTTCTGAATTCGGCACCCGAGTATTCCTCGGTCAGAAACGGCACACCGACTATGCGCTTATGTCTGTCGACTATCTGACCCGTATCCATCTTCATTCTAACTTCAAGTTCCACCCATCTACCGCCAATCAAAGTTTGAAGAAAATCTTTGGCCTCACGTCCTCCGGGCTGTTCCAATTCAGGTGCGTCGATGAAGGCAAACCGAGCTGCGAGTTCAAACTCTGATTGGTCGCTTGGGCTGCCCGTGAGTTCGCTGGCCTTAATTCTTGTTAGAAATCCGTCACCGTCAAATACTTTCAGAACAGGGACTCTAATGGTGTCCCCTTCCGGATTTTCGGGCACAATAATTGTCGAATTTCCTTGGCTCATGACATCGGTGATGCAGCACGAAAGACGTCGGAAATCTTGGATCAAACGGCTGACGCTTCTATAACCATGGGACGCTACTCTAGCGATGCAAGCGCCTTCTTGGCAAGAATGCGCTAACCCGGTCGATATCCGCTCAGTCCGTAAATCGGCCATTGGGAAGTTTTTGACCCTGGGCCGGCAGTGACATGCGAAGTTCGAATGCGCTGTCGTGCAAAACCCATTTTGCATGATAGTTCGATGCGTGGCGCACAGCGTTGGCAAGGTGCTCTTGCGTTTCATCCGCCAATCGAATGTCTATCTTAGCGAAGTGTGGCCATGACCGTCGGACCATCGCTCGAAGCCCTCTACACGGGCCGTAGGGACCCAACAGACGGCATGGATGTGCGGATCGGCTCACCGTCGCTTTTGTCGTCTAAGAAGGCGTGGCAGACCGGCTGAAGGGTATTTTGTTTGATCGGTAGAAGTTCGGATGGAAAACAAAACGCTCACCATGGATAAATTTCTGCGCAACCATCGACGCCTACGCCAACGTCTGGCCGCTATGCCATTAGTTGAATCGTTGGAAGCTATCCATGCCTACATTGTGTTTTTTCAGTTCAAGACGCCGCTTCCTGCTTGGCTAAAAACCATAGCCTCTTTGGAGGATAGAGACAAAATCGAGTTGGGCCTTTTTGAGTGGGAATTAGACATTCTTTGCCGTGAATTGCTTCGGTATGCTTCACGGTGGGGAACTCGCAATATTGCTCATTGGGACGAACTCGCTGATGCGATAAATCACGTGAAAGACATTCATGGGGACGTTCAGAAAGCCCATTCCGACATATTGGATGCCAAGCTTATGTCTGAAGTTTTTAGGATTCAAAACCAACAGTTTCCATGGCAGACGAGGCCCAGTAGTCGCTGGCTTGTAAGGTATCTCAAGATATTCGGCGTCAAAGAACTGGATGCAATGATCTTTCAGAAGGTCGGATTGCCAATCGAGAAGATATTGAGGATAGGAATGGCATTCTTTGCGATCTATATGAAGCAGTTTTCGCAGAGTATCCCAATTCAAGTTGGAAACAATTTTGCGACTGCTGAAGAAGTATCTATCTTCATAAAGCATTTTTCGAGTCAATTTTGGAATTTGTTTGAAGAAGCCGAAAAGAGCTTCAGCCTCGGAGAAGATTTTATATATGTCCGGAATCCGTTGGTCGTTAGTCCTCTCATACTTCACGATTTGAATGGACCTATCGAACTTATATGCCCGATACCGAACTACCTTATTAGAAGAGTGTCCGAAGGACTGTACTACGAGATTTGCGGCATGCCGAACTTTTCAGACTTTTTCGGCCCGTCCTTTCAAAATTATGTTGGCGAGATGTTCGAGGCTGCTGATAGAGCTGGAACGTTTGCGATTACCCAGGAGCAGGAATATATCTTCAGGGGCAGCCCTAAACATACCATTGATTGGATCGTTTCTGACAAGACCGCCCATCTATTTGTCGAGTGCAAAACGAAGAGGTTTACATATCTCGCAAAGACCAAGATTCTAGATAGCTCGGCGCTTGATGCCGACGTAATTGAGTTCGGCAAGGGTGTAGCACAAACCTACAAGGCGTTGCAGGCAGCGCTTGACGGCGAACATCCGCTTTGGAAGCACGACAAGAGGCCCATTTACCCTGTGGTTGTAATGCTTGAGGATTTCTACTCAGCGGGACTGTACGAGCCGATTCGGAAGGTCGCTCTTGCCCAACTGCAGAAAGCCGGAATCGATGCGAAGTTAATGGACCAGTACCCTTTCACGTTGGCATCCGTGTGGGATTTGGAACTGGCTGTGTTGATTATGTCCGATGTCGGAATCGAAACGTTTATGTCCAAGAAGGTCGATGGCGAGACGAAAGAATGGGATATGCAATCTTACACGATGAACAATTTCAAGGATAACCTCAAAGGAATGGACGGGAACCTATTTCCGAAGGAAATGGATCGTATCTTCCCAGGGCTTACCGATGCAAAGGGCGGCGAAGCAGAGGCGGCTGGTCAATAGGTAAGGGATGCATCGGCGATAACCTGGATACACTGGGAGGACCGACAGGAGGCATGACAATGACGGTGGTACTTTTTGATGGTGGGCCGGGCGCCATGTGGAGGGCTGCCGGTGATGGTTTCAATGGGTTTGGTCCCGGAATCGCCGGCCAAATGTGGCGCTCCAACGGTGCTGGGGGCTTCAATGGGTTTGGTCCCGGAATCGACGGCCAAATGTGGCGCTCCAACGGTGCTGGGGGTTTCAATGGGTTTGGTCCCGGAATCGCCGGCCAAATGTGGCGCTCCAACGGTGCTGGGGGCTTCAATGGGTTTGGTGCCGGAATTGCTGGGCAAATATGGCACTCCAACGGCGCAGGGGGCTTCAATGGCTTCGGCCCCGGTATCAATGGCCGTATATGGCATTCCGATGGCGCTGGAGGCTTCAACGGCTTTTAGAGGACAATTTGACCACCCAATCGTGGCCCGTACTTGGCCTATTTCTGACCAAGGCCGAAGGCTACGGGTGCGCTAGGGGGGCGACCTTGGCGTCAACAATCATCTTTGACCCATCGTCGCAGTCCGCAAACGCCAGCGCCCGTAAGCCTTCGCTTCTTAGATCAGACACATCGTGGCCCTCGAAGAAATGAGGACTACGGCTAGGAAGTTTGAGAACAGGTATATCGACGACGGACGATAGAACCCAGACGGTCGAGCCGTCGGCAAGTGCAAGCGTGCCGACAAGGTTCGTGCTTCCTGGCCAGCCTGAAATGGACAGTTGCGGTTCGCTCACCGCAACAGTGAACTCGATTGCTCGTCCGGTCGGGGCGGGCGCAACTTTTATGAAACCGGTGGGCAATTTTTGGTCTTGAACCGTCGATGATCCAAATGGCGTGATGATGTGCATGCCTATTCGAAATCCCGGTAGCTTTTCGGTAGGCTTTGGCCACTTGCTGATGAAACGATCTCGACCTTGTTGGTCGGCCGGCTCCATCCGTTTAAACGTCGCCTGGTCATAAGCCGTGTGCCAAAATCCCGACTGATGGAAACTAGTCTTGAGTGAGCCCCCGAGTTCACGACAAGCGAGATAGAAATCGATGTTTGGGCCAGTGCGGGTAAAGAGCTTCCAAGAAGCGGCCCGATTATCAAGGTCGTCGACAACTCCGAATCTAAGTGATTTTTCAGCCATTCTATTTCCTCGGGCTTTGCCGCAGCGAAACGGGCTGTCAGCCCGATTTATGCCGGCTGTAGATCATAGCCGGATAGGATAATGTTCTCGATCGGGTAACGCTCGTCCACGTTCTTGAGGGCATAACGGATGGCCAAATCTTGTGAATCCAGCCGAAGGATCGACGGCTTCACAGGGAAGCCAACCTTCTGCACCCCAATCTTGCCCCAGAAAGTCTGTGACCACCGACGAAATCTCAGCTCCTCGTGGTCCGGAATTGCAAGCAGGCAATGATAGTGAAGGAAGGTCGAGTCGATCCCGTTCTTCTTGACGGTCTCACTGATTGCAATTGCCGGCAAATTTCGATCAAACTGACGCCGCAGCGTCGAAAAATACCGCTTGACCAAGCGATCGCCAAGCGGCCGATCGTGAACCCTCAAGATGGCTATCGGCTCATCCATCTGTAATGGTGGCTGCGTCTTGGCGGCCCTGATTCTGCGGTATGCCGCTTCTACCGCCTCTTCGATCGATCCGGCCCTCGCAAAAGGGATTGTAACGAACTGGGTCATTCGATGGCGTGTGGTCTTCTCGATAATCAATTCACGAGCGACGTCTGCTTTTTGGCTCAGAAGCCACTCGTTGATGATTTTGCCAGCCAATTCCTGGACGCTGTCGGTTTTAGTTCGCTTGGCCATCAATCTCAGAGCGTGAGCCGCAGTAGGCTCCAAAGAAATCCGTGAGTTCCGATCGATCATTCTGCGTCGAGCCGGTCGTGTTTCGCTGCTGCGTGGAGGCCGATGCTCAGCATCAACTGTAGCATGTCGAACATCGCATCGAGCTTCTGGCCAATCTCCGAGGCTTGGCGGAATCTGTTGACTGCTCGACCATAGTCCTCGTGAAATTTCGGCATATGAGTTTCGGTAACAGATTCGATGAAATCAGGTGGTGTCATAGTATTATTTTCACTCATTACTATTGTATTACTCTCGTAAGGCATGGCTTCGCCGTTGGTGGCAAGTATGCCATTTCAAATTTGCTCATAACAATGCGATCCACGCCAATCTGTTGCGCAGCGAATATCCCTGTGCACACAGTGTGTATTTAGTAGTTGTTGCTTTTCATCCGGAAATGAACCGAATCATATGGCGACCAAAGCGCAAAAAGCGGCCTTTTTCGAAGTGACTACGTAAATACATTCTCCAATTGAAGGAGTTTGACGAACGGAGACCGTCAATGCTGGGGTGGTTATAGCATGTCGACCATAAGACGTCAATAGTAATCTGCAATAGACCAAATCTTACATTTAACTAATATTCAGATTATATGCGAAAATACATTAATTGGCTCATATAACCTGCAATATAATCATTACATTGGAAATAGCGAGCAACGTTCCCGCCCTCGCACCGGCGAAGAAGCTCAAAAACTAAACCCCAAGACCTGGCCGACAAGGTGATCAAAGCGCTCGATACCGTCTCTACGGTCGCTCGTCGGTCCGAACGAACCAGAACCGGTCGTCCTCCATGTAGTGCACATACTGCCGGATTGCCGGGGATTGGTATCGAGCCACGAGGTAGCGATAAATTCGATGCTTCCTATCGCTGACCGCTTCGAAGTGGAACCGAAAGGGCCTTTCGCTTCGAATCCATTCGGTTGTCAGCGACACCACGCTCCGGAGAACGGGAAATCCGTTTCGAAAATAGCCACCTTCACTAAACTTGGCGTTTTCGTCATCCCAGGCGCCCCATATGCTGCCTGAGAAGGCCTTGAGTGAAGTTCCGCCACCGATTGTGCCAAACGTAACCGGGCCACCATTGATAGCTGAGAACTCATAGAGCACACCGCCAACGTTGAATCGCCGACGAAACTCACGGGTCTTACGAGCCTCCGTGAGGCAGGCTGCTCTCATCCCGTCGCTCTTATCAATTCCGACTTCCAATCCTCCAGAAACTCTCGCATGGCCGAAAGGCGCCGCTTTGTGAAGTAGGGATAGGAACTCTCCAACAACGACGAGAACTTTGGCCGTACGATAACGTTACGGAAAGCCTTAATCGTCGAAGCGTCCAACTCGAAAGGAGGCGTCACCTTGCCTCGATAGTCGGCGCCCAAAATGGCCGGATATCGGGTGGGGTCATCGTCATAGATGATCCCTTTTGGCAGAATCTGACCTGTGTAAAACCAGTATGGCTTCCTTCGAGCAGGAAAGTTATTTTCGCCTGCGGCCTCCCAAGCGACAACCCATCTGCCCGGACTCAACGTCTCCCTGTCCCGCAGATCGACCTCAAAGGCGTTATCCAGGCGGGCCTCGATTTTCTTTGGGTCATTGTCCGAGAGCAATTTGGAAACGGCGCTTATCGCTTCTGGTGCCCACCGATAAGGCGTATCATTCCACCAATTCAGGAGTGGGAAATCCACTCCGGCGATTGCACCATCAGAAGGTGGCACCGGAAATTTGGCGAGGCTGGAACTCGACCCCTGAGACTTTAAAGTTGGCCCGTTTGCCATCTGATGCCGAAACCATGTTTCTCTTGCACGGAGCAGATCATCCCGACCGATGATTGCTGCTCCTTCCCACTCGGCTTCAAGCCATGCCGAAATCGGTCCAAGCTGCCCCTTGTCGGTGACCAGGACTCCAGCTTCGATCCATTTTGCTGGGGCGGCACCTTCGATACCCAACCCATTGGTTGACACATTTGCGGAGCCGACCACAGCCCTGTCTGAAGCCAGAAAGACCTTTGCGTGTAAGGCGTTCGACTGCTTCACATGACCATAGGCACTTAGCTCATTGCCGATCAATTTCTCAATCTCGTAGGGGTTGGTCCCACCGGATGTCAGATTGCATATGATTCTCGGCAACCGGCCTTGGGGCGAACGCTTGGCCAGCCGTGCCGATGCTCCCTTACCCCAGAATGCGACAGCGCAGATAAAATCGTCCTCCTTCAGAATCGATCCGATTGTCGCCTGAAGTTTCTCGCCGAAAATGAAGTCCATTTGGCGCTCCGTTGATGGTGTCAGGCGAGTCCAGGCTCATCTCATAGTGACTACCCGGCAGTCTCGGCCAGAATGCGATAAACAGACGAACGCCCGAGGGCGAGTGCTCGGGAGATTTCCACCGGCTTTTTGCCCTCCCTGTGCATCGACACCACATCGGCTGTCTTGCGACGAGCTGTGGGCGCTCGGCCCTTGAACTTGTGCTGGGCCTTCGCTTTTGCAATGCCTTCACGCTGTCGAGCAATCATGATCTCACGCTCGAACTGGGCGATGGCACCGACAAGGTTCAAGAGAAGCCGACCCGTGGGCGAGGTTGTATCAATCGCCATATCAAGAATCTTCAGCCCAACCTTCTTTACTTCCAACCGGCTGACAATCTGAAGGAGGTCACCGACAGAGCGTGCAAGGCGGTCCAGTCGGGTAACGACCAATACGTCACCCTCTCGAACAAACTCGACGGCCCTTTCAAGTTCCGTCCGCTTTGCATTAACGGAAGAAACCTGTTCGCTGAAAACCTTCTCGCATCCCTGCGATTGCAAATCCCGAAGCTGTGCCTCGTGGCCCGCTTGCTGCTCGACCGTGCTGGTTCTTGCGTATCCGACGTACATAAAAGAATTTGTCCCATTAGCCTCTTAAGGATTGTGGGACAACTTTCCCAAAATGTCAATCGAACTCTTGTGGGACGGAAACGAGCGGCTATGGTCTTTCCCGCAAGGGCAGGGGCTAGTGAGACACGGGACGCCGTTTCAGCTTTCATTTTGTTGATTGCGAGTCGAGCCACGATCACTGGCCAGACAAACGATGTCGAATGCGGCGCACTTTGCAGGGCGTTAATGCGGCGTGCCTATTGGTTCCGACCAAGCTCCGCTGTATCCATTGGTGCTTTATGGGTTTCCAGCGCTCTAATTGGCAGATCGACTTATGCAGCTTTCACCCTCCGACCCCGACATCCAGACGATAGTTGCCCGAATAAAGAACGGTGATTTGGACCTGCAGCCCGATTTTCAACGTGGCGAGGTATGGTCGACACAAAAAAAGCGCCGGCTAATCGATAGCATACTTCGCAATTGGTACGTGCCACCAATCCACACCGTTGTAGTTCCCGGCTCCCATCAGCAAGAAGTCCTAGATGGGCAGCAGCGATTGGTTGCTATTCGAGATTTCGTAAATGGACATTATCCGGTCGACGGAAATATTCCCCCATTTGATGAACGAATGCACCGGCTGGATGGGCTGCGCTACAATGAGCTACCACCCGATGCTCGCAGGCTGTTCGACAACTTCACGATTCGAGTTATGCGTGTCACGGACTATCAACCGGAGGAACCGGGCGAACTTTTCTTTCGTCTCAATGCTATAACCAACGTTACAGCAGCAGAACAGCGCAATGCCTTTTATGGACCTGTGCGTGAGCAGGTAAAGGATTTGGTAAGCGTTTTTGAGAATTACGGAAATTCGTCGGATACCCTAGGATTTTCCAACTCTAGGATGTCTTATGATGATGTAATATCTAAGTTCCTGTGCACACTCGAAGCAGATTCCTTGATCGTTAAGCTAACTGCTAATTCGATCTCTGATCGTTTTAGGTCAAATGATCCATTCAATGCTGAGATTATATACGTTGCTGGCGAGTCGATTGATGTTTTCTCTCGTCTAAGGAAGTATGAATACAGGACGAGGTTTAACAAGGCGACGTTGCTGTCGTGGTTATTGTTTTGTGCTTCCTTTGTTTTGCATGGCAGGACGCCCATATTGAGCCAGCATCCCTCCCTTCTTCATGACTTCGAGGAAGAGCGCTTGGCGCATCGCAGGGGGGCTCCAACTAACGCTCCACTCACGCTCACTGGTGTAAGTGAGCGAGCATGGAGTGGCTTGATATCCATCTACAACGACCGGTCGACCTCTCGAGTTTTGGATATTTCGTCAGTCATCCTTCGTGACTTCATCCTTCATTTTAACTTCTTCGCACTGCCCCATATTGAAGCCAGCGATTTGCCGTTTGGACCGGAGAAACACCGGATATTGTCGGAGGCAATGAGCTTCATAAACAACACGGAGCCTTTCGAACTCGAGTACAGGCTTGAGTCGATCCTAGACCCTTTCGTCTGGGGGCGTTTGCGGTGAGGAAGGCCGAAGCGAGTCACAACTGGTCCAAGCTTCGTGAGGCTGCGCCATTTCCCAGCAGACTTTCGAGCGTGACCTTTTCGGGCATTGCCGGGTTGTTCGACACTACCGTGGACTTCGAGTCGCCGATCACCATGGTTTGCGGTCTGAATGGCGTCGGCAAAACGATCTTTCTGCGCCTCCTTTGGGCGGCGTTAGATTGGGACAATGCAAAGGACGCATCTGCATGGGCCCGCCTTCAGGCGGGGAAGGTTGCGCTGAGCCTATTTGCTAACAATACTCCAATAAAACGCACCTTCGAGTCAGGAAATCTTATTGAGGCGGGCGTTATCCCGGAAAATGTAAAGAGTGTCTTCATAGATGTACCCAGAGAGGCATTTGAGCTGCAGGATTTCTTCCAGAAAATTGTTAGTATACGAGATACTTTGAATGGCGTCGACCCGATTGTCTTAGAGGAAAAAGAACTCGCACTAGTGCGGTACATCACGGGTAAATCCTATGAAAAGGTTGAGATATACGAGATAGAGCAATTTGATCCTATGGTTCCATTCTTTGTGGTTCAGGAGTTTGGAGTTCAATACGACATTAAAACGATGAGCCTAGGAGAAATATCTACACTGAACACCTTTTGGCGCCTTCGGAGGGCGACTGCCGGTTCATTTCTTTTTATTGATGAACCCGAGACCTTTATTTCGCCAACGGCGCAGGCAGCAATGATGGACGTTATCGCTCATACGGCACTCACAAAGAGGTTGAGTATTGTCATTTCGAGCCACTCAACACGGATGATGGATCGCCTTCAGGAGCCCGAGTATGTACCAATGTACAAGAGTGCAGAGGGGAGCCGTATTTTTGATCGTCGGAACTGGCGTCAGTTCTTGCTTCAGATTGGCTTTCTCTCTGGGAGGAAAAATCTTCTTTTGGTTGAAGATTCGGTTGCTAGTAAGTTCCTTTCATACCTACTCAACGCTTACGATCTCCCTCTCGCCAACGAATCCGAAGTGCTTCGTTGCGGGGGCGAAGGTGTGGTGACGGAACTCCGACGCAAATTTCCGTGGCCGACAAAGGCCACCCGGCTCATCGGCGTGTATGACGGTGACATGCAAACGGCACAAATCGGTGATGCGTTGTGGCCGTTCTCGATACTTCCCGGAGGCGCTGCTCCCGAGGCGGTTTTGAAAAAGCTAGTGGCCGAACTACCGGAACTCGCTGCGCAACATCTAAGTAGGCACGTCGATGACATCCGCAGGTCTCATTCGGATAACGCACATGTCGACCTGCACGATTGGCCGAGCGCCTTCGGAGAGGCCATTGGAATCGACAAGGACATGGTGGTTGCAATGCTGCTGAACGCTTGGATTTCGCTGGAGGCAAATCAGATTCTTGCAAGTGCGTTCGTTCTCGATCTAAGGACAAAGCTAACAAGCATAGTTCAGCCCTGATTGCTGTGTCTAATTGACTGTTGTCGGGTCATCGAACAGAAATGGCTCGGTTTCGAGGAGGCGTTTCTCGGCTTCGAGCCGAAGCGGCTGCTGTTCCAGCCGGATGATTTCTGGCACGATTTGACCGCCGACAAGCGCATCGTGCGCAACCCACAGAAGATCAAATCTGTGCGCGACAACGCCGCCTTCGTCGAGCGTGTGTCGAAGGAGCATGGCGGTTTCGGCAAATTTCTCGCCGAATGGCCTGCCGACGACCAGGTTGGGCTGATGGCTTATCTCGGCAAGCATGGCAGCCGGCTCGGCGGCAACACCGGCCAGTATTTTCTGCGCTGGCTGGAGTGGGATGCCTTCATCATTTCGGCCGACATGGGAGCGGCGCTGCGCGATGCCGGCCTCGATATCGCGGAAAGCCCGACATCGAAGAAGGATCTCGGCAAGATTCAGGACCAGATCAACGTCTGGGCGGCTGAAACCAGCCTGCCCCGCCGCCACATTTCGCGCATTCTGGCGATGTCGATCGGCGAGAACCATTCGCCTGACACACTGCGCGAATATATGGGCGAATAAGGACGCCATCGACAGGTCAGACACGATCTGTCGATCGGCTGGACACGATCTGTCGATCGGCTGGACACGATCTGTCGATCGGCTAGACACGATCTGTCGATCGGTCTGGGGTGGTCCAAACGAACGCCATTGCCCGCTGAATTTTGCCGCGCTAAGTCAGCAGGCATGACCAAGAAGACCGCCCCCGATATTCTGCGCATCGCTGTTGCCCAGCTCAACCCGACGGTCGGCGATGTCGCCGGCAATCTTGCCAAGGCGCGCGAGGCGAGGGCGGATGCCGCCCGCCAGGGCGCCGACATCGTGCTGTTCACCGAGCTTTTCCTCGCCGGCTACCCGCCGGAGGATCTTGTGCTGAAGCCGGCCTTCCTGAAGGCCTGTGAAAAGGCGGCGCAGGACTTTGCCGCCGATACATCAGATGGCGGCCCAGGCGTCATCATCGGCACGCCGTTGAAGCGTAAGAGCGGCACGCACAACTCGATCATCTTTGCCGATGGCGGCAAGATCCTTGCCGAGCGCTACAAGCTCGATTTGCCGAATTACGGCGAGTTCGACGAGAAGCGCGTCTTCCAGGCCGGACCCGAGGCTCAGGGACCCGTCAATTTCCGTGGCGTGCGCATCGGAATTCCAATCTGCGAGGACATTTGGGGCGACGTCGGCATCTGTGAGACGTTGGCCGAAAGCGGCGCGGAAATCCTGCTGGTGCCGAACGGCTCGCCCTATTACCGCGCCAAGATCGATGTGCGCCATCAGGTCGTCATCCGCCAGGTCATCGAAACCGGTTTGCCGATGATCTATGCCAATCAGGTCGGCGGCCAGGACGAGTTGATCTTCGACGGCGCGTCCTTTGCCATCGGCACCGACAAGACGCTGGCTTTCCAGATGAGCCAGTTCGAGGAGACGGTCGACGTCACCACCTGGAAGCGCACGGATGCGGGCTGGGTCTGCTCGGAAGGGCCGATGTCGAAAATCCCCGAGCGCGAGGAGGCGGACTACCGCGCCTGCATGCTGGGCCTGCGCGACTACGTCAACAAGAACGGTTTCAAGAACGTGGTGCTTGGCCTTTCCGGCGGCATCGATTCGGCGATCTGCGCCGCGCTCGCCGTTGATGCGCTTGGCGAGGAACGGCTGCGCGCGGTGATGATGCCTTACCGCTACACCTCGAAGGACTCGCTCGCAGACGCCGAGGACTGCGCCCGCGCGCTCGGCTGCCGCTACGACATCGTGCCGATCTTCGAACCGGTCGAAGGGTTCCTGCACACGCTGACGCAGATGTTCGAGGGCACCAAGGAAGGTATCACCGAGGAAAATTTGCAGAGCCGCGCGCGCGGCACCATCCTGATGGCGATCTCCAACAAGTTCGGGTCGATGGTCGTCACCACCGGCAACAAGAGCGAGATGTCGGTCGGCTACGCCACGCTTTATGGCGACATGAATGGCGGCTTCAATCCCATAAAAGACCTCTACAAGATGCAGGTCTATGCACTGTCGCGCTGGCGCAACGCGCATGTGCCGCCGGGCGCGCTCGGCCCGTCGGGCGAGGTGATCCCGAAAAATATCATCGACAAGGCGCCTTCGGCGGAACTGCGCGAGAACCAGACCGACCAGGATTCGCTGCCGCCCTATCCGGTGCTGGACGATATCCTGGAATGCCTGGTCGAAAACGAGATGGGCGTCGACGATATCGTTGCGCGCGGCCATGACCGGGCGACGGTGACGCGCATCGAGCACCTGCTCTACATCGCCGAATACAAGCGCCGGCAGGCGGCACCGGGTGTAAAGATCACCCGGAAGAATTTTGGCCGCGACCGCCGCTATCCCATCACCAATCGATTCAGGGATCGCGGGTAACTATCTGTTTTGATTTGATGAACCTGGGGGCCGTGCATGTTTGTCAGTTATTTCAGGGGAACGCCTGAGTATCACATTGTCCGCTTCAAGAACGGCAAGATCCTTGAGCAGGGGCGCGGCATCAGCTTCTGGTACGGCACGCTCGGCACCACCATCGCGATGGTGCCGGTAACGTCGCTCGACAACCCCTTCATCTTCACCGAAACGACGGCGAACTTCCAGGATCTGGCGATCCAGGGTTCGGTCAGCTACCGCATTGTCGATCCGGTAAAGGCGGCGGAAGGTTTCGACTTCAGCGCCAGGCTCAGACGTGCCGATATCGCCGGCGACGGCCGTGAGAAGATCGCCGAACGTCTCGTGCTCGCCATCCAGAGCCATGCGCGCGCCGTGGTGTCGCGGATGAGCCTGGAGCAGGCGCTGGCCGAGGTGACCAAGCTCGGCGGCAATCTGGCCGAACTGCTGCGCAGCGACCCGATCGCATCGACGGCGGGCCTGTCGATCGAAGAGGTCCACATAACCTCGGCCCAGCCGACGCCGGAGATCCGGCAGGCGCTGCAGACCGAGTACCGCGAGACCTTGCAGCGCCAGGCCGACGAAGCGATCTATGCGCGCCGGGCGCATGCGGTGGAAAAAGAGCGCGAGATCAAGCAGAGCGAACTGGCCACCGAGATCGAACTGGCCGAACGCAACAAGGTTCTGGTCGACACCGAGGCGCGCAACAAGCTGACGCTCGCCGAGGCGGACGCCAAGGCACAGCAGCTCGAACTCACCGTCTATTCGTCGGCGCCGGCCAATGTGCTGACGGCGATGGCCTTCAAGGCCTGGGCGGAGAAGGGCGGTTCGGTCGGCAATCTTTCGATCACGCCCGACATGCTGACCAGTGCGCTGAGCCAGCTTGCCACGCCGGCGAAAGCCGGGCCTTCGAAGTGATCTAGTGGCCAGCGAGGGCAATGACAGGCCGATCGATCGGGTGATCGTCGTCACCCGCAAGACCGAGCTCGAGGAGCTGACGGCGCGCTTCAACACACAAGGCCAGGCCCGGTTTTATCTCAGGCAAGCCGGCATGAATTTCGACCCGGTCAAGGCCGCGCACGATACCTATCATCGGGCACTCGAAATGGTGATGGGCTCGCTTCCGGCCGGTCTCAAACAATTGCGGCTCGACCGCGAGCTGGTGCCGCAGTTCGAATTCACAACCGATGTGGTGATTGCGCTCGGCCAGGACGGGCTGGTCTCCAACACCGCGAAATATTTGCCGCACCAGCCGCTGATCGGCATCAACCCGGATCCGGCGCTTTTCGACGGTGCGCTCCTGCCATGGCGCGCCGACGACACCGAACGCGTGCTGGCACTCACGATCACCGGCAAGGCGCGTCGGCAAGCCGTGGTCATGGCCGAGGCGCGTTCCAGGGATGGGCGCCGGCTGATCGCCTTCAACGACCTGTTCGTCGGCGCCCGCACGCATGTCTCGGCGCGCTACGATCTCAGCTACAACGGCAGGACCGAACGCCAGTCGTCGAGCGGCATCATCATTTCGACCGGTGCCGGCTCGACCGGCTGGCTGCGCTCGGTCATGGCGGGTGCCGCCGGTCTAGCCGCGGCCTATGGCGATACTTCAGTGCCGACAGTGCCGCCACAGGGTTACGACCGGGAAGGCGAGCAGCTGTTCTTTTCGGTGCGCGAACCGTTTCCGAGCAAGACGACAGGCGTATCGTTGGTGCATGGCGTCATCACCCGCGAGCGTCCGCTTGTCGTGTCTTCGCGGCTGAGCAAGGGCGGCGTGGTTTTCAGCGACGGCATGGAAATGGATTTCGTCGATTTCAATTCCGGCACGGATATGTCGATCACCATCGCCGATCAGAAGGCCTATCTTGTGGTGCCGTGAGCGCTGGCACCGGCTGAGCGCGGTTGTTGCAAAATCGTCTCACTGGTTGGACCAGATGCGCTTTCGGCGGTTCCCTGTCTTGGCGAGGCGTTGAGCCGTCCCTATAAGAACGTCTCCGCGATTCCCCTTTGGGAGGACCGAATGCCAGGATTTGACATTATTATGCGAGGCCGCGAAGCCTAGGTCTCAAACGGCGCGCTACAAGGGTTTTACCTCTGTGGCAAAGCCGATCTGAGAACAGGCGTTCGTCGATGCCGGTCGCCACCCGACAAATCGGGTGTGCCGCCAAATATGCCGAACCTTCCGCATTCCTGGGCCAATGCCCTAGCGCGGTTTCTTCAATTTTCGACCTTACCGGGATCGGGCTCGTTTGCGCCCGAATGACATCATGGCTCGTTTTCGAATCGATCTGCGCGCAGGCGCCTTTCGCAGCGTTCTTGGTTTCACGCTCTGCCATTGGCGGCGTCAGCCGTGGCGGCTTTCGCTCATCATGGGCACATTCCTGCTGTCGACCCTGGCCGACGTACTGACGCCGCTCTATTCCGGCCGGCTGGTCGATGCCGTTGCCAGCAGTGCCGGCGCGGACGAGGTGGCATGGAACGCGGCGATGGCGGCGTTTTCGATGCTGGTGGCCCTGGCGCTTGCCGGCGTCGTGCTGCGCAACCTGGCGTTCATGGCCATCGTCGAGCTGACGCTGAAGATGATGGCGGATATCGCCGCCGACGCCTTCCACCGCGTCCAGCGCTTTTCCACCGACTGGCACGCCAACAGTTTTGCCGGGTCGACCGTGCGCAAAATAACGCGCGGCATGTGGGCGCTCGACCTGCTCAACGACACGATCCTGATCGCGCTGTTGCCGTCCGTCGTCATGCTCGCCGGCTCGACGCTGCTGCTTGGCTGGTTCTGGCCGATGATGGGTGCGGTCGTTGCGGCAGGCTCGGTGCTGTTCATCACCGTGACGGCGATGCTGTCGCTCGGCTATGTCGCGCCGGCGGCACGGCTGGCGAATACCTGGGATACACGCCTCGGTGGCTCGCTTGCCGATGCGGTGAGCTGCAACGCTGTGGTCAAGGGGTTCGGCGCGGAAGTGCGCGAGGAAACGCGCCTTGCCAGGGTCGTCGCCAAATGGCGCGCCCGCACGGGCCGCACCTGGGTGCGCGGCACCGTCAACGGCACCACGCAAGGGGCGTTGCTGCTGGTGCTCAGGGCCGCCGTCATCGGCCTGGCGCTGATGCTGTGGTCGTGGGGGCAAGCCAGTGCCGGCGATGTCGCCTTCGTGCTGACCGCGTTCTTCGTGCTGCAGGGTTATCTCAGGGATATCGGCACGCATATCCGCAATTTGCAGCGCTCGATCAATGACATGGAGGAACTGGTCGACTTCCAGTCCGAGCCGCTCGGCATCGAGGATCGGCCCGGGGCCAGGCCGATCCGGATCGCCGACGGCCGCATCAGCTTCGACAATGTCACCTTCCACTATGGCAGCCACCGATTGCCACTTTACCGCGACTTTTCGGTGGACATCGCGCCAGGTGAACGCGTCGGGCTGGTCGGTCACTCGGGCTCCGGCAAGACGACCTTCGTCAAGCTGATCCAGCGCCTCTATGACGTGAACGCCGGCAAGATCCTGATCGACGGTCAGGATATTGCCACGGTGGCGCAAGCGTCGCTGCGCGGGCAGATCGCGATCGTCCAGCAGGAGCCGATCCTGTTCCACCGGTCATTGGCTGAAAACATCGCCTATGCCCGTCCGGGCGCCACGCAAGGCGAGATCGAGCATGCGGCACGGCTGGCCAGCGCGCACGACTTCATCGTCGGCCTGCCGAAGGGCTATGGCACGCTGGTCGGTGAGCGTGGCGTGAAACTGTCGGGCGGCGAGCGTCAGCGCGTGGCGATAGCGCGCGCCTTCCTCGCCGATGCGCGCATCCTCATCCTAGACGAGGCGACATCAAGCCTCGATTCGGAATCGGAGGTGCTGATCCAGCAGGCGATGGAGCGGTTGATGGTCGGCCGCACGACGCTGGTCATTGCGCACCGGCTGTCGACGGTGAGGGCGCTCGACCGGCTTTTGGTCTTCGATCGCGGCCGCATCGTCGAAGAGGGTTCGCATGACGCGTTGATCCGGCTGCAAGGCGGCATCTACCGTCGGCTGTTCGAACGCCAGGCGCTGGAACTGACCAAGGGCCTGGTGATCTGACTGTGAAGAGGACGCAAAGCGGTCATGGGCGATGGACGTTCGGAGGTGTGCGATCACCCTCGCCGAGGGCTGCATCGCACCTCGGCCACGGGGTCTCATCCGCGCAGTGGCTAGCCCTCTTCCAGTCCTGCGATCCGCAAGCCTTCGAAGATCGCCGCCATGCGCGATGGATCGTATTCCGGCAGTCCTGCCCTGATGCTCGCGATCGTAACGTCTGGCGCGAGTGTCTGGAACTTTGCCAGGTAGCGATGTGCCTCATCCATTCGGCCGAGCTGTGCATTTGCCGCGATCAGCATCCAGTAAGTCGGGTCGAGGCCCGCGTTGACCGCCATTGACCGCTCCGCGGCCTTCAGCGCTTCGAGATAGTTACCGCGCGCCATGTGCACATGCGCAATCGTGGTCATGGGCCACGGCGCCGTCGGGTCGCCCGGGCTCATTAGGATCGCGCGCCGGCTATGGGCGAGCGCGTCCTCCAGGTCCCCGCAATGCAGTTCAGCAATGCCTGCGACCATCAGCACGAACTGGCTGTTGGGGTTCGCCTCGACGGCATTGGCGACGATCTGCATGCCGCGGTCGTACTCCCGCATGGTCACCAGCGTCAGCCCGCATTGCGCCAGCACGGTCGCATCGCCCTGCGGATCGGCAAGGGCCCGGCGCACCAGATCGAGACAGGCGGACCGGTCGTCGCCGGTAAGCTCGGGCCAGCCCATGGCAATGCGGAACTCGAGGGCAAAACAGGCACCGGTGAGGAACGCCGCATAGTGCGGCTCGAGCGCGACTGCCTGCATGAATAGCTCAAAGGCCTCGGCGTTGTCCTCGGGCCGCGCGCTGTACGTCTTCGACAGGGCCCTGAGGTAGAGGTCGTACGCATCGAGGCTTTCAGGGCGTTGCCTGCGGGAGCGTTCGATTTCGGCCTGTCGGATCTGCGGCTCGATGACGCCGATAACACTTTCGGCAATGCGGTCCTGCACGTCGAACACGTCTGCGACGACACCATCAAACCTGTCGGCCCAAAGATGCGCCCCGGCTATCGTCTCGATGAGCTGTGCGGTGATGCGCAGCCGCTGTCCGGAGCGTCGGACGCTGCCTTCAAGCACGTAGCGGACACCGAGCTCCCGGGCGACCTGCCGCACGTCGATGGCCTTGCCTTTGTAAACGAAGCTCGAATTGCGGGCGATCACCGCAAACGACTTGAAGCGGCTGAGCGCGGTGATGATGTCCTCGACGATGCCGTCGGCGAAGTAGTCCTGCTCCGGGTCGCCGCTCATGTTCTGGAAAGGCAGCACCGCAAGCGCCGGTCTGTCGGGCAGGCGCTCCGTTGCACGCGATGGCCCACGCTGCTTCGCCCCATCCGGGCGCAGACGATAGGCACGGATCGGCCGGGCGATGTTCTTCAGCGCCTGCTCGCCGATATCCTCGAAGCGCAGGCCGATCTTTCCCGCAGCATCTTCCTGTACGCGTGCGGAAACGCAGATCCCGCCCGGCTCGGCGATCCCCTCCAGACGCGCGGCGATGTTGACCCCGTCGCCGAAGACGTCGCCGTCCTGCTCGATGACATCGCCGACATTGATGCCGATCCGGAATTCGAGCCGTTCGTCAGTTGCTATGGCAGCATTGCGTTCTGCCATGCCGGCCTGCACCTCGACAGCGCAGCGCACTGCATCGACAACACTTGCGAATTCCGCCAACAGCCCGTCGCCCGTTGTCTTGACGATCCTGCCGCGATGCCGGGCAATGCAGGGATCGAGGTGCTCGCGGCGATGGCAGTTCAAGCGGTCGAGGGTTCCTTCCTCGTCGGCGCCCATCAGCCGGCTATACCCGGCGACGTCAGCCGCAAGGATCGCCGAGAGCTTGCGCTCGACGCGGCCGATTTCCATCCGAGTCCCTCTCCAAGGCGTCAGGATCATATTCGCTCAGGTCAAGCGATCCAAGGCCGCTCTTCCGGTTCTTTGGGGTCGCGTCAACCATGCCCACCAAATGTCGGCTTGTGGCGGTCAACTCCAGACAATGCACCTGTCGCGCCGCGTCCGCTCTTGCTTTCCGGAGGCCGAAAGCTGCTGGTCCGCTGTCGGCCAACATAGGACGTGCGGTACATCGACTCTTGATTACGGCGTCTGGTGCTTACCAGACCTTTTGGACCGCGATCCATGGCACGCCGTTTGGTTAGCCACAATGTTGACGGACTGGGTGTCTGGCAAAGGCGGGTCTTGGGTACGCAGTTCGTCCAGACGATTGCCGAGTCCGGATGTCAGCCGTAGTGCAGCCTCGGCTTCGGCTCGGTGCCAGTGAACTGAACGCCGATTCGATCATTGCGGCGCCAGCGAACCTCTGATCGATAGCCAATTCCGTCGACCGGAATGTAGAGCAGGAAGCGATCGGGCACCCGGGCGTCGACCGCGACCTTCAGTTCGGCGCCGCCTTCATGCTGGTTGCGCACGGTGCAGCTGATCTCGGAATTCTGGATCCCGGTGATGATGGTCCCGCCCTTGAGCACGCGCTGGCGGTGTTCGCGCCGGTGCTCGTCGGACTTCGCTTCGGTTGGGTTTGTGGGGTCTGCCATAAATAAGAAATCGGATTGGCCGATCGATTGCTCGACGTAGCAGCACCCCCGTGCCGGCAGACAGTATGCCACAGATCAGTGGCAGTCGCTGGATATTTCAGTTTTGAATCAGGCGAACCGGTGCGGATCGGCGCAGAAATAGGCGATGATCTGGCAAAGATCAGGCTCGTTGACCATGCGCACCGCTTCGGTGGAATTCACCCATTTACGGGTGCGCGCGCGCTTTTCCTTCCACCGGTCGGCGACCTTGTCGACCTGCAGGGGAAACACCAGCACTTCGCAAGGCACTTCCTCGCCGGAGGCCAACACCTTGGCATAGAAGTAGCGGCCGGCTTCGAGGTGGGAGACGGTGCCGCGCAATCCGGCTTCCTCGCCGGCCTCGCGCGCCGCCGCCTCGCAAAGCGGCTCCTTGGCCTCGGGCCAGCCCTTGGGTATGACCCAGCGGCCGGTGTCACGGCTGGTGATCAGCATGATCTCGACGCCGTTCCCGGTATCGCGCCAGGGCAAGGCGGCAACCTGCAGGCGGCACGGCGCCGTGCCGAAGAGTCGCCGGACCCTTTCGGCCAGATGGTTGTGCGTCGTTGGCCTCGTCAACATCGGAGAAGCTAGCCCCAGCCTCCAGAATCGTTTGCCGTCTCACGAATCTTACGGCTAATCATAGGCAATAAAAGTAAAAAACTTCACACCGGCGCGCAAAACGCCCCCAGAAACGGTCGATTTCGCGAAATACGATGCCCGCGAACCTCTTTCCAAAGCAAAAGAGTATTCGCACGGCCGTTTCGACTGGAAAAAGGATCGACGCGAATCAGCCGGCGTGGTCGTCGGCGATCGGCTTCTGGTAGGTAAAACCCATGTCCCAGGGAAAGTAGATCCAGGTGTCCTGGCTGACTTCGGTGACGAAAGTATCGACCAACGGCCGGCCTTTCGGCTTGGCGTAAACGGTGGCGAAATGCGCCTTGGGCATCATGGCGCGCACGATGCCTGCCGTCTTGCCGGTGTCGGTGAGGTCGTCGATGATCAGCACGCCGACGCCGTCGTCGGTGAGCAGCGCGGGCGTGATCTCCTTCAGCACCTGCAACTGCCCCTGGCTGGTGTAGTCGTGATAGGAAGCGACGCAGACCGTCTCGATGATGCGGATGCCCAGCTCGCGCGAGATGATGGCGGCCGGAACAAGACCGCCGCGGGTAATGCAGACGATCGCCTTCCACTGGCCCTTGTTGGCGCCGGCAAGCCGCCAGGCCAGCGCACGGGCGTCGCGGTGGAACTGGTCCCAGGAGACCGGAAAAGCTTTTTCGGGAAGGGACATTCGTGCACTCCGCGCGCAACATCATGGAATGCGCGCGGAATTAACTGGAAAGTCAGGGCATTGGCAAGGGCGATGCAGCTATAGGCTGTGGACGTGAACGCGTCGCGCTCACGCCCTGATGCCTCAGCGCGACAGGAAGGCCGCGACCGGCACGGTGCGCAGCACGGTGCGCGTCACCCCGCCGAACAGCAGCTGGCGCAGCCAGGAGTGGCTGTAGGCGCCAAGCACTAGCAGGTCGGCGCCGGTCTCGGTGATCCTGGTCTGGATGACGTCATCGACGGAGATACCGCCCGACTTCAGCACCGAGACGCTGACCGTGGCGCCATGCCGGGACAAAGCGGCGGCGATCTCGGCGCCGGCGGCCTCGGAATTCTCATCCAGCGTATCCGGCGGATCGATGACCAGTATTTCGGTCTTTTCGGCCTCGATGATGAAGGGCAGGGCGTCGAAGGTGGCGCGTGCGGCCTCCTTGCTGCCATTCCAGGCCAGAAGCACATGCTTGAAGCTGGTGGCGAGCGGACCCGAATGCGGCACCACCAGCACCGGACGGCCGGCATCATAGACCAGTGTGTCGATATCGGCGCTCGGGTCGCCGCCCGACTCGCGCTGCGCGGCGATGATCAGATCGGCGGAGCGGACGCTGGAGATGCCGGTCAGTGCACTGTCGCCAGAAAAACTCTCCAGGCTGCGCCACTCGAAGGACAGGCCGGAATTCTCGATATGCCTGAGGAAAACCGCCTGCAATTTGTCGGCGCGCTCCCGGCTCATATCGGCGGAGACCTGCAGGAATTCGGTGTCGGGAAAGCCGGTGGCCGAAGTGTAGGGGACAGGAAGCGCCTCGGCATGGATGCCGATGAGATGGCTCTGGAAGCGCTCGGCAAGCGGGATGGCGCAGTCGAGCACGCGCTCGGCATCCTGTTCGTTCTGCAATATGGCGACGATGGTCTTGAAGCGCATGGCAAATCCCTCATTTTGCGGCGATCGAAATCGTCAACGGGAAACGCTACACCGCCATGCTTTGTTCCGGCCTGGTCCAGATCAACTTGCCGTGCTGGCGAAGCCCGCGACCATGGCTTCGACATCGGCCCGCGCGGCGTCCAGCGCCTCCTGGCTGCGGGCGCGGACGACCAGCTCCGTCCAGAATTTGCCGTCGCCATATTTCGGATAGGAGCCGATGATGGTGTCCGGGTGCGCCTTCTGGATGTCGCCCAGGGGACCACCGATCAGGCCTTCGCCGAACGGGCAATGCACGGTCGCCGACAGCATTTTGGTGCCCGCCTTCAGCGTCGGCACGACATTGTCGAGCATGGCCTGGAAAATCGACGGCACGCCGGCCATGACATGGACGTTGCCGATGCGGAAGCCGGGCGCGATGGACACCGGATTGTCGATATGGTCGGCGCCGCGCGGCATGCGCGCCATGCGCTTGCGCGCCTCGGTGTATTCGAGGCCGCGCGTGGCGTAGCTCGCTTCCAGCATGGCATAGGCCTTGGCGTCGTATTCGCACGGCACGCCAAAGGCCTTGGAGATAGAATCCGCGGTGATGTCGTCATGGGTGGGGCCGATGCCGCCGGTGGTGAAGACATAGGTGTAGCGGGCTCGCACGGCATTGACCGCGGCGACGATCTCGTCTTCCTCATCGGGAACGACGCGCACTTCCTTCAGGTCGATGCCGATCGCCGTCATGATATCGGCGAGATGGCCGATGTTCTTGTCCTTGGTGCGGCCGGATAGAATCTCGTCGCCGATGACGAGCATGGCGGCGGTGACGATTTCAGGCATGGGAAGCTCCGGCAAACGGGTCACCTTGGCAGGCAAGGTCGCCTGAGGAAGACAAGGTCGCCTGAGATAGCGCGGCGAACGGCCGGCGGCAATGCCGGGGGACGACGGACCGGCTTTCACGCCCTTGCGGTCAAACCGGCGGTGGGTGATGGTGCGCGCCGGTCCAGATGCCGGGTGAAGAATGCTTCTATCTATTCTGCTGTGGCTGCTCGGCGGCCTGCTGCTGCTGGCAGTCGCGATGGGCGTCTTTCTGGTGCTGGCGACGTTGTGGATCGCCGCGAAAGCTGAAAGGCTGGTGCCGGCGCGCGGAAAATTCGTCGAGATCGACGGCAACCGCATCCACTATGTCGAGGAAGGCGAGGGGCGGCCGATCGTCTTCCTGCACGGCATGGGCGCGCAGCTGCATCATTTTCGCCATACGCTGTTTGGCCGCTTCGGCCGGGGATACCGGCTGATCGCGCTCGACCGCCCAGGCTCCGGTCATTCGGTGCGGGCCAGGGGCGCCACCGGGCGTTTGCCCGAACAGGCCGAAATCGTGCGCCAATTCATGGAAACGCTCGGGCTGGAAAAGCCGCTCGTCGTCGGCCATTCGCTGGGTGGCGCCATCGCGCTGACGCTGGCGGTGGAGCATCCGCAAGCGATTTCCGGCATCGCCTTGCTGGCGCCGCTGACGCATCTGGAACCACGTGTGCGGGAGAAATTCGGCTCGCTCTACATCCAGTCGCCGCTGCTGCGCTGGATCATGGCCCACACTGTTGCGATGCCGGCGGGCCTGAGATACGCACGGCGCACGCTGAAATTCGTCTTCGCGCCGCAGACCACGCCGGCCGACTACATGGTGGATGGCGGCGGCTGGTGCGGATTGCGGCCGAACCATTTCTACGCGACTTCCACCGACGTCGTCGCGATCGAGCGCGACCTCGGCGGCCTCGAACCGCGCTATGGCGAAATCGCCATGCCGGCCGGCATTCTGTTCGGCACGCGCGATCGTGTGCTGGGCATCCATGTCCATGGCGCGCCGATGACGGGAAAGATCAGGGGGCTCGATTTCGAGCCCGTCGAGGGGCTCGGGCACATGCCGCAATTCATCGAGCCGGAACGCGTCACCGCCTTCATCAAGCGCATCGCCGAGCGGGCGTTTGCCGCACGGACATCACCGCGCCCTCACGACAATTTCACTGAACCTTTGGGGTGATTGCCAGTTTACCCGTGTCGCAGCATCGCGACGCAGACACGGAGTAACTTCAATGATCACCAGACTTCTTGCAGCATCGGTTTTGACGATTGGTCTCGCCACCTCAGCGATGGCGCAATCGTCCGCCGTCTATACCGCCCACACCCGCCATCGTCCGGTTGAACAGACGATGACCGTCGATCCGAACACCACCGGCAGCATTGATGCCTCCGGTCTGAACACCATGGGCTCAGGCGCGATGGGACCTTGCGCCTCGAACACGCCAGGACCGGACGCCAACGCCGATTCACGACAACTACTGCGGCAAGTGATCGGCTGCAGACCTCGACTGACCGGCAGGATGCCTCCAAAGGGCATCCACGGCCGGCAGAGAGACAAACAAAATCAAAAACTAGTCGGAAACTTCGGTCTGGGGCCGGTCGCGGCCGTCGGCCAGTTCGTCGTGCCATTTGCCGTCGGCGTCCTCATACTGGATGCCATCGGTCGAGCCGGCAACCTGCTGTTCGGCCGAAGCGATCTCGGCGGCGCGCAGCGCGTCCTGATGATTGGGGAACGTCTCCGAGAATGTCGAGCCGACCTTGTAGGCCCAGCCCCCGTCGTGCTCGACGATCTTGTAAGTCAGCTTCGCCATGAAATCCTCCTGGTGAAAAAGCTCCGTTCGCTCAATGCAGCTTGCTGTCGAGCAGCCGGTCGTCGGGAACCAGCACTTCCGATTCCTTGGCCGCTTCGATCAAGGCGCGGCGTGCATCCGCCGTCGAACGGTAACCTTCCAGCACTTTGAGGCAAGTGTCGAGGGCATCACGATGCCGGGGGCCGCGATTAAGTGGCCAAACGGTCATCAGGCACTCCGCCGCCTCCTGGGTGCTGCGGATATGGCGACATTTGCCGACATGACCGAGTTCGACCACGACCGGCGTTTCAAAAGGTTTGTTGTCCATCATGGGCGCAACGCAAAGCAGCCAATTTGGTTGCAAAAGTGGCCGTCAGCCTGCGCCCAAACGTCTCAGAGCCTGTTCGGAAACTTCTACTCCGGCGGCCATCAGATGGCGCTTTCTGCGCTTCCGGTGCCCACGAACGGCTCCTCAGTAGCCGCAATCGTTGCGCAGCCAGCGCGCGTTCGCCCAGCCGGTGCCGCCACCGATTTCGACCTTGTACCAGTTTCCGCGGCGGTCGAAAATCTCGGTATGATCGCCGTTGAACAATTGCCCGATCATGCGCGACGACGAGTTCGGCCGTGCGCGCACGGCGAGAAAGCCGCTTCCCGTCGCCAGATTGTAGTGGCGGGAGAGGCCGTGCACGGTGCCTTCGCAATATTGCGCACCGGCCGGCGTTGATGTGCCAATCCAAAGTCCGACCACTGCTGTCAGCGCCGCAATCGGCAAGAATGCCTTGTATGACATGATTTCCTCCCAAGCCTCGGCCACGCCCGCCGCAGCCTCACCCAGCGTAACAGTTTGCGGACAAAATTGAAGCGGGAGCTACTGTCCGGAACTATGAGCCGCACGGCGCCGGCATCAGGAGAACGGGCCGGTCAGCCCGCCGCCTTCATCCAATGCTGCATTGTCGTCACCGAGCGGGCCAGTTGCGGGGCAGGGTGAATTTTCTCGTCGAAGGTGGCGGCGGCGCGCCATCCCCATCGCGGATCGGCGAGGAAGGCGCGGGCGAGCGCCACCATGTCGGCGCTGCCATCGGCGACGATCGCCTCCGCCTGCCTGGGATCGTCAATCAGTCCGACAGCGCGTGTCGGAATGCCGGCTCCCTTGCGCACCGCTTCCGCCAGATGCACCTGGTAGCCGGGGCCGGTCGGCAGCTTCTGCAGGGGCGAATTGCCGCCGCTCGAACAGCAGATATAGGCGATGCCAAGATCCTTCAGCGCCTTGGCCACTTCGATCGCGTCCTCGACATCGAAACCGCCATCAACCCAGTCTTTCACCGACAGGCGGGCGCCGAGCATCAGGTCGGGGACGGCCTTGCGCACCGCCTTGGCGATCTCGGTGACAAAGCGCATGCGGTTCTCCAGCGAGCCGCCCCAGCGGTCGGTGCGCTGGTTGGAGAGCGGCGACAGGAACTGGAAGACCAGATAGCCGTGCGCGGCGTGCAGTTCGAGGAAGTCGAAGCCGGCGCGCTCGGCCCGCCTGGCGGCTTCGGCAAAGCGCTCGATGAGCTGCAGGATCTCTTCTTCCTCCAGCGCGTGCGGCACGTTCCAGCCGGTGTCATAGGCGATGGCCGAGGCCGAGACGGTCTGCCAGGGATCCTCGTTTGGCTGCAGCGGCCCGCCGCCCTCCCAGGGCTTTCGGTTGGAGGCCTTGCGACCGGCATGGGCAAGCTGGATGCCGAATTTCGTGGCCGGAGCAGCGACCCGCCTGGCCGCATCCAGCGTGCGCCGGGCGGCAGCCTCGTTGTCGTCGGAATAAAGACCGAGGCAACCGTGCGTGATGCGGCCGCGCCGTTCGACGTCGGTCATCTCGACGGTGACCATGCCGGCCCCGGACATTGCCAGGTTCATCCAATGATAGAGGTGCCAGTCGCTGGCGGAGCCGTCGTCGGCGGAATATTGGCACATCGGCGCCACCGCGATGCGGTTTGAAAAGGTCAGGCCATCAAGCGTGATCGGCTGGAAAAGCGATGTGGTCATCAGAAAACTCCGGAAAGGATGCTGTTATCTAGGCAATGGCGACTGCCGGCGCCAGACACGAGGCGGTGAAACGCTTTTCTGGACCAATCGCTGGCCGGATTGCGGAAACCGCGGTTCGCGGCTACGCCTTGCCGCCGACGCCAAGGAGTTCATCATGGAAGATCGCATTCGCATCCGTTCGGAGGAAGTCCTTTCCGATGACTGGGCGGTCCTGAAAAAGACCGTCCTCGACTATCGCCGGCGTGACGGGCAGTGGGAGACGCAAATCCGCCAGACCTATGATCGCGGCGACGGCGCGGTGATCCTGCCTTACGATCCGGCGCGGTCGACGGTGCTTTTGGTGCGGCAGTTCCGTTACCCCGCCTATGTAACCGGCCATCGCGAACCGCTGATCGAGGCCTGCGCCGGCCTGCTCGACGAAAACGATCCGGAAACCGCTATCCGCAAGGAGGCCGAGGAAGAACTCGGCTACCGGCTGAAGAGCATCGAGCGGCTGTTTGCGCCCTATATGAGCCCCGGCAGCGTGACCGAGCGGCTGTGGTTCTTCATCGCCCGCTACACGCCCGCCGACCGCATCTCGGCCGGTGGCGGCGCGGTCGACGAGGGCGAGGACATCGAGGTTCTGGAAATGTCGCTCGACGACGCGCTGGCCGGCATTTCAGACGGCCGCATTATCGACGCCAAGACGATCATGCTGATCCAGCATTTGAAGTTGTACCCGATTTTCGCTTGATCCGCCTCCCTGTTCCTGCGCCGGAGGGCACACTGCCAATGCCACTGCTCCCCGCTTGAGAGCATGCGGCGAGCCGCCGCAGCATCAACGTAAGAAGGGAACGAACCGCTCCGCCATGTGTTAGCAACTCATGATGAACAGATTGGACCCCCACGGTCGCGGGATGGCGGCCGATATTTTGGCGCTGGAACTTGCCAGAGCAAGACAGCGCATTAGCCGAGCCAAACTCGCCCTCGAAAGCGCGGAAGAAATGCTGGACGAGGATTGTGGCGTAGCCGTCAAGCTTGCGCTCTGCAGCACGATCAGGTCCGCGCAACGGCGTGTGCTGGAGGCCAGGAAGCGCCTTACGACGATCGATCCCGCCGGCATGAATTGACCCGGATTGTAGCCGGCGATGCTCCCGACCTTCAACGTGAAGACCAGCGAAACAGCGACATGTGTTGCGCTGCCAGGCTTGCGATGCTGAGGCACCGAGTGGTCCACCACATCGAGCGCACTGACGCCTCGGCGCAGAAGGTCGAACAGGCGCTGGCCAGGTTCGCTGAGGCAAACGCGCTCGGTGACCGTCTCGCGCCATGGCGTAGGCACTGACAAAACTCGCCTGGGCCGGTTAGGTCGAGAACCCCACGTCAAAGTTAGATGCGGCCGGTTCGACCGCTCGACGAGCGCTGGCCGGCATTTCAGACGGCCGCATCATCGACGCCAAGACGATCATTTTGATCCAGCATTTGAAGTTGAACCCGTTAAAGCCTTAGGACCGAGAAGCCCGGTGAGGGGTTTCACTCGGTGTGCTGCGGACAGGGCGGCACGTCCACTTCGCGGATGAAGGTGCGCAATTCCTCCATGTCCCCGGACAGAGGCCGATCGTCGGAATAATGTGCGATGTTGTCCCGGACCATGCGGTAGATAATGTCGGTGCCGGGCGCACGTGCACCGCGCTCAGCCAGGAAATCATGGGCCTGCGCGGCGGCCATGAGTTCGATTGCCAAAATGTATTCGGCGTTGTCGATAACCGCGAGCAGCTTGTTGGCCGCCACGGTCGGATGCGCCAGAAAGTCCTCCTGCAGGCCGGAAGTAACACCGCCGTCGGTCGCCGCCGGGGCGGCCAGGCGCCGATTGACGTTGCTCAGCGACGTGGCGGTGTATTGGGCAATCATGAAGCCGGAATTGGCTCCGTCCTCATCGGCAAGGAAGGGCGGCAGATTGTTGACAAGCGGATTGACGAGACGGTCGATCCGCCGCTCGCTCATTCCAGCCACCTGCGCCAAGGCAATCGTCAGGCCATCGGCGGCCTGTCCGAGCGCGGGCGCCACCGCATGCGCTTCTGAAACAACCTGCGGATCGTTCAACGATCCGAATACAGCGGGATTGTCGGTGACCGCAGCCAATTCACGGTCGACCAACTCGGCGGACCGATCCAGCACCTCGCGGGCGGCGCCGTGAACATGCGGCACGGCACGAAGACTGAGCGCGTCTTGCGTGCGACTGCCGTGGGCCAGCGCGATAAACTCGCTGCCGTGAAGCCAGCCACGCAGCGATCTGCCGACATCCTGAATGCCGGGTGAGGGCCTCATCGCCAGGATGGCTTCGCCAAACGCCGGCATTTGCGCGCCGGCGGCTTCAAGCGTTAAAGCGGCCGCGGCGTCAGCCCAACCCAGCAAGCGTTCGGCGCGCTGCACGGCAATGCTGGTCAGGCCGGTCGCGCACGCCGTGCCGTTGACGAGGCTCAAGCCTTCCTTCGCGCCAAGCTCCAACGGCTCCAGGCCCATTTCAGCCAGCGCCTCGAGCCCGCTCATGGAGCGGCCCGCCACGGTCGCACTGCCTTCACCGATCAAGACCAGCGCTACATGGGCGTTGTGCGTCAGATAGCCGGCCGATCCCCTGGATGGCACATCGGGAACGCAGTCGCGCTCGATAAAGGTGAGCAAGTTGCGGACGATCGTTGGGCTTACGCCCGAATGGCCATGGGCGAAATTTGCCACTTGCGCGGCAATGATGGCGCGCACGCCGCGCCTTGGCACCAGGTCCCCGACGCCGCACGCGTGACTGCGAATGATGTTGCGCGACAGTTTCTTTTGCAGGGCAGGCGCCACGACCTTGCTGGCCAATGCGCCGACCCCGGTATTGACGCCATAGGCACGGATGCCTTTTTCGACGATGGAAGCGACGAGCTGGTTTGCAAAAGCGATCCGCTCCCACGCAGCCTCACTCAGCGCCAGGGTGTCGCCTTCGCTCACCTGCGCGATGTCGCGCCAGCTCGCGTTTTTGTCGATCGTTACTGTCATTGGTCGTTCCGAAATGGCGGACGCGCGAGCGCTGTTGGCTCGCGCGAAGGCGGGGTGAGAACCTTGCTTTTGGCGCCGCACCGTACAACGGCGCGGCGATGCATGATGGCGACGGAATTGCTGACGGATATGACTGTAGCGACGTCGCGGGTGATAAAACCGGGTCAAGGAAGGCAAAATTGTCGAGTGGGATGTGCCGCATCATCGACGCCAAGATGGTCATTCTGATCCAGCATTTGAAGCCGGACCCCGGCCTGGTCGGCTGATCGGCAGCGGTCGCCGCCAGAGCAGGCTTGCAATCCTGTCTGGCTCTATTACCAGTGGCGGCCACGCGGACGTGGCGGAATTGGTAGACGCAAGGGACTTAAAATCCCTCAGCTACGGCTATCCGGGTTCGATTCCCGGCGTCCGCACCATCTGCGGAGATTGCAACGCGCCATCGGTTCCTCCTTGGAACTCCCGCCGTTTTCGGCGGCGAAACGGCATACTCCTGCATGCTTGTGCAAACAATCTACGTCCATTGACGCAAACATGAGCCGCCACAGTGAGGCAGCGGGCTTAGGCCATTTAGCATCTTCACCTACTTCCATTGCAGGCGCCGGTTACCCTAATCTTCAGATTGATCACAGAACGCTTGTTTCTGTAGCCTGCTGTAAATGTTCGCGCTCGTAGCTCAATCAGGACAGAGCCACCAATAGAAGTCTCGGGCAGATGCAGGTTCGATCCCTGCCGAGTGCACCAATTTCCGAACGTCCTGTGCTCTCCGCAATCCTCAGCGGTGTCGTGCCCTCAAGAGCATAGAATCGCTGGGGACTGGTGATCGTCATTTCCATCTACATCGCTGGAATCGCTGCCCTGATGCTCGCCAGCTTGATCTGGCGCTACAGGCAGCGTGACAGGGTGGGTATGTGCGGTACCGATGGCCGGCATGGTGCCTACGTCCTGTTTCGGATCGCAGATCCGGCTACACCAAGAGTTGTAATATGCTCCTAGGCCTATTGGAGATGCTGACTGGCCGTCAGTCCAGGCGCATGTAGGTTCAGCCGGCGTGCTAACCGCCGGCGAGGTCCGGCGGCCGGAGGCGGTCCCTCCCCAAAGGCTGCCGGACCCCATCCTGATACAAGCTCATCGTCTAGGCCGTCGGTCCAGCGTTACCGCTGCGCCGGCCTAAGTCAGCCCTTTTTTGCGACCGCCTCGGTGCAACGGTCGGTTAGGAACGGCAGGCTGTTTGGTAACGTCCGGAGTGGTCTCCTCCGCCGCCTGCTTGGTGTCTCGCCGCCCATAGGCAAGCCTCAATACAAGCGCGAAGTATCCGATCTGCAGCAAAACCGCTGCGATAATGCCCCACGCAACAGCCTTCCAGATTGATCCTGTGGCTGCATAGGCCCAAGCCCCGACGAAACCCGACGTCGCCAGCATTCCCACGAGAAACTGCGGAAAATACATTGCCCCCAATCCGCTTCCCGTCCCCCAACGGGTCTCAAGCGAAAGTTTTCATTATTTTAGCGATTGCGCAAGTATCAAATCTGTCCAGCCATTAGCGGGGGAAAACGTCCGAACAGGGTTTTGTTGCAGGGTTGCTAATATTACGTTCAGCTTTAGCCGGCTTGCCCCCAACGAGAGCCCCAAGCCGGTCAGGCCCGACGGTCAGTCGAACACACCCCAACAGACTGTCGGGCCGCTGCCTGGAGCACGCCGGCCGAAGCCAGCGGGAGGGCTGGAGTACGCCAGAGTGTGGTCTGGCAGATTGAAAACGGTCAGATCCGACTTTGCTTCATGAGTTGCTAAAGTACGGAACGTCACATGGACATTGCCGGAACCGAACGGGGCCGAATTAGCCCTTTGCATTATGCTCTAAAACCTTGGCCTACCACTTAGGTAGGAGCCTCGCGAAGCGCGCGTTTCCCCCCTGCTGGTCTCCAGCCGCCGGGGCCCCTCGCGCGTCCTGGCGCCCGCCTGTGGCTGGCAGCGTATGGGTTAGTCTGCGGCTATCCGGCTCACTCTCGCGTCACGGTGCATTAGCAGGAGCTTGTATTTCGCCTGAAGCAGGATCATCATGCAAGCCGCTTTGTCGGGAACTCTGAGGAAGGTTTTCCGATGCGTCCGGTGCTTATAGTGATCGCCCTGGCAGTTGCCTTTTTCCTATGGGACAGGCTTGCGAACGAAGGCCGGTACACGGATGCAGCGGAACATTCTTTCCGAAACGCTGCCGCTGATCTGCCGAGCGGGTACGGCAGCACCGGCATCAAATTCAACCGCGATCTCTTCAAGCACTAGGTCAGCACGATCTTCGGATCGACGTGGAATGTTGACGATGCTTTTCCCTGATAGCACGGGTTCGGTCCCCGTCGTCCGCTCCAGTAATCACAGGGCGTTTTCGCGTTTTAAAACAAAAGCCTGTGGCGATGGCTGAACCCAGCGGCGCTCAGAATTTGTAGCTTAGGTTGATGCCGACCGTGTTCAGCTTCACGTCCTGATCGCGATCGTTGAAGGGGGCCGCCACGTCAAAATGCTCGGAGCCGAAATCATAGTAGCGATACTGCGCGCCGACGATGAATTTGTCGGTCAGCGCGTAGTCGACGCCGGCACCCACGGTCCAGCCGACATTCGTGCGTGTGCTGGCGAAGGCCGGGCCCGAGACTTGCGATGTTTCGATGCCGGCAAAGGCGACGCCGCCAATGCCGTAGATCAGCAGGCGGTTCATGGCGAGGCCGGCTTTGGCGTTGACCGACCCGAACCACTTGATGTCGGTACCAAATGTGCCGCCCAGGCCCGATACCGCCGTGCCGTCGATCGTGGAATAGTTGAGGTCGGCCTCAGCGCCGACCACCGCCTGGTCGAACTGCCACAAGCCGGCGACATGGCCGCCGATGAAGCCGCCGTCGATGTCGGGCGTGATGGAAAACGGTGCGCCTTCCGTCACTGATATGTCGGATTGGCCCCAGCCATAGCCAGCCTGCAGGCCGGCATAGTAGCCGGTCCAGTCGAAGCCGGGCGCGGTCATCGGCAGGTCTGTCATTGGATCGGCGGCGAAAGCCGGCACGGCCAAAGCGGTTAAAAAACCGGCACTTGCGAGCGTCAGGCGATGCATCAGGCTTCCCGAACGTCGGTTCCAGAATGACACTTCTGGTTGAAGGTAACCCGATTTGCCGCAAAACGGAATCATATTTCGACCGGGGCCGATATCTTGGGTTGCCATGGTTTACGACCTGCCGCGGCGATGGCGGCATTGCCGCGGCAGCGTCGCCGTGCAAGATCGGCGGCTTGCAAGGTAAAACCGGATGCTCGCCCTGTTTCGTCTGATCGCCGGCCTCGCCATCGTGCTGCTCGCCTGCGGGCTGGCCATGGCCAAGCCGTTGACGCTTGCCATTGCCAAGGCGGATGTCGTGCACGATCCGGCGCCGGGACAAGTGGCGCTCAACCTCAAGCTGACGCCGGGCAGCAAGCAGGCATTCGCGGCCTTCACCAAGGCGAATGTCGGCAAGACCATCGATCTCAGCATCGATGGCGCCGTGGTGATGTCGCCGCGGCTGGTCGAGCCGATCCTCGGCGGTGAGATCATGGTCAGCGGTACATTCGCCAAGGGCGAACTCAGGCGCCTGGCCGAACGGATCTCGTCCGGAAGCGCGAAGGTCGCGGTCGATGTGAAGGCTGAATAGCCTCGGGACCAATCCACCGATCTAGCGTTCCGCGCTGGTCAAAACGCCGCCGGCTTGGCACAGTCAAGCAAACAGGAGTCTTTCATGGCCAAGAAGCCGTCCGCGACGAAACCCAAACCGTGGGCCGAGATGGCGACGCAGCTGGTCGATGTCGCGATGGGGCGCAAGCCTGCCGATCTGGTCATCCGCAACGGGCGCTGGGTCAATGTTCATTCGGGCGAGATCATCGCCGGCACCGACATTGCTATTGCCGGCGGCCGCTTTGCCTATTGCGGGCCGAATGCCAGCCACGCCATCGGCCAGGGCACCAAGGTAGTCGATGCCGGCGGCCGCTATCTGGTGCCCGGCCTTTGCGACGCGCACATGCATGTCGAGAGCGGCATGGTGACGGTCACCGAGTTCTGCCGCGCGGTGATCCCGCACGGCACCACCTCGATGTTCATCGATCCGCACGAGATCGCCAATGTGCTCGGCCTGCCCGGCGTGCGGCTGATGCATGACGAGGCCGTGGCCATGCCCATCAACGTGCATGTGCAGATGCCGTCCTGCGTGCCCTCGGCGCCGGGGCTGGAGCATGCCGGCGCCGAGCTGACGGTTGCCGATGTCACGGAGGCCATGACCTGGGAAAACATCATCGGCCTCGGCGAGGTGATGAATTTCCCCGGCGTCGTCGCCAACGATCCAGTCATGTCCGGCGAGATCGCGGCGACAGTCAAGGCCGGCAAGACGGTCGGCGGCCACTATGCCTCGCGCGATCTCGGCCTGCCGTTCCACGGTTATGTCGCTGGCGGGCCAGAGGACGACCACGAGGGCACGCGCGCCGAGGACGCCATTGCCCGCGTGCGCCAGGGCATGAAGGCGATGCTGCGGCTGGGCTCGGCCTGGTACGATGTGGCGTCGCAGATCAAGGCGGTGACTGAAGGCGGCATCGATCCGCGCAACTTCATCCTGTGCACCGACGACAGCCATTCCGGCACGCTGGTCCATGAGGGCCATATGGACCGGGTGGTCCGGCACGCCATTCAACAAGGCTTGAAGCCGGTGACGGCGATCCAGATGGCGACGCTCAACACCGCGCAGCACTTCAAGCTGGAGCGCGAAATCGGTTCGATCGCGCCGGGGCGGCTCGCCGATGTGCTGATCGTGTCCGATCTGGCTGAGATGACCATCGACGAGGTCTATGCGCGCGGCGTCAGGCTGGCCAAGGGCGGCAAGCTCGACATCGACATTCCGGCCTACGACTATCCGAAAACGGCGAAGAACACCGTCAAGCTCGGCAAGAAGCTGAAAGCCGGCGATTTCGACATTGCGGCACCCAAGGGCGCCAATGAGGTGCGGGTGCGGGTCATCGGCGTGATCGAGAACCAGGCGCCGACGCGGGCGCTCGAGGCCGATCTTGCGGTGGAAGACGGGCTGGTGGCCATGGATCGGCGCAACGACGTCTGCCAGATCGCGCTGGTCGAGCGCCACAGAGGCACGGGCGGCGTCACCAACGCCTTCGTTTCCGGCTTCGGCTATATGGGCGACTGCGCCATGGCGTCGAGCGTCGCGCATGACAGCCACCACATCATCGTCGTCGGCACCAACAAGCAGGACATGGCGCTGGCCGTGAACCGGCTGGGCGAGGTCGGCGGCGGCGTGGTGCTGTTCTCCAAGGGCAAGGAGCTGGCGCTGGTCGAAATGCCGATCGCCGGGCTGATGTCGGACGAGCGGGCGGAAATCGTCGCCGCCAAGGCCGAGCAACTCACCGAGGCGATGCGCAAGATGGGCTGTTCGCTCAACAACGCCTACATGCAGCACTCGCTGCTGGCGCTGGTCGTTATCCCCGAACTGAGGATTTCCGATGTCGGCCTGATCGACGTCACGACGTTTCAGAAGGTCGATCTGTTCGTCTGAGGTCCGGGCAGCGTGCCTTTGGTCAGCCGCCGGTGGCGATGGTCAGCACCTTGAACGGCGTGGTGATGACGACTTCGGCCATGGAGCCGACGGCCTTGCCGATCCCTTGGCCGATATCGTCAAACTCACCCGGATCGTTCGATCGCAGGGCGGCTGGTGTACGCAGTCGGTCACCGAGCAATTGCACCAGGATCGGATTGTCCGCGAACTTGGCATGGTTCAAACGGTCACCGCCCTTGGTCTTGGTCAGATCCGCCACGACCACGCCATAGCTGGCAAGGTCGGCCGCATTGCCGTAGTCGCCGACACGTGGCTTGTCGCCCGAGATCAGGGAAGACAGCTTCAGCGCACGGTCGTCTCCCGACAGCAAAATGGCGAACGGCTTGTTGGGCTTGCCGTAGCGGATCATCTGTTTCTTGAAGACGTCGACATCGATGTCCGGCGAGGCCAGGATGACGTAGCCGAGCTTGCCGCCGAGATCGCGGTCGCCGGTGATGGCGAGCTGGCGCAGCGCCTCCATCGTCACCCACGTTCCCATCGAGTGCGCGATGATGTCGATGCTCTTGGCCCGGGTCTTGGCCAGCATCCTGAGCGTCGCCTCGAGATCGTCACGGGCGGCGTTGGCACTGTCCTTGTCGTAGATGTAGCCGGTCGTCTTGGCGCTCGACGCCCATGAGAACAGCACCGGCGTGCCCGGATATTTGGTATCGTGGGCGATCTGTGTCAGCCGGTAAACGCCGTCGTCGAAGCCGTTGTTGAAGCCGTGCACGAAAACCAAGGCGCGGTCGCCACGCATGGCGATGTCGGCGCCGACCGCCTTGGCGAATTGGGGGGCGTCCTCGTAGTGGGTGACGCCGGTCGCGGTGAAGTCCTTGGCCGGGTTCGAGTTGGCGGAACCCTTGGCCCGCTCGATAGCGCCCACTTGATGGACCTTGGGGACGGTCACGTCGACGCGGGCGTAGAGGGTGGTCAGCGAACGTTCGCCGTCGAACACCTGGCGCGGGTCTTTCGTCGCCTGCTGGCGGGTGGTGGCGACGAAGATCTCATGCGTCGCCGCAATATCGGCGGCGGGTGCCGTGATCGTCGTCTTGTTGAGAAGGTCGTGCGTGTTCTGGTTGGCGCAGCCGGTGACGGCGAGCGCGAAGGCAACGGCGAGGACAGTCTTCGAACGCACGGTTACGCGAGCTCCCGCTGGCGCATGACGCCTTTTCTATGTCGATAGAGCCAGAGGCCGTCCAGGTCCAGTTCAAACTGATCCGATGGCTCGGCAATCGTGAACAGGCGCGACCGCACCTACTGGCCGAGCTGGCTGATACGCTCTGTCACCGTCTGGTCGCTGGCAAAACCGTCATCCTCACGCAGCCGCTGGCCAATCATCTTCACCAGCTCGGGATTGTCGGCGAATTTGGTGTGATTGAAGCTGTCGGTTCCCTTGACCTTGGAGAGGTCGACGACCGTCACGCCGTAGGACGCAAGATCGGCGGCGTCCTTGTAGTCGCCGACGCGCGGCCGCGAGCCGGCGATCAGGCCGGACAGCCGCAGCGCGCGGTCGTCGTCGGACAACAGCAGGATGAATGGCTTGTCTGGCTTGCCGTAGCGCCGCATCTGGCTCTTGAACACATCGACATCGATGTCGGGCGAGGCGAGGACGACGTCGCCGAGCTTGCCGCCGAGATCGCGGTCGCCGGTGATGGCCAACTGGCGCAGCGTTTCCATGGTGACCCAGGTCCCAAGCGAATGGGCGACGATGTCGATGCGCCGCGCGCCGGACTGCTGCAGCATGCGCAGCGTCACTTCCAGCTGGTCGCGGGCGACACTGGCGCTTTCCTTGTCGTAGACATAGTCGGTGGTCCGGGCGCCCGATGCCCAGGAAAACAGCACCGGCGTGCCGGGGTAGCCGGAATCGTGGACGATCTGGGTGACGCGATAGACGGCGTCGTCAAAGCCGGTGTTGTAGCCATGGACAAAGACCATGACGCGGCCGCCGCGCGCGGCGATGTCGGCGCTGAGCGCGCTGGAGAATTTCGGCTGGGCGTCGTAGCCGACGACCTCGGAAGCCATGAAGTATTTCGCCGGGTCGTCCGACTTGCCGCGCGAACGCCGCTCGATCTGGCCGGCCTGATGGATGCCCGGAACGGTGACATTGACGCGGGCATAGTTGAGCGTTGCCGAGCGCTCGCCGTCGAAAACCTTGTTGGGATCGTCGGATTTCTTGCGCGTCGTGGCGATGAAGATCGAGTGATTGCCGGCGATTTCCGTCACCGGCGCGGACACGACCGTGCTGCCGAGAATTTCCTGTGTTTGCGGGCCGGCGCAGCCGGCAACGAGCAAGGCAAGGACAACGGTAAGGATCTTCTTTACAGGCACTTAGAAATTCCAACTCTGGCCGAATGGCCCATCCACCCCCGCGACACCTCCCGGACAGGTAGAGTGCGGCAGAACTAAGTCATGTCCAGTCGAAATGCGGTCAGCGCCTGTCGACAGCCATCGCACTGTGGCGCGAAAGCCAAAATGGCGGCAGGAACGCCGGTATGTTGGAGAAGGGCAGCACCTCCGGCTTGAGCCGGATGCCGAGCACCTCGTTCATGAAGGCGCGGCGCGCCTCGATGCGGCGCCAGGCCTCGGGATAGCGCGCGGCGATCTCCTCGCGCAACGCCTGGTCGGCGAGCGCGATGCCGTCCTCGATGTTGGTGGTGAAATAGTCGGTGCCGGTCGCCGGAATGATGTCGACCTGCAGCGCCATGCCCGATTTCAGGGGGATGTCGGAGCCGGCAAATATCGGAGAATGCATCCATTCGTCGATATGGACGAGATGGCCGGGGTTGAGCGAGACGCCGAAGAACGGATCGCCGATGCGATCGTGCACCGCTTTCCAAAGCGCGCCGCCGGCAACGCCGATGCCGACCGTTTCATACCAGTCGACAACTGCGCTGAAATAGGGCGCGACCAGTTTCTCGACATAGTCGCGTATGCCTTGTGGAAGGTCTGACGCGCCTTCGGCCAGGAAGCCGGCGCGGGCGTTGAGCGAGCCCTGGATGCCATAGGCCATGGTGATCGGGTCGCCGCGCCTGATGATGTCGAGGCGTGGGCTGGGCAAGCCGTAGGCCGCTCGCTTGCCGGCCGACAGCATCGGATGACAGCATTGCGGCAGGCCGTTGATGCCCATCAGCCGTGCGGCCTGCAACTCGGTCATGCCGGGTTCGATGCCTGAAAGCACATTGCGAAGGCCTTGCGAGGAAAAGGTTGCGGCGAATTCGAACGACGCCAGTTGGTCGGCCTCGTTGATGGCGCGCAGGCCGTCCGCCGGGTTCATCAGCAGGTTGGCCGCGTTCAGGACCGCGCCCTTGTCGCCGACAAGCGTGCGCAGCGTGTCGGCGATGAAGGACGGCAGGTCGAGCGCCGTTTCGCCAAAGCCGGCATCGCCGGGACCAAACGGCTTCCAGCCGATGGCGCCGATGCGCTGGCCGGCCTTCAGGCCGCAAGCGGTGAGGATGTCGGGAAGCGCCGCCGAGCGGTCGCGCGGCTGCGCCGGCAGCGAAAAAGTCTGGTAAAGGATGCGCTCGTAAGGGCCGTCGCAGATCTCGGCATAGCCCCAGCCTTCATTGCCGACGAGCAGTTTCGGCTGCTTGCCCGGGACGATGACCAGCAGCGTCTCCTCGAAACGGGGATCGTAGCCGCAGAGATAGGCGACATTGGCCGCGTGCTCGCGGTCGCCATAGATGGCGAAGGCCTCGAAGCCCGACGCGGTGCCGCGTGTCAGCAGTGCGTCGATGCGCGCTTCGTAGGTGGTGCGCGCAACGAACGGCATCAGCGTCGGCTCGCCAAATTCCGGCAGCGACATGGTTTTCAGGGCAACCGATGCGACAGGCATGAACAAACGCCTTCAAGTGCTTGCAAGGTTTTTAGGAATGCCCCTGCGGCGGGGCTGCATAATCGACCGGACAATGGCTTTGCGAGGCCGGATATGCAATAGGCGGGGATCGAACTCGCGCACAGGCGATCCGGGTGATCTTGCCATGAACAGTTTCTCCTCTCGTGTCGCTGCCGCCGCCGCCGCAATCCGGCAGATCTTTCCCGAAACACCGCTGCAGGAAAACGACTATCTGTCGAAGAAGACCGGCGCGCGCGTGCTGTTGAAGCGCGAGGACCTGACGCCGGTGCGCTCCTACAAGATCCGCGGGGCCTTCACCTTTTTCCGCAAGGCGCTCGCCGCCGGCAATGACGCCGAGCTGTTCGTCTGCGCCTCGGCCGGCAACCATGCCCAGGGCTTTGCCTTCGTCTGCCGCCACTTTGGCAAAAAGGGCGTGGTGTTCATGCCGGTGACGACGCCGCAGCAGAAGATCGACAAGACGCGGCTGTTCGGTGGTGAATTCATCGAGGTTCGGCTGGTCGGCGACTTTTTCGACGACTGCTACCGGGCCGCCTTCGAATTCACCGAAACGACGGGCGCGCATATGGTGCCGCCTTTCGATCACAAGGACATCATCGAGGGGCAGGCGACCGTCGCCTATGAGATTGCCGACCAGATGCCCGGCGCGCGCATGCCCGACATCATCATGCTGCCGGTCGGCGGCGGCGGCCTGGCCGCCGGCGTGACGCATTACTTCGCCGATCAAGGCCGTGACGCGCGCTTTGTCTTTTGCGAACCGGCCGGCGCGCCGAGCCTGCGCGAGAGCCTGTCGGCGGGAAAGCGGATCAAGCTCGCCAAGGTCGACAATTTTGTCGACGGCGCGGCGGTGGCTGAGATCGGCCGCGAACCGTTGCGCCATCTCAAGGAGTTTGCCGCGGACACGGTGCGGCTGATCCCGGAAAACCGGCTCTGCGCGACGATGATCGAGATGCTGAATGTCGAAGGTGTTGTGCTGGAGCCCGCCGGCGCGCTGGCGATCGACGCGCTGAAGGATTTTTCGAAGAAGGAGATCCGGGGCAAGACCATCGTTGCCGTGGTTTCGGGCGGCAATTTCGATTTCGAGCGGCTGCCGGACGTCAAGGAAAGGGCGCTGCGCTTCGAGGGCCTGAAGAAATACTTCATCATCCGTTTTCCGCAGCGGCCAGGCGCGCTGCGCGACTTCCTCGAAATGCTGGGGCCTGACGACGACATTGCCCGCTTCGAATATCTGAAGAAATCGGCGCGCAATTTCGGTTCGGTGCTGATCGGCATCGAGACCAAGGACCGTCGCAATTTCGATCTGCTGAAGGCGAATTTCGAAGCAGAGGGTGTCCAGTATCAGGACATCACCGACAACGAGACATTGGCCGGGTTCATCATATGAGCGGGAAGGCAAAAATCTTCGTCGCGCTGTTTTCCGGCATCAATGTCGGCGGCAACCGCATCGTCAAGATGGCGGAGCTGCGGGCGTTTTTCGAGGACCTCGGCTTTTCCGATGTCGCCACCTATGTGCAGAGCGGCAACGCCGTTTTCCGGTCGTCGAAAGGCGATGCAGCCACTCTGACGAAGCAAATCGAGGCAGCCTTCGAGAAGCAATGGGGATTTTACTCGCGCATCATGGTGCGCGATCTCTCATGGTTCGAGCGGCTGGTGAGCGAGAACCCCTATCCCGAACTGGCCGCGGAACACACCAAACTCCACGCCTATGTGCTGGAGCGCGAGCCGACCGCCGACGAGGCAGCGCGGCTGGCCGAAAAATGCACCGGCCCCGAAAGCTTCGAGATCAAGGGCGATGTGCTCTACCTCAATGCGCCGGACGGGCTGGGCAAATCGGTGTTTGCCGGATTGATCCCGCGCACGCTGAAAGTGCCTGGCACCGCACGCAACTGGCGCTCGGTGCTGGCGCTACTGGAGATGGCAGGACAGGCCGCCGGCTGAACGCCTAGACTGCCGGAACCTGCTTCCAGTCGAAGGTCAGTTCTTCGCGGAAGGCAAAGCGCTTGATGTGGTCGGCAACGACGCTTTCCAGGCGCTCCAGCGATCCGCCTTCATCCGTCGACACAGTGATGTGCAGCGCGCTGGCATCGGCATCCATGATGGTGCGGCCGAGCGAGAGATCTATGCTGCCGTGGGTCGGGTTGAAGTCGACGGGAAATTTGTGCGCCCAATGTTTGCACAACTGCTGCAGGTAGCGGCTGGCGTGCTCGGTGGCGACATCGGCATGGCTGGACGGCATGAACGAATTCCCTCTTTGTTTCGACGCAATTCCGAACGGAAAACCGCTTCACACTTTTCCTGGAATTGCTTTAGGCGCTGGCTGTCGGCTGGGCGCGATGACCGCCTACATAGGTGGCGTGACCCGGAATCGCAAAGGCGGCCGGCTTTTACCCCGACCGCCCTGCTTCAAGATGGCGTGATCGCTACCAGGTGCCGGTGTTCGGCATCGAGGCCCAGGGTTCGGCCTTTGGCTTGGGCGGTCCTTTTTGCAGCAGCTCGAACGAGATGCCGTCCGGTGACTTGACGAAGGCCATGTTGCCGTCGCGCGGCGGCCGGTTGATGACGACGCCATTGTCCATCAGGTGTTGGCAGGTGGCGTAGATGTCGTCGACCTCATAGGCGAGGTGGCCGAAATTGCGGCCGCCCTTATAGTCCTCAGGATCCCAATTGTAGGTCAGTTCGATCAGCGGCGCCTTGTCGGCGATGCCGCTCTCTTCGTCCTCGGACGCCGCGAGGAAGATCAGCGTGAAGCGGCCCTGCTCGTTTTCGTAGCGGCGCACTTCCTTGAGACCAAGCTTGTTGCAGTAGAAATCGAGCGAAGCATCGACGTCGGCGACACGGACCATGGTGTGGAGATAGCGCATGTGGTTTCCTCGGGATGTTACGTCGCGGCGGAACATAGGGGCCACCCGGCCAAAGGGCAATCGCGGAGCCGGAAGCGGCGAGCGGTTTCGGGAAAAATCCGATGCTCAAGCCAAAGGCAGAACGGCAGTGGGTCCGGTCTGAGAAGCCGCTGTTCTGGCCGCCAGTGGCGCCGGCAAACAACAAATCAGGTATTCCTGTATTGAACCGTGAAAAAAGGCACGTCAGGTCTTGCACAGACCGGAAGCCGCGGTGTTAATCTAGTCTCAAGAATCAGTTGCGGTGTTTCTTGAAAAAAGGGGGCATTCTTATGGGGGAAAAGGCCTCTTTCATGGGGCGGGACGAGAGCCTTGACGACGCCTTGCATCGAGACGCTAGCGGCGACTCCGCCGACCTCGTTGAAATCGCCGGCGCGATCAAATGGTTCGACGTGGCCAAGGGCTACGGTTTCATTCTTCCGGATGACGGTTCTTCGGGCGACATCCTCCTCCATGTGACATGTCTTCGAAAGGACGGCTTCCAGACTGCGTTGGAAGGCGCGCGCGTCGTCTGCCTCGTCAAGCATGGTGACCGCGGACTGCAGGCGTTTCGCGTGTTGTCCATGGATGTCACCACGGCGATCCATCCGGCCGAGATGCAGGAGCCTCGCACCCACATTTCGGTGACGCCGGAAAGCGGCCTCGAACGGGCGCTGGTCAAGTGGTTCAACCGCACCAAGGGGTTCGGCTTCCTGACCCGGGGTGAGGGTACCGAGGATATTTTCGTCCATATGGAGACGCTGCGCCGCTACGGCATCACCGAGCTCAGACCGGGTCAGGTCGTGCTGGTTCGCTTCGGACGCGGCGACAAAGGCCTTATGGCTGCCGAAATTCACCCCGATATGGGAACCTTGCCGGTCTCGCATTAGGGCGGTGCCCGGCAGAGGACTTTGAATGGCTAACAGGATCTGGCTGACTGCGGGCGCGATCTGCGCCGTCATTGCCGTTGCCGCCGCCACTGGCGTCTATTTCTATTCGCAGGAACCGAGTGCCGCCGACAGCCGGGCGATGATCCTTCCCGTCGACCCGACGCCGTTGGTTGCGGTGACGAAAGGCGGTGAACACTCCTTCTCCATCGAGGTCGCCGACACCGGCGCGGAGCGTGAAGCCGGGCTGATGTTCCGCGAAGACATGGCCGACGACCATGGCATGCTGTTTGTGTTCGAGACTGTCGGGCAAGTGAACTTCTGGATGAAGAACACGCCGATGCCGCTCGACCTGATCTTCGTTGGCCAGGACGGCAGGATCCGGGCGATCAAGAAAGGCGAACCGCAATCCGAGGCGATCATCTCGTCTGGCCTGCCGGTGCGCTTCGTGCTGGAACTCAAGGCGGGCACCGCCGCCAGGGACGGCATCGAGTACAACGATCTGCTGCGCCATCCGGCAATCGGCACCGCGTCGGGGCCGGGCAAGCCGCCGGCCGACAATGGCGATGCGCCGAACGCCGGCGGCAGCTGAGCGGGCGGATGCAGTTTTTCTCCCATGACGGTTTCGACCTTGCCTTCCTCGATCGCCAGCCGGCATCGGGCCACCGCGACCCGGTGTTGATGATCCACGGCTTTGCCTCGAGCCATTACGTCAACTGGGTGTCGCCCGGCTGGTTCAAGACGCTGAACGATGCCGGCTATCGCGCCATCGCCTTCGACAATCGCGGCCATGGCGCCTCGTCGAAAAGCTATGAAGAGGCTGACTACACGCCGGCCAAAATGGCTTCGGACGGAGCGGCTCTGCTCAACCATCTCGGCATCGAGCGGGCTCATGTCATGGGCTATTCGATGGGTGCGCGCATTTCGGCTTTCCTGGCGCTGTCCGACCCGGACAAGGTGGTGACGCTGGTTTTCGGGGGTCTCGGCGTCGGCATGGTCGATGGCGTCGGCGACTGGGATCCGATTGCCGCAGCCCTTCTGGCCGACGATCCAGACGCCACCAGCCATCCGCGCGGCCGCTCGTTTCGCGCGTTTGCCGACCAGACGCGCAGCGATCGCCGGGCGCTGGCCGCCTGCATCGCCACCTCGCGGGAATTGCTTGATGAGGACGACATGGCGCGCATCGCCCAGCCGACGCTGATCGCTGTCGGTACCAAGGACGACATTGGCGGTTCGCCGGACGAACTGGCGTCGCTGATGCCCAACGCCAGGGCCTTTCACATCGAGGGCCGCGACCACATGCTGGCTGTCGGGGACAAGGCCTTCAAGCAACGGGTGCTTGAGTTTTATGCGGAAAATCCGCTCTAACACTTTGTTTTTACGCAATTCCGCAGGGAAAGCGCTACGCACTTTTCCCGGGAAAACCGCTACATACTTTTCCTGGAATTGCTCCAAGCGGGATGGCGGGGGCCACTATGACACAATGGGGAAGAAGCGCGGACGCTCTGCCGGGCGTCGTCGCGACAGGCAGGCTCGGCAAACGTTCCATCATGCTGGCGCTGGCCGCCTTTGCAGCGGACGCCATTGTCTTTACCGCAATGGTGCTGCTGCCGAGCGGCACGTCCGAGGTTTCCCCGAACGTTGTCACGGGCGTTTTCATGACGATATTTCTGCTGGCGGCGCCGCTGGCGCATATTGCTGGAGTGATTTTCGGGCTGATGGCGCTGGCGCGTTCGAACGACAGCCGCCTGCTCGGTCTCGTCGGCGTCCTTGCTCAACGGCGCCTCTCTGGCCATTGGCGCCGGGCTGTTTATGGCCATGGTATCGACGCTGGGCGCCTTTACCTGATCTCGGATGACCTGCTGGCTTGGTGCCGTCTTGGTTGATCTTCTGGTCACCTATATGGAAATGCGTGAACCGAATTCCGCGCCGGCTTTCGGCAGCCCGATAGCGGGCGCGACGGTGGCGCGCGAAACGCTTGATATGGCCGACTACATCAGCCTTTACTGCGCCGTTGGCGGGCCGGTGCAATGGGACCGGCGGTTGCGCCTGCCTGCGGGCGAGCTTGAGCGCCTTTTAGCCAGCCCGTCGACGCATATTCATGTGCTGCGTGTCGACGGCGAGGCCGCCGGCCTGTGCGAATTCAATGGCGTTGGCCAGCCGGTCGTCGAGCTGACCCATTTCGGGCTCATTCCGACCTTCCAGGGCCGCAAGCTCGGACCGTTCCTGCTCGACCAATCGCTTCGTGCCGTCTGGTCGCATGGGCCGGAGAGGCTGTGGCTGCATACCGACACCTATGACCATCCTGGCGCGCAAGCCGTCTATCGGCGCGCCGGTTTCAGGCAGTACGCCCAGCGGATCGAGACTTTTCCTGACCAAATCAGGATTTGAGCGCTTCGAGCGACCGCGCCATGTTTTGCCTGGCCTGGGGCTCGAACCGCTGCCGGAATTCCTCGGTGTGAAAAATGTGCGGGCGGGCGAGGAAAGTCTTCAGAACCGCGCCACGGCCGGCGCGCCACATCGGCTCCTCCACCCAGCCATATTCGCGGCGGACCGCCTGTTCATAGGCGTCGAAGGCGCCCGGAGAAGCCCCCAGGATCGCCAGGTCCATGTCGAGGAACAATGCTGCGTCGCGGACGGCTTCCTTGCCAGCGAGGCTGGGCAATTCATGCGTTGCGGTGGCGACTATCATCGCGGCGATGCGATCCAGTCGCTGCGCATTGGTACGACCGGCGAGTTTTTCCTCGGCCAGTGCAGCACTCCTGGCCTCGTTGTCCTTGCCCCGGCTGTCATAGATGGCGTCGTGGAACCAGATCGCCGCCTCGACGGCCCCGCGGTCGTGCAGCGATGCGCGATAGTCGGCGGCCAGCGCCAGCATCGCCTCGATATGGCTGAGGTTGTGATAGTGGCGGCCTTCGGCCTGATAGAGCGCGGAAAGCTCGTGCTTCAGCGGCGCGTCGATCAAGGGTTCGTTTTCCATGGCGGCTTGAATTCCCGTGAACCAAATCCATTTGATCGAGCACTAAGGAAAATTGAGTTCAATCGTGCTATGATCTGGCTTATATGTGCGGCCGGACAATAGGCAAGCCGGCAGGACGCAGGACGAGACGTCGATGAACAGCATCAGCATTTCCCGACACAGCGCGTTGCAGCCGGTCGATCCGATCTGGCGTTCGATCCGCGATGAAGCGATGGAAGCGGTCAACCGCGATCCGCTGCTGGCGGCATTTCTCTATGCGACGATCCTGAACCAGGAAAGCCTGGAGGAAGCCGTCATCCACCGGCTGGCCGAGCGTCTCGACCATCAGGACGTCGGTTCCGATCTCATCCGCCAGACCTTCAAGTCGATGCTGGCCGACGACAAGGAATGGTCGTCGACCGTGCGTGTCGACATCCAGGCCTATTACGACCGCGATCCTGCCTGCGACCGCTTCATCATGCCGGTGCTGTACTTCAAGGGTTTTCACGCCATCCAGACGCATCGGCTGGCGCATTGGCTGTGGAACCAGGGCCGCAAGGATTTCGCACTCTATCTGCAGAGCCGCTCATCCTCGGTGTTCCAGACCGACATCAACCCGGCCGCTCGCATCGGCAAGGGCATCTTCATCGACCACGCAACCGGTCTTGTCGTCGGCGAGACCGCGGTGATCGAGGATGATGTGTCGATCCTGCATGGCGTGACGCTGGGCGGTACCGGCAAGGCCGGCGGCGACCGTCATCCCAAGATCCGCTACGGCGTGCTGATCGGCGCCGGCGCCAAGATCCTCGGCAACATCGAGATCGGCCATTGCTCGAAGATCGCGGCAGGCTCGGTGGTGCTGTCACCGGTGCCGCACAATAAGACGGTTGCCGGCGTGCCGGCCCGTGTCGTCGGCGAGACCGGCTGCGACCAGCCTTCGCGGCAGATGGACCAGCTTTTGCCGTCGCAGTCGATGGACCAGGTCGTCAGCTTCGACATCTGATTTTTCCGGCTCCCCGGGCGCGGCGCCGAAATCCGGCTGCACGCGCCTGGGCCTGGTTCCCATGCGATATGGCCGGCTTGCCTTTACATCGCCATTGTCGACGTGTCAGAAGCGCGTTCAAACCAGCAAGCCCGACGATCGGAGAAGACTGTTGAAGCCGGACGAAATCAGAAAGCTGGACGCCTATTTCAAGCGCGTCTTCCAGAATCCCAAACTCGAAGTGAAGGCGCGGCCGCGCAAGGACGATTCGGCCGAGGTCTATGTCGGCGACGAGTTTCTCGGCATCGTCTTCAAGGACGAGGACGACGGCGACTACAATTTCTCGATGGCGATCCTCGACATCGATCTGGCCTAAGGCTTAAGCCGGCCCTCGTCATCCCAGGGCGAAGCAGCCGCGCAGCGGCGTCGCGAAGACCCTGGGATCCATGCCGTGATGTTGGCCCAGAAATGCAGCGGTCCGGAACCAGCTCCGCCGCTCTCCCAACAACAAATTCTGCTCAGCTTCGCCGCCTGAAAGGCACGGGACACTCGGGTCCGCGCGGCTTCGCGCCCGCTCCGCCCGTGGATGACGAAGGAGCCGCTAGTGTCCTGCCTTCAGGACCTGCGCAGCCCTGGTGGCGATCGCTGTGTCGAGCGCTTGCCAGTTGTCCAAAAACTCCCTGGGAAAACGGTAGGTGAGGGCGAGGCTATCGCCCACTTGGATGTCGCGCTCGCATGGCGCCAGCGATTCTTCCGCGCTTGGGCCGCTCAGGCAACGGGCGACGAACGGAGTCTTGCCGGGGCGGCTGGCGACCGCGAGCACTTCGTTGAGATAGCCTGATTTTTCGGTGAAGGCGTAGACCGTCGTGCCGCCGGGGCCGGGCGTGCCGGGCGGGATGATCATTGCGCTGTAGATCGGCGCGAAGCGGCCGCTCATGTCGCGCGACATCATCTGCGGCTCGAACGACAGGAAGATGATGTCCTTGCCCTGGCCGGTGTGGTTGAAGTCGTCGCGCGCGGCCTGGCTGTAGCCGTCCATCTCGGGATAGCGCAGATAGAGGTCGAGGCGCGAGGCGATGCCGTCGCGCCGCGCCTGGTCGAAGCGGATGACGTTGGCCGGCACGGCGATGACATTATTGCCGATGACGATCCTGTGGATGGTCGCGTCGTCGGTATAGCCGGCCATGGCGATCGAGCGGCCGAACCATTTGCCGCCCAGACTGATCGCCACGGAAAGCAGCGCCAGCGTCGCGAAGGCATAGAACACCCGCTTCATCAGCCTGGAATCGACGACATCGAACTCCGGGCTGTCGGCGGTGGCTGCCTGCTTCATTTCAATCCCCAAAATCAGCCGCACCTCAAGAGGTGTCCTCGGGCGGCACACATGGCGCGGCATGGCTCTTGCAGCGCGCGTATCGGGTGCGACTGTGCGATTTCATGGTAAACGGAAGGTAAAGATGAGCCCGGTGGAACTCACTCTCTTCGCTTTTGCGGTCGGCGTGACCGCATGCGGCCTGGTCGGATCGGCGATGGAGCTGATCTCGGGCCGCCGGCTTGCCTTTGTCGAGCCCTATGTGTCGCCGTCGCATATCGTGCGTTCGCTGGCCGCAACCGCATGCGCGGGGCCGTTCATGCTCGTCAACGATGCGCTTGACGCCCGTCGGCAGGGACGCATTTCGACGCTGGCGCTGATTTCCTGCGGCTGCACCGCAGTGGCCTGGGCACTCGCGCTCGGCGTCGTGCTGATCGCCATTGCGTCGTGGGCGGGCACGCTCCTAGGCTCGGCCGCCGCTGTCGCGGCCTGAGACGATTCGGAGACGAAAAATGCCGGTCTATGCGATCGATGGAAAGGCGCCCGGCTTCGAGGACGCCGACAGCAACTGGATCGCGCCCGACGCGACGCTGATCGGCGATATCAGGGTCGGCCGCAACGTCGGCTTCTGGTTTGGCGCCGTCATCCGCGGCGACAATGAGGCGATCGTCATCGGTGCTGACAGCAATGTCCAGGAACACACGGTGATGCACACCGATCCCGGTTTTCCCCTGACCATAGGACAAGGCTGCACGATCGGCCACCGGGCTCTGCTGCATGGCTGCACGATCGGCGACAACAGCCTGATCGGCATGGGCGCGATCGTGCTTAACGGCGCCAGGATCGGCAAGAATTCGCTGGTCGGGGCCGGCGCGCTGGTCACCGAAGGCAAGGAATTTCCCGACAATTCGCTGATCGTCGGCTCACCCGCGCGGGTGATCCGGACACTGGACGACGCGGCTGTCGCAAGGCTGCGCGGCTCGGCCGCGCACTACGTGGCGAACGGCAAGCGGTTCAAGGCCGGGTTGAAAGAGGTCTGAGGCCGGCCTGGCCAATCCTTGTCGCCCCGCGGTTCATCGCGCCCAGTTCACCGGCTGTTGGAGCCGCGTCCGGCCATTGCATCGCGAAGCAACGAAGCGCCGTCTTCAAAGCCGGCATTGTCTGCTTCCTCGAGGGCCGTCGTATAGTGATCGATGCGGGTTTCGAGCGTCGGGTCGGCACCCGCCGCCAAAAGCAGGCGGATCGCATCGACACTGCGGATGGCCACTGCATAGTGAAGCGGCGTCCAGTCGTTGACGCCCGGCATGTTGGGGTCTGCGCCGCCATCGATCAGCACCCGGACGATTTCCAGCCTGTCGGCCCGGTCGGTCGACAACGCCGCGATGATTGCCGGAAACCCGCCGTGATCCTGATAATTCGGATCGGAGCCCGCACCCAGCAAGGTCGAGATGAAACCGACGGGGCTCCAGTAGATGGCATATTCGAGCGGATGGCCAAGGCCGAGTTCGAACGGCATGCGCTCGTCGAACCAGCGCGGCGAGCCGCCCAAGGCCGCGCCGAGGGCTGCGAAGTCGCCGGCCTTGAAGGCATCGTCGATGGCCTTGAACAGGCGGTGGCGCTCGCACCGGTCTTCCGGGATTTCGAGCATGGCCGTGATCCAGAAGTTGGCTTTTGATCGCTCATACTGCAGCGATCAAAAGCCATTTGAAATATCATTTTGACAAGGAATGACATTCAAGCGGATGCCATTTCCTGGCCGCTACCCGCCGTCTAGTCGTAGATCGCCATCTCCGCTTGCAGTGCGATAAGAAGTCCGTTGAGTATCGCCGACTGAAGTTGAAACCATCCGTCCACAGAATTGGAAGGGTCTTGTCCGTCTAGATCGAACTGAAGAAAATCCTCATAGGCGTTCTTTGCGATTGGCGTAAGCTCTAAATGAAGCAGATGATTCCTATAGGCGCGGACGCGATTTAGCCCGGTCCATAACTTTGTATAATTTGACTTAATATCACCGAAGAAGTAGTCCTTTTTTGACAGCCTCTTCCCTTCTCGGTCTATTGGTTCTACTAAGCTGCGGTTTGCTTGATTGAGGAATGCAACCATCTCCTCTCGCGAACTGCATTCACGAACTGACGCGAATAGCTCCGCTTCCGAAGGGCCATTGCCGCGGTACAGAGCAGGAAGACCAATCGTATCAAATTTTCTTTCTGCCGCTCGCATCTCGCGGAGAATAGATGACGTTCTACTTGCTACGAATTCTTGCCGTCGATGAGGTGGAACGACGTAGCGATTTGTTTTGAGGGAGTTACGTCGCCTCCACTTTGAAGCGACGTATCCTTGTATCACGGGAATTTTAAACTGAGGCTCATGAGCCTTCGAAAGATCGATAAGTCCGTATGCTTTTAAATGTCTTACGAGGTCAATGTCTTCAGCCAGATCATTGAAGTCGATAATATTACCAACGGAAAGCAGCTCGAGCATGTCGTACTCTGTCGGGTAGAATTCTTCCAACTCAGAAGTTATGTGGCCGCAATAAAATTGGATATCTTCCTCCCTACTGTTCAGATCTTTGCGAATTTCAGCTTTAGAGAGTGAAATAGGTCTCGGTTGGCCTGATACTTTTATACCAGTGTTTATTTGAGAGCAAATCATTCGTGTGAGAAGAGGGTGGCCCCCATAGCGCTCATACAACGCATCCACAGCGCTTTCGTCGAAATGGAGGCCCATGCGTTTTCCGAAAACATTTGTAAGGGAACGAAGTTCCCCGCGTTCAAATCCGGTGAGATATCGAGCCTTCACAATTCCAAACATGGGGTTCTGCACCCCTTCAATTTTATCAGTTTCGGAAATGGACGCGTTTACGCCAGATACAATGAACGAGAATTTTCGAAATTGACTTTGCGCCGACCAAAGCGCCTGCCAGAACGGAACAAAGTCTGTAACCCAATGTGGGGCAAGTTTGCTGCCCACGGAAACATATTCGATCTCGTCAAATATCAAACAAAAGCGGGTAGTGGCGGGTATCTTTTCAATTAGCGAAAGAAATCTATCAGTCGGTGTTTTCTTGTTCCTCCATCCCTTTAGTTTTTGATCAATAATTTCTTCAATATCTGACGAAATTCTATCAAGGAGCTCGTCACCGGATAACCGATAAATAGAAGATACCTTGCAGTCGTAGTATTTGACAGGTATTGTGTTCTCGGCGCATTGCCTCATTATCTTAAATAATACAGACGTCTTGCCGGTTTTTCTAAGGCCAAAAAGGCCGCGATTCTCTGAGCGACGGATAGCATCAATATGTTCGGCGACTATTGCCTGTCTTCCAAAGAAGAATAGGTCGTTGTCCAAAGGAAGAGTATAGTCAAACAGGTCTCTTGAGAAGAGTTGAGATATAAATTTGTTGCGAACAAACCATGGATCGTTGCTATTCAACAAATCATTAATAAATACACCGACGTAAGCGCGGGCTTGCGGGTGTTGAGCGGTAAATTCCTTTATCCATTCTTCTGTTTTTGGATATGACGATAGGATCAGTGATACAGTTTGATCAACGCGGCCGCGCGCTGGAACTTGCTGAAATGTTTGCTCCAAGGCTTGAAGAAATCGAGCTTCAAGTGTTGGATAGTCAGATATCCCGAGAAGAAGCTCTTGGTCGAACCCAAAGGCTTGGGAGAGGTTTTATAAAGTAAACGGACGCTTCTGTGTTGAATTTCTTTATACGCGCTCCCCACGTAATATCAAAATCCGGCTCAAGTTTTTTGATTATGTCGAGTTCTTGGGGAAATTTCTGCAGATGTCCGGTTCTAATATCATCCTTTATCATTCTCGCGCTTCTGACCTCTCAAAAATATTCGGCCCCGATGGCAATATCGTCATCCTAAGTACCGCCTGCAAATACGTGACTACTGCACTTCTTGGTCGTTCCTGTTTCGGTCATCAGTGGACCTGGATTTCCCGAACACCGCAACCCAAAATTGGGGCTCACCTGGATGGTAGCGCCGCACGATTTGTCGAAGCTGCGATGTTGTGATCAGCCGCTTTTTTCATCCTGTTCATAGCGGAGGTGAGCCGCAAACAGAAATCTAGGCTGTTGATAATCGATAGTCGAGGATTTGAGTGACCGTAACCCCTGAAATGGTGGAGCCGGCCCGGGGACGGGGCCGGCTCCTTAAAACCCGGTCGTTGGGGACGGGGAGGGTGGGGACTCGACCGGGCTTCCTCGTTAGGCACGTCGCATTATGCGGCGTGCTTGACCTCTGGTTTGTGCTTTAGCGGACGCTGGCGACCGCGTCGGCGCGGCCGTCATTGATCGTCACCCAAACGCCGGAGTTCTGGTCCGATTGGCGCTTCAGGTAGGTGTAGTCGGTGTCGGTCCAGGACAGCACCCTGGATTCAAGATTGTCGAGGATGAACTCGCCGAGGCTGGTGCGCACGGTGAGCACCGCATGGCCGTCGCCATTCGGCTGGCGCGCCACGGTCATCAGCAAATTGCCGGCGGGGATCCCGGCGCTCATCAACTCGCGGCGCTTCTCCAGCGCATAGTCCTCGCAATCGCCGAAGCCATTGTCGGGATAGGACCAGACCTCTTCCTTGCCCCACTGCTCCATGTCGGTGCGCGGGATGATCCGGGTGTTGACGGAATTGTTGACGTTGACGATCGTCGCCCACAGTTTGCGGGTCAGTTCGACCGGCGCCTGCTTCGGCGTCCGCTCGGTGCATTCCTGCGGAAGTTTCTGGCAGAACTCGTAGTGGCCGACCGGCTGCGTGGTGCGGCCGCCAGTGTGCATGAAGGCTGGTTGCGCCGCTTCCGCTGTTCCCCAAGCGGAAAGCTGCATCGCTATTGCCATAAGCAACAGCTTGCCCCTCGTCTTGCTCATTGTTCAGTCTCCCCGTTTGAGAAGACCATGACAGGGTTGGATTTATTTGACGCAAAAACCCGAAGTAGATTTTGAGTAAAACCTCAGTAGAATAAACATAAAATTTGAGCTATTTGAGTATAAAATTCTTCAGGTATTTCTAACCAAGCCGGGTGCCTGCGCCACCACAGATACGGCGCTGGCGAGTACGGGTTGGTGGGGTCGGGGCAGGCTTTGGCGGGGATGTCCGGTCAACAAAAACCGGCCGCAACGGGCCGGTTCGCTGGATTGCGATGTCGCTGCCTCAGGAGCGCGGGGCGTTGAATTCGGAATCGAGTGTTTCGGGTCGCTGGATGACGGCGAATTCGATGGCGACGCCATCCTCGAAATGGCGCACCACCTGGCCGCGCATGGTCCCCAGCATGACCTGGATGCCGATGGCCGGCTTGACGTCGATCTCGATGGCGGCGCCCGACAGCGACAGGTCGATGATGCGGCACTGATACTGGCGCCCGTCGGTAAGCTGGAGCACGCTGGTCGGGTTGCGCGGCGCCACGCGTTCGTGACGGCGGTCTTCCGGAAGATCGAGTTCATGCTTGTTGGCAAGCCAGGTCAGCTGCGCGGCAAGCTTGTCCTTCTTGCGGTCCGAGGCGATGACGGTCATCGCAAAGCCATCCTGCGAGGTGCGCGTCACCACGCCCTCGATGCGGCCGATATGATCGATGTAGGCAATGACTTTTTCGCCCGGCATGCCGACGCGATCGGTACGAAGCGCGACATTGCCCGGCGACATGTCGATCACCTGGCACGGGTGCTCGGTACGGTCTTCCAGCATGAAGCGGCCGTAGATCTTTACACGGACGCGCTGAAAGTTACGCCTTTCGGCGCGGGACGGCGCGGACTCGACCGCCGCTGACCTCATCATGCCTACACCCCGTTGGGCATTCCTGCGCGCCGATGCGAGGAACTTCACCCGCAAAACTACAGGAAAGCAGGTTAACAAAGGGGAAAAGCCGGCCGCCGTGCTTTAAGATTTGGGGTTATTCTTCGCGCCCGCCGTCGAACACGACCAGATGGCGGATGCGGCGCGCCCGGCCCAGTGCCGAAATCGTTTCCGGCGGATCGAATTCGGACGGTACAAGCGAGGGAACGGCGATCTCCGGCCGGTTTTTCAGGTACATCGGGTCCTTGTCCGGATCGATGACGCGGATCGCGTCGATCAAAGCGTCGGTGATCGGGTCCGCCCCCAGCCAGAAGGGCTTTTCGACGGCGCTGATCACGCCCAGGCAGCGCGGATTTTCGATCCCGCCGTCGAGCGGCAAGGCAAGCAGTTCGAAGCGGTTGGAACGGCCATTTTGGCTGAGGCCCTCATAGGTGATGAGCACCACGGATTTCTGCTCGAGAACGCCGTGGAACAGCTTGGAGACAAGCCGCTGATCCTTCTGGCGCCACAGCGAGGGAAAGGAAAAACCCTTGAGTTCGCGTCCGTAGACGGCGCAAAGCCGGGTGCCGGCAAGCCGAAACACGGCTTCACCGCGGGTGTCCCTTTCCAGGATGAAGGTGTCGGCCAGCAGCGACTTGATATCAGCGGGCTCTACTTCCGAACGCTTCGGGGCAGAGCGCCCATCACGCAGCCTGTTCCAATATTGGAACAGTGTGATCGACCCGTTCTGTTTCATGCTAGCAGCTCCGCGCATTCTGTCTTCTGGTGTCCCATCGGGGAACAGAAAGGGCGCTCTCCGATGACCTACATGCGGTGCGTCGCAGGATGCGTGCCAGCAGCGTTAACACTTGTTCACGGGTCGGGGCCGTTAAGGTTAACAAGTGGTTTACGTTGCTCCTAGGCAGGGTCTGTGGCACATAAAAACCACTCCAGAAGCGGTCGTTTCGCGACGATCGGCAGCACTTCGGTGAAGAGTTTTAGGGGAGCAGGGGGCTCGACCAGCCGTTCAAGGGAAACCTTGGACGGCTTCTTTTTGATTCGCGCTTGATGATTCGCCGGATCGGCGATTCGCGGCCAAAGCGCGTCGCGCCTGAAACGCGGGCGACGATCCCGACGATCCGCGCGACACCTCCCGATCCCCGAGCGGTGCAACAGGCAGCGGTAACATTTGCCAATCAGGCGCCGCGAAAGAGAAAAATCTGTGTTCCGGGCGGTTCTGTCGCCGCTGTAGTCTCGCGAATTCGCTCCTCAAGGCGCGACGGCGGCGATCCCGCGGTCCGGAGACGTGCCTTGTTGGCGACATTCACTGGGGTAACATCATGAAGACTTCTATCCTTCGACTGATCGCGGCCGGTCTGCTGGCCAGCGCCATTCCGGTCGGGGCGGTTCACGCCGCCGGGATCACCGGCGCGCCTGCGCCTTTCGACAAGGGCGGCGTGAAAGTGGCACTCGTCACCTTCATCTCCGCCGGCGATTTCTTTCAGGCCTATCAGGCTGGCGCGACAAAGCAGGCCAAGGCGCTCGGCATCGATCTGACGATCTTTTCCGGCCGGCAGGATGCGGCCGCGCAGCGTGACCAGATCGACCAGGCGATCAATCTCGGTGTCCAGGCGATCATCATCGATCATGGCCAGCCCGAAGCCTTGAAGGATGTCGCGCAGAAGGCACTCGACGCCGGCGTCAAGGTCGTCGCTTTCGACGTCGATCTCGGCAATCCTAAGATACCGCAGGTCGAACAGTCCGATCACGAGTTGGCCAAGGCGTCGCTCGGCCAGGCGATCAAGGACAATGGCACGTCGTTCCAGGCGGGCTATGTCTACGTCGCCGGCTTCGCGCCGCTGGACCGCCGCAACGAAATCTGGGACGAGATCAAGAAGGCCAATCCCGGCGTCGTCGAGAAGGCCCGCTGGGGCACGGTCAACGACACGACCGCGGTCTCGACCGCCGATCAGACCAAGGCGGCATTCCAGGCCAATCCCGATATCAGCGTCGTCTTTGCGCCCTATGACGAGTTTGCGCGCGGCGTGAAGCTCGCCACCGACGAACTCGGCATCTCGAACAAGGTGAAGATCTATTCGGCCGATGTGTCCACGGCCGATATCACCGAGATCACCGCGGAAGGCAGTCCGTGGGTCGCCACCGCGGCCACCAATCCGGCCGTCGTCGGCGCGGTTTCGGTCCGCGCGGCGGCCAAGCTGATCGCGGGGGAGGATCCGGGCCACAATATCGTCGTCAAACCGGTCCTGCTGACACAGGAGGATCTGCGCAAGAACGGTATCAAGACGATCGAGGATCTCGACGCCAAGCTTCCGGCTTTCGGCCAGAGCGACGCAGCGACCGCAAGCTGGATCCCGTCCAACTGATCCTTTTTCTCCCCTCCCTCGCTTCCGGCGAGGGGGCGGGAGGCTCGGGCTACTTTTGTTTCCTGACCTAACCGCCGCTGATCGCCGTCAGGATAAAAACCTCGGCGCCGGGCGCGAGCCTGGTTTCCAGGGTTGCCTTCTCGCCATCGACGAAGACGTTCATATGGCGACGGATCGCAGGGCGGGAATCGCACATGCGGTCCCGCATGCCGGGCCAGAGCGCGTCCAGCCCGTCGATCATTTCCCTCACGGTCGAGGCCGGCAATTCGACCCGGCGCGACGCGCCGGGAAACAGGTCGATAAGCACGCCCGGGAGCCGGGCGACAACAAGGGACACGGTGCTGGCGGTGTCGTTCGGCATTTTCCCTACCCGCTCACCACCATCGCCTCGACGGACAGGATCGTGGGCAGATGCTGAGCAATCTCCGACCAGTTTTCGCCTTCGTTGGCACTGGCGAAGAGCGAGCCGCCGCTGGTGCCGAAATAGACGCCGGCCGGCTCAAGGCTATCGGTCGCCATGGCCTGCCGCAACACGCCGGCATAGCAGTTCTCCTGCGGCAGGCCCTTGCGCTCGTCCAGCCAAGTGGCGCCCGCATCCTGCGTCTTCCAGACAGCCGCCTTCGCGTCCGGCACGTAGCGGCCGGCACTGTCGCCGTTGAGCGGCAGGAGGAAGAGGGTGTCGGCGTCGCGCGGATGCGTGGCCGCAGGAAAACCGAAGGTCGAGGGAAGGCCCTTCTCGATGCTCTGCCAGTTCTTGCCGCCGTCGTCGGAGCGGTACATGCCGCAATGATTCTGCTGGTAGAGCCGATCGGGCTTGCCGGGCGCCATCACCAGGCAGTGCACGCACTGGCCGAACTCTGGGTAGTTTTGTCCTTCAGGCAGGAAGTCTGCGCGGGTGCCGCGGTTGCGCGGCTCCCACGTCTTGCCGCCGTCCCAGGTGTAGAACACGCCTGCGGACGAGATGCCCACCCAGATCTGCTCCTCGTCTGCGGGGTGCGTGACGATGGAATGGAGGATGAGGCCAGCGCCACCCGGGTTCCAGTCCTTGCGGCTGGGGTGATGCTGCAGGCCCTCGATGTGGCTCCAGGTGGCACCGTCGTCGTCGGAGCGAAACAGGCCGGCCGGCTGCACGCCGGCATAGAGGCTGCCATTGCGCCTGGCGAGGCTCCACACCGCCTTGATCGGTTCTTCGCCAGCCGCATAGGCCAGGCCCTCACTGGAATGTGTCCAGCTCTCGCCAAGGTCGTTGGACTTCCAGACCGCCGGACCGAACCATTCGTTGCCGCCGGCGCCGTAGATCGCACCGGTCGCGGCGTCGCCGACGACATGGTTCATCGGCCAGTGCTCGCAGAACGGACCGCGCAGTTTCCACGACCCGCGCTTGCCATCGCTCTCGGCGATGAAGGCGCCTTTTTTCGTGCCGATGAGGACCAGGACTTTTTCCGGCATTTTCTCCTCCCGATTGCATGCCTTTCATCAAGGACGGCGGAGCGTGGGCCTGGCCGACAACGGTCAGGAATTTTTTTGCAGTCTAAACCCGTGGGGCCAGGGTGAGAAGATATGCCGCCTCCCTCCATCGAGGACAACGCAATCTGTGTTGTCGTGACTGACGCCGCGCTGGAGCGCGATCCGGACGGACAACCGCTACACACTTTTCCGGAATTGCTCGAGTTACCGCTTCTTTCCGAGGCCGAAGGTCAACGCCAGCGCGCCAACCAGCACGACGCCTTTGACGAAGTCCTGCGTGTAATAGGGCGCGTTCAGCATGGTGAGGCCGTTGAGCAGCACGCCGACGAAAATCGCGCCGACCACCGTGCCGATCACATGCGGGCGGCGCTTGTCGAGAACGGCAAAGCCGATCAGCGACGCGGCGACTGCGTCGAGCAGCAACGAATTGCCCGCCGAGACGTCGCCGCGGCCGACACGCGACGCGACGATCAGCCCGCCCAGCGAAGCCAGCGTGCCCGACAGGATATAGGCCCAGAGCCGGTATGCCTTGGTCGGCGCGCCGGAAAGATGCGCGGCCGTTTCGTTGCCGCCGATGGCGTAGAAGACGCGGCCCCAGCGCGTGCGTTCCATCAGGAACCAGGCGAGAACGGCGACAATCGCCATGACCACGACAGATAGAGGGATCGTGTCGAAGAGCCTGGAACGGCCGAGGACCAGGAAAGCCGGATCGTAGGCACCAAGAGCCGATGAGCCGTCGGGAAGCACCATGCCGGCGGTAATCGAGCGGCCGCCGGTCGGGATCAATTGCACGCCGGCGAGCAGGAACATTGTCGCCAGCGTTGCGAGAAGGTCGGGGACGCCGACGCGCACGATCAGCAGCCCGTTGGCGAGGCCGATCAAGGCGCCCATCAGCAAGACCAGAACCATGGTCTCGGCCGCGTTCAATTGCCAGACGACCATGGCGTAGCTTGCCGCCATCACCGACGATGCGGCGATGCTGCCGACCGAAAGATCGAAGCCGTCAGCCGCCATGGTGATCGAAACGCCGACGCCGAGGATCGCCACCACCGAAACCGCCTGCAGGATCGAGAACAGATTGGCTGAACGGATAAAGGCGGGCTGCACATGCCAGAAGCCGACGACCAGAAGAGCCAGGAGCACGAAGAGGGCGTAGCGGCGGATCTCGCGGAAAAGCGATAGGCGCGGCGCGGCCTGCGCTGTCGTCTGGTCGGTCATCGATGGCCTCCGGCTTCTTCGCTCTCGACCTTGCCGATCTGCTCGGTCAGTGAGCCATGGCCGTCCGCGGCCTCATGAAGTGAATGGTTGCGCATGACGAGGATGCGGTCGGCAACCTCCAGCGCCTCTTCGGTGTCGCTGGTGGCGATCAGCGTGGCCGAACCGCTCTGGCTGCTGCGTATCGCGGCGATCAGATCGGCACGCGCGCCGACATCGACGCCCTGGAACGGCTCGTCGAGCAGCAGCAGCCGGCAAGGTGCCGCCTGCCAGCGGGCGAGCACGACTTTTTGCTGGTTGCCGCCGGAAAGCTCGTCGAGCGTGTCGTCGGGGCCGCGCGCCTTGATGCCGAGCCGCGCGATTGCCTCGGCGGCAACCTTGCGCTCCCGCTTCTCTCGCAAGAGCCCGCCTGGAAACCAGCGTTTCAGGTGCGGCAGGGCGATGGTGCCGGCAATCGAGGCGCCGGGAACTTCAGGCGGCAGCAGCGACGATTGCCAGCGGTCCTCGGCGACCATGAAGACGCCGCTTTCGATCGATTGCGCCGGTCCGCTCGACAGCCACGGCTTGCCGTCGAGGACGACGCTGCCTCGCGCCAATGTTTCGAGACCGAACAGCGCCCGTAAAAGCCGGCTCTTGCCCGAACCGAGCGTGCCGGTGATGGCGACGACTTCGCCGGAGCGCAGGTCGAGATCGAAGGGTCTCGCTCCGGTAACCAGTTGCGCGCCCTTGATGGATGCGATGACCGGCGCCGTCGAGGTCTTGCCGTCATGGATGACGGCTTCCAGTGTCCGGCCGATCATGGCGGCAACGGCGGCCGGGAAATCGATAGGCTTGGCAAACGCACCGACGATGCGGCCGCCGCGCATGACCACGGCGCGGTCGGCGATCGCGGCGAGGTCGCCAAGCCGGTGCGAGATGTAGAGGATTGCCATGCCGGTCGAGCGCAACCGGCGGATGATGGCGAACAGCCGGTCGGCTTCCGTGGTCGACAGGCTCGATGTCGGTTCGTCGAGGATCAGCACGGAGGCTTTTGCCGCGACAGCGCGGGCGATGGCGATCAATTGCCGTTCGGCCGGACGCAGGTCGGCAAAGTCGCGGTCGAGTGGCAGGTCGAGATCGATCAGCGCCGCGATCTCTTTGGCGCGCTTGCGGATCGACCTGCTTGAGACGAGGAAGCGCCCGGTGCTGCCGCAAAGTTCATCGAGCAGCAGGTTCTCGGCAACTGTCAGGCCGGCAGCGCCGGCCTGGTCGGTCGCCTGATGCACGGTGGCGATGCCGGCCGCCTTGGCGGCGCTCGGCGAGGCGAAGGTGACGGTCCTGCCGTTCAGCCTGATCGTCCCGGCATCGGGGGTGTGCGAACCCGAAAGGATTTTCACCAAGGTCGATTTGCCGGCGCCGTTGGCGCCCATCAGCGCCACGACTTCGCCAGCCGCCACGGCAAGGTCGGCTCCAGCGAGCGCGCGCGTCGGCCCAAAGGATTTTTCGATCCCGGCAACCGAGACGGCGATGGGGGAGGTGGGGAGGGACAAGTGGTTTCGGCCGGTTACCGGTTGGCGAATTGGGAAAGGGTTTGGCCAGCTTTTCTCTGGCCAAACGGCGCATGGGAGTGGAGGGGAATCGCTTCTCTCATCTCCATGGTAGGGAGCGGCGGCATCGCTTCCGAGAACTCCAGTTGCGAGTTTTTCGACTCCGGGAGCATTTCCGCCTTGTTGCCTGCCTGGTTTTAGCAAATGACCGGCGAGCCGGGCATTGGCTCCCGGAGAAACAGAATTGTTCCAAGTCGAGCGTCCTTGCTCTAAAGCTCGCGCATCAAATCCCGGAGCTGAGTGCAAGGCGTATGAGCGAACCTGTAAGCCCATCGGAAATCGAGCTGGCGGAACCTCCTCCGGAGCCGCGCCGCGAGCCGGTGTTCAACCTGCCACCGGTGGTGCTGGCGGTGATCGGCATCTGCGTCGCCGTCTTTCTGCTGCAGCAATATGTCCTGAACGACACGCAGCAAATGACGCTGCTCTACGACGGGGCCTTCATCCCTGTCCTTTATACCGGACAATACGGCTTCGACTGGTTCCTGTTCACGCGGCCCTTCACCTATGCCTTCATGCATGGCGGTTTTGCGCACATCGCCATCAACATGATCTGGCTCGCCGCCTTTGGCTCGCCGCTGGCCAATCGTCTCGGTGCGTTCTGGTTCGCTTTGTTCTTCGCCATCACCGGACTGGCTTCCGTGGTGCTCTTCTGGGCCATGCATCCCTATGGCGAGGCGCCGCTGGTCGGCGCCTCGGGCGCGATTTCAGGCATGATGGGGGCTGCGGCGCGCTTTGGCTTCAGCATCGACCGTTCCTCCGGCAAAGCTGCCTTTGCCGGCGCGCCGCTATCGATAGCCGCCGTGCTGCGCTCGCGCAGCGTCATGACTTTTCTCGCCATGTGGATGATCATCAATCTCGCCACCGGCCTGTTCGGCGCCCCCGGCGTCGACAGCCAGATCGCCTGGGAAGCGCATATTGGCGGCTTCGTCGCCGGCTTCTTCGGTTTGCGTCTTTTCGATCGGCGGCAGCAGGAGGTTCACGAGCACGAGCAGTGACCATCGCACTTGAAATGCGACCGATCACGGCGCACGATGTTCACCAGAACGTGAAAGCCGGTCAGGGCAGGAACCGGCGAGCAAAAATTGAGGAGGACGCCATGACCGTTAAGGCAATTCTCGAGAAAAAGGGTCACGACGTGTTGACGCTCGGGCCCAACGAAAAGCTGAGCGAGGCCATTCGCATGCTCGCCGACCACAAGATCGGTGCGCTGGTTATCACCAATGGCGATCACAAGATCGTCGGCATTCTTTCCGAGCGCGACATCGTGCGGGTCGTCGCCAAGGAGGGGGCTGCCGCTCTTGATATCGCCGTGCGCTCGGCAATGACGCCGAAAGTGAAGATCTGCAACGAGAACCACACCGTCAATGAGGTCATGGAGATCATGACCAAGGGGCGTTTCCGCCATTTGCCGGTGGAAAAGAACGGGTTGCTCGACGGCATCATCTCCATCGGCGACGTGGTCAAGCGCCGCATCGAGGACGTCGAGCGCGAGGCCGACGAGATCAGGGCCTATATCGCCACGGCCTGAGCGAGAGAAAACCGGAATTCGAGGCAAGCGGCTGAAAAAAGCCGGCCTGCGGCTTCGCGCCCATGTTTTTTGGGCGCTTGTCTCTTTTGGCGGTTTGCACTAGCGAAGTTGCACACCAAAATATGCGTTCGCGCATATGCCGTAGTTCCAATTTGCAGGCCACCATGACACTCATCGATACCCGCACGCCCGACGCAAAACGCCTGATCCCGGGCGCCACCGGCGATTGGGAAATCATCATTGGTCTCGAAGTGCACGCGCAGGTCACTTCAGAGGCAAAGCTGTTTTCGGGCGCCTCGACGGCTTTCGGTGCCGCACCCAATGCCAATGTCAGCCTGGTCGATGCGGCAATGCCGGGCATGCTGCCTGTGATCAACGAGGAATGCGTCAAGCAGGCGATCCGAACCGGCCTTGGGCTGAAGGCGCAGATCAACCACAAAGCCGTCTTCGACCGGAAGAACTACTTCTATCCCGATCTGCCGCAGGGCTATCAGATCTCGCAGTTCAAGCAGCCGATCGTCGGCGAGGGCACGGTCATCGTTTCCGTCGGGCCGGACCGGCAGGGCGAGTTCGAGGATATCGAGGTCGGTATCGAGCGGTTGCACCTGGAGCAGGATGCAGGCAAGTCGATGCACGACCAGCATCCGACCATGTCCTATGTCGACCTCAACCGTTCGGGCGTGGCGCTGATGGAGATCGTCTCCAAGCCTGACCTGCGTTCTGGCGATGAGGCCAAGGCCTATGTCACCAAGCTGCGCACCATCATGCGCTATCTCGGCACTTGCGACGGCAACATGGATGAAGGCTCGATGCGCGCCGACGTCAACGTCTCGGTGCGCCGGCCCGGTGGCGAGTTCGGCACGCGCTGCGAAATCAAGAACATGAACTCGATCCGCTTCATAGGTCAGGCTATCGACTTCGAGGCGCGCCGCCAGATTGCTATCCTGGAGGACGGCGGCAAGATCGACCAGGAAACGCGGCTGTACGATGCCGTCAAGGGCGAAACGCGCTCCATGCGTTCGAAGGAAGAGGCGCACGACTACCGCTATTTCCCCGATCCGGATCTCCTGCCGCTGGAGTTCGACCAGGCTTATGTCGATGCGCTGGCCAAGGACCTGCCGGAGCTGCCCGACGACAAGAAGGTTCGGCTGATCGCTTCGCTGGGCCTGTCGACCTATGACGCCTCGATCCTGGTGTCGGAAAAGTCGATCGCCGATTATTTCGAAAAGGTCGCCGCCGGCCGCGACGGCAAGCTTGCCGCCAACTGGGTCATCAACGATCTGCTCGGCCAGTTGAACAAGGCCGGCAAGGACATTGAAAATGCTCCTGTCACACCCGATCAGCTGGGTGCGGTCATCGACCTGATCAAGGAAGGCACCATCTCCGGCAAGATCGCCAAGGACCTGTTCGAGATTATCTGGAACGAAGGCGGCGACCCGCGCCAGTTGGTTGAAAGCCGGGGGATGAAGCAGGTTACCGACACCGGCGCCATCGAGAAGGCCGTCGACGAGGTCATTGCCGCCAATCCCGACAAGGTCGAGCAGGCGCGTGCCAAGCCGACCATGGCCGGCTGGTTCGTCGGCCAGGTGATGAAGGCGACCGGTGGCAAGGCCAACCCGCAGGCGGTCAACGACCTGGTCAAGGCCAAGCTCGGCATCGAGTAGGGCGATGTTCGTCCGCACCGCCGGGGAACGCGATCTGGCTGCCATCCGCACGCTGCTGGTCGAGACGTGGCACGCCACTTACGATGTGATCTACGGCGTCGAGCGGGTCACCGAAATCACCGGTGAATGGCATTCGATCGCCGCGCTCAAGGCGCGGCTGGTCCGGCCGAATTCCGAATTCCTGGTGGCCGATGACGGCAAGCGCATCGGCGGCATGGCTTTTGCCGCTGCCACCACGGATACGAAAATCGTCCTCTTGAACCAGCTCTACGTCCATCCAGACTGCCAGCGGCAAGGGATTGGCCAGGCATTGCTGGAAGAGGTCGAGGCCAGCTTTCCGGAGGCGCAAACGCTGCGCCTTGAGGTGGAAGAAGCAAACGCGGCGGCTATCGCCTTCTACCGTTCGCAAGGATTTCTGCCCGTCGGCAAGACTGCCGATTGCGGCGGCAGTTCAGGGCTGCCCGCGCTGATCTTCGAAAAAGCGATCGGATAGGCTTCCGGATCGCTCCGGCCATCGCGCGTTTTTGATTTGATTGCGTCCCCGACAAGATGAAGGCTGTCTTCGCCGATCCGCACCCGCATGACGAGATGGGACGCGACGGCGCGAGGGGGAATTCATGCCGAACTTACCGGAACTGATGCCGACACAGGTGTCGGACGAAACCTTTGGTGGCGTCACCTATCATATTGCCGGCGAGTTGGTGCCGGTGCTGTCAGTCGACGTCACGCAGATGCCTGTCTATTTCGAACACCACATCCTGTTGTGGAAGCATTCCACCATCACCATCGGCCTGAAGTCGCTGAAGGGCGCGCTGAAGCGGATGATGGCCGGCATGCAGATCTTTGTCACCGAGGCGTCGGGAGCCGGCATCATCGCCTTCAGCCGCGACGGGCCGGGCCATATCGTGCCCATTCATCTCAAGCGCGGCGAGGAAATCCAGGTGCGCGAACACCAGTTCCTCGCAGCGACCGGCAATGTCGATTACACCTTCGAGCGCGTGCGCGGCCTGGCAACGATGCTGTTTGGCCAGAGCGGCTTCTTCATCGATCGTTTTCGCGGCGATTCCGGCGACGGCATCGTCTGGCTGCATGGCTACGGCAATGTCTTCGAGAAGACGCTTGCCGCCGGCGAGACCATCGACATCGAGCCGGGCGGCTGGCTGTTCAAGGATGTGTCGGTGAAGATGGAGACCAAGATCGACCGGCTTTCCAGCGGGTTTTTCGGCGCCAACATGAATTTCATCGTCAATCGCTTCACCGGACCGGGCCGGGTCGGCATCCAGTCGATGTACCTGCACATGCCGACCGAGGAATAGAGCATGATCCCGAAAAGTGGAATCCGGTTTTCGGAAAAGATCATGCTCAAACAAAGAGATAGAGCCCCATCCCGATTTCATCGGGATGGAACAGGCTCTAGCCAACTCGCAAGATACGCGGCCTGGCGCGGTGTCAGCTCGAGCGCAGCGGCGGTGACAATTCGCGCATCAAGAGTTCCAGCCCGCGCTGGTCACTGGCGCCGGTCTTGTCGAAAATCGTCGCCAGTTGCGACTTGACGGTGCCGTCCGAGACGCCGCTCGTGGCGGCGATTTCACGGCGCGTCAAGCCGGCGGCGACATGGCCGGCGACCCGTTTTTCAGCTGCGGTCAGCCCGAACAGTGCGGCGATCGCATCTAGCGCCGGCATCGGCGTCGAGCCGGCAGCAGCGATGAAGATGGCGGCTGCGGCGCGCTGCGACACGCGTGCGGAAATTTCACGCCGCGCCAGCGGCATGACATGCGCCACCGCCGGAACGGCGGCCCTGACCAGGGGAATGTTGATGCCGGAAGGTCCGAGAGCGAATTCGTCGCGCGTGCCGAGCTCGACGGCAAGGCCGATCGCGGCATTGGCGTCGGCATAGGTGAACGAGAGCTGGCCGCGCGCGGAAGACACCGAGATGTTCTCGCTCAGCAGTGCTTCGGCCGCCGGATTGGCGAAGAGGATCTGCATGTCGTCCGCGACGATCAGCACCGGATGGTCGAGGCCTTCGATGATCGAGCTGAAAATCTCGGCCTTGCGCCGTTCGGCCTCGAACAGGTCGCCGATGGTCACGGCGCGGCGAACATGAGGCGCAAGCTGTGAAATCAGCTCGAGATCCTGGCTCGAAATCTGGCGTCTGTCCTTGTCCGTCACCACCATCAGCGTGCCGACGCGGGTTGGCCGCTTGATCAGCGCCACCCAGAAGAAATCGTCGAGCCGGTTGGGCTCCACCCATTCGCGCACGATGCGGCTTTCGAGCCAGTTCTGCCGCGCGCCCGGACCTTGCAGCGCATAGATGGAATCGACCGTGAAGGGCGTGTCGAGGTCCATCTTGGGCAAGGCGGTGGAGAAGGGCACGGTGGCCCCGTACTCCCGCTGCAGCGGTTCGAGCATGGCCGGATCGCCGCAGGAAACCGAAAATCGGGCCGCGTTGCTGACCGTGTCGACGACCCCAAGTATGGCAAGCTGGCCGATTGCCAATTTGCAGATGGCGTCGAGTGTCGCCTGCCAGCGGTCGACGTCGGCAATCGAATCGTAAATTGCCTCGACGACCTGCGGCAGTGTGCGACCGATCGTGTTTGTGAGGGGAGACATGGGTTCTCGTTTGCCGCAACAGGCGTGATTCAGTGCTAACTTCCACATTAGTTTTGCGGAAGGTCGCACACAACCTCTTCGACCTCTCGATGTATGTGAACTGGTTCACATCGGCTTCTGGTTGTGTCCAGGCTGTATCACTGTGCCGCGTGGAGCGGCATCTAGCGGTTCTCTCAACATTGCCTGAGTGGCGCTGGCGGTTGTGGCCTACGCGCTAGGCGGAGGGAACTTCCACATTGTCGATCAGCCTGGTCTTGCCAAGCCAGGCGGCGGCGAGCAGGCGTCCGTCGTGGTTTCGCCGCCACGGGCCAAGCGTCAGGCTGGCGCGCGCGGCGACGTAATCGACGCTGCGGAAGCCGGCGCTGAGAAGAGCGCTGCTGGCCTCGCCGGTCACGCTGGTTTCATCGGCGCCGGCTGCAAGTGCTGCTGCCGATTTGTACAGGATGGCGTTGAGCTGGCGTGCAATCTCAAGCTCGGCCGCGCCGAGATAGGCATTGCGCGACGACATGGCGAGGCCGTGCGCGTCGCGCACGGTCGGCGCACCGATGATTTCAACCGGCAGGTCGAGATCGCGACAGAGCTGCCTGACGACGCAAAGCTGCTGGTAGTCCTTCTCGCCGAAGATCGCCTGGTCTGGAGACGCTTGCAGAAAGAGTTTTGCCACCACTATAGCGACGCCATCGAAGAAGGTCGGCCTGAAATCCGATTCCAGCCCGGACGAAGGGCCGCCAACGGAAATCCTTGTGGCAAAACCGGCCGGGTACATCACGGAGGCATCAGGGGTGAAGGCGAGCTGCGCGCCGGCTTGCGCCAGCCGGTCGAGATCGTGGGCCAGCTGGCGCGGGTATTTGTCGAGGTCTTCGGTCGGCGCGAACTGGGTCGGATTGACGAAGATCGAGACAACGCAGCGATCGGCGCTTTCGAGCGCCATCCTGACCAGCGAGATATGGCCATCATGCAGCGCGCCCATGGTCGGCACCATGGCGACGCTCAGGCCATCGCGCCGCCAGTCCAGGATTTGCGCGCGAAGGGCTGCGACGCTGTCGACGACGATTGGCCGGCTCATGCCCTATCCTTGCTGGCTGAAAAGACGTGGTCCGGGCCGGGAAAACTGCGGTCTCGGACCTCGGCGGCGTAGCGGGCTGCGGCCCCCGCGACGACGCTGCGCAAGTCGGCATATTCCTTGACGAATTTCGGCACGCGGTCGACGGTCAGGCCGACCATGTCGTCGATGACCAGGATCTGGCCGTCGCAGTCGCCGCTGGCGCCGATGCCGATGGTCGGGATGGAAATGCGCCGGGTGAGGGCGGCGGCGACGGTTTCGACCGTGCCTTCGATGACAACAGAAAACGCGCCGGCTTTTTCGACGGCGTCGGCGTCGCGATAGAGTGCCGCGACATTCTCCTCGCTGCGGCCCTTGATCCTGTAGCCGCCATCCTTTTCCACCGATTGCGGCAGCAGGCCGATATGCCCCATCACCGGAATGCCGGCGGCGACGATGGCAGCGATCTGGCCTTCCATGTCGACGCCGCCCTCCAGCTTGACGGCCTGGCAGCCGGTTTCATCGACAATGCGCCGGGCCGAGGCAACGGCTTGCGCTGCGGAATTCTCGTAGCTGCCGGCCGGCATGTCGACCACCACGCAGGCCTTGGTAGAGCCGCGCATCACCGCTTGTCCGTGGGCGATCATCATCTCCAGCGAGGCGCCGAGCGTGGTCTTGTGGCCATGCAGGACCATGGCGACGCTGTCGCCGACCAGAAGCAGTTCGACATGGTCGTCGAGCAGGCGGGCGACAGGATAGGTATAGGCGGTGAGGCAGACGATCGGCACGCCGCCCTTGCGACGACGAATGGTCTCGGCGCTGATCCGGACATCAGGGTCGGATGCGTATGGGGCCAATCGTCACCTCCCTCGACCGGCAATCAGGCCGGATACCCGTACAGGGCGCGCAGAGCTTTAGAAAGACGATGGGGGCTTGGCAAGCGTGACGTTGGTGGCTTCGCGAGACGACCTAGTGCCGCAACCGCGCCAAAACTCTTGCCTTCGCGATGGGCTGACGCCATAAGCAGGGAACGGGCGCCGCAGCTGCCGCCGCGAGGATCTGGATGAAAACTTTCCTTACGCAATTTTTCACCTGGTGGAACGGCCAGACGCTGGGAACGCGTTTGCATACCTGGCGCTACGGCACGAAAGTCGGTCAGGACGAGACCGGCAACACCTACTATGAGGGCGGCACCGATTCGGAAGGCCGCACGCGCCGCTGGGTCATCTACCGCAACTACTCCGAAGCTTCGGCGATCCCACCTGGCTGGCACGGCTGGATGCATCACCGTGTCGATGTGGCACCGCCGAGCGACGACTACCGCGCGCGCGACTGGCAGAAGCCGCATGAACCGAACCTCACCGGTAGTGCCGCGGCCTACCGTCCGAAGGGCTCGGTGCTGACCAATCAGCACCGCCCGCAGGTGACCGGCGACTACGACGCCTGGACGCCCGGTTCTTGACCGGCTGCCGGTCTTTTGTCGCCACAATTGGCGTTTAGCTGCTTGTTGATATGACAGCGGCGACTAGCTTTGGGTGAGAGAATCACCCGGGCGCAAACCACCGGTATTCCCAGATGAGCATTTTCAGCCGAATCGCGATGGGTGGACTGACGGCGGCAGCCGTAAGTGTTGCCGCATGCACGGTGGCGTTTGCCGCCGCACAGACGCCGGAGGCGCCAGCGGCGTCCGATCGGATCACCAACCCCGTTGCCGAATTCGCCGGCATCGACAAGATCACCGGCCGCATCATCACCTTCGATGTCTATATCGACGAGACGGTGCAGTTCGGTGCTTTGCAGGTGACGCCGCGCATCTGCTATTCGCGACCGGAAACCGAAGAGCCGAAGACTGATTCCTTTGTCGAGGTCGACGAGATAACGCTGGATCGCAAAATCCGCCGCATCTTCACCGGCTGGATGTTTGCCGAAAGCCCCGGCCTCAATGCGGTCGAGCACGCCGTCTATGACGTCTGGCTGAAGGGCTGCAAGCAGAAGTCGGACGTGCCGCCCCCCGATGCCGCCAAGGCCGGCACACCAAAGGTCGATACGTCCAAGCCGAAGGCCGCCGCCGCTCCGGAAGCGACCGACCCCGACAGCACCGACGCCAACTGATCCTTCGGAACCGCTTGGCTGGCCACACGTTGGAAAGGCGAGGGCGCATCGATGCGCCGGAGGATTTTCCGATGTCAGACAGCAAGCGGATCACTGCCAATAAGAAAGACCTGCTCGACCTCGAAAAGGGGTTCTGGACGGCGACGCGGCCTATTATGAGGCCAACGTCGATAGCGAATGCCTCGTGGCGTTCCCGAAAATGGCGCAAGCCATGGACAATGCCGATCTGGCCAAGACCGCTACCAAGCCGAACCGCTGGCGCGATCTGCAAATCGATCTGAAAGGCATTATCGAGCCGGGCAGCGACATCATCATGATGACTTATGAGGCCCGCGCTATCAGGGAAAACGGCGAGCCATACGCGGCGCTGGTGAGCACCGGCTATGTCCACCGCGTCAATGGCTGGAAGATGATGTTCCACGCGCAGACGCCGATGGAGACTGCCGCGAAGGGCTGAAAAGTCTCACCGTCAGGGAAAAAAGACCGCTTCACCCTTCAGCGCGTCGGCCAGCATCTTCTCATATTTGCCACGCGGTACGTCGACCGCGCCGAAGCGCTTGAGGTGTTCGGTGGTGAACTGGGTGTCAAGCAGCGCGAAGCCGCGCGCCTTCAACCGCTCGACGAGATAGAAAAGGCAGGTCTTGGAAGCGTCGGTCTCCCTGGCGAACATGCTCTCGCCGAAGAACACGCGGCCGAGCGAGACGCCGTAGAGGCCGCCGACCAACCGCTCCTCGCGCCAGGCCTCGACCGAATGGCAATGGCCGAGCCGATGCAATTGCACATAGGCTTCGCGGATCGGCGCGTTGATCCAGGTCGACCGCCGCTCTTCGCGCCGTTCGGCGCAGCCATCGATCGTCGCCTCGAAATCGAAATCGAAACGGATGTCGAACGGGTTCTTGCGGATCGTCTTCTTCAGGCTCTTCGGCGCATGAAAGCCGTCGAGCGGAATGATACCGCGCGTCTCCGGCCGCACCCAGAACACTTCGGGGTCGGTGGCGCTTTCAGCCATCGGAAAGACGCCCGAAGCGTAGGCCTTGAGCAAAAGGTCGGTCGGGATGCGATAGCCGGGCGCATAGGGACGGGTCATCGCGTCATCATAGCGGCAAGTCGGGCTATTCGTCCTTGGCCAGGTATTTTTCCAGCCAGTGGATGTCGTAGTCGCCATTGGCGATGTCGGCATTGCCGACGAGATCGCGAAACAGCGGCAGCGTCGTCTTGATGCCGTCGACGACGAATTCGTCGAGCGCCCGGCGCAGCCGCATCATGCATTCGACCCGGTTGCGGCCATGCACGATCAGCTTGCCGATCAGGCTGTCGTAGTAGGGCGGGATCTTGTAGCCGGAATAGACGCCGGAATCGACGCGAATGCCAAGGCCGCCGGGCGTGTGGAAATGGGTGATGGTGCCGGGCGAGGGCGTGAAGGTGCGTGGGTCCTCGGCGTTGATGCGGCATTCGATGGCGTGGCCGTTGAACTTGATGTCTTCCTGCCGCACCGAAAGGCCGCCACCGGAGGCGACGCGGATCTGCTCGTGCACGAGATCGATGCCGGTGATCGCTTCGGTCACTGGATGCTCGACCTGCAGGCGCGTGTTCATCTCGATGAAGTAGAACTCGCCATTCTCGTAGAGGAATTCGATGGTGCCGGCGCCGGAGTAGCCGAGGTCGGCGATGGCCTTGGCACAGATACCGCCGATGCGGGCGCGCTCCTCGGCATTGAGGGCCGGCGAAGGCGCCTCTTCCCAGACCTTCTGGTGACGCCGTTGCAGCGAACAGTCGCGCTCGCCGAAATGCACGCCGCGGCCCGCTCCGTCGCCGAACACCTGGACTTCGATGTGGCGTGGCTTTTCCAGGTATTTCTCGATGTAGACGGCATCGTCGCCGAAGGCCGCACCTGCTTCCGTGCTCGCCGTCTGCAAGGCGATCTCAAGGTCAGCCTCGGTAAGAGCGACCTTCATGCCGCGCCCGCCACCGCCGGCCGATGCCTTGATGATCACGGGATAGCCGATCTCGGCGGCAATGCGTCTGGCTTCCTTTTGATCGGTGACGGCGCCGTCGGAACCTGGCACCACCGGGATGCCGAGGCGCTTTGCGGTGCGCTTGGCCTCGATCTTGTCGCCCATGATGCGGATATGGTCGCCGGACGGGCCGATGAAGGTGATGTTGTGCGCGGCCAGAATGTCGGCGAACTTGGCGTTTTCCGACAGGAAGCCGTAGCCCGGATGCACGGCGTCGGCGCCGGTGATCTCGCAAGCGGCGACGATCTGGTGGATGTTGAGATAGCTGTCACGCGACGGCGGCGGGCCGATGCAGACGCTCTCGTCGGCAAGTCGCACATGCATGGCGTCGGCATCGGCGGTCGAATGCACCACCACGGTCTGGATGCCGAGCTCCTTGCAGGCGCGCAGCACTCTCAGAGCGATTTCGCCGCGATTGGCGATGAGGATTTTCTGAAACATTCCTGTTTTACTCGATCACGACGAGCGGCATGCCGTATTCGACCGGCTGACCATCCTCGAACAGGATCGCCGTCACCGTGCCGGCGCGCGGCGAGGGGATCTGGTTCATCGTCTTCATCGCCTCGATGATCAGCAGCGTCTGGCCTTCCTTGACCTTCGTGCCGATCTCGATGAATGCGTTGGCGTCGGGCGACGGCGCCAGATAGGCGGTGCCGACCATGGGCGAGGGCACCGCATTCTTGGAGATGTCGGCGACCGCCGGCGCCGCGGCCGCGGCGGGCTGGGCCACGGCCGGCGCATAGGCGGGCTGTGGTGCTGCAATCGCATGGACGGCCGGCGCCTGTCGCGACACGCGCACTTTGAGGTCGCCCAGTTCGACCTCGATCTCGGTGAGGTTGGTGTCGTTCAGTATGCCCGCCAGATCGCGAATAAGCTGCTGGTCAACACCGGTCTTCTTTATCGACATTTTCGAGCCTTCTGTTTGTTGGCCGGTCATAGGCGTGCCGCCAGCGCCTGCAGCGCCAACGTGTAGCCAAGCGGCCCGAACCCGCAGATCATGCCGACAGCGACCGGCGCGACCATGGAGACGTGGCGGAACGATTCCCGCGCATGGATGTTGGAAAGATGAACTTCGGCGACGGGCAGCGGCGCAATAGAGCGGATGGCGTCGTGAATGGCGATCGAGGTGTGGCTGTAGGCACCCGGATTGATGACGATGCCGGCGGCCTTGTCACCGGCCTCCTGGATCCAGTCGACGAGATCGCCCTCATGGTTCGACTGGCGGAAATCGATCTCGAGCCCAAGGGCCGCGCCTGCCTGCTTGCAATCGTCGGCGATGGCGGCAAGCGTCTTGCCGCCATAGATCCCAGGTTCGCGCTTGCCAAGCGCGTTAAGGTTGGGGCCGTTCAGGACGAAAACAGTTTTCAAAAATGCCGACCTTTCCCGGTGCCGGCGGCAAGCCGGCACACTGGGCCTCTATAATGGGCATAGACGCCTGCGAAAAGAGCGCAAGTGCGTTCTTTTGCTGTCCACAACAGCCGAAAATCCGCCGCCCGCCAAATCCCCGGCCGATCAGAGCGCGGCCTTCGCCGCTTCGATCTTTTCCGCCAGCACTTCCTGGCCAAGCGCCCCGAACACCACCTCGTTGCCGACCACGTAGGACGGGGTTCCGGTGATGGCCAGCTTGTTGGCAAGGTCATAGGTCTTGGAGAAGGTCTCGGTGATGGTCGGGTCCTTCATCTTTTCGCGCAACTTTGCCTCATCGGCGCCGAGCGACAGCGCCACCTTGATGGCCGCAGCCTCGGTGGCGCGGCCCTGGCCGCCAAGCAGCGCATTGTGGAACTCGCCGTATTTCTCCGGCATCATCATGTGGAAAGCCATCGAGACGACGCTGGCCTTTTGCGAATCCGGGCCAAGGATCGGGAATTCCTTGAGCACGAAACGCAGATCCGGATCGGCTTTCGTCAACGCCCGCATGTCCTCGATGGCGCGTTTGCAGAAGCCGCAATTGTAGTCGTAGAACTCGACAATGGTGACCTTGCCGTTCGGATTGCCGACAACGCCGTCGAAGGTGGAGTTGAAGATCTGTTCCTTGGCCTTGGTGATGACGCCGAGGGCGGCGATGCGCTGCTCTTCTTTCTGTTTGGCCTCGAGCGCATCCTGCACCTCGAGCAGCACTTCCGGGTTCTTCAACAGATAATCGCGGATAATGCCTTCAACCTCGGCGCGGTCGATCTTGGTGTCCGAGGACGCCGTCTGCACGACTTGCGCCGCCGCCGCTGTACCGGCCTTTGCCGCTTGCGGACTTCCAGCGACGAAGCCGAAAGCCAGCATGGCAAGAGCCACCGCCGCTCCTGTCGTTCCCAGCAACACCGCCTTGTTCATAATCCTCGATCCTCTTGCCTGTTTCGTCCGCTTTTGTCGCCGCTTGCGGCCGGAAGGTTCATTTCTTGATTTTGCCTGATGGCGCGTAGTTTATTATATCCTGGGCGCGAAGCCAGCCCGGCTCGCCGCGCTTCATAGTCTGCTGGGCGCGCATGGCGAAGATCTTCGCATTCTTGTAGTCGCCGGAATAGAAGTGACCTTCGGCTGTCGCCAGTTCGGCCGCCGCAATGTCGCCGAGCTCGCCATAGGCCTGCGCCAGATAGCGGTAGCCTTCGGCATTTTCCTTGTCGCGTCCGATGCCATTGTTGATCTGCACCACCGCCTTCTTCAGTGAATCGGGCGTGCCGACGGCCATCAGCGCCTGGCCGAGCGAGACCGGCAGCAGTCCCGACCTTGCCGGATCGAGGCTGACCGCCTTGGCATAGGCGTCCGCCGCGTCCTTCGGCTTGTTGGCCTTCATCAGGATATCGCCGCGCAATTCCTGGAAATAAGCGTTTTTCGGCTGTGTCTTGATCAGCGCATTGGTCCTGGCGAGCGCGGTGGCCAGATTGCCATAGAGATAGGCCGTCTGCGCTTCGCCATATTGCGAGGCCAGGCTTCCCGGGTTCTTGCGTATCAACCGCGCCGCGGCGGCCTGGCCGCCCATATAGGCAGCGATCTTGATGCGCATCATGTCGTGCCGCTGCTGCAGCGCCGGCGGGTCGACCTTGTCGAAATAGGGGCTCTGCTTCACCAGCACTTCGAGATTGGCGATGCGCTCCTGCGGCATCGGATGGCTGATCCGGTAAGGATCGACCTGCGCGCCGGATAGCGACAGCGCGCTCTGGAAGCGGGCGAAGGTCTTCAGCATGCCCATGCCGGACTGACCGGTGGCGTTGAGATAGGTGATCGCCGAGCGATCGGCGGTGGTCTCTTCGGTGCGCTGATAGGCGAGGATGCTACGCTGCGCCATCTCGCCGCCGCCAGCTGCAACGCCCATGCCGGCGCCGGCAAGGCCGCGGCTGCCGGTGGAGGCGCCGGCAACGATGGCGCCGGCGCCAAGCAGCGTGGCGATGATTGCCATCGTCTTGGCGCGCTCCAGCTGCTCGCGCAATTTCTGCTGGTGGCCGCCGGCGATGTGGCCGGCCTCGTGGGCGATGACGCCGATGATCTCGTTGGGCGTTTCCGCCATCATAAGTGCGCCGGTGTTGATGAACAGACGGCGCCCGGCAACGAAGGCGTTGAAGCTCTGATCGTTGACCAGCACGATGTCGATGCCGTCACCTGCCAGGCCGGCGGCCTTGAAGATCGGCCGCGCATAGTCGCGCACCAGCGCCTCGATCTCGGCGTCGCGCACCACCGGCACGTTCTGGGCAAAGGCATTGACCGAGCCGGACAGGGCGACCGCGGCGGCAAGCGAAAGGGTCGCAAAGACGCGCGCTGCCTTGGCAATCGTCGATTTGGGTCGGCTCAGCATGAGGTCCACTGGTAAACGAGCGGGCGAACGATGAAAAGAGTCGGCACCGGAAACTTCCTGAACTTGTGATCCTCACATCAATAGGGCAATTTTGAATTACCCTTCAACGTCAATCGGTTAGCAGACGTCTAGGATGGGCTCACGGGGTTTTTCACGGGGCTTTTCCTGTAAGCCATTGATGCGGTTAGCGAATAGCTCTGAGAACCTCCGCAAGAGCTGACCAAGGCTGAAAATTTGTCCACATCATGACCGAGGTTCCGTGGACCGTTGCGGCCCGTGTTGGTGATGACGGTACCAAAGCGAGAGACTCACGAAAGTTTCGATGTTGTTTGTGTTGCCGACGGCAAAACACAGCCACCAAGGCACTTGGCGAAGAGGAGGAAAAAGCGGCTGAGAGCATAACGGCAGACCGGCGCGCCGAGGTTGAGGAAGGGCAGTTGCAAGAGCTAGGCCAACCTCTGAGCAAGCATTGTGTTGTAGAAAGTTGATCTTGGTGCTTGCTATTTTCAGCAAGCATGCCTATTGGCATTCCATGCAGCAAGCATGAGGTGATTCCAAATGGACGACACTCCCCAGAGCAAAGGCGGTACTGCCCGCGCAAATCAGCTTAGCGCAGAGGAACGGCGTGAAATAGCGAGGCAAGGGGCTCAAGCTCGCTGGCGCCCAGCCAATACGGCGCCGGTGGATCCGTCACTCCCACTGGCCACCCATCAAGGTAAGATGACCGTCGGCGCGCTGGATCTCGATTGCTATGTTCTGGAAGATGGCCGCCGTCTTTTCCATAAGCGCGGCATGGCGCGGGCGCTGGATATGAAGTCTGCCGGTGGCAACGTCTTTATGCGAGCTATGCGCCGAAAAGGGCTAGGATCCGAACTCGACCAAAAATTGATCCAAAAGATAGAAAACCCCATTAATTTCAAGCCCTTGACACAGGATCTGGGGCATGGGTATGACGCGGAGGTTTTGGTCGAGGTTTGCAAGGCCATCATTCGAGCCGATGACGCCGGGAAGCTCACCGCATCTCAAATAGCTTTGGCATCTCAAGCCAGGATACTACTCAACGCCTTTGCCAAAGTTGGCGTCACCGCCCTAATCGATGAGGCGACCGGCTTTCAGGAAATTCGTAGGCCTGACGCACTTCGCATTCTCGTCCAGCAATATATCGAGGTCGAGAAGCGGGAGTGGGAAAAACAGTTTCCAGACGATTATTATGATGAATTGAACCGCATGTATGGGAGCCGCAAGCTAACCATGACCGCAAATGGGGCGGTAATTCAGAACCGCCCACAGCACTTCGCGAAGTTCACCAGATCGTATGTTTATCATCCACTAGAAAATGGTGCGGTGCTGGAAGAGTTGGACCGGATCAATCCGCAGATCAACGCCAAGGGCACGCGGCGGGATCGCTTCCACCAGCACCTTACCAAGGGCTACGGCATCGAAAAATTGAAGCGCCAAGTTCAAGAAGTACTTACTCTCATGAAGGTCTCCGACACGACCGGCCAATTTAAGAAACTGTTCGGGAAGCGGTTTCCGCAAGCCGGAACGCAATTCAGTTTGTTCGATGATTGATCCGAATGCGACGCTTCGGTCGCGGTGGCAACGCCTCAGTCGTAGAACTTGTTTGACTGACGATCTGTGGGAAGCTGGATGCCGTGACGCCGAAGCTAGGCAAGCGGGCCGTGCAAAACTAAGGCCTAAAACGCAAAACCCCAGGCCGAAACCTGGGGGGTGCTAGCGGCGTACCGCATCGCGTTGATGGGAAGTTATATGATCTATGAGCTTCTTTTTGTCAAGGATATTTCGATATGCGGTCGGCTTTTTATATCGATGGTTTTAACCTCTATCACGCCGTGGCTGACCTAAATGAACCGTTCTTGAAGTGGTGTAATTTTTGGAAGTTGGCAGAGCTTCTCATCCCGTCGAAAACCGAGAAGGTTGTCAAAGTGGTATTCTGCACCGCCTACTATCCCGGTGACGAGCGCAAGCGATTTCGACACGGGGAATTGATAAAAGCCCAACGAATTGCTGGCGTAGAAATTGTGATGGGGCATTTCGTTAAAGAGCCAAAAGTGTGCAGTGATTGTGGCGTCAGCTATCAAAAGCCTACGGAAAAAGAAACCGACATCAACGTCGCTTTGAGCCTCTACCACGACGCATGGACAGACGTTTACGATAAAGCCTATTTGGTATCCGGTGACTCCGATCAAGCGGCGACGGCGCGCTTCTTCAAAGATCACTTTCCAAAGAAGGAGTTTGTAACGGTTGCGCCACCTGCCCGGAACTTTTCGGTTCACATCGATAAATACACAAAGAACCGGATTGGCATTAACCGCGACCACCTAGACCGCTGCGTTTTTCCACAGGTGGTTATGGATGGCAAGAATCCGGCTGCTCGTAGGCCGAAAGAGTATGACCCGCCTGCCAACTGGGTTCATCCCGACAATCGGCCAAAGAAGACGGCTGAGGCCTAAATTTCAAACCCAGCGCGCGGGTCTTCTCACCAATCGCTAATGCTCGAATGACGCACACATCATTCGCGCAAGTTTCACGGGGTTTTTCACGGGGTTTTTCGCCGTTCTCTATCAATAATCCCCCCAATTAATCGCCTTCTTAGCGATCTGGCCGTATAAAACTGAGTTTCATAACTATATGATTTTATAGGTGTTTTAGACAAATAGTGCAGTCGTGAGGTGTGAGCTTCTTGTGATCCTCACATCAATCGGGCATTTGTGCGGCGCGGCCGTTAAAGCCGTGCTGCCTGCGGCGGCAGGATTGGCGGCAAGGTGGGGCGGCAACAGTGAGGTCAAATGGTTGTTTCGCTTTCGCGCCGCGGTGAGGTCGAGCCGTTCCACGCCATGGACATTCTGGCCGAGGCCAACCGGCTGAAAGCCACGGGCGTGCCGGTCGTTTCCATGGCCGTCGGCCAGCCGTCGGATCCGGCGCCGATCGGCGTGAGAGAGGCCGCGGCCAATGCGCTGAAGATCGGCCGCATTGGCTACACCGACACATTGGGACTTGCCGGTCTGCGCAAGGCGATCGCCGAGCATTATGGCGAGCACTATGGGATCGATGTCGCGCCCAGCCGCATCGCGGTGACCACCGGATCGTCCGCAGCCTTCAATCTGGCCTTTCTGGCAATGTTCGACCCGGGCGACCGCGTCGCCATTGCCGCGCCCGGTTATCCCGCCTACCGCAACATCATGGCGGCGCTCGGCATCGAGGTCGTCGAGATCGAACTCGACGGTGACGCCTATCTCCATGCCGAGCATCTGAAGACCGCGCACCGGGAAAAACCGCTGAAGGGCGTGCTGTTTGCCAGCCCGGCCAACCCGACCGGCGCCGTCATTCCCGCCGATGAACTATCGGCGCTGGTGAAGACCGCCGAAGAACTCGGCATTGCGGTGATCTCCGATGAAATCTATCACCGGCTGGCTTATGCCGAGCCGGACACGACAGCGCTCGCCTACAGCTCGAGCGTGACGGTGATCAATTCGTTTTCGAAATACTACTGCATGACCGGCTGGCGCATCGGCTGGATGGTGCTGCCACAGGAGCTGGTGCGGCCGGTCGAGCGCATCGCCCAGAGCCTCTACATCTCGCCGCCGGAACTGTCGCAGATCGCCGCGATCGAGGCGTTCAAGGCGACGCAGGAACTGGAAGCCGTGAAGGCGCGCTATGCCTGGAATCGCGAGCTTCTGATGCAACGCCTGCCGGAGCTCGGCTTTGCGCTGGCCGCACCGATGGACGGCGCCTTTTATGCCTTTTGCGATGTCACCAGGCACACCAATGACAGCATGGCCTTTGCCCGAAAAATGCTGGCCGAGGCGCATGTGGCGGCAACGCCGGGCCGTGACTTCGACCCGCTGCAAGGGCACCGCACCATGCGCTTTTCCTATGCCGGCAGCCATGACGACATGGTCGAGGCGATGGCGCGCATCGAGCGCTGGCTGAAGTAACGAGGACGAGAATGCCGGAACTCGAACAGGCCCTGGCCGAAGTCGCCACCGAGATGGCGGCGCGCAGCGATCGCGGCGATGTCGCGACCTACATTCCGCAGCTTGGCAAGGTCGATCCGAAAAAGTTCGGCATCGCTGCCGTCACCAATGACGGTCGCGTGCTCATGGCGGGTGACGCCGACGAGGCGTTTTCGATCCAGAGCATCTCGAAAGTGTTCACGCTGACCCTGGCGCTCGGCAATGTCGGCGATGCGCTGTGGCAGCGCGTCGGGCGCGAGCCCTCGGGCAATCCGTTCAACTCGATCGTCCAGCTCGAACATGAGAACGGCATTCCGCGCAATCCGTTCATCAATGCCGGCGCCATCGTCATTTCCGATATCCTGCTCGCCGGCCACCAGCCGCGCGAGGCGATCGGCGAGATCCTGCGCTTCATCCAGTTCCTCGCCGATGACGAGACGATCATCATCGACCGCGAAGTCGCCGCGTCCGAACGCGCCACCGGCTTTCGCAACTTTGCGCTAGCCAACTACATGAAATCCTTCGGCAATCTCCACCACGCACCGGAACTGGCGCTGGGCGTCTATTTCCACCATTGCGCCATCGCCATGAGCTGCCGGCAATTGGCGCTGGCCGGGCGCTTCCTTGCCAATGGCGGCAAGAACCCGGCGACCGGACACTCCGTAGTGTCGGCCGAGCGCGCGCGCCGCATCGGCGCGATGATGCTGACCTGCGGCCATTATGACGGGTCCGGCGACTTTGCCTTCCGCGTCGGCATTCCCGGCAAGAGCGGCGTCGGCGGCGGCATTTTGGGCATCGTGCCGGGCGCGGCTTCGCTTGCGGTGTGGTCGCCCGGCCTCAACGCCAACGGCAATTCCAAGCTGGGTTCGATCGCGTTGGAGAAACTGGCGAGGATGATGAACTGGTCGATCTTCGCTCCTTAGGACTTACTGATATTCAGGTGAGGCCGGCCTGCAAATGGCTGATATCTGCGCTTCCGGTGCTCACGTACTTAAGTACGCTCCGCTCCGGTTCTCGGTATCAGCCATTTTCGACTCGGCCTGACCTGAATCTCAGCAAGTCCCCACGGCGGCACAGGCAAAAAATCCCGCGCCGTCTTCCGAGCGGCGCGGGATTTTTATTGGTCAGAAAACCAGTTTAAGTAGCTGAAAAGCTTAGAAAAAGCCCTTCCGCTGCCACCAGCCGGCACGCTTCGGCTTTTCCTCGGCCTTAGGCTCGTCGGCGACGGTCGAGGAGACAACCGGCACGACCGGAGCATCGGCCGCGACGGGCTTGCGCCGTGACGGGCGGGCTTTCGCCGTTTCCTCTTCGGCCACGGCCGGCTCGGCCGCGACAGGGGCATCGGCCACAGGCTCGGCGGCAACTTCCGGTGCAGCCTCGGCCACCGTCTCGGCGGCGATTTCGGCTGTGGCCTTCTTCGCCCTCGATGCGCGCTTCTTCTTTGGCTTTTCGGCAACCGGTTCGTCGTCGTTCGCCGGTACAGGAGCCGCAGCCTCTTCAACCGCTACCGGCTCGCTGGCAGTCGCTTCAGCTTCTGAAGCATCCACCACCGAAACGTCAGCGGATTCGCCGGCCTCGGTCTCAGTGCCATCACCGTCCTCGCGGCGATTGCGCTTGCCGCCGCGCTTGCCGCGCCGGCGTTTCTTGCCCTGGGCGTCGTCCGACGCTTCCACCGTTTCGACAACACCGACCGGTGCCTCGTCGCCAGTGTCCGCGTCGTCATGGGCCGCCGTCTCGGTGACGCCATCGGTTGGCGCCGAAACAGAAGCACCTTCCGCATGGGCGCCATGCTCGCGATCGCGATCCTTGCCACCACGCCGTCTGCGGCGCTTGCGGCGCTTGCGGTCGCGGCCTTCGCCGCCTTCTTCTCCGCTGGCAGGCCGTGGCTGCTGTTGCTGCGGCTGCTGCTGGCGTGGCTGTTCGGCTTGCACCGGTGCCTCGTCGTCTTCCGCCTCGATGACAATCTCGTCCTCGGGCTCTTCCGGCTCGACATAGGCCGGGAAGCTGCGTGCTTCGACAAAGCCCTCCGGCTTTTCAGCCAGCGCGCCGCGGAAGATCGCATAGTGCTGCACACCGACCGTATCGTCGGCCTCGACGGTGATGGTCAGGCCAAAACGGCTTTCGAGTTCCACCAGAGTGCCGCGCTTGTGGTTGAGCACGTAGAGCGCAGTCGCCGCCGGCGTCCGCACCGTGATGTGGCTGCGCGAATCCTTGAGCAGGAATTCCTCGATCGCCCTGACAACCATCAGCGCGACCGACGAATCGGAGCGCACATGGCCGGTGCCGCCGCAATGCGAGCAAGGCTTCATCGTCGATTCCAGCACGCTGGCGCGGATGCGCTGGCGCGACATCTCCATCAGGCCGAAATGCGAGATGCGGCCGACCTGGATGCGGGCGCGATCGTTCTTGAGGTGATCCTTCAGCCGCTTTTCGACAGAGCGGTTGTTGCGGTTCTCCTCCATATCGATGAAATCGATGACGATCAGGCCGGCGAGATCGCGCAACCTAAGCTGACGCGCGACTTCCTCGGCCGCTTCCAGATTGGTGTGAAGCGCGGTGTCCTCGATCGAGTGCTCCTTGGTGGAGCGGCCCGAATTGACGTCGATGGCGACCAGCGCTTCGGTCTGGTTGATGATTATGTAGCCGCCGCTCTTCAGCGTCACCTGCGGCTGCAGCATGCGGTCGAGCTGCGCCTCGATGCCATTGCGCACGAAGATCGGCGTCGTGTCGCGGAACGGCTGAACCACCTTGGCGTGGCTCGGCATCAGCATGCGCATGAAGTCCTTGGCTTCGCGATAGCCTTCCTCGCCGGAGACCAGGATCTCGTCGATATCCTTGTTGTAGAGGTCGCGCACCGAGCGCTTGATCAGGCTGCCTTCCTCGTAAACGAGGGCAGGGGCGGTGGACTGCAGCGTCAGATTGCGGACGTTTTCCCAAAGCCGCATCAGATATTCGTAATCGCGCTTGATCTCTGCCTTGGTGCGGCTTTCGCCGGCGGTGCGCAGGATGACGCCCATGCCCTGCGGCACTTCGAGATCGGCAACGACCTCCTTCAGGCGCTTGCGGTCGACGGCGCTGGTGATCTTGCGCGAAATGCCGCCGCCACGCGCGGTGTTCGGCATCAGCACCGAATAGCGGCCGGCCAGCGACAGATAGGTGGTGAGTGCAGCACCCTTGTTGCCGCGCTCTTCCTTGACGACCTGTACCAGCAGGATCTGGCGGCGCTTGATGACTTCCTGGATCTTGTACTGGCGGCGCACCGGCTTGCGGCGGTTGCGCACCTCTTCCAGCGCATCCTCGGCGCCGACCGATTCGATCTCGTGGTCGTCAGGATGCGAGGACTGCACCTCTTCCAGCATGCCGCGGTCATTGTCGCTGGACGTGGCTTCGCCACTTGGGTCGCTGGACGAGGCTTCGCCACTTGCGTCGCCGGACGTGGCTTCGCCGCTCGGCTCTGTCTGCCGGGCTTCGGAAATCACATCCGCTTCGACACTTGCCGCAATCGAGGTGGGGCCGCCTTCGCTTGATACGGTCTCGCCATGATCGGCGGCCTCTTCGTGATCGGCTTCGTGCCCGGCCGTATCCGACGAATTGTCGGCATGTTCGGGAGCGGAGCCTTCGGCGACCGCGTCACCACCGGTGTCGCCGTTCTCGCCGCTGTCCTCAGAATCGGCAGCACCGGCATCGCGCTTGTTTTCGCCACGCTCGCGGCTCTTGCCGCCGCGCCGGCGGCCGCGCCGGCCGCGGTCGCGGTTCTGGCGGTCGTCGCCATCGCCGTCCTCGTCCTCTTCGTCCTGGGCTTCCTGCGCTTCCGCGCGCAGCAGCGCCTGACGGTCGGCGACCGGGATCTGGTAGTAGTCGGGGTGTATTTCACTGAAGGCGAGGAAACCGTGACGGTTGCCGCCATATTCGACAAAGGCTGCCTGCAGGGAAGGTTCGACGCGCGTTACGCGGGCGAGGTAGATGTTACCTTTTAGTTGCTTCTTGTCCTGGGATTCAAAGTCGAATTCTTCAATACGGTTACCGCGAACGACGACAACGCGTGTTTCCTCCGGGTGGGAGGCGTCTATCAGCATCTTGTTGGGCATTATTTCGTTTCCCCCCGGCAGCCGCCAGCTGCAGCTTGCGTGGCAGAGCCCGCCGCTGCGTGTCTGGAAGATTATGGGTGCCGGACATTTGAACGTCCGCCGGCCGCCGGCTGAGCGCCATGGCGGTGCCGCCCGCAGCCAAAATGGCGCGGTTTGATGCGGACCTTTCCATGATTGCGCTTGAAGCCATCGTCACCAGCAGAACCTTTTGAACCAAAGCCCGGAAAAAACCGGACCAGCTTGTTTGCTCATACAGAGCCGGCACGGGACGAACCCGGCCGTTTTCCTCACGCAGGCGATTCCCCCGCCACGGGCGCACACCTGCGAAATTCGTCGCGATCACCTGAACCCTTTTCGCTGAAAGCGAAAGGAGCCGCCTTTCATCTGACCTGTAGCAGGAAGCTGCGGGAGAAGCGGTTCCAGGATTGCAGTGATCCACCATCGCTTTTATGATTTGGCGGGGTGGAAGGCAACCCCGATTTCGGATGCCGGCAAAAAGCAGTGCCCTTAGGGAAGCTCAGGCCTCTATCCCTTGATGAAAAGGCTTGGTTAACCTTCTCTATATACCAATCGTTAATCGAGTTCGCGGCCTAACCGGCACTTCGACGAAACGACCCGGCGCCAGGCGCCAAACCGGGAGCGACTGGAGAAAGATGGGACTGGCAGGCAGCACAGACAAGGGGCGTTGCAGCGGGGGGGGGTTGGCCCGCGCCGCCTGTGTTCTTCTGCTGATGGCGGCTTGCCTGGTTTTTGCGCCGGTTTGCCGCGCCGCCGACGCGCCGCTCGGTGCGACCAGCTACAAGATGGCGGGCGATGCCACCAAGATGCGCATCGTCATGACCTTCGACCGCGAGCCAGAGATCAAATGGTTTCTGCTGCGCGGTCCCAACCGTCTGGTCATCGACCTGCCACGCACCGTGTTCGCCATCAATGCCAAGGATGTGAAAGCGCGTGGTCTGGTCAAGGGCGTGCGCTACGGCGACCTTGGCGAGGGTGCTTCGCGGCTGATCCTTACCGGCAAGGGGCCGTTTTCGGTCGACAAGCTCGACGTGCTCAAGAACGAGGACGGCAATGGTTACCGCATCGCCATCGACATGTCGGCGGCATCCGAACGCGAATTCGACGCTGCTCTTGCCGATCAGGCGCTGACCACCGGCTCGACGGTTTCGAGCGACAAGGGCGGCAGGGTCGGCACCGGGCCGATCTCCAATCCAGGCCATCGCTTCACGGTGGTCATCGATCCCGGCCATGGCGGCATCGACGGCGGCGCCGAGGGCCTCAACGGCACGATCGAAAAGAACGTCACGCTCGCTTTTGCCACGGAGCTGCGCGACAAACTTGCCGCAATAGGCAAATACGATGTGTTCATGACGCGCGAGACGGACGAGTTCTTACGGCTCGACGACCGCGTGCGCATTGCCCGACAGCACGAGGCTGACCTGCTGATTTCGATCCACGCCGACACGATCAGCGTCAAGGGCATTCGCGGCGCTACCGTCTACACGGTGTCCGACAAGGCGTCCGACCCCGAAGCGCAGGCGCTGGCCGACCGTGAAAATCTCTCCGACCAGTTCGCCGGCATGGTGATCAAGGACGACAACAAGGAAGTCACCGACATCCTGATCGACCTGATCCGCCGCGAGACCCACAATTTCTCGATGAGTTTTGCGCACACTTTGGTCGGCCAGCTTTCGACCAGCGTCGGCCTGATCAACAATCCGCAGCGTTCGGCCGGCTTCAAGGTGCTGAAGGCGCCGGACGTTCCGTCGGTGCTGGTCGAGCTCGGCTATCTCTCCAATGCCAAGGACGAGGCGCAGCTGCTCGATGCCGATTGGCGCGGCAAGGCGGCGCAGAGCATAACCAACGCCGTGGCGCTGTTTGCCTCAGCAAAGAGCGGAACCGGCGCCGGGGGCTGACATGATTGCCGCCGCCCACAACCTGAGGCAGCGTTGCACGACGACAACACCAGGCGCATTTATTTCCGGCATTGGTGGTCGAAATCCCGCGCTGCCGTATTTTGTCCACATGGTGGCGACATGGATTTTCGATTACGGATTGGGACCGTTTCGAAAGCTTGCGCGAAAGGCGGCTTCGTCTAGGAAATTCCCGAACCACGGACTGGAGCGGGCATGATTCGTCTTATTGGCTATTTCTTCGGCATTGGCACGACGCTGGCCCTTTTGGTCGCGGCGGGCGTGGCGATCTATATCGGCCATTTGGCGAAGGACCTGCCCGACTACGAAGTGCTGGCCAAGTACGAACCGCCGGTAACGACCCGCATCCATGCATCCGATGGCGCGCTGATGGCCGAATATGCGCGCGAGCGGCGCCTGTATCTGCCGATCCAGGCCATTCCGGATCGCGTCAAGGCGGCCTTCCTGTCGGCCGAGGACAAGAATTTCTACAACCATCCCGGCATCGACGTGACGGGTCTCGGCCGCGCGGTCATCGTCAATCTGCAGAATCTGGGTTCGGGCAAGCGCCAGGTCGGCGCCTCGACGATCACCCAGCAGGTGGCGAAGAACTTCCTGTTGTCCTCGGACCAGACCTATGAGCGCAAGATCAAGGAGATGATCCTCGCCTTCCGCATCGAGCAGGCCTACTCGAAGGACCGCATCCTCGAGCTCTACCTGAACGAGATCTTCTTCGGCTTCGGCGCCTATGGCGTCGCCGGCGCGGCACTCACCTATTTCGACAAGTCGGTGAACGAGCTCACCGTGGCGGAAGCGGCCTATCTGGCTTCGCTGCCCAAGGGGCCCAACAACTACCATCCGTTCAAGCATGCCGACCGTGCGCTCGAGCGCCGCAACTGGGTCATCGACCAGATGGTCGAGAACGGTTACGTGACCCGCGAAGAGGGCAACAAGGCCAAGGCTGAGCCGCTTGGCGTGACGCCGCGCCGCACCGGCAATTATCTGTTCGCGGGTGAGTATTTCACCGAGGAAGTGCGCCGCCAGATCATCGCGCGCTACGGCGAGAATGCGCTCTACGAGGGCGGCCTGTCGGTGCGCACCACGCTCGACCCGAAAATGCAGCTTATCGCCCGCACGGCGATGCAGAACGGCCTGATGAAGTTCGACACGCTGCGCGGCTATCGCGGCCCGGTGACGAACATCGATGTCTCCGGCGACTGGGGCGTGCCGCTCGGCAACGTCAAGGGGCTGGAGGACGTGCCCGAATGGTCGCTCGCCGTCGTGCTCGACAGCTCTGACGACGGCCTGTCGATCGGCCTGCAACCGACGCGGCAGGTCTCGGGTGAGATCGTAAAGGAGCGCGTCGAAGGCACGGTCAGCAAGGAAGACATGGGCTTTGCCATGCGCCATATGGTCGACGGCAAGACCGTCAAGGCCAAGTCGCCGGCCGACGTGCTGAAGCCGGGCGACGTCATTTTCGTGCAGAAGAATGACGGCACTGAGGGCGCCTACAGCCTGCGCCAGATTCCGGAAGTGGAAGGCGGCATGATCGCCATGGATCCGCATACTGGCCGTGTTCTGGCCATGGTGGGCGGCTTCTCCTACGCACAGTCGGAATTCAACCGCGCCACGCAGGCCATGCGTCAGCCGGGCTCGTCGTTCAAGCCGATCGTTTACTCGGCTGCGCTCGACAACGGCTACACGCCGGCCTCGGTGATCATGGACGGACCGATCACCATCCAGAGCGGCAACACGACCTGGACGCCGAAGAACTATGATGGCGGGGCGGCGGGGCCGGCGACCCTGCGCTCCGGCATCGAAAAGTCGCGCAACCTGATGACCGTGCGGCTGGCCAACGACATGGGCATGAAGCTGGTCGTGGAATATGCCGAGCGCTTCGGCGTCTATGACCATCTGGCGCCGTATCTGCCGATGGCGCTGGGCTCGGGCGAGACGACCGTCATGCGCATGGTGTCGGCCTATTCGATCATGGCCAATGGCGGCAAGGCGATCAAACCCTCGCTGATCGATCGGATTCAGGACCGCTACGGCAAGACCGTATTCAAGCAGGACGAGCGCGGCTGCCAGGGCTGCAACGCGCCCGAATGGCAGAACCAGCCCGAACCGGAACTGGTCGACAATGCCGAGCAGGTGCTCGACCCGATGACCGCCTACCAGATCACCTCGATGATGGAAGGCGTCGTCCAGCGCGGCACCGGCGCCACCATCGCCGAACTTGGCCGCCACATCGCCGGCAAGACGGGAACGACCAACGACGAGAAGGATGCCTGGTTCATCGGCTACACGCCGAACCTGGTCGTCGGGCTCTACATGGGCTACGACACGCCGCGCGGCCTCGGCCATGGCGCGACCGGCGGCGGTCTCGCGGCGCCGATCTTCAAGAATTTCATGCGCGTGGCGCTGGACGGCACGCCCAATGTCGACTTCAAGGTGCCGGAGGGCATGAACCTCATCGCCATCAATCGCAAGACCGGCATGCGGGCGGGCGAGGGCGAGGCGGGCACCATCATCGAAGCCTTCAAGCCGGGCACCGGCCCCGCCGACAGCTATTGGGTGATCGGCATGGGCGCCGACGGCTCCAACGGCGCCGGTGGCCCGCTGTCGCCGCAAGCCACGCAAGCCATCCAGTCGACCGGCGGCGGCCTGTTCTGACACGCTGACACCCGAAACGGGGCTGGCTTTCGCGCCAGCCCATTTCGCTTTACAGGCGGCGGTGCCGTGCCTATGTATCGCGCCGACCAAAGCGCCATTCCAGCAACAGGACAGAACAACCAGCCATGCGCGCGGAAACGCAGAATATTGTCGACGAAATCAGGCAGGCGATAACCCTGCTGAGGAGGCATCTTTGACTGGGATCAGGCCATAAAGCGGCTTGAATACCTCAATGTGCGCGCCGAGGATTCGAGCCTCTGGAACGACCCGCTGGAAGCACAGAAGCTGATGCGCGAGCGCCAGGGCCTCGAGGACGGCATTGCAGGCGTCAAGAGCCTGACCCAGGCGCTGGAAGACAATATCGGCCTGATCGGGCTTGGCGAGGAAGAGGGCGACGAGAGCGTCATCGCCGAGGCGGAAGCGTCACTGCGCTCGATGCAGGGCGAGGCCAAGGCCCGCCAGGTGGAGACGCTGCTGTCGGGCGAGGCGGACGCCAACGACACCTATCTCGAAGTCCATGCCGGCGCCGGCGGCACCGAGAGCCAGGACTGGGCCTCGATGCTTTTGCGCATGTACACGCGCTGGGCCGAGCGCCGCCGCTTCAAGGTCGAAGTGCTGGAGGTGCATGACGGTGAAGAGGCCGGCATCAAGTCCGCGACCTTGCTGATCAAGGGCCACAATGCCTATGGCTGGCTGAAGACCGAATCCGGCGTCCACCGTCTGGTGCGCATCTCGCCTTACGACAGCAATGCGCGCCGCCATACGTCCTTCTCCAGCATCTGGGTCTATCCGGTCGTCGATGACAGGATCGAGATCGACGTCTCGGAATCCGACGTGCGCATCGACACCTACCGCTCGTCGGGTTCGGGCGGCCAGCACGTCAACACCACCGACTCGGCGGTCCGTATCACCCATATCGCCACCGGTATTGCGGTCGCCTGCCAGGCCGAACGTTCGCAGCACAAGAACAAGGCCAAGGCCTGGGAAATGCTGCGCTCGCGGCTCTACGAAGAAGAGCTCAAGAAGCGTGAAGCGGTGGCCAACGCCACCGAGGCGTCGAAGAGCGACATCGGCTGGGGCCACCAGATCCGCTCCTACGTGCTGCAGCCCTACCAGATGGTGAAGGACCTGCGCACCGGCGTCGAGAGCAGCAACCCGTCGAGCGTGCTCGACGGCGACCTCGACGATTTCATGGAGGCGTCGCTGTCGCAGCGCATCGAGGGTGGCGCCGGCGAAGTGGTGGCGGATATCGATTAGGTCTGCAGGCTTGGGCGGGATCGGCCGGCACGAGGAGTTTCGGCCGGACCTGAACATATCCTTAGGTGGGGAGGGAAGCAGGAACCATGGCTCGCACGCTCACCGGCAAATGCTTCTGCGGCGCGATCCAGTATGAGGTGGCGGACGAATTCGTCTATGCCGTGAACTGTCATTGTTCGAACTGCCGGCGCACCACAGGTTCGGCCTTCAAGCCCTTCGCCGGCATCGAGCGCAAGAAATTTGCCCTTGCTGAAGGGCATCACGGGCTCATCCATTTCGGCGACGACAGCGGCCACGATGCGCATTGCAGCCGCTGTGGCTCGTTGCTCTATTCGCTTGTCCGCGAGGGTGCCTATGTGCATGTCGCCATGGGCACGCTGGTTGACGATCCGACGATCCGGCCGACGGCGCATATCTTCGTCGGCTCCAAGGCGCCATGGTTCACCATCGCCGACGACCTGCCGCAATATGAAGGGCATGCCTCCGACGGCTAGCTACTCTTGGGTACGGGCGCCGTTAACCTCTCGTTAACCAAGGCGGCGCACCCTTTGGACGGCAGATGTCGGCGCGCGGGGTGCGGCACTGTAGTACCTATGCACTTCTTGCGCCGGCCAAGGAATCAGCCCAGCATCTCGGGCTGAGGGGTGAAAAAGCATTTATGGCCGGACGCGGCATATCTGCGAGCTGACGATCGGCCACTGGGAAGACACGTTCCGGGAACGGGCAAGCGAAACGCTTGATGCTCGTTTGAAAGGAACGTTTCCATGTCTGCTGCCACATTCCGATCGGCCAGAGCCGTTCAACCGGCTAGCCGACTTCTCTTTTCCCTGTTGGCGACCGGTGCGATCGCGGTACTGACCGCACCCGCCCTGGCGCACGACGCCAAGCCTACGGCGGCATTGCCGCAAGGCTGGTCTTATCCATTCGCATGCTGTGCCAACTATGATTGCCGCACGACCCATACAGGCGAAGTGTTGGAAAAGCCCGAGGGTTACGTGATAGCCGGCACGGGTGAGGTTGTTCCGATGAGCGACAAGCGCGTCAAGGACAGCCCGGACGGCGAGTTCCACTGGTGCGCCCATCAGGCTGGTCTCGACGCCGGCAAGACGATCTGCCTGTTCGTGCCGCCGCGCTCTTATTAGGGTTGCTCGGCTCGTTCGAGCAAAGCCTGCTGACAGACAGTTGTCAGGAGCACTTCTCTATGCTGCCTTGTCGCACAGGCGGCGGGCAATGGAGAGGAATGCGGTTATGACCATCAAGGCAAGCTGTCACTGCAAGGCGACGACGTTCGAGGTTTCGGAGGCGCCGCAAACCGTGACGCACTGCACCTGTTCCTTCTGCTCGAAGCGCGGGTCGCTGTGGGCTTACTACACGCCCTCGCAGTTCAAGCTCACCAGCCCGATCGAAAATGTCTCTTTCTACCGTTGGGGGTCGAAAACCGTGAAGCACGGTTTTTGCGCCACCTGTGGCTGCGGCACGTTCACCGAGACGCCGGACTGGTCGACCGGCGAGCCGGATTTCGACAATCCTAGGGTGAGCGTCAATTCACGGCTGTTTGACGATTTCGACCTCGACAAGGTCGAGGTGGTCGTCATCGACGGCAAGAATCTCTGGTAGCCGGCCAATCCTGTCCGGCAGGCGGCGCGGAATTGCACCGGGAAAAGCCCTGATTGCGCTTTGGTAGCGGCGTCTCCAAAAAATGCTCTGGTCAATGGACAATCTTTGCGAGAAGATGATGCGGTTGCACCGAAACGCGGGCCGTACAAAACGAAAGACGTAGTCTGATGCCGATAGAAGATAGCACCGGGCGGGCCACGTGAAACGCGCGTTTCTATTCGGGCTCGCGGCCCAGCTAGTCTTCATCGGCGCGATCTTTCTTTTTTTTGATGATCTAATGCTTCCAATGACGCGGTCTCCGGTCATTGGCATTGTCGCATTGGGTTTGGGTGTCGCGAGCGCATTTTTCGCCTGGAAGGCGACCCCTCATACGTCCTGGCCGGTCAAAATCGGGATGTCGATTGCCGGCTTTCTTGCCATCTACGTGGCAATCCCCATCATCGAAGTCGTCGTCGTGCTGATCATTCCGCTTATTTCAAATTGAGACACTACCGGCGCTTTTGCCGTTCCGTTTTTTGCCGCATTTCATGTTACAAGTCGCGGGAAGGGCTGACACGGCGCGCCTGTGGCGCGACCGCCGATTGGAGAGGGACGATCCTATGAAAAAGACTTTGCTCGTCGTCGTGGCGACGGCCGTGCTCGTGAGCGCATGCACCACCACCGATCCGTACACCGGAGAGCAGAAGGTTTCCAACACCGCAGCCGGCGCCGGCCTTGGCGCCCTGGCGGGTGCGGGTCTCGGCCTGCTTGCCGGCGGCAATGATCGCCGCAATGCGTTGATCGGCGCCGGTATCGGCGCGCTCGCCGGCGGCGCCATCGGCGCCACGATGGACCAGAACGAGGCCGAACTGCGCCGGCAGCTTCAGGGCACTGGCGTCAGCGTCACCCGCACCGGCGACCAGATCATTCTCAATATGCCGTCCGATATCACCTTCAACGTCGACCAGGACGCGGTGAAGCCCGGCTTCTACCAGGTGCTGAATTCGGTCGCCCTGGTGCTGAACAAATTCCGCCAGACCACGGTCGACGTGTTCGGCCATAGCGATTCGACCGGCGGCGACGAGCACAATTTCGACCTGTCGCAGCGCCGCGCGCTGGCGGTCGCCAACTATCTCTCGGGCCAGGGCGTCGATTCCCGCCGCTTCGCCGTCACCGGCTTCGGCAAGACGCGCCCGGTGGCGTCCAACGCGACGTCGGCCGGCCGCGCACAGAACCGGCGCGTCGAGATCCAGCTGTCGCCGCTCACCTGATCTCTTCGGCAGGCGAATGCGAAACGGCCCCCATTTCGGGGCCGTTTTTTGTTTGTGCGGACGTCGGCGCTTCAGATTGCCGCGCCAGAGAATTAGCTACCTCTAAAGAGCTGCTTTCCCGTAGCCATGGAAAGGAATAGCATCGTCGCTGTTCCAGAGGGGATGAGGCGGTACAACTGGCCGCGCTATCAGCATTTTTTCGCCTCGGTCTTGCACGGCCAGATCAGAAAATCTGGGAGGAATGCATGACAACAACAACCAGCCTTGGGCGCTCCGCCATCCTTGCTACGACAAGCCTTCTGCTAGGCGCATGGTTAGGCGTCGCTACGGCTCGGGCCGAGGATGCGAACAAGGCGGACATCGATGCCTTGAAAAAATCGCTCGCCAAATATGAGGACTACACCGCCGCCGTCCGCGATCTCTATCTGTCGACAGTCGGCTGCGTCTACTACAGCGGAGAAAAGATAGCGGGCGCGATGGATTACCCGAAAGGCGCCATGGGTATCCATTTCGTCAACGTCCCAAGCGTCGGCCAAAAACTCGATCCGATGCACCCCAATGTGCTGATCTACGAACCGACGAAAAAGGGCCTGCGTCTGGTCGGGGTGGAATGGCTGGTGCCGCTGACGCCGGACATCAAAGCGCCGCCGAAGCTGTTTGGCCAAACGTTCATGGGCCCGATGGAGGGACACTATCCGCTCATCCCGAGGGAGTTCGTCCACTACGATCTTCACGCCTGGTTCAAGGACAATCCGAACGGCCTGTTCAGTCCGACGAACCCGAACGTGAAATGCAACAAGGCCGAGTTTCCCATGCTCGAGAAACCGACCAAGATGATGCCTGGGCCGATGTAACGGGCGAGCCGGGCTTGGAGCTTGGCAAAAAAGGCAAGCCGGACGGCCGGCTTGCGGTCGGGGGATCAGACCTTGGCGACGATCCGCATGAAGGCCGGCATGTCGTCGCCGAAGCCGATGGTCGAATCGTTGTCTTCCTGACGGTGGCGGGCAGGGCGATTGGTCTCGCGCTGCGGCCTGGTGTCGCCGCGCTCCGGTGCGCGTTGCTCGTTGCGATCGGAAGCCTTGCGTTCGCTGTTCTCGGAACGGATCGATTCCTTGCGCGCCCGCCGCTCGCCAATATCGGCAACCGCGGCCTCGGCCACGACCGGCACGTCCTCGAGGGCTGCTTGCGGTGCCGATTCCTCGGTGGGCTTGGCGTGGCGCTCGCGTGGCTTGCGCTCGCCGTTGTCTTTGCGATCATGGGCCTTGCGGTCATCGTCCTTGCGGCCGGCGCGGCGCGGCGCACCGCGGCCACGGCGGGGAGCCTCGTCCTCACCGCCCTCGCTGGCGACGACCGTCGACAGGTCGCCGTCATGCCATTCGATCTTGTTGCCGATCAGCCGCTCGATGGCGTCGATGTATTTGGTGTCCGACTTGGTGGCGATGGTGAAGGATTTGCCGGAGCGGCCGGCGCGGCCGGTACGGCCGATGCGGTGGACATAGTCCTCGGCATGGATCGGCACGTCGTAGTTGAAGACGTGGCTGACATCGGGGATGTCGAGACCGCGCGCCGCGACGTCCGAAGCGACGAGGTAGCGCAGCTTGCCGTCACGGAAATTGGCCAGCATCTGCATGCGGGCGCGCTGGTCCATGTCGCCATGCAAGGCGCCGGCATCGAAATCATATTTCAAGAGCGAGCGGAACAGCTCCGAGACCTCGACCTTGCGGTTGCAGAAGATGATGGCGTTCTTCAGCTCGGCGTCTTCGGCCTTCATCAGATTGCGCAGCGTCTCGCGCTTGTCCCACGGCTTGGAGCCAGACTTGACCAGCCGCTGGGTGATGTTGGTGGCGGCGGATGCGGCCTTGGAAACCTCGACGCGAATCGGCGCGTGCAGGAATTTTTCGGTGAGCTTGGTGATTTCGGGCGGCATCGTCGCCGAGAAGAACAGCGTCTGCCGGGTGAACGGGATCATCTCGCAGATACGTTCGATGTCGGGGATGAAGCCCATGTCGAGCATGCGGTCGGCCTCGTCGATGACGAGGATCTCGACGCCGTTGAGCAACAGCTTGCCACGCTCGCGATGGTCGAGCAGGCGGCCTGGCGTCGCGATCAGCACGTCGGCGCCGCGCTCCAGCTTCTTGTCCTGCTCGTCGAACGACACGCCGCCGATCAACAGGGCGATGTTGAGCTTGTGGTTCTTGCCGTATCGGATGAAATTTTCCTCGACCTGCGCGGCAAGCTCGCGCGTCGGCTCCAGAATCAGCGTGCGCGGCATGCGGGCGCGGGCCCGGCCTTTTTCAAGGCGGGTCAGCATCGGCAGCACGAAGGAAGCCGTCTTGCCGGTGCCGGTCTGGGCGATGCCCAGAATATCCTTGCCCAGCAAGGCATGCGGGATGGCGCCAGCCTGGATCGGCGTCGGCTCGGTGTAGCCGGCATCGGTGACTGCGGAAAGGACCTTGGGCGACAGGCCGAGGTCTGCGAAGGTCAACGCTTCTTGAGCGGTCGTGGTGTCTGAGGACAAGTGTTGATGTCTTTGGCTGGTTCGGGGAAGCGCAACGGCATCCGTCGCGGCAAGCGCCACGCGCCTGCAAGATTGGTATTGCGATTAGGCGCAAGCCCGCGATTTGTCAACAGAAACGGGCGGGAAAGGCACGATTGTGAAGTTGTAACCTTAATCGCGATGCTTAATCCTGCCGCCGGTCGTTGCGCCGGCTCAGTACCGAAACTGCTCGGCAAGAATGCGCTCGTTCCACGAATGGTTGGGATCAAACAGCAGCGTCGCTGTCGCCGTCGGCGATTCCCGCACCGTGACCGAGGCCACCGCCTTGACCTCGGTGTGGTCGGCGGCGGCGTTCACCGGCCGCTTTTCCGGCTCCAGTATATCGAAGCGCACGGTCGCCTTGTTGGACAGCAGCGCACCGCGCCAGCGGCGCGGGCGGAACGGGCTGACCGGGGTCAGCGCCAGCAGCGGCGCATCAAGCGGCAGGATCGGCCCGTGCGCGGACAGATTGTAGGCGGTCGAGCCCGCCGGGGTGGCGATCATCACGCCGTCGCAATTCAATTCCGCCAGCCGCTCCTGATCGTCCACGGTGATGCGGATCTTCGCCGTCTGGTAGGACTGGCGCCACAGCGCCACCTCGTTGATGGCCAGCGCCGAAACCGTTTCGCCCTCATGCGTCACTGCCAGCATCTCCAGCGGGCGGATCGTTTCGGCGACCGCGGCGGCGATGCGCTCGGCCAGGCCGCCGACGCGGTATTCGTTCATCAGGAAGCCGATGGTGCCACGGTTCATGCCGTAGACCTTCTTGCCCGTACCCATCGTATCGCGCAGCGTTTGCAGCAGAAAACCGTCGCCACCGAGCGCCACGATGACGTCGGCATCCCCGTTGGATGTGTGGCCATAGCGCGCCGACAGGCTTTCCAGCGCTGCCTTGGCATCGGCTGTATCGGACGAGACGAAGGCGAAACGGCTGGCGGCTTTGCTCATGGCTCCCGGATGGCGACCGGTTGCTTGGGCCGCGCCAGCGCCGGGGTAGCATGGGCGGGCTTTTCTGCAAAGGGAGGTGTTGTCCCGCCCGGCGACGCAGCGCCGGGCGAAAATGCCAGCCACCGGCTCGCGGTTCGTGTCGCGGGTGAGGCGAATGTGATGGTTAAGACGGAGCTTAAACACTCGTAAAGCCGAAGCGATCATGTTAGCCGGCAGAGGATGGGTGGCTGGGGGGCTAGCCAGTCGAGACCTATCTATTGCCGGTGACACGCCTGATCATTGTCGTCCTGATGCTGGGAAGTTTTGCCCTTCTCTTCGCCGAACTGGTGCGCCAGTCCGAGGCGACGAGTTTCAGATCGCTACCCACTGCTTCGAGCTGCGGCGACGCGGCCGGAACGCCGTGCCCGCAACGGGCGCTGTGAGGCGAGCTTTCCCAGTCATTTCCACTTCTACTGCGTGACGACCTGAAGATTGGCGTTGCCGTAGAACGTATAGGCCAAGTAGGTCGGGTCGCCGGTTTCGTAGAACCGCTTGCGCACGCTTTGCAGGACTTCGGCCAGATAGACCGGCCCGTCCTTGAGCTGGGTGGTAATGTCGCCGTAGAAGCTGGTCGAGAACGCCGCGGCCGCACGGTCGGTCAGCGGCCACATGCCGCCGATGAAGCCGGACGCACCACCCGCCAGCACCGCCGGACCCCAGCCCTGCACGAAGCCGCCGAGCATTTGCGAGCGTCCGGTGTCGCAGGCGTTGAAGAAGTAGAACGGGTTGCCCTTGCCGTGTGCGGCGGTGACCAGCGCGCGCCATGTGTCCGGATCGAGCGACTGGTCGACGAGGTCGATGGCGAAGACCGGGCTGCCGCTGCTCGGCTGGTTGACCTCACCGTGGCCGGAAAAATGGATGAACCCGGTCGAGACCTCGCCGACCAGTTTTTCGAAGGAGACGAAATCGCCGTCGAAGCGGCGATAGCCGGCGAGCTTGCTCAGCGCATCGATCTCGACCTGCTGGAACGGCAGCGACTGCTTGTCGACATAGGAGGGAGCGACTGCGGCGACGCCGGTGAAGGCCATGCGGTCGAGCGGATTGTCGACCTGAGAGGAAATGCTGCGCGGCGCCCAGCGGGCCAGCCGGTAGCTCATGCCGAGAAAGCCGTCCCGGGTTGCGCCATCCTCGCTTTGCGGGCGGATCAACTCCCATGGCAGCGTCGGACTGTTCGAGGTGATCTGGATCGAATGCAGTTCGCCCTTGTCGCGCAACGACCAGAACACGTCCTTGAAGGCTTTTGGCACATAGTCCCGGTAGAGTGCGTCGCCAAAGCCTTCGGCGGCGAGTGTGACAAAACGCTTTTGCGCGTCGGGATCGCTGCTCGCGGCGGGCTGTTGCAGCGAGGTCGCTCCGCGCAGGCCCAATCCAAGCTGCAGCAGCACGCGGTATTCGGAGTCCAGCCACGCCGCCATTTCCGGTGGGGTCGAGAACGCATCGGTGATTGGGCCGGCCAGATGCGGCGAATGGATGATGATCTGCCCGGCGCCCAGACCGCTCGGATCATCATAGAGAATGGTCACGTCGAGGTCGGGCACATCATCCATGCCGCCGGCGCCGAGCTCGACCTTGCCAGTCACCGCCGGCTGCGGCGGGGCCGAGGCCAGCAACATGACCGCAGGGGCAGCGTCGGCGGTGGCTTCGACAGACGGTGCGGCCGGCTGCAGACGCTTGACGACAACGGGCCGCGATGCGGAGCCGAGAAAGCGGCCGGCGTTGTAAATGCGGGCGATGAATTGGGCTGGCTTGCTGTCCTTGGCGATCGGCCGCGCCTTCAGGTCAAAGCGGACGACATCGCTGTCGCCCTCACGATAGAGCGTCGTCTGCCGGCTCCATTTGCCGCCGTCGGCGAGATCGAAACCGCTGGCGAAGAGATCGATGTCGATCGGCCAGGAATCGGCTCCGGCCGGCATCGCCATGGCCAGGGCGCCGTCTGCTGTCACCGACGAACCGGGCGCCGCCTTGACCTTCACCTCGGCCGTCAATTGTTCCTCGGTCAGCGCGATGGAAATGGTCACCGTCTCGCCGGCGACGACTTCGTCGGGCGCGTCGATGGTGGGATGGCGCACCACTTCAATTGCATTGTTGTCGACGGGTGGAGACACTACGCCGGGAGGCGCCTCGGCCGTCGGCGGCATGGCCGGGGAAGCGGGCTCGATCGCCGGTGGCGGGGCAGGGGTCGGCTGCGGCGAGCCGGCGGCGTCCCCGGGCGCAATTTCCGCCTGATCGATGGGTGGTGGCGGGGGCTCGATGTCCGCCGGCGGTGCGGCTTCTGTCGGGCTTTCGGCTTCGGTTGCAGCCGGTGGCGGTGCGGGCAATGGCGCGCCATCACCGCCGCCGGGAGCAATCTCCGCCTGATCGACGGGCGGCGGCTCTGCGCTTGATTGTGCGTCCGGCGGCGGCGCGGGCTCCACGCCGGCGGCTTCGCCGTCCTTCGGATAGGCCTCGCCAAGATTGTTCTGTGCCGCGGCTGATGACTTGGCCGCCTCCTCTTCATACTGCTGTTGTTGCGCCTGCTGCTCCTGTTGCAGGCGCTGCTGCTCCTGGCGTTTGTATTCCTCGTATTGCGCAGCCTCATCGGTGCTGTTGCCCGTCCAGGCGTCTGGATTTCCAGAGCCCGGTGCGACGTCCATCGCCGGCGGCTCCTGACTGCTTTCGCCGAAGCTCGATCCGTCACTTCCGAAATCGGTGCTGCCCGGTGGGCTGTCGTAGCCGCTGGACCCGCTCTGCATCGATGGCGGCGGTGGCGCGGGCTCTGGCGCTGGCAATTGCGGCAGCGCCCCGAGGGGCGGCACCTCGGTCGGCGCCGGGGCGGCGGCGACCGGCCGGTCGGGCGTCAGCACCAATTGACCATCCGCTGCGAGGCCAGAGGCCACCCAGGGCGATTGAGCGCCGAGTGTATTGTCGGCAACGGTCTGTGTGACCGAAGCGAGCATAGCGCCGATGCTCATGTCCCGCCTGGTCAGCGCAGCGGTGAGCGCATCGGCAAACACCGTGACCGGTTTGGTTTCGTCCAACGCGACGCTTCCCGGCTTGGCGGAAAAGGCGACGATGGCGCTGGACGGCGGATCGACCGCCGCCAGACCTTGCGTCACGCCCGGCGTCGGGTTGTTTGCATCGCCGGGATTATCCAGCAAAACCAGCTTGAATGTCGGCGTCGCCTCAAGCGCTTGCATGAACAGATCGAGAGGCAATGCCGTCTGGTCGACCGCTTCAGTTGAATCGGTGCGGGCGCCGCGCGTCAGCAGATAGTTCCGGTTGTTGGCCTGAGCGGTATGGCCGACATAGTAGAAGATGCCGACGGAATCGGCAGCACTCAGCGACTTGGCAAAATCATACATGGCGTGCGCCACGTCGGCGCGGTCGCCGTCGGACACTTGCTGGACGCTGAAGCCAAGTGACCGCAGGCTCGTTGCGACGAGTTCGGCACTGAGGTCGGCGTTGGCGATGGACGGTGCGCCCTCATAGGCCGGGTTGGCGACGACCAGTGCGATACGCTCCTCGCCGCGCGCGGCGGAGAAGAGAGCCATGGTCATCAGCAGCACAGCCGCCAGAAGGCGCATGAACCCGACCCAAACCTGCAAGCCACGGCGATGACGCCAAGGCTTGCCCCAATTCATCAGTGGCCTCGTCCGTGACCATACCATGACGGTATCGCTGGCGCATCGGCGTCGAATGTCCGCTTTGACGGCGGCAGTATGCCCTCAAGGCGCGGGTTTTCGGGGTGACCGCGAACGAGTCGCATTCGATAAAAAGATATTGACTGTATAGTTAGTCATAGTTATTCCTGTTGCCGAGGACGAGTTGGCCAGCCGGCGTTTGCCGGTGAATGGCCACCGAGAGAGGGAACTATTTTGACAGCCAACCGGTCAGCCGTTGAGGCGAAGGGCGTCACCAGGATCTTTCAGGGAACCGGCCACGACGCCGTCAAGGCGCTCGACAATGTCTCCGTCTCGATCCGCGAAAACGAGTTCTTCACGCTGCTTGGCCCGTCCGGCTGCGGGAAGACGACGCTGCTCAGGCTGATCGCCGGCTTCGACTATCCGACCGATGGCGAGATCCTGCTCTACGGCCAGGACATCGCGCCGTTGCCGCCGTTCAAGAGGCCGGTCAACACCGTGTTCCAGTCCTATGCGCTTTTCCCGCACATGACGGTGGCCGAAAACATCGGCTTTGGCCTGAAGATGTTGGGCAGGCCGAAGGCCGAGATCGAGGCGCGCGTCGAGGCGATGCTGAAGCTGGTCCACATGCAGGACTTGAAGAACCGGCGCACCAGCCAGATCTCCGGCGGCCAGCAGCAGCGCGTGGCGTTGGCCCGGGCGCTGGCGCCGCAGCCAAAGGTGCTGCTGCTCGACGAACCGCTCTCGGCGCTCGACTATAAACTGCGCAAGGAGATGCAGATCGAGTTGAAGCGGCTGCAGCACGAGACCGGCATTACCTTCATCTTCGTCACCCACGACCAGGACGAGGCGCTGACCATGTCGGACCGCATCGCGGTGATGTCGTCGGGCAACATCCTGCAGGTCGGCACGCCATGGGACATCTACGACCATCCAGCCGAGCGTTTCGTCGCCGATTTCATCGGCGAGACGAATTTCCTGAGCGGCACGGTCGAAAGTGGCGGCGACGGCAAGGCGCGGGTCGCGCTGCGCTCGGGCGCTAAATTGCTTGCAACCACCGCGCGGGATTTCCAGCCGGGCAGCAAGGCAACACTGATGGTGCGGCCTGAACACGCGAAGCTCGTCAAGGGCCCAGGCGACCTCGCCGGCACGATCGAGACCATCGTCTATTTCGGCACCGACACGCACATCCATGTCCGACTGGATGGCGGCGAAGCCTTCATCGTGCGCCAGCAGAACTCGCGTAGCGCCAGTTGCGGCTTCGAGAATGGGGCCAAGGTCGGCATTGCGATCGGCGACGACGCCGCCCAGCTGTTGAAGGACTAGGCCGATGGCGAGTGCGAAAGACGTCGCCGAAAAGGCTGAGCGCGACGATATCAGGTCGCGCTGGCTGCTGTCCGCCCCGGCGCTGCTGATCGTCTTCCTCGCGGCTGTCGGGCCGCTGCTGATCGTGGTCGTCTATTCCTTCCTGACGCCCGGCAATTATGGCGACGTGAAATGGCAATTATCCCCCGACGCCTGGTTGAGCGTGCTTTTCGAGCGCGATGTTTTCGACGACACGCTGTCGCTTGCCGGCGCGCATCTGTCGATCTTCTGGCGCTCGGTGTCGCTGTCGGCCATGACCACGGTCCTGACCCTGATTTTCGGCTTTCCGACCGCCTATTTCATCGCCACGCGGCCGGAACACCGGCGCGATATCTGGCTGTTCCTGATCACCATTCCGTTCTGGACCAACCTTCTGATCCGCACCTTCGCCATGCAGGAGGTGCTGCGCAATGACGGCCTCATCAACTGGGTGCTGCAGTGGCTTGGGATTACCGACCATCCGGTGCAGCTGATGTATACGAATTTCGCCGTGCTGCTCGGCATGGTCTATGTGTTCCTGCCGCTGATGGTGCTGCCGCTTTATGCCAGCATGGAGAAGATCGACTTTCGCCTCGTCGAGGCGGGCTACGATCTCTACGCGACGCGGTTCCAGGTGTTGCGGCGCATCATCGTGCCGCTGGTGACGCCGGGCATGGTCGCCGGCTCGATCCTCGTCTTCATTCCGTCGCTCGGCGCCTATGTGACGCCGCGCGTGCTGGGCGGCGGCACCAATCTGATGATCGGCAATCTGATCGAGCTGCAATTTGGCCAGGGCCGAAACTGGCCGCTGGGTGCGGCGCTGTCGATAACGCTGATGGCGATCGTCATGGTGGCGCTGCTGTTTTACGTCCGCAACACGAGCAGATCGGATGGCAGCCATGGCTGAGCGCTTTGACGTGAGGCGGCAAACCGGCTTCGCCTCGATGGCGATGGCGTGCTTCTTCCTCCTCTATCTGCCGATTGCCACGCTGGTCGTCTACGCCTTCAACGACAACGAGTCGCTGGCGATCTGGAAGGGCTTTTCGCTGCGCTGGTTCCATGTCGCCTGGAACAACACGCTGGTCATCGAATCGTCGATCCGCTCGGCCCAGATCGCGGCCGTCGCTGCCGTGCTGGCGACCATCTGCGCGACGATGGCGGCGCTGGCGACGACGCGGACCAAGCCATATCGCGGACTGACCTTCAAATACGCCTTCATCAACCAGCCGCTGATGGTGCCGGAGATCGTGACCGCAGTGGCGCTGCTGATCGTGTTTTCGCGCATCAAGATCTGGACCGGCTATTCGGGCCTCGGCTACCTCATCGCCGCGCACACCGCCTTCTGCATCCCCTTCGCATATTTGCCGATCCGGGCGCGGCTGGAAAGCATGGACCTATCGCTCGAAAGGGCGGCGGCCGACCTCTATGCGACCAAATGGCAGACATTCCTGCATGTGACCTTGCCGCTGCTGTGGCCCGGCATCCTCGCTGGGCTGATGCTGGCCTTCGTCGTCTCGCTGGACGACGTCGTCATCACCGAATTCGTCAAATCGGGCGGCCAGGACACGCTGCCCACCTACATGCTCGGCCAGCTCCGGCGCGGCGTGACGCCGGAAATCAACGCCATCTCGACAGTCTTCCTGGTGCTGTCGATCGGCATCGTCACCGCTTTCTTTTTCGTCAGCAGGAAACGGACCTGAGGCAGCATTGCCGCCGGTCCCAACAATGGGAGCAAGTGCATGAACTGGAAACTGACCGCGACGGCTGTCGGCCTGTCGCTGCTGGCCGCAACGGGTGTCGCCCGCGCCGATGGCGAACTCAACATCTACAATTGGGGCAACTACACCAGCCCGGACCTGATCAAGAAGTTCGAGGCGACCTACAAGGTCAAGGTCACCGTCACCGATTTCGATTCCAACGACACAGCACTGGCCAAGATCCGCCAGGGCGGCGCCGGCTTCGACATCGTCGTTCCTTCGGCCAGCGTCGTTCCGATCTGGATCAGCGAAGGACTGCTGCTGGAGACCGATCCCAACACCATGGAAAACTTTAGAAATATGGACCCGAAATGGGTCGATGTGCCTTTCGATCCGGGCCGCAAATACACGGTTCCTTGGCAGTGGGGAACGACCGGTGTTTCGGTGAACAAGTCGGTCTATTCCGGCGACATCAACACCTCAGCCATCTTCCTTGACCCACCGGCCGAACTCGTCGGCAAGATCAATGTCGTTCCCGAAATGGGGGACATCATGTTCCTCGCCATCGCCTACGAAGGCGGCCGGTACTGCACCGACGACAAGGTGCTGCTGAAGAAGGTGCGCGACAAGCTGGTCGAGGCCAAGGCGAAATGGCTGTCCTTCGACTACGGCGCCGTCGACGGACTGGGCAAGGGCGACATCGCGGCCGGCGTCAACTGGAACGGCATATCGCTGCGCCAGCGGCTGCAGAACGACAAGATCGCCTATGGCTACCCCAAGGAGGGGTATCCGATCTGGATGGACAATGTGGCGGTGCTCAAGGACGCCAAGAACGTCGACAATGCCAAACTGTTCCAGAACTTTATCATGGATCCTGAGAACGCCGCGCTGATCTCGGCCTTCGCGCGGTATTCAAACGGCATCAAGGGCTCGGAAGCCTTCATGCCGGCCGACATGAAGGATGCGCCGGAAGTGAACGTTCCCGCGGAATTCGCCGCCAAGGGCCAGTTCATGGCGGCCTGTCCGCCGGACGTGCAGGCGCTCTACACCAAGATCTGGACCGACCTGCAGAAATAACCCGATCCGCTGTTTTCCGCGCCGCGACATGCGGCGCGGCGCCTCTCGACCATCAAGCCAAAAGGCGATCTGGCGATCGCAGGAGATTTTTCATGACCGATCTCGACCTCTGCTATATCCCGGCCAGCGAGGCGTTGCGGCAGTTCAAGGCGAAGACATTGTCGCCCGTCGAACTGATGCAGGCGACCATCGATCGCGCCGAGGCGACGAAGGCGACGATCAACTGCTTTACCTTCGAACATTTCGACGAGGCGATGGATCTGGCCAAAAAAGCCGAGGCGAAATACGCCAAAGGTGCCCGGACCGGCGCGCTCGAGGGCCTGCCGATCGGCATCAAGGATGAGAGCTACATCAAGGGCAAGCCGACATCGCATGGCTCGCTGCTGACCAAGGATGCCATTGGCGGCCACACCTCGACGATGAACGAGCGCGTCATCAAGGCGGGCGGCATCGTGCATGCGCGCACGGCAACGCCTGAATTCAGCTGCGCCGGCTTCACCTGGTCGAGGCGATGGGGCGTCACCCGCAATCCGTGGAACCCAGAGTTCACGCCGGGCGGTTCGTCCGGCGGGGCCGCGGCAACGCTGGCTTCGGGTACGTCCTCGATCGCCACCGGTTCGGACATCGCTGGATCGATCCGCATCCCGGCCTCGGCCTGCGGTCTCGTCGGCTTCAAGCCGCCTTACGGGCGCAATCCCGACGAGCCGCCCTTCAATCTCGATTTCTACTGCCACACCGGACCGCTGGCGCGAAATGTAAAGGACGCGATCCTGCTGCAGAATGTCATGGCGGGGCCGAGCCCGCTCGACATCGCCACGCTGCGCCCAAAATTGCGCCTGCCGCTCGACTACAAGCCGATCAAGGGCTGGAAGATCGCTTTCTCGATGGACCTTGGCTCGTTTGAAGTCGATGCGGACGTGCGCAAGAACACGCTGGCCGCCTGCGATGTGTTCCGCTCGCTCGGCGCCACGGTCGAGGAGGTCGATCTGGGCTGGGGCGATGAGGTGCTGAAGGCCGGCATCGCCTATCTCGAGCATCTCTTCGGCGCTTCGCTGGCGCAACTGCTCGAGGAGCACGGCGAGGACATGACCAGCTATGCCAGGCAGTTCGCCGAGGACGGGAAAAGGTCGAAAGCCACAGACTATGTTGGCACCCTGGAGGTTGCCGCCAGGATGTACCAGACGCTGGGGCCGCTGCTGGAAACATACGACGTGCTGATCTGCCCGACGAACGCTCTGCCCGCCGTGCCGGCGGAATTCGACCACACCAAGGAGACGCTCGCGATCAATGGAAAACAGGTGAACCCGTCGCTTGGCTGGGTGATGACGACGCCGTTCAACATGCTGAGCCGTTGTCCGGTTCTGTCCATACCGTCGGGCAGGGCGGCAAATGGCGTGCCGACGGGCCTGCAGATCGTTGGTCGCACCTATTGCGATGCCGATGTGTTCCGGGCCGCGCTCGCCTATGAAACGGCTCAGGGACAATGGTATGAGAGTGCGGCGACACGCCCGTCGCTTTGATATCTGACGCAGGCCGCAAGGCCGAAAAGGCTGGACGAAGATGGCGCAACGCAAGGCAATCGCAGCCGAGAAAGACACGGCTGCAACAACCAAGGGCAGGGTGGCGAACGATGCCGCTCCCAAGGACCGTCGGCGTGAGCGCGGCGAAGCGAGCGTGCAGCGTATTATCGACGCCACGATCGAGCTCATCGCCGAGGAAGGCCTGGCGAGCGTCACCATGCAGCGCATCGCCGAGCATGTCGGTTCCTCCAACGCGCTGGTGGTTTTCCACTTTCGCAGCAAGGAGAACCTGTTCCGGGCCGTCCTGCAGTATCTCTCCGATCAATATGACGCCCTGTGGGTGACGCTGGTGCGGGCGCCCGGCCTGTCGCCGGTGGAGCGAGCCTTGGGCGCGGTCGATTGCGCGCAGCGTTTCGCCCGGCAGCACCCGAACTGGGTTTCGGTCTTCGTCGTGTTCTCCAGCGACCGCAAGAGCATGCAGATCTACAATGAAATCGGCTTGCCCAGCGATCTCGCCTACACCGCCGAAGCACGCGAGCTGCTGATCGAGATTTCGCGCAGCGGCGGTTATACCGGGGTCGACATCGACACGCTGTCAGAGAGCCTGAACTATCTGGTTCATGGCGCCTGGTATTGGGATCACCTCAATCCGTCCAGCCGTGACACCAACGTGCTGCGCAAGACCATGCTGCTCCTGCTGCACCAGGCGTTTCCGCGGCATTTCGAACTGATGCGCTAACGCGCGGTTACGGGCTCTGCCGCAGATGGCAGCCGGCTTGCCGCTTTTGTTCCAGATACTCGTCGACAAGCTGGCGATAACGCACCTTGCCGAAGCTGGGGAAATGGCCGCCATGCACGACCGAGACATCGAGGTCGCGCAGGCGCAGCAGCGTGGCGACATAGTCATCGATAACGGAATGGTAGACATCGTCGATCAGCGGGCCGTCATAGATGATGTCGCCGGATAACAGGATGCCCGTCCTGTTTTCGTAGAGCGCGATGCCGCCGGGTGAATGGCCAGGGGTGTGGATCACCTCGAAGGCACGGTTGCCGAGATCGACGACATCGCCCTGTTCCAGCAGACGGCCGGCCGGCGCCGGCAGAATGCCGTAGCGCGCCGTATCCCAACCATCGGGCATGCCGTCGAACATCTCGTCGGTCGCATAGCGGTCGGCGACCGTCCATTCGTTGCGCGGATCGGCGAGGATTTCGGCCTCGGCCTGGTGTACGCAACGGTCAGGAAATTCGTGATGGCAGCCGATATGGTCGAAATGCGTGTGGCTGGCGACGCAGGTCAGCTTGCGCTCGCTTACCAACGGCACGTGTCGCCTGAGGCTGAAATGACCGAGGCCGGTGTCGAACAGCAGGTCGCGGTCGCGGCCGCGCACATGCCACATGTTGCAGCGGAAGAACGGTTTTATCCACGGTTCGTGGATGAGCGTCACACCATCGCTCATGCGGATGGTTTCGTACCAGTCGGGAGCGTCGATGATGGGAAGCGTGCTCATCGCTCAGTCTGTCAAAAGAATGATGTCGCCAGCGTTGCACGAAACCGCGACCGTGTCGCCGGGCTGGACGGTGGCTGCGGCCGGAAGCTTGGCGATGAAGTGCAGCGAGGGGGCCTCAGCGGAAACCGCGAGCACACGCTTGAAGCTGCCCTGGAAGACGACGTCGCCTACCTTGGCAGAGCCGAGCGCGACGTTGCCCGCGGCGGCACCGAAGACAAGGTGCTCCGGCCGTATGGCCAGCGCAACGGCTGAGCCCTGCGGCAACGCGCCGGGCAGTGAAACCGGCCCGACCGGCGTCGCGACAGCGCTTGTCCTGTCCGTCGCCGCCATGACCGTGCCGGCAAGGATCGTGCTTTCGCCCATGAAGGTCGCGGAAAAGCGCGTCGCTGGCCGGGCATAGACGCGCTCGGGCGGGCCCTCGTCCTCGATGCGGCCGTCATTCATCACCACGCAATGGTCGGCCAGCGCCATGGCTTCTTCCTGGTCGTGGGTGACGTGGATGAAGGCGGTGCCGACGCGCTTCTGGATCGCCTTCAATTCATCCTGCATCTGCCGGCGCAATTTGAGGTCGAGGGCGCCGAGCGGTTCGTCGAGCAGCAGCACCGCCGGCTCGATGACCAGCGCACGCGCCAACGCCACGCGCTGCCGCTGACCGCCGGACAACTGGTGCGGCTTCTTGTCGAAGGCGGCGGCCAGGCCGACCAGCGCCAGCGCCTCGCGCGCCTTCACCGCTCGCGTCGCACCATCGACACCCTGCATGCGCAGGCCGAAGCCGACATTGCTGCCGACGCTCATATGCGGAAAAAGCGCATAGTCCTGAAACACCGTCGTCGTCGGCCGCTTGGCCGGTGGCACCGAGGTGCAGTCCTCACCCCGGATGAACACCTTGCCTTCGCTGGGGCTGACGAAACCGCCGAGAATGGAAAGCAGCGTCGTCTTGCCGGAGCCGGAGGGGCCGAGCAGGATGGTGTAGCTGCCGGGTTCGATCTGCAGCGAGACGTTCTTCAGCACCGTCTGCTGGCCAAAGCGGTGCGAGACCGCGCGGATGTCGACCAGGGGGGCGGTCATGACGGCTTTCTCCGCAGCAATGTCAGTTCAAAAAACACCACCAGGACGATGGAGACGGCAAAGACCAGCGAGCCAACGGCGTTGGTTTTTGGATTGAGTCCGGAGCGCAGGAGGTTCCAGATCTCGACCGGCAGCGTGGTGTCGAAACGGGTCAGCAGGAAGGAAATCACGAACTCGTCCCAGGAGAAGGTCATCGACAGGAAGAAGCCGGCGAAGATGGCCGGCGCCATGACCGGCACGGTGATCAAAAGCAGCACCTTCCATTCGGGAGCGCCGAGGTCGCGCGCGGCGCGCTCGATGTTGATCTGGTGGTCGCCCATCTGGCTGTAGATGATGGCAAAGCAGAGCGGCAGATTGATCACGACATGGCCGATGCCGGCGGCAAGCAGCGATTTCGGCAAGCCGGCCCAGTTGAACAGCACCAGCAGCCCCATGCCGATGATGAGGTAGCTGACCGTCAAGGGCAGGGTGATCAGCCCGCGCAGCAGGGCCGAAGAAGGCAGCGTGAAACGCGCAAACCCCCAGGCGGAGAGAAAGCCGAGCGTTACGGCGGCGAGCGACGAGATGGCCGCCACGAGCAGCGAATTGACCAGTGCCGAAGTCAGCCGCGTGTCTGAGAGCACCGCATCGTACCAGCGCAACGACGGGCCGGTGAAGGGCGGGATCGGAAACGAGGTCGCCTGCAGCGAAAACAGCACCAGCACGACCACCGGCAGGAAGATGAAGGCGTAGACGGCAAGGGCGTAGAGCCAGGAGACGATGCGGACGAGCTGGCGCATCTCAGGCCCGCTCGATCTTCAGCCAGCGGGCGCAGGCGAGGTAGGCGATGGTGACCACCGCCATCAGGATGATCGACAGAGCCGAGGCCAGCGGAAAGTCGCCGCGGCGGCCGATCTGCATCATCACCAGTTGCGGCATCAAAAGCTCGTTGTTGCCGCCGAGAATCTGCGGCGTGATGTAGTCGCCGAAGCAGAGTACGAAGGTGAGGAAGGCGCCGACCATGATGCCGGGCAGCGTCAGCGGCAGCACGACATGCAGGAAGGTGCGCACCGGTCCGGCGCCGAGATCGGCGGCTGCCTTGCGGTAGCTGGGGCTGAGCTGCTTGAGATTGGCAAAGATCGTCAGTGTCAAAAGCATGACGAAGAAATGCACGAAGCCAGTGACGGTGGCGAAACGCGTGTTGGCCAACTGCACCGGCTCGGCGACCAGGCCGGAGCCGGTGAGCGCGCGGTTGATGACGCCGTTCTGCGCCAGCACCAGCAGCCAGGAATAGGAGCGCACGACATAAGAGGTCCAGAACGGCAGCACCGCCAGCATCAGCGCGAGCCGCTGCCAGCGCTCCGGCACCTGTTCGGCCAGGATCCAGGCGAAGGGGTAGGCGAGCAGCACCGAGATAACGGTGACGATGGCGGTCACTTGCAATGAGTTGACCATCGCCTGCCAGTAGGAAGGGTTGGCGAAGAACTGGCTGTAGTTCGTCAGCGTGAAGCCGCCGCCCTCATGCGCCGTCAGACTCGAAAGCCCCATGGCGACGAAGGGCAGCACGAAGAACAGCAAGGTCCAGCCGAGCGCCGGCGTGACCAGCGCCCAGGGAAGGGCATTGCCCGCCCGGGGCAGGGCACCCCCGCTGTTGGTGACAGTGGTCATCACCGGCTACCGGTCACTGCGCCTGCAGCATTTCGGTCCAGACGTCCTGCATCTTCTTGTCGAGATCAGCATTCGGCGCCGGGTAGGACTGGGCCCGCGCGAGGAAGGCCGGCTGCTCGTCAAAACGCAGGATCTTTTTCTGGTCGTCGGTCAGCGCTGCTTTGGTGTTCGCCGGCATGCCCCAGTAGCAGGACGAGGTGGCAAGCCGCGCCTGTCCCTCGGGGCTCATAATGTACTGGATGAACTTCAGCGCCAGATCCTTGTTCTTGGAATCCTTGAACATGGCCAGCGACTGCGACCACAGCACCGCACCCTCTTTCGGGATGGAGAAGTCCAGCGCCGGGTTTTCCTTGGCGAGGCCCGCCGTCACCCATTCGCCGCCGCCGACCAGAATGTCGACCTCGCCGGTCGCCAGCGCGGTCTGGCTGGCGGTGACTTCGCCGACCAGCTTGGCATTGGCCTTCATCTTGAGAAGCTCGGCCTTGATGGCGGGCAGGTCGGCTTCGGTGAGATCCGCGGTCTTCTTGCCGATCGCCAGCGCCGCCATGCCGATGACCGGCAAATAATAGTCGTAGATGGCGATCTTGCCCTTGTATTTGTCGCCGGTGAGTGCGGCCATCGACTGCATGTCGGCCGGGTCGACCTTGCTCTTGTTGAAGCCGATGGTGTTGTAGCCGAATTTTTCGGTGATGCCGTAACGCTTGCCGCCGACGACGGTGGAGCTGTCCATCTTCACCTCGGGAAACAAATCGGCGAGGGGCAATTTATCTTCCGGCAGTGGTTCGAACAGGCCCTTTTCGACCCCGCGCGGCACGTCGATGCTATCGATCACCATCACGTCCCAGTCGGCGGGCTGCGACTGGTCGACAATGGCGAGACCGGCGCCGGTGCCCTCGAATTCCTTGACATTGACCTTGACGCCATTGGCCTCCTCGAAAGGCTGCAGCAGCGCCGGGTCGGCATGATCGCACCAGATCAGGGCGTTGAGATCGGCGGCCTGGGCGCCGGTGGCGAGCAACAGTGCGGTGACAGCGGTTGCGGCGCGCAGATGGGCTTTCAGGATGGACGTGAGGGTCGTGGACATAGAGTGTTCTCCCTTGCCTTTTTGGCTTCTTGCAAAAAATTGAACCAATTCTAAAATTGAGTCAATTCTGTTTTTGTGGCAAGAGGCTGATATGAGCGGATTGCGGGCACGGCAAAAGGCGGATCGGCACCGCCGCATCATCGAGGCGGCGGCAGAGCTGTTCCGCGAGGCCGGCTATGAAGGCGCCAAGATCGAGGCGATCGCCGCGCAGGCTGAAGTCTCGGTCGGCACCATCTACAATTACTACGAGAACAAGGGCGACATTCTTGGCGCCATCGTCTCGCTGGAGGTCAACGAGGTGCTCAATGCCGGACGCGGTGTCGTTGCCAACCCGCCGGCCAATGTCGGCGACGCGCTGGATACGCTGCTCGGCATCTATATCGAGCATTCGCTGCATTACCTCAGCAAGGAGATGTGGCGGCAGGCGATGGCGATCTCGACACAATTGCCCGACAGTCCCTTCGGCCAGGCCTATACCGAGCTCGACCGCTCGCTGACCGAGCAGATCCGCGCGCTGATCGCCCGGCTGCAGGCGATCGGCCTGGTGCGGCGCGATATCGACGGGGAGGCGCTGGGCGAGCTGGTGTTCAACAACATGAACATGATGTTTATTGAGTTCGTGAAGCGCGACGAAGCGAGGATACCGGAATTGCGCGCGGCGATACGAAGGCAGAACCGGATATTGGTGGCGGCGATTGGGGTGTGAGGACGTCAGAAGAAGGCAGTAGAAGTAGCCGTTTCCAGCAACCGCCGAAGTTAGCTGTCAACAGCCCCTTGATGCGCCGCACCTGAGATGGAACGCGTCCGCACCAACCACCGCATTCGCATTGATGTCCTCAAGGAGGTTACATCGACTTTATTTCGGGATCGAACGGAGCGGTCCACAGCTAGTGCGGTTTTCGAGCTACTAGAAGATAGTTCAGCGCGAATGTTGATGGGGTTGCACCGCCTAAATATGCAAACCGCGCGTAGTATGCGAACAGCGAACGCATTGCTTTTTTAATCGGCAGCGCGATTTTAGATTTCAATGTTACGGGAGTTTCTTTGGGCGCGCGAAGCTCTTGTATCACAAAGCCAGCCGAACGCATCAATTCACGTATAATACCAGAACCAAGGGCGTGCACATGGGTTGCGTCTGCATTCTGGATCGGAAGGGAGAATGGGCTATCGCCGTTCGGAAACCTAGCTATTAAATAGCCGCCCGGCTTCAGAGCAGAAAAGGCGGATCTACATATTTTCACTAGTTCTGTGTAAGGGATATGCTCGAAAACATCGAATGCCACCACAGCGCTTAAAGAACTATCCGGCATGCATTCAATGCCATCTTTCACTGTGATGCCCATATCCAGAGCCCGGCCAATCAACTCTGGCTGCACCTCTGACCCAAATAAGTTATATTTTTTCTCGCGTGCCCATCCGAGAAAAGACCCATTGCCGAATCCAATTTCAAATATCGACGACACGTTTTCTCTAGAGTTCGGAATCAGCGTCGCAACCTCAAGCTTATAGAAGATGTCCTCTCCTTTATCGTAGCTACCGAATTGATCTTTGTCCCAGCCTTTCCACTCGTGGTAACCTTCGTAGGACATAAATCCCCCCAAATCATCCGCGCGGCAGGCCTTGGGTCAAGTGCAGGTCGTCAGCGAGCCCTGGTCAATGAGTTTCGGCCACTCGCGTCGACCGTGGTAGCTTTGAACATCTTATCGCGAACGCCTTGGGCTTACAGCTCTTATATGCAGTTTTGCTAAAATACCTGGAACCGTATGGCCTTGCCTGGCTTGAATCGCGGTTGGGAGTAGCGAGCGCAATGCGTAACGCCAGCGAGCGGCTGAAGTTCATCGAGCCGATGGAACCGGAGTGGTTTGATGATCCGCCAACGGGTATGGAGTGTTCCGGCGGGAAACTGGTGCCCCCGGACGGAATCGAACCGCCGACCTTCGGTTTACAAAACCGCTGCTCTACCAGCTGAGCTACAAGGGCACGGCGCTCCGGTTAGCATATTTGTTGCGCCAGTAAAGACAAAACTCCGTTTTCAGTTGGCGGCGGGCGCGCCGGGGCGCCGGCGTGGCCATCCTGAAAACGGCCAAATCGCTTCCTATATGATCTGAAGGTGCAATCGCCTCAACGGGGGTGTCGCATGATCAGACTTGTCATCATTCTGCCGCTCGTCATCGTGGCCTGGCTGCTCCTGGTGAAGCTCATCAAGGATGTGAGGAGCGCCAATGTCGACTGGACCGGGGTGACCACCATCATTGGCTTCATCGCGCTGGCGTTCTGGCTGCGCCATGTCACGGGGATGGGGTAAAGGGAGTGAGTAGGGAGTAGGCAAGCTTCCGGCCAGCGTTCGAGCTCCCCTACTCACTGTTGACTACTCACTATTCACTCACAAAACCTTCGAACTTTCGCCGCCCGCGACTGAATCCGCAAAAAAAGGCGGCTTCGGCCGCCCTTTTGCGTTGAGCGCCGGAGGCCGCCGATCGATCCGATCACGGCCTTCCGACCTGTGGATTTCCAGCCCTCGAAAAAGAATCGAAAAATCCTTCGAACCTTTTTCTTCGCCGCAACGACTGATGGTCAAGAGGCGGATGGATCGCCTCTCTCAACGAAGCAAGGAGATCATCATGTTCAAGCGCACACTCGTTTCTGGCCTTATCGCCACCACTGTTGCCGCCACCTCGCTGGTCGGCACCGTGCAGCCTTCGGCCGCCCACAACCATCACAACCGCGAAATCGGCATCGGCATCGCCGCCGGCGTTGGCGGTTTCGTCCTGGGCAGCCTGCTCGCCCAGCAGCCGCGCACCGTCTATGTCGAAGAAGACGGCGGCTCATACCACGTCCGCCGCTGCTTCAACCGCTACGCCAGCTACGATCCGGACTCGGATACCTATGTCGGCTACGACGGCTATCGCCACTATTGCCGGCTCTGAGAGGAGGACCGTTTCAGACAGGAAGAAGGGGCTCCCACAGCCCCTTTTTCGTTGTGTGAGGTGGTTTGCGTCGCATTTGAATCGATCGGCTGTCGATGTCGGCGCTGCCCCTCATCTGCCTGCCGGCATCTTCTCCCCGTGAACGGGGAGAAGGACGCTTTCGTCGACCCTTTCGCCAATCACCAGCCTCGGCTCCGAGACCGCGGTTTTCGCCCCATTCTACGGGGAGAAATGCCCGGCAGGGCAATGAGGGGCGGCGCGAACCTCAAGCGATTGTCTAGCGGTGTACAGCGATTTCCAAAGTCCCTAATCTGATCATCCGATGCCAGCAGAGGAGGGGCGCTTGGACGAGCACGATCCTGGGGAAAAGCTGATCGAGCCGGTTTTCCGCAACGGCACGATCACCACCGTCGGCATCCTGCTGGCGTTCTCGCTGGGTTTTGTCACGCATTGGGCGGCCAATCCGATACCCTGGAAACTCCATCATCTGCTTGCCGTGGTGCCGATCCTGGTCGGCATCGCCCTGCAGATGCGGGCGCTGTCGCTGTTGCTCGACGTGGAGTCGCTGCGCCGGAAGATCTACGAGCGCGCCAACCGCATCTTTATGGCCGGCATCATTCTGACCGCCTGCGGCGTCGGGCTGGCGATCCTGCTCGATGTCTTCGAGGTCTCGGCGGGGAGCGCGCTGCCTGTTGGCTAGGTCAGCCTGACGCCGCCGATCATTTTGGTCACCGCCGCCGCCGCGTCGTGCACCAGCGGGCCGATCTCGGACAGCCGCTCCGGCGTCACCCGCACGGTCGGGCCGGACACGGAAACGCCGCCGATCGGTTCGCCGAACTCGTTGAAGATGGCAGCGGCGACGCAGCGCATGCCGGGATGCCGTTCCTCGTCGTCGACCGACCAGCCGCGCTGCTTGATCGCCACTAGATCGTGGGCCAGCGCCGAAATGTCGGACAGCGTGTTGCCGGTGAAGCGCTCCAGCCCGGCCTTGCGCAGGATGGCGCCGACACGCTCCGGTTCGAGATGTGCCAGCACCGCCTTGCCGATGCCGGAGGCATGAAACGGGCTGCGCGTGCCTGGCCGGAAGAAGGCGCGGATCGCCTGATGGGTCTCGACCTGGCTGACGAAGACGACACAATCATCCTCGGCGACGCCGAGATTGGCGGTTTCGCCGGTCTTTTCCATCAGTTCCTGCATGACGATGCGGGCGCGGTCGACCAGCTTGCGGCGGCGCAGGAAGGCGGCGCCCATGCGATAGGTCTCGACGCCGATCGACCAAAGCTGGTCGCTCGTATCGAACTCGACCATGCCGTGGTTTTGCAGCGTCGTCAGCATGCGGTAGGCGGTGGAGGCGGCAAGGCCGCTCTGCGCTGATATCTCGCTCAGCGACAGGCCGCTGCCTTCTGCAACAAGGGCCAGGATGCGCAGCGCCCGGTCCAGTGACTGCACCGAAGCGGCCTCGGACGGGCCGTTGAAGGAGCGCGGCCGGCCGCGCTGGCGTTTTTCGGTCGTTTCCATAGCGCCATTCTTCCAGATTTTCCCAAATGAGCAATGAAAAAGTTTTTCACGAGTTTGGGCGGCCAAATCATGGAAAACGGAAACATCAATGAAATCATTGCGTAGTGGCCGTTTTCTATAAATGAAAAAATATTCTGAAAAAATTGAAAAATAGCACGGACGCGAGCATTATCGCGACATCCAACAATGACAATTCCGGTGGAGGCTTGAAATGGCCAGGATGCGCGCGGTCGATGCAGCGGTTCTCGTTCTCGAAAAGGAAGGCATTTCCTGCGCCTTCGGCGTGCCGGGTGCGGCGATCAATCCCTTTTACTCGGCGCTGAAGGCGAGGGGCACGGTTCGCCACATCCTTGCCCGCCATGTCGAGGCGGCCTCGCATATGGCCGAAGGCTATACGCGCGCCAAGGCAGGCAATATTGGCCTTTGCATCGGCACGTCGGGCCCGGCCGGCACCGACATGATCACCGGGCTCTATTCGGCGGCTGCCGACTCCATCCCGATTCTGTGCATCACCGGCCAGGCGCCGCGCGCTCGGCTGAACAAGGAAGATTTCCAGGCCGTCGACATCGCCGCGATTGCCGCACCGGTCGCCAAATGGGCGGTCACCGTCATGGAGCCCTATCTGGTGCCGATGGCGCTGCAGAAGGCGTTTCATCTGATGCGCTCGTCGCGGCCGGGTCCGGTCCTGATCGACCTGCCGGTCGACGTGCAACTGGCCGAGATCGAGTTCGATATCGATGCCTATGAGCCGATGGTGCCGTTCAAGCCGGCGATGACGCGCGGCCAGGCCGAGAAGGCTTTGGCGATGCTCAACGCGGCCGATAAGCCGCTGATTGTCGCCGGCGGCGGCATCATCAATGCCGATGCCTCTGATCTGCTCATCGAATTCGCCGAAATCACTGGCGTTCCCGTCATCCCAACGTTGATGGGTTGGGGTGCGATCCCCGACGACCACCGGCTGATGGCCGGCATGTGCGGGCTGCAGACGTCGCACCGCTACGGCAATGCGACCATGCTCGAAGCCGACTTCGTCTTCGGCATCGGCAACCGCTGGGCCAACCGTCACACCGGCTCGGTCGATGTCTACACCAAGGGCAAGAAGTTCATCCATGTCGATATCGAGCCAACTCAAATTGGCCGTGTCTTCGCGCCTGATCTCGGCGTCGTCTCGGATGCGGGTGCTGCGCTGAAAATCCTGCTCGACGTCGCCACCGAATGGAAGACGGCGGGAAAGCTGCGCGACTGGTCGGGCTGGGCCAAGGAATGCCAGGCCCGCAAGAAGACGATGAAGCGCAAGACGCACTTCGACCAGGTGCCGCTGAAGCCGCAGCGCGTCTATGAGGAGATGAACAAGGCGTTTGGCCGCGACACCACCTATGTCACCACGATCGGGCTGTCGCAGATCGCTGGCGCCCAGTTCCTGCATGTCTACAAGCCGCGCAACTGGATCAATTGCGGCCAGGCCGGCCCGCTCGGCTGGACGCTGCCGGCGGCACTTGGCGTTCGCGCCGCCGACCCGAACCGCACCATCGTGGCGCTTTCGGGCGATTATGATTTCCAGTTCATGATCGAGGAACTGGCGGCCGGGGCGCAGCACAAATTGCCCTACATCCATGTCGTCGTGAACAACGCCTATCTCGGCCTGATCCGCCAGGCGCAGCGCGGCTTTGCCATGGATTTCGAGGTCAGCCTGGCCTTCGAGAATGTCAATTGCGCAAACGAACCCGAGGCCGGCTATGGCGTCGACCACGTTGCTGTCGCCGAAGCCATGGGCTGCAAGGCGGTGAGGGTGCGCAAACCCGAGGAATTCGCCGGCGCCTTCAAGGAGGCGCAGCGGCTGATGAAGGAACACCAGGTTCCGGTGGTGCTCGAATTCATCCTCGAGCGGGTCACCAACATCTCGATGGGCACCGAGATCGACAAGATCACCGAATTCGAGGAGCTTGCCGAACACAATGAAGACGCCCCGACTGCGATCGTTCTCTTGGATTGAGCCCGGCGGAGAAGAAGGAGAAAAAGAATGCCGCGTTTTTCAGCCAATCTTTCGATGCTCTTTGGCGAGCATGACTTTCTCGACCGCTTTGATGCCGCCGCCCGCGCTGGCTTCAAGGGGGTCGAGTATATCGGCCCTTACGACCATGCGCCCGATGTGGTGGCTGCCAGACTGAAGAAGAACGGCCTGACACAGGTGCTGTTCAACCTGCCGGCCGGCGACTGGGGCAAGGGCGAGCGCGGCATTGCCGTGCTGCCGGAGCGGGTCCCGGAATTTCGGCAAGGCGTGGCCAAGGCGATCACCTATGCGCATGCGCTGGGCTGCGAGCAGGTCAACTGCCTCGCCGGCATCGCGCCGCAAGGCGCCGATCGCACGGTGCTGGAGAACGTCTTTGCCGAAAACCTGGCTTTCGCGGCGGAGAAGCTGGAGCAGGCCGGTATTCGCCTCCTGATCGAGCCGATCAACACGCGCGATATTCCGGGCTTCTTTCTCAACTACTCGGACCAGGCGCTGGCGCTGATCGACCGCATCGGCTCGAAAAACCTGTTCCTGCAATACGACATTTATCACATGCAGATCATGGAGGGGGATCTCGCCCGTACCATCGAGGCAAACCTCGGCCGCATCGCGCATATCCAGCTTGCGGACAATCCCGGCCGTCACGAGCCGGGGACGGGCGAGATCAATTATCCCTTCCTCTACGAGCACATCGACCGCCTCGGTTATGCCGGATGGATCGGGGCGGAGTACAAGCCGAAGGCGGGGACGGAGTCAGGTCTCGGGTGGTTCAAGGAGCTCGCCGGGCAGGGCAGTGCGGCAGCGTAGCTGCCGGGCGTAAACTACTGAGTTCGAGTTCCTTCGCGCCCCCCTCTGGCCTGCCGGCCATCTCCCCCACAGGTGGGGAGATCGGCAGCATTGGCGCCGGCTTGCACCTTTCTGACTTCGAAACTTGGCGAAGGCATCGGTGACATCCAATCTCCCCCCTCGATGGGGGAGATGTCCGGCAGGACAGAGGGGGGCGCGACAGAACGCGGCCCTAACAAAAGACGGAGAACAACAATGGACACCATCGGCTTTATCGGCCTCGGCATCATGGGCGCGCCGATGGCGGGACATCTCTTGGACGCCGGCTACAAGGTCGTCACCAGCGACCATCGCAGCAAACCCTCAGCCGATCTCGTCGCCAAGGGCCTTAAGACCGTCACCGGCCATGCCGCCGTGGCGAAGGCTGCCGACATCATCATCACCATGGTGCCCGATACGCCGCAGGTGGCCGATGTTCTGTTCGGTGACAACAGCGTCGCGTCAGGGCTGTCGAAGGGCAAGCTTGTCATCGACATGAGCTCGATCTCGCCGATCGAAACCAAGGTTTTCGCCAAGAAGGTCAACGATCTCGGCTGCGACTATCTCGACGCGCCGGTGTCCGGCGGCGAGGTCGGCGCCAAGGCGGCGTCGCTGACCATCATGGTCGGCGGCGAGGACAAGGCCTTTGAGCGCGCGAGACCTGTGTTCGAGAAGATGGGCAAGAACATCACGCTCGTTGGCCCCAATGGTGTCGGCCAGACCACCAAGGTCGCCAACCAGATCGTCGTCGCGCTGACCATTGAGGCGGTCGCCGAAGCGCTTGTTTTTGCTTCGAAAGCCGGTGCCGACCCGGCCAAGGTGCGGCAGGCGCTGATGGGCGGGCTGGCGGCGTCGCGCATCCTCGAAGTGCATGGCGAGCGCATGGTCAAGCGCACCTTTGCGCCGGGCTTCCGCATCGAACTGCACCAGAAGGATCTTAACCTGGCGCTGGAAGGCGCCAAGGCGCTCGGCGTGTCGCTGCCCAACACGTCTACGACGCAGCAATTGTTCAACTCCTGCGCGGCCAATGGCGGCGCCAAGGAGGATCACTCGGCGCTGGTTCGCGCGCTGGAGCGGATGGCCAATTTCGAGGTCGGCGGCAACGCGGCCAAAACCAAAGGCAAAGCAGCGTAGGTCAGGAGAGGGCGGCGCAACGTTCCAAAGCCGCCTGCTCTTTCCTTTCGGAGAACGGGTTCCTGCGTTGATGCCGGAGCCCGTTTCTCGTCTTGCTTCTCGGGAAGCGAACGGCCGCTGCGGGATCAGCCGCGCTTCAAAAATGCCTGTGCCGCATAAAGGCTCACCGCCGCTGCGTTCGACACGTTGAGCGAACGGATGGCGCCGGGCATGTCGAGGCGGGCGAGCGCTGTGACCGTCTCGCGCGTCTTCTGGCGCAGGCCCTTGCCTTCGGCGCCGAGCACCAGCGCGATCTTGTCGCCCGAAAAGCTCTTTTCCAGTTCCGCCGGTCCGTCCGAATCGAGCCCGATGGTTTGGAATCCGGCCTCGTGCAACTGGCCGAGCGCGTCGGCCAGGTTCTTCACCTCGATCTGGTCGATATGCTCCAGCGCACCCGATGCCGATTTCGCCAGCACGCCGGATTCCTGCGGGCTGTGGCGCGCGGTAGTGATCAGCGCGCCGGCGCCGAAGGCGACAGCAGAGCGCAGGATGGCGCCGACATTGTGCGGGTCGGTGACCTGGTCGAGCACCAGCACCAGTCTTGCATCGCCCAGCGCATCGAGGCGCTTCGGTTTCAGCGGCTCGGCCTCGATCAGCACGCCCTGATGGACGGCGTCGGAGCCGGTGATCTTGTCGATGTCCCTGGGCTCGACCAGTTCGGTCTTGAAGGGCAAGGCGGCGAGGTCGGCTATTTCCAGACGCTCGGTCGCGTTGCGGGTCACCAGCATTCTTTTGATCCGCCGGCGCGGGTTGTCGAGCGCGGCACGCACCGTGTGCAAGCCGTAAAGCCGCACCAGACCGTCCGCAGCGTGCTCGCCGGGCGGCACTGGCTGGCGCGGCCGGAAGGCAGGCGCACCGCCAGCCTTCTCGTCGCGGTGCGCACGGCGCAGCTTGGCGTAGTGGGTGTCTTTCGGGGTCTTGGAACTGTTGTCGTTGCTCATGGCCGGCTTCTATAGACGTGTCGTCCGGTCATGGATACAGCCCTGAAAGCTGCCCGCTGCCCGGCATGTGAAATTCAGGGCGTTTTGCCTGGTTGTTGCGGTTGACAGTTTTGGGCGGTGCCGCCATAAGGCGCTTCGCGGACGGGCTGTTGAGGCGGCCCCGACGCGTCGATGCCTTGTTGCATGGCTCCGGCGGCAGACTGGAGAGGTGCCCGAGTGGTTAAAGGGGACGGACTGTAAATCCGTTGGCTATGCCTACGTTGGTTCAAATCCAACCCTCTCCACCACTGCCGGCCCGGAAGCCCTGAAACGCAAAGCATCGGACCGAAACGTGGATAACGGTTTTCGGGCGACTCCGATGCTTAACTAACAAGCATCGAACCGAAAAATGCATGGCGGTTTTCGGGTGAATCCGATACTTCACTGAAAGGCGCGGGTATAGCTCAGTGGTAGAGCAGCAGCCTTCCAAGCTGAATATGCGGGTTCGATTCCCGCTACCCGCTCCAGTCAAATCTCCGCGAATATCTCCGTTTCGATACCGGCCTGCCTGTAGCGGCTACGCGACGACCGTCAGCCGGCGCCTGCGCTCGTCCAGCGACACGATGGTTAGCCCGCTGGCCACCACCAGCAGAATGCCGCATACGGCCAGCGCATTGGGGAACTGCCCGAACACAACCAGGCCTGAAATGACGGCCCAGACCGTGAAGCAGTAGTAGAACGGCGCCACCAGGCTGGTTGGCCCGACACGATAGGCCATGAAGATGAAGAAGTGGCCGAAGATCAGGAACAGTCCGGCACCGCCTATCAGCAGCAGGTGACGGGTTTCCGGCATCACCCATTGCTCGGAAACCAGATGCGCAATGCCGGCGCCGGCCAGCACCACCACGACCGCGGAAATGGCGACGATCATGCCGGGCACTTCGGCCGCGACCCTACGCCCGGCCAGATCGCGCGCGGCGGAAAGTGCGGCGTTGCCGAGCGCCAGCAAGGCATAGACGGAAATGCCTTGCATCGTCGGTTGTGCCACCATCAGTGCGCCGATGAAGCCGAGCCCGATCAACGCCATGCGCACGCCGCCGATCCGTTCGCCAAACAGGATCGAGGAGCCGACCAGCATCAGCAGAGGGGTGATCTGCCCGAGCGCGGTGGAATCGGCGATCTGCATGTTGGCCAACGCCACCACGTAGCAAAGGATCGCCGCCAGCTCGAGCAGGTTTCTCCGCAACACCCGCCTGTCGAGGATCAGCGGAACCTGCCTGGCGTAGCCGAGCAGGAACAACAAGGGGAAGCCCCAGAGCGAGGCGGCCACCCCGCGCAGAAACAGCACTTCATAAGGTGGCAGCCCTGTCGTCGCGAGCTTCATCATGGTGTCGTTGACGAGGTATGACCCCGTTGAAACGATCATGAACAGCGGGCCGCGGATGGTGATCGGGATGAAATGCATGGGATGAGCAAATCAGACTGGCACCGCGGCGGCAATGGGCCAGCCGCCGCCGGCAAATCCGGCAGGGACAGGCAGGGGGCGACCGGCGACATGCCGACAATCACTGAGGCGAGCCTTCGCCATTTCATTTTCTGTCGCGCGTTCCTATATCCGCGTCACATCCCCGAAATCGGATCATCGGTTCGGACCGAGTGCGCGCACTCCCGGCCACAAGGCACTTGTGTTTTTCAGCCGTAGTCGCTAATCGCCCCGCATTCGACTGAACTGAAGGTCCAGGCCGTCCAAGGAAAGAGACTATGGCAAAAGGTAAATTCGAGCGTAACAAGCCTCATGTGAACATTGGCACGATTGGCCACGTCGATCATGGCAAGACGTCGCTGACGGCGGCGATCACCAAGTATTTTGGCGAATACAAGCGCTACGACCAGATCGATGCGGCGCCGGAAGAGAAGGCCCGCGGCATCACCATCTCGACGGCGCACGTCGAATACGAGACGGCTGCCCGCCACTACGCCCATGTCGACTGCCCCGGCCACGCCGACTATGTGAAGAACATGATCACCGGTGCGGCGCAGATGGACGGCGCGATCCTGGTGGTTTCGGCCGCCGACGGCCCGATGCCGCAGACCCGCGAGCACATCCTGCTTGCCCGTCAGGTCGGCGTGCCGTCGATCGTGGTGTTCTTGAACAAGGTCGACCAGGTCGACGACGCCGAGCTGCTCGAACTGGTCGAGCTCGAGGTTCGCGAGCTTCTGTCGAAGAACGAATTCCCCGGCGACGACATTCCGATCGTCAAGGGTTCGGCGCTGGCCGCTCTTGAAGATTCGAACAAGACGATCGGCGAGGACGCGATCCGCGAGCTGATGGCGGCGGTTGATGCCTACATCCCGACCCCGGTTCGTCCGCTTGACAAGCCGTTCCTGATGCCGCTCGAAGACGTGTTCTCGATCTCGGGCCGTGGCACGGTCGTCACCGGCCGCGTCGAGCGCGGCATCGTCAAGGTCGGCGAGGAACTCGAGATCATCGGCATCCGTCCGACGACCAAGACGACCTGCACGGGCGTGGAAATGTTCCGCAAGCTGCTCGATCAGGGCCAGGCTGGCGACAACATCGGCGCGCTGCTGCGTGGCGTTGATCGTGAAGGTGTCGAGCGCGGCCAGGTTCTGGCCAAGCCGGGTACGGTGAAGCCGCACAAGAAGTTCGTGGCCGAAGCCTACATCCTGACCAAGGACGAAGGTGGCCGTCACACGCCGTTCTTCACCAACTACCGTCCGCAGTTCTATTTCCGCACGACGGACGTGACCGGCATCGTGTCACTGCCGGAAGGCACCGAGATGGTGATGCCGGGCGACAACATCACGGTCGATGTCGAGCTGATCGTGCCGATCGCCATGGAAGAGAAGCTGCGCTTCGCCATCCGTGAAGGCGGCCGCACCGTCGGTGCCGGCATCGTCGTCACCATCAAAGAGTAATCGAGCCCGGCCTCCGCCGGATCGACAAGGAAAGGGCGGTCTTCGGGCCGCCCTTTTTGCTTTTTCGCCCAACGCCATAGCGCGTCAGCATCGAGCGCGAACCCTGTTGCAAGCCCCCAGACCTCAACTAGTATAGGTTGCATCGAGGGGGCTTGTTCAAATGGTTGCACGGCACCGTTGGCTTGGTCGGGCATGGTGGCTGCCAGCGCTGGTCTGGCTGCTGGCTTTGCTTGCCACGGGCACCATAGCTGTTGCTGCGGATGCGGCCCCGGACCTTGGGCCGACCATGCGGTTTGTCGTCGTTCGCAGCTATGCGCCGGGCTGCGAGCCGATCTGCCCGGAGTGGATATCGGCCGAAGGCTCGATAGAAGCCGGGACGCCGGCGCTTTTCAAACGCACGCTCAAGGCACTTGGCGGCCGGAAATTGCCCATCGTCGTGGATTCGCCCGGCGGCAACGTCGAAGCGGCTCTCGCGCTTGGCCGGCTGATCCGCAAGAACAAGCTCGATATCGCCGTCGGCAAGACCTGGTTCATCGGCTGTCAGCCCGATGAGAAGGACTGCAGGGACAATGAGGGTAAAGGCGCTCGTTATTTCGGCAATCCCTTTGCCAGCAGCGCCATCTGTAATTCGGCCTGTCCGTTGATGTTTGCTGGCGGCATCCGGCGCGTGGTCGGTGAATGGGCCTTTCTCGGCGTCCATCAGATCACCACGACCTATATCCGAACGAAGCTGCAATACCGGACCACCTATCGTGTGGTGGGCGGCAAGAAGAAGATCCTCAACACAAAAATCATCAGCCGAAAAAACGCCGGCAGCTACAAGACCTACGAGATGAGCAAGGCTGTGGAGAAAAGGCTGGCGGCCTATCTCAATGAGATGGGCGTCGGCCAGGGCGTGCTCGAAGCGATGAAGGAAACGGCTGCCAGCGACATTCAGCAACTTGAGTCGCAAGACATGCTTCAGATGAAGCTCGTTACCAGCCTGGATTCCCTCGACCTGCTGACCGCTGGAAGCATCTGCAACGCCAATCCGCTGCCCACGAATTGCAGGGACGTAACGCCGCCGGGCAAGAAAACCAAGCAGCCGGCCAATGCTGTGACCACCGAAGCCAGAGTCAATCCTGTAACACCTGTCGAACCCGAAACCGTGAAGCAGGAGAGTGGTGGCGGCGATATGCGCTTCGCTCTGGTTCGAGGCAGAAGCTTCCTGTGCGATCCCGATTGTCCGGAATGGATCTCGGCGGAAGGCACGATTACGCTCGGGACGCCGGAGAGATTGCGCCAACTGCTCGACACCGTCGGAGACCGGCGGTTGCCCGTGGTGATCAGTTCGCCGGGAGGCGATGTGCTCGGCGCTCTGGCCACTGGCCGGCTGATCCGCGAACGCAAGCTCGACGTGGCGGTTGCAGGGACGGACTTCGTCGAATGCGTGCCGGAGGAGGCGAATTGCAAGGCCGAGGGCGGCGTCTATGTCGGGCTGACCAATGATGCGGTGGGCGCATGCGACTCGGCCTGTGCGATGGTGCTTGCCGGCGGTGTGAGGCGTCTTGTCGGCCCGCAAGCACGCTTGAGCGTGCACTCGCTAGGGCTTGAGCAGAAGGTCAGGACCTATCTCGAAGACATGGCGGTCGGTCCCGCCCTGTTTGTGGCAATGCAGTCGGGCTCAAGCGATCGCCAGCTCGAGCCCGACATGATGCTGAAAGTCGGACTGACGACGGGGCGTCAAACCGTGCCACCATTTGCAAATCGACGCCGAGGCCCGAGAATTGCCGCGTGCTGCCGGCGCCGAGCGCCCAGGCCGAGGCGCCCGCCAAACTGTAGGCATCGCTGGCCATCGAGGCAGGTTCAGCCATGTACTTGCGCTGTGCACAATAAGTCTCGCGCGGTTGTTTCGAGGCCATTGCAAGCGTCGTTGCCGCAACTATCATAGGTCGCATAGAGGGGGCTTTTGCCAAGCGTGGTTTCGGGGCGCGGTTCAGACAGTACGGCAAGGTGGTGGCGCGGGCTGGTTCGGCCGGTGCTGGTGCTTGTGATGGTGATGGTTGCCTTCGCGGCAAGAGCGGATGATGTCCTTTGGAAATGGGAAAATCCGGCGCTTGCGCCGAAGTGGGAAGATCCGGTCCTTTGGACCGCTCCGACGATATTCTCGGATGATTTGTCGGAGATGAGGTTTGTCATCGCGCGCAGCAGCGCAGGCGGCTGCGAGCCCAACTGTCCAGAATGGATATCGGCTGAAGGCGCCATCGCAGCCGGCACGCCAGCTCTGCTCAAACTTACCTTAAAGAAGCTTGGCAGCCGCAAACTGCCGATCATCGTCAGTTCCCCGGGCGGCAGTGTCGACGCTGCGCTCCAGCTCGGCCGGATAATTCGTAAAAACAAGCTCGATATCGCAATCGGCAAGACCGAGTTTTCCGATTGTTGGCCCGGGACGGAGGGGTGTGGAGCCAGTTACGGCAAGGGTACCGCCTATTTCGGCGTTGCGTCTGATGGCGGCGCCATGTGCAACTCCGCCTGTCCGCTGATGTTTGCTGGGGGCGTCCGCCGCGTGGCCGGTGGCTGGGCCTATCTGGGTGTCCATCAGATCACCACCACCTTTTTCCCCAGCACACGGCACTATCGAACCACCTATCGGACCATACGGGGCAAACGATACCAGATCACCACTGAAACCGTCACCGAGGGCGAGAGTTACAAGACCTATGAAATGAGCAAGGCTTTCGCGAGGAAGCTCTCGGCCTATCTCAGGGAGATGGGTGTCGGACAGGGCGTGCTGGACTTGATGAAGGCGACGCCGGCCAGCGATATCCGGCAAATCACCCTCCACGATATGCTGACGATGAAATTAGCCACCAGCACGGACACCGTAGAGCTGTTTACCAGCGCAAGCCTGTGCATGCGCGATAAGTTGGCACCGAATTGCCGGGAAATGCCGGCGAAGCCAGCCGGCGGACAAACGCCCGCGGCCAAGCCGGCCGTGGTGGCTGCGATCAAGGCAAAGACCGGCCCCCCACTTTCTCAGCCGGCCAAGGCTCCTGCTCCCAAGCCGTTCCAGGCAGCGCCAGGGAATTCGACGCCAGATATGCGCTTCGTTGTCGTTCGCGGCAGAGACTCGCTCTGCAATCCCGATTGCCCGGAATGGATCTCGGCGGAAGGCGCGATGACGCCTCAGACTCCGCAAAAGTTGCGCCAGTTGCTCGACACCCTTGGCAACCGGCGGCTGCCGGTGGTGATCAGCTCACAGGGGGGCAGCCTGTTCAGCGCTCTGGCCGCGGGAAGGCTTATCCATGAACGGAAGCTCGACGTCGCCGTCGGCCGCACCACTATCGTCGGCTGCGACCCGCCCGAGGCAGGCTGCTTGGCCGATAACGGTGCCTATGTCGGGCTGATTAGCGATTATGGAGTGGAGTGCGATTCGGCCTGCGCGCTCATGCTTGCCGCCGGCGCCAAAAGGCTGGTCGATCCCAAGGCGAGGCTCAGCATGTCCTCGAGGGGACAGACGCAGTTGGTTAAAGCCTACCTGGAGGAGATGGAGATGGACCCAGCTCTGTTCGCCGCGATAGGCTCGGTCGAGCGTCAGCTCGAGCCCGACATGATGCTCAAAGTCGGGCTGACGACCGGGCCGGAGTCGGTGGAGGCGCTAACCGGCCCCGCTATTTGCAAAACCTCACCCAAGCCCGACAACTGTTTGCTTCCGCCGACCGCCAAGGCCGAGTCGCCCGCCAAATTGTAGGCATCGCAGAAACTGGCCATCGAGGCAGGTTGAGGCATGCTCGATTCCTCAGCTATCGTCGTGGCAGGCGTCGCCCGGCGGAGGATCGAGAATGAGCCAGGATATCCCGACACTCTACGAATGGGCCGGCGGCGCCGAGGCGCTCAACCGCCTGACCAGGACGTTCTACGACAAGGTGTTTCAGGACCCGGTCGTCGGCCCGGTGTTCAAGAACATGTCGCCGGACCACCCCGCCCATGTCGCGGCCTTCATCGGCGAGGTTTTCGGCGGGCCGAAGACCTATAGCGAAAAGCATGGCGGTCATCGCGAGATGGTGATGCACCACCTGGGCAAGCATTTGAGCGAGGAACAGCGCCGCCGCTGGATCAACCTGCTCGCCGATGCCGCCGACGCCGTTGGGCTGCCGGACGACCCGGAATTCCGCTCCGCCTTCATGGGCTATGTCGAATGGGGATCGCGGCTGGCCAAGATGAACTCCAATCTCGGCGAGACCTGCGACCCCGAGACCGAGCCGATGCCGGCCTGGGGCTGGGGCGTGCCGGGCGGGCCGTACAAGCCGCCGGCCGGGAAATCGTAGAAAGCCATGCACCAACACGCTGCCTAGCTGCGCAATTCCTGCAAACTCCGGCAAAGATGGCGCCACAAAAAAATGGGACGGTGGTGTGTCCGCTCCATCAAGGCTTTTTGTGATGCTGATTGCCCATCTGCCGTCGGGTTACATTCTGGGACGGTTCGCGCAAAAGCGCCGGCGCGCCACGCCTGGCATCATGACTGCCGCGCTGATCGGCAGCGTCATTCCCGATGTCGACATGCTCTATTTCCACTTCGTCGATGGCGGACGCACGCACCACCACGACTACATCACGCATTGGCCGTTGTTCTGGCTGGCAAGCGGGATGGTGAGCCTGTCGGTCGTCAGCTTGTTCGGTCGGCCGCATCTGGCGGCCGTCGCCGTCTTTTTCACCGGTGCCATGCTGCATATGGTGCTGGATACGGTGGCATCGCCGATCCTGTGGCTAATGCCGTTTGCCCGTCATCGATTCGAACTCGTGACCGTTCCAGCGTCCTATGGCAGTTGGGTACTGAGCTTTATTCTCCATTGGACTTTTGTGATCGAAATCCTGATCTGCGCATGGGCGTTGTGGCTTGCCCCGGGACGATCGCCGCCCGAGATGGCTGCGTCTCAAAAGGACACTTGAGTTCTCGCCTGCTTTGTGAAATAGCAGCCCGCGATACGGGCATAGCTCAGTTGGTAGAGCGGCGGTCTCCAAAACCGCAGGTCGTAGGTTCGAGCCCTGCTGCCCGTGCCATTTTTCAAAATGGCGACATGAGACCAGTTTCCCAGGCCGGGGTTTGAAAACCGGCGGGTGACTTGCCATATAAGCTCGACTGAGGCATAAGGGCTTCATAGCCGGGACGGGACGACTGGATGGTTCCGAGGCGGCGTTTGGTCATAAAGCGGACACTTGCCACTTGCGTGGATCAAGAATCGGTTTTATGTAGACGAAACAGACACGCGACGCGTGGAGCTGGGAAGCCGGCTTTACGCGTCCGATTTGCATGGGCGAAATGGTTGCGCTGATTCGGCGCGAACGTGAAACCCAGGCGGCACGTCCCGGCCAGCGGGATCATCCAGGAGACCCGGCCAACGGGTCTTGAAGACAGAGCGGCATATGGCTTCGAAAACCACAAATCCTTTCGTTTTTCTCCAGCAGGTTCGCGCGGAGACCGCCAAGGTTACCTGGCCGTCGCGTCGCGAAACGGTGATCTCGACGGTGATGGTCCTTGTGTTTGCGGTCATCGCGATGATCTTTTTCTTCACCGCCGATGTGCTTATGGGCATTGGGGTCGAGAAACTACTTGGCCTTGGACATTAGTCCGGCGATTACGGAGAAGTCTTGAAATGACAGCGCGGTGGTACATCGTCCACGCCTATTCGAACTTTGAAAAGAAGGTCGCCGAGGACATCGAGAACAAGGCCAAGCAGAAGGGCCTGTCCGCTGACATCGAGCAGATCGTGGTGCCGACCGAGAAGGTCGTCGAGATACGTCGCGGCCGCAAGGTCGACGCCGAGCGCAAGTTCTTCCCGGGCTACGTGCTGCTGAAGGCCAATTTGACCGACGCGGTGTTCTCGCTGGTGAAGAATACGCCGAAGGTCACCGGCTTTCTGGGTGACTCGAAGCCGGTGCCGATCACCGAGGCCGAGGCCCAGCGCATCCTGAACCAGGTTCAGGAAGGCGTCGAGCGGCCCAAGCCCTCGGTCACGTTCGAGATCGGCGAGGCGATCCGGGTTTCGGATGGTCCGTTCGCCTCGTTCAACGGCTTCGTCCAGGAAGTGGACGAAGAGCGGGCGCGGCTCAAGGTGGAAGTTTCGATCTTCGGGCGCGCCGTGCCGGTCGATCTGGAATTCGGGCAGGTCGAAAAGGGCTGATCCGAAAATCCCTGCGCCGGTTCGCCGGCAAGGGGTGGCGGCGCGGAAACGCGCGGCTTTGAGAACGGTGGGAGGCGAATGCGGCTTTAGCCGGCCGCAGGAACCGCACCACCAGACTGCAACCGCCGGTGTTTCCCCGATAGTGGGGCCGGCATGAGACAAAGGCAGGAAAAGAGATGGCTAAGAAAATTGCAGGCCAGCTCAAGCTCCAGGTCAAAGCGGGATCGGCTACGCCGTCGCCGCCTATCGGCCCGGCGCTTGGTCAGCGCGGCATCAACATCATGGAATTCTGCAAGGCGTTCAACGCGCAGACCCAGGAAATGGAAAAGGGATCGCCGATTCCGGTCGTCATCACCTACTACCAGGACAAGTCTTTCACCTTCGTCATGAAGACGCCGCCGGTGAGCTACTTCCTGAAGAAGGCAGCGAATCTGACGTCGGGTTCGAAGGAGCCGGGCAAGATCAAGGCCGGCACGATCGGCCGCGACAAGGTGCGCGCCATCGCCGAGCAGAAGATGAAGGATCTGAACGCAAACGACGTCGAAGCGGCCATGCGCATGGTCGAGGGCTCCGCCCGCTCGATGGGTCTGGAAGTGGTGGGCTGAGATCATGGCAAAACTCGCAAAACGTGTATCGAAGTCCCGCGACGGCATCGACCCCAACAAGGCTTATGCCCTGGGTGATGCGCTCAAGCTGCTCAAGGATCGTTCGTCGGTGAAGTTCGACGAGACCATCGAAGTTGCGATGAATCTCGGTGTCGACCCGCGCCATGCCGACCAGATGGTCCGCGGCGTGGTCAACCTGCCGAACGGCACCGGCCGCTCGGTTCGCGTCGCCGTGTTCGCTCGTGGCGACAAGGCCGATGAAGCACGGGCCGCCGGCGCCGATATCGTCGGTGCCGAGGACCTGGTGGACATCGTCCAGAAGGGCACGATCGACTTCGATCGCTGCATCGCCACGCCGGACATGATGCCGCTTGTCGGCCGTCTGGGCAAAGTGCTCGGCCCGCGTGGCATGATGCCGAACCCGAAGGTCGGCACGGTGACCACCGATGTCGCCGCCGCCGTCAAGGCGTCGAAGGGCGGCGCCGTCGAGTTCCGCGTCGAGAAGGCCGGTATCGTTCATGCCGGCGTCGGCAAGGTCTCGTTCGACGTCAAGGCGCTGGAAGAGAATGTCCGCGCCTTCACCGACGCGGTGAACAAGGCGAAGCCTGCGGGTGCCAAGGGCAATTACGTCAAGAAGGTGTCGGTCACCTCGACGATGGGCCCTGGCCTCAAGGTCGACGTCTCGACGCTCGCAGCGTCCTGATAAGAACAATTCGGATCGGCCGCTAAAGCGCTGATCCGCAAGTGAATTCCGGGCCTCCGACTTGTCGGCGGCCCGGTACCGGAAGTCGAGAGGCTTCCGGACATCCTGTCCGAGATTGCAGGCGGCCCAGAAGCCTTAATTGAATTGGGCCTGCATGAGACGGGTGAAAACCGGACAACGGAGCGACTTGGCTCCAATGAAAGGTTCGAACCGTGTTTGCCTTTTGTCTGCGCATCGTCGGCTTGGCCGTCGATGTGGCGAAAGGGGGCAGGATCCTCGAGCGTCGTTCGGGAGATCCGTTACTGGATGGCCCGGCCGGCAAAAAGGCAACCCGACGCCTGTCCCCTTATTGGGGCAGGGGTCAACTGGAGATAGGCAGTGGACAGAGCGGAAAAACGCGAACTCGTCACGGGCCTGAACGGTGCTTTTGCAGGCGCTGGTTCAGTCGTCGTGGCCCACTACGCCGGTATCACCGTCGCGCAAATGAACGACCTTCGGTCGAAAATGCGCGCTGCCGGTGGCACCGTCAAAGTCGCGAAGAACCGTCTCGCCAAAATCGCTCTTCAGGGCACGGACTCCGCATCGATCATCGACCTGTTCAAGGGACAGACGCTGATCGCTTATTCGGAGGATCCGATTGCGGCGCCGAAGGTCGCGTCCGATTTCGCCAAGGGAAATGACAAGCTCGTCATTCTCGGTGGCGCAATGGGCACAACCTCGCTCAACGCCGACGGTGTGAAGGCACTCGCCACACTTCCGTCGCTCGATGAGCTGCGCGCCAGGCTGGTTGGCATGATCGCCACGCCGGCAACCCGGATCGCCCAGATCGTCAATGCGCCAGCGGCTTCGGTCGCGCGCGTCATCGGCGCTTACGCCCGGAAGGACGAGGCGGCATGAGGCCGTTCCTCGCTATCACAAACACACGTTCGAACCTTATGAAGGAATATTGCAATGGCTGATCTCGCAAAGATCGTAGACGACCTTTCGAAGCTGACCGTCCTCGAGGCGGCCGAGCTGTCGAAGCTTCTGGAAGAAAAGTGGGGCGTTTCCGCCGCTGCTCCGGTGGCTGTTGCCGCCGCTGGCGGTGGCGCAGCCGCTGCTGCTCCGGCCGAGGAAAAGACGGAATTCGACGTCGTCCTCACCGAGGCAGGCGCTCAGAAGATCAACGTCATCAAGGAAGTCCGCGCCATCACCGGTCTTGGCCTCAAGGAAGCCAAGGACCTGGTCGAGGCGGCTCCGAAGCCGGTCAAGGAAGGCGTTTCCAAGGCCGACGCGGAGAAGTTTAAGGCCGTGCTGGAAGCAGCTGGCGCCAAGGTTGAACTGAAGTAAGCGTTTGGTATCGGCGGGCGGCTTCGCGCCGTCCGCCGCTCTCTTTTCGCGAAGAGAGGCTGCGTAACGCGAAGAGTACGAAAACCTCTTTCCTGAGGGCCGAAAGCCGGCCTTCAGGAAACGGGTTTTCTCCCGTTTTGGCCGACCGCCGACAGGCGACGGTGAACAGACAAGAGGGCCGCCGGCGAGGTGGCCTCGAATGCAAGGCGAGCCGCGGCGAGGCTCGTCCCGAGAATTGAGCTAAGGAGCGACGATGGCCCAGACCCAGACTTTCAATGGCCGCAGACGCGTACGCAAGTTCTTCGGAAAGATCCCGGAAGTTGCGGAGATGCCGAACCTGATCGAGGTTCAGAAGGCATCCTATGACCAGTTCCTGATGGTGGCGGAGCCCAAGGGTGGGCGTCCGGACGAGGGACTGCAGGCCGTTTTCAAGTCGGTCTTCCCGATCTCCGATTTTTCCGGCTCCTCGATGCTGGAATTCGTGAAGTACGAGTTCGAAGGACCGAAATTCGACGTTGACGAATGCCGTCAGCGCGACCTGACTTATGCAGCGCCGCTAAAAGTGACGCTGCGCCTCATCGTGTTCGATATTGACGAGGATACCGGCGCGAAGTCGATCAAGGACATCAAGGAGCAGGACGTCTACATGGGCGACATGCCGCTCATGACCTTGAACGGCACCTTCATCGTCAACGGCACCGAGCGCGTCATCGTCTCGCAGATGCACCGTTCGCCGGGCGTCTTCTTCGACCATGACAAGGGCAAGTCGCACTCGTCCGGCAAGCTGCTGTTTGCCGCGCGCGTCATTCCCTATCGCGGCTCGTGGCTCGACATCGAGTTCGACTCGAAGGACGTCGTGCACGCCCGTATCGACCGCCGCCGCAAGATTCCGGTGACGTCGCTGCTGATGGCGCTCGGCATGGACGGCGAGGAGATCCTGTCGACCTTCTACAACAAGATCACCTACAAGCGCGCCGGCGACCATTGGCGCATTCCGTTCAACGTCGAGCGTTTCCGCGGCCTCAAGGCTGTCGGCGACCTGGTCGACGCCGACACCGGCGAAGTCGTTGTCGAAGCCGGCAAGAAGATCACGGCCCGCCAGGCGAGGGCGCTTGGCGAAAAGGGTCTCAAGGCGATCAAGGCGACCGACGAGGATCTGCTCGGCAACTATCTGGCCGAGGACATCGTCAACTACGGCACCGGCGAGATTTTCCTCGAAGCCGGCGACGAGATCGACGAAAAGACGCTGAAAGTGCTGCTTGGCACCGGCGAGGACGAGATCAAGGTTCTCGACATCGACCACGTCAATGTCGGCGCCTATATCCGCAACACGCTCAACGTCGACAAGAACGAGAGCCGCCAGGACGCGCTGTTCGACATCTATCGTGTCATGCGCCCGGGCGAGCCGCCGACGCTCGAGACCGCCGAAGCCATGTTCAACTCGCTGTTCTTCGACAGCGAGCGCTACGATCTGTCGGCCGTCGGCCGCGTCAAGATGAACATGCGCCTCGAGCTCAAGGCCGAGGACACCGTGCGCGTGCTGCGCAAGGACGACATTCTGGCCGTGGTCAAGACGCTGGTCGAACTGCGCGACGGCAAGGGCGAGATCGACGACATCGACAATCTCGGCAACCGCCGCGTGCGTTCTGTCGGCGAGCTGATGGAAAACCAGTACCGCGTCGGCCTGCTGCGCATGGAGCGCGCGATCAAGGAACGTATGTCCTCGATCGAGATCGACACGGTGATGCCGCAGGACCTGATCAACGCCAAGCCTGCGGCTGCCGCCGTGCGTGAGTTCTTCGGTTCCTCGCAGCTGTCGCAGTTCATGGATCAGACCAACCCGCTGTCGGAGATCACCCACAAGCGCCGTCTGTCGGCACTTGGACCGGGCGGTCTGACCCGCGAGCGCGCCGGCTTCGAAGTGCGCGACGTGCACCCGACGCATTACGGCCGCATCTGCCCGATCGAGACGCCGGAAGGCCCGAATATCGGTCTGATCAACTCGCTGGCCACTTTTGCGCGCGTCAACAAGTACGGCTTCATCGAGAGCCCGTATCGCAAGATCGTCGACGGCAAGCTGACCAATGACGTCGTCTATCTCTCGGCGATGGAAGAGGCCAAGCACCACGTCGCGCAGGCCAATGCCGAGCTCGACAAGAATGGCGGCTTCGTCGACGAATTCGTCATTTGCCGCAGTGCCGGCGAAGTGATGATGGCGCCGCGCGAAAACGTCGATCTGATGGACGTGTCGCCCAAGCAGATGGTGTCTGTGGCCGCGGCGTTGATCCCGTTCCTCGAGAACGACGACGCCAACCGCGCGCTGATGGGCTCGAACATGCAGCGTCAGGCCGTGCCGCTGGTGCGCGCCGAAGCGCCGTTCGTCGGCACCGGCATGGAGCCGATCGTTGCCCGTGACTCAGGCGCTGCCATCGGCGCCCGCCGCGGCGGCATCGTCGACCAGGTGGACGCCACGCGTATCGTCGTTCGCGCCACTGAAGATCTCGATCCCGGCAAGTCGGGCGTCGATATCTACCGGCTGATGAAGTTCCAGCGTTCGAACCAGAACACCTGCATCAACCAGCGTCCGCTGGTGCGTATGGGTGACCGGGTCAACAAGGGCGACATCATTGCCGACGGTCCGTCGACCGAGCTCGGCGATCTGGCGCTCGGCCGTAACGTGCTGGTCGCGTTCATGCCGTGGAACGGCTACAACTACGAGGACTCGATCCTGCTCTCCGAGCGCATCGTGGCCGACGACGTCTTCACCTCGATCCACATCGAGGAGTTCGAGGTCATGGCCCGCGACACCAAGCTCGGACCGGAGGAAATCACGCGTGACATTCCGAACGTCTCGGAAGAAGCGCTGAAGAACCTCGACGAAGCCGGCATCGTCTATATCGGCGCGGAAGTGCAGCCGGGCGACATCCTGGTCGGCAAGATCACGCCGAAGGGCGAAAGCCCGATGACGCCGGAAGAAAAGCTGCTGCGCGCCATCTTCGGTGAAAAGGCTTCGGACGTGCGCGACACCTCGATGCGCATGCCTCCGGGCACCTTCGGCACCGTCGTCGAAGTGCGCGTCTTCAACCGCCACGGCGTCGAGAAGGACGAGCGCGCCATGGCGATCGAACGCGAGGAGATCGAACGCCTCGCCAAGGACCGCGACGACGAGCAGGCGATCCTCGACCGCAACGTCTATTCGCGCCTTTCCGACGTTCTCGTCGGCAAGGAAGCGATTGCCGGACCGAAGGGCTTCAAGAAGGGCTCGACGCTGTCGAAGGACACGCTGGACGACTATCCGCGTTCGCAGTGGTGGCAGTTTGCAGTGGAGAACGAAAAGCTCCAGAGCGAACTGGAAGCGCTGCGTGGCCAGTACGACGATTCCAAGAAGGCGCTCGAACAGCGCTTCATGGATAAGGTCGAGAAGGTGCAGCGCGGCGACGAGATGCCTCCGGGCGTCATGAAGATGGTCAAGGTCTTCGTGGCTGTGAAGCGCAAGATGCAGCCGGGCGACAAGATGGCCGGCCGTCACGGCAACAAGGGTGTCGTGTCGCGCATCGTTCCGGTCGAGGACATGCCTTTCCTCGAGGACGGCACGCATGCCGATATCGTGCTCAACCCGCTGGGTGTGCCGAGCCGCATGAATGTCGGCCAGATCCTGGAAACGCATCTGGGCTGGGCATGCGCTGGCATGGGCAGGAAGATCGGTGATCTGATCGACGCGTACAAGACAGCCGGCGATATCAAGCCGCTGCGCAAGACGCTCGAAAGCTTCATCCCGGCCAACGACCGCAACGAGCCGGTCCGCGACTATGACGACGAGAGCATCGTTCGCCTCAGCGAGCAGATGCGCCGCGGCGTTTCCATCGCGACCCCGGTGTTCGACGGCGCTCACGAAGCCGACATCAACATCATGCTGGAGCAGGCGGGCCTGCACACCAGCGGCCAGTCGCAGCTCTATGACGGACGCACTGGCGAGCCGTTCGATCGCAAGGTGACGATGGGCTACATCTATATGCTCAAGCTTCACCATCTCGTGGACGACAAGATCCACGCGCGTTCGATCGGACCGTACTCGCTCGTTACCCAGCAGCCGCTGGGCGGCAAGGCGCAGTTCGGCGGCCAGCGCTTCGGCGAGATGGAGGTCTGGGCGCTCGAAGCGTACGGCGCCGCCTACACGCTGCAGGAGATGCTGACGGTGAAGTCGGACGACGTCGCCGGCCGCACCAAGGTCTACGAGGCGATCGTGCGCGGCGACGACACGTTCGAAGCCGGCATCCCCGAGAGCTTCAACGTGCTGGTCAAGGAAATGCGGTCGCTCGGCCTCAACGTCGAGCTGGAAAACACCAAGCTCGACGACAACCCTGTCCGGTTGCCCGACGCAGCCGAGTAAAAACAAGACATCCGGTCGCGGGAGAGGGCTCTCGCGACCAGATGCACCAATTCTACGGCCAGTGGCCGATACAGACGGCGGGCGTTTGGCCCGCGCTAGATGCAAGGGGTTTTCGAGGACCCCGATAAGGAGAACGGCATGAACCAAGAGGTCATGAATCTCTTCAATCCCCAGGCGCCTGCGCAGGTGTTCGATTCCATCCGGATCTCACTCGCCAGCCCTGAGAAGATTCTGTCCTGGTCGTTCGGCGAGATCAAGAAGCCGGAGACCATCAACTATCGTACTTTCAAGCCGGAGCGTGACGGCCTGTTCTGCGCGCGCATTTTTGGTCCGATCAAGGACTATGAGTGCCTGTGCGGCAAGTACAAGCGCATGAAGTACAAGGGCGTCATCTGCGAAAAGTGCGGCGTCGAAGTCACGCTGTCGCGCGTGCGGCGCGAGCGCATGGGTCATATCGAGCTGGCGGCACCCGTCGCTCACATCTGGTTCCTGAAGTCGCTGCCGTCGCGCATCGGCACGCTGCTCGACATGACGCTGAAGGATATCGAGCGGGTTCTCTACTTCGAGAACTACATCGTCACCGAGCCTGGCCTCACCGCGCTGAAGGAGCACCAGCTCCTCAGCGAGGAAGAGTACATGATCGCCGTCGACGAGTATGGCGAGGATAGCTTCACCGCCATGATCGGCGCCGAGGCCATCCACGACCTTCTGGCCGGCATGGACCTGGAGAAGATCGCCGGCGACCTGCGTTCGGAGTTGGCTTCGACCACGTCCGAGCTGAAGCAGAAGAAGTATCTGAAGCGGCTCAAGGTCGTCGAGAACTTCATGGAGTCCGGCAACCGTCCGGAATGGATGATCATGAAGGTGGTTCCGGTGATCCCGCCGGACCTGCGCCCGCTCGTCCCGCTGGACGGCGGTCGTTTCGCGACGTCCGACCTGAACGATCTCTATCGCCGCGTCATCAACCGCAACAACCGCCTGAAGCGGCTGATCGAGCTGCGGGCGCCAGGCATCATCGTGCGCAATGAAAAGCGCATGCTGCAGGAGGCCGTCGACGCATTGTTCGACAACGGCCGCCGCGGCCGCGTCATCACCGGCGCCAACAAGCGTCCGCTGAAGTCGCTGTCCGACATGCTCAAGGGCAAGCAGGGCCGGTTCCGCCAGAACCTGCTCGGCAAGCGCGTCGACTATTCCGGCCGCTCGGTCATCGTCACCGGTCCGGAGCTCAAGCTGCACCAGTGCGGCCTGCCGAAGAAGATGGCGCTCGAACTGTTCAAGCCCTTCATCTACGCCCGCCTCGACGCCAAGGGTTTCTCCTCGACCGTCAAGCAGGCGAAGAAGCTGGTCGAGAAGGAGCGTCCGGAAGTCTGGGACATCCTTGACGAGGTCATCCGCGAGCATCCGGTGTTGCTCAACCGCGCACCGACGCTGCACCGCCTCGGCATCCAGGCGTTCGAGCCGATCCTGATCGAAGGCAAGGCGATCCAGCTGCATCCGCTGGTCTGCACGGCCTTCAACGCCGACTTCGACGGCGACCAGATGGCCGTTCACGTGCCGCTTTCGCTGGAAGCGCAGCTTGAAGCCCGCGTGCTGATGATGTCGACCAACAACATCCTGCATCCGGCTTCCGGCGCGCCGATCATCGTTCCGTCGCAGGACATGGTTCTCGGTCTCTACTACCTCTCGATCGTCAACCAGAACGAGCCGGGCGAAGGCATGGTGTTTGCCGACATGGGCGAACTCCAGCATGCGCTCGAGACCAAGGCGGTGACGCTGCACTCCAAGATCAAGGGTCGTTTCCGCACGGTCGACGCCGACGGCAAGGTCGTGTCGAAGATCCATGACACCACGCCTGGCCGCATGATCATCGGCGAACTTCTGCCGAAGAACGTCAATGTGCCCTACGAGACCGCAAACCAGGAGATGACCAAGAAGAACATCTCCAAGATGATCGACACCGTCTACCGCCATTGCGGTCAGAAGGAGACGGTCATTTTCTGCGATCGCATCATGGCCCTTGGCTTCAGCCACGCCTGCCGCGCCGGCATTTCGTTCGGCAAGGACGACATGCTGATCCCGGACGCCAAGATCAAGCTGGTCTCCGACACCGAGGCTTTGGCCAAGGAATACGAGCAGCAGTACAATGACGGCCTGATCACCCAGGGCGAGAAGTACAACAAGGTCGTCGACGCCTGGGCCAAGTGCTCGGAAAAGGTCGCCGACGAAATGATGGCCCGCATCAAGGCGGTCGAGTTCGAGGACAATGGCCGTCAAAAGCCGATGAACTCGATCTACATGATGTCGCACTCCGGTGCGCGTGGCTCGCCCACCCAGATGCGCCAGCTCGCCGGCATGCGTGGCCTGATGGCCAAGCCGTCCGGTGAAATCATCGAGACGCCGATCATCTCGAACTTCAAGGAAGGCCTGACCGTGCTCGAGTACTTCAACTCGACCCACGGCGCCCGCAAGGGTCTGGCCGACACCGCCTTGAAGACGGCGAACTCGGGTTACCTCACCCGTCGTCTGGTCGACGTGGCGCAGGACTGCATCGTCAACTCCGTGGATTGCGGCACCGACAAGGGCCTCACCATGCAGCCGATCGTCGATGCCGGCCAGGTCGTCGCTTCCGTCGGCCAGCGCGTGCTGGGCCGTACGTCGCTCGACGACATCACGCATCCGGTGTCTGGCGAGATTCTGGTCAAGGCCGGAACGCTGATGGACGAGCGTGACGTGGAGAAGATCGAAAAGGCCGGCGTGCAGTCGGTCCGCATTCGCTCGGCACTGACCTGCGAAGTCAGGATCGGCGTCTGCGCGGTCTGCTACGGACGCGATCTGGCCCGCGGCACCCCTGTCAACCAGGGCGAGGCTGTCGGCGTCATCGCGGCGCAGTCGATCGGCGAGCCAGGTACCCAGCTCACCATGCGTACCTTCCACATGGGCGGTACCGCGCAGGTGGTGGACTCGTCGTTCCTTGAAGCCTCGTATGAGGGCAAGGTCGAGATCCGCAACCGCAACGTGGTGCGCAACTCCGACGGCCAGCAGATGGTCATGGGCCGCAACATGGCGGTGCTGATCCTCGACGAAGCCGGCAAGGAGCGCGCCACGCACCGTCTCACCTATGGTTCGCGTATCTTCGTGGACGATGGCGACAAGGTGAAGCGCGGCCAGCGTATCGCCGAGTGGGATCCCTATACCCGCCCGGTCCTCACCGAAATCGAGGGCAAGGTGTCGTACGAGGATCTGGTCGACGGCATTTCCGTTCAGGAAACGGCCGACGAGTCGACCGGCATCACCAAGCGTGAGGTCATCGACTGGCGCTCGACGCCACGCGGCAACGACCTCAAGCCGGCGATCGCCATCCAGGACGCCAAGGGCAAGGTCGGCAAGCTGTCGAAGGGCGGCGACGCCCGCTTCCTGCTCTCGGTCGAGGCCATTCTTTCGGTCGAGCCAGGTGCACAGGTTCGCCCCGGCGACGTTTTGGCGCGTATCCCGATGGAAAGCGCCAAGACCAAGGACATCACCGGCGGTCTGCCGCGTGTTGCCGAGCTGTTCGAGGCACGTCGTCCGAAGGATCACGCCATCATCGCCGAGATCGACGGCACGATCCGCTTCGGCCGCGACTACAAGAACAAGCGCCGCATCATCATCGAGCCGCATGACTCGACGCTTGAGCCGGTCGAATACCTGATCCCGAAGGGCAAGCCGTTCCATCTCCAGGACGGCGACGTCATCGAGAAGGGCGACTACATCCTCGACGGCAATCCGGCGCCGCACGACATCCTGGCGATCAAGGGCGTGGAGGCACTTGCTTCCTACCTCGTCAACGAGATCCAGGAAGTCTACCGTCTGCAGGGCGTGTCGATCAACGACAAGCACATTGAGGTGATCGTTCGCCAGATGCTGCAGAAGGTCGAGATCACGGTGCAGGGCGACTCGACCTACATTCCGGGCGACCACGTCGACGTGATCGAGCTGGAAGAGGTCAACGAGCGCCTGGTCGAGGACGGCAAGAAGCCGGCCGAAGGTCTGCCGGTTCTGCTTGGCATCACCAAGGCCTCGCTGCAGACGCCGTCCTTCATCTCGGCCGCCTCCTTCCAGGAGACGACCAGGGTGCTGACGGAAGCTGCGGTTGCCGGCAAGACCGACATGCTGCAGGGCTTGAAGGAAAACGTCATCGTCGGCCGGCTTATCCCGGCCGGTACCGGCGGCACGATGAGCCAGATCCGGCGCATCGCCACTTCGCGCGACGAGCTGATCATCGACGAGCGCCGCAAGGCGTCGGGCGTCGAGGTCGCCGAACCGATGCTGACCGACATGGTCACCGCCGCGCAGTAAGCGCGGAAAGACGAGAAGAAGGAAAAGGGGCCCGAGTGGCCCCTTTTCGCGTTTTGGTTCCCCCGTTGATCGGAGAAGAAACCGATGAGCAAGAAAACCTGGGCGGCAGTCGACGACTACATCGTTGACGCCCTGTTCGAGGCGGATCCCGTCCTCGATGCCGTTCTGGCGGCCAATCACGACCACGGTCTGCCGGCGATCGACGTCTCGCCGGCGCAAGGCAAGTTGCTTTCACTTCTTGCAGGAATGCAGGGCGCGAAGAAAATTCTCGAAATCGGCACGCTGGGCGGTTACTCGACCATCTGGATGGCGCGGGCGCTGGCTGCGGGCGGCAAGATCGTGACGCTTGAGCTCGATCCGCACCACGCCAAGGTCGCGCGGATGAATTTCGAGCGGGCAGGCGTCTCCGAGCGGGTGGACCTGCGGGTTGGACCGGCGCTTCAATCGCTTGCCGCATTGAACGCCGAGGATGCCGGACCGTTCGACCTCATCTTCATCGACGCCGACAAGCCGAACAATCCGAACTATCTGTCCTGGGCCATGCGCCTGTCGCGACCGGGAACCGTCATCATCTGCGACAATGTCATCCGCGATGGCGCGGTGCTCGACGAGGATGGCCATGATGCCAATGTCGAAGGCGCACGCGCTGCGTTCTCCTTCATGGGCGGCGACAAGCGGCTGCGGGCCACCGCCATCCAGACCGTCGGCGCCAAGGGCTATGACGGCTTTGCAATAGCGATCGTAAACTGAGGGTCGGGCGGCCGATGCGACCGACATGATTGCCGCCGCGCGTTAAGCGCTGCGGCACTAATATCTCAGGCACCGAAGTCGTCGGGGCAACCCGGCGGCTTTTTCGTTTACCGGAACCCGTCGACGTTGGTATTCATGGCCGTGTGGGTCAAAGGAGTCCGGGATGGACGAGGCTGCGCTTTGGGAGTTGATGAACGCGGGCCGGGATCGCATGAACTTTGCGCAGAAAAAGCTCTGGGATTTGATCAGGATCAGTCCAGAGAAATGGACGCATCGCTCCCTTGAAGACAGCGAACAAGGCGTCTGGGTTGTTGGTTTGATTGGACGCAGTGTCGTCTCGTACAACGACTTTGAACACGGGTTTGATCACTCAGGTTTCATCCGATACGGCGAGATTGCCGAGCTTGGCTGGGGGCAGGCCGATCTCGAAGTGGCGGTTCAGCATATTCTGAACGATCTTGAAATCGGATACCCACAGCGCCCCGCGTCTCTTCTCCGCAACCGGGAGAATTCCCCAACTCCAATAATAAGCCGGAGCGATAGGAGACCGTGGGGGCAACCCGGCGGCTTTTTCGTCTGTGTCGTTACGGGGTCGGTTTCTCGAACCGGAGCAGGTCACCCGGTTCACAGTCGAGATAGTCGCAGATGCGTTCTAGCGTCTCGAAGCGGATGCCTTTGACCTTGCCTTGTTTCAGCAGGGACAGATTGGCTTCGGTAATGCCGATATATTCGGCGAGGTCCTTGGACTTCACGTTTCGTTCGGCGAGGACGACGTTTAGCCTGACCCGTATGGGCATGAAACCGATCCTCAGATGAATTGAGCGTTTTCTTCGGCAAGCGCGGACGCCTCCGCCATCACCAGGGCAATCAAGGCGACGATGCCTGCCGCCAGTAGCGTGAGTGCCCCATCACTCCCGAAGCCAAACATCAGCCGATGCTGGCCGGCAGGCGCGTCCCAACTCAGCAGCACTGACAGCGCGGCGGCCGAGAATGGTTTGACAAGTGCGGATGCAAACAGGCCAAGCGCAAAGTTGCGCAGCCCTTTGACGGCCGCTTGTCCGAAGAAATTGCCGGCGGCAAAGGCGCCAAAGCAGCGTCTGGCCGCCAATAGCGCCACAATCAGGCAGGCGAGGGGCGCAAAGCTCATCACGAAACCGGCCGCCCTTCGTCCGGCGCCGAGATTGGTCAGCCATTCCTGAGGGATTTGTGCGCCCGCTGCGATCGAGCCGGCAGATGCGGTGAACCAGAAGAACAGCAAGCCAATGGTCAGCAGGATGGCCAGGACGACACAGCATCTTCCCAGCACCAGGCTGAAAAGCCGGATGCGGTTCAGCCTCGCCAGGCGGGTCGGATCAGCGGTCTCGATGACGGATTCAACCATGGACAGTCTCGCTTGCCTCAATATGAAATTATCGTTTTACAATAATTAATTTATGCGCAATGATGCTTCCTGTCAAGACGACACCGAAACAGGAGATCGAAATGCCTTTCATTTATCGCAAGACTGCACTCGCCATTGTCGGCGCCGCGGCCATATTCATGCAGCCTTTTGCGGCTGCCGCCCTGCCATCGACCGCGAAAGGCCAGATCTCGGTTGGACAGGTCATGGAAATGATCGAAAAGGCCGGCACGAACCCGGTGGCCAGGCAAACGCTGGTGGCCTATGTCGCCGGCGTTGGCGAAGCGGCCGGCGTGGTGGTCGAGACCATCGGCAATGGTGGCTCATTTGCCTGCAAGACCGCGTTCAAGCTGGACACGGGGTCGGTGCGCGCCGCACTGCAAACAGGGGCACCGCATCAAAGCACATGGGCCGAAACCCCGGCCACGCCGCTGATCATTGCCGATATGGTCAAGCGCGCCGGTTGCCGGGTCAAGAATTGAGAAGGCCCGCCCGGATCAGTCGAAAAACGCCTCGACGACATTGCGCTTGCCGAGCATGAAGGCGTCGGCGACGTGCTGGAGGGGCGCCAAATCGACGTCCGAGGCGCCGGCGCGCACGATCTCGGCGAACCGCTTGTAGAGCGAGGGGTATTCGGCTTCCGGCTCGTCGTGGACGATGCGTCCGTCGACGGCGAGCTTCGAGCCACCGCCCGAAAGCACCATCTGTCCCGCTTCCGTGTCGGCGAGGATGTCCCAGCTCTGCGGGCCGGTCTGCAGCCAGTCGAGCTCCATCGTCACCGGCAAGCCGTTCGAGGTGCGAAAGACGACGTGGGCAGCGACAGGCGCCGCGCGGTTCTCGGGAAAATCGAGGACGGCCGAAGTGATGAACATCGCGGGCAAGATGTGGGTCACGATCGACAGCGCATTGATGCCGGGATCGAAGACGCCGAAGCCGCCTGGCGCCCAGATCCATTCCTGGTTCGGGTGCCAGCGGCGCACGTCTTCCTTCCAGTTGATGGCCGCCGACCTGATGGTGGTCGCGCCGAGAAAGGCGCGCGCGGCTTCCACCGCCGGCGCATAGCGCGAATGCCAGCTGGCAAAGAGCGAGACGCCGTTGGCCGATGCCAGCGCCTTCAGGTTCTCGACCTCGCTGACCGTGGCGCCCGGCGGCTTTTCCAGAAACACATGCTTCTTCGCCATCAATGCCGTCCGCGCTGCGTCATAGCGGAACTGCGGCGGCATGCAGAGCGAGACGGCCTCAAGCTCCGGCACGGCGTCGAGCATCGCTTCGATGGTTGGGAAATTCGAAATGTTCTCCACCTTGCCGTGCCGGCTGGCGGCGGCGACGAGGCGATACTCCGGGTCCTTCGCCACGGCCGGCAAATGCTGGTCGCGGACGATCTTTCCGACGCCGACGATGCCGAGCTTGATGGGACCGCTATTCACAGACATGGGAACTCCGCAGATTGGAAATGCGCTTGTTTGTCAGCTGAAACGGTTCTTAGCAGAGAACCGAAGCCGGGCAAGCCGCAGCAGGCCCGTCATAGAAAGTCTGTTCGGTTCGTCAGCCCCAGCTCTCGTCGAACTCCAGCGCCAGTTCCTTGCCCGCCAGAAACGCCTCGATCGCCGGCTCGAACGGCGAAGGATCAAGGCCGTTCGCCTTCAGCCAGTCGTCGGAATAGTAGGTGTTGGCGTAGCGTTCGCCGGAATCGCAGATCAGCGTTATCAACGAACCGGTCTCGCCTGCGGCGATCATGCGCGCGGCGTGAAAGCACATGGCGATAAAATTGGTGCCGGTCGAGCCGCCGACACGGCGGCCGAGGCGGCGCGACAGGACCCGCATGGCAGCCAGTGACACGGCGTCGGGTATCCGCAGCATGTGATCGATGACGCCCGGCACGAAAGACGGTTCGACGCGCGGCCGGCCGATGCCTTCGATTCGCGACGGCTGCTCGCAGCTTCTGTTGGGGTCATGGGAGGCAAAGCCATCGAAGAAGGCGGAGCGCTCGACATCGGCGACCGACAGCCGCGTCGCATGCTGCTTGTAGCGCAGATAGCGGCCGATCGTGGCCGTAGTGCCGCCGGTGCCGGCGCTCATCACGATCCAGGCCGGGATCGGATGCCGCTCCTCGCGCATCTGTCCGAAAATCGATTCGGCGATGTTGTTGTTGCCGCGCCAGTCGGTCGCCCGCTCGGCATGAGTGAACTGGTCCATGAAATGGCCGCCGAGCCTGGCGGTCAGTTCGGCGGACTCGGCATAGATGCGGCGGCCATCGTCGATGAAGTGACAGTTGCCGCCATAGTGCTCGATGGCGGCGATCTTTTCGGGCGAGGTCGAGCGCGGCATCACCGCATAGAACGGTACGCCGATCATGCGGGCGAAATAGGCTTCCGACACGGCGGTCGAGCCGGAGGAGGCCTCGATCACCGCAGCACCCTCGCGGACAAGGCCGTTGCACAGCGCATAGAGAAAGAGCGAGCGCGCCAGCCGGTGTTTCAGGCTGCCGGTCGGATGCGTCGATTCATCCTTGAGGTAGAAGTCGATGCCGGCAAGCCGCGGCAGATCGAGCTTCCACAGATGGGTGTCGGCCGAGCGGTGCTGATCGGCCTCGATGGCGGCGACCGCCCGGTCGGCCCAGGCGCGGGAAGCGGGTTTCGCCGCTGCTGAGTTGACCATGCTGCCTCCGCTTCAGATCGGCACGTCGAAAGTGACGATCGACACTTCGCCTTCGAGCGCGCCCTGGAAGGCCGACAGATGCGGCTCGTCGTCGGGCGCGCCGTCCATGTCGCCGATCTGGTCGAGCTCGACTTCTGCGTAACCTTCGGCTGCAAGCGATTCGAGTGTCCGGCGCACCGCCGAATCGTCGTCGGGCGCCACCAGCATGACGTGGACGCCTTCCGGTTTGCCGCCCTTTTTCTTCCACACCCGGCCGGTGATGATGGTGACCGGGCGCTCGTCATTGTCGTTCACTGGCTGATTCCTTTTGGCAAAGGGATTGGGGCGGGCGAGGGGATTTTCACCATTCATGCCGCCTTTTCGCATGAAGCATGGCCGCGCAACAGCCAAAAGCCGGTCACTTTCTTCCTCGGCCTCGCAAAATGGCGAAACAAAATTACATGCGTTTTTCGCATGGCTGCCAAGCCTTGGTTTGCGCGCAATATTTGGCGCCCCGGGGTTGACGGTTCGCGGTCTTACGAGTAGAAGCCGCCCAGTCAGAACCGATGTGAGGCTTTCCCTTCCGAAGCGACACGCTTTGGAGTTTGCCTCAAACAGGGTTCGTTTTACGAGCGAAAAGACATTTCCGGCGTGCACGAAGCGGCTTCCGCTTCCTCTGCCATTTGTTCGGGCAAGACCGCGAGGCGCGGTTTATGGCCCGAATTTGCGTATGGAAATGACGCTTTGAGCGGCCCTGACCGGGCGAGACACGGAATTGAGAGACAAGAGGGTTTAATGCCTACCGTCAACCAGCTGATCCGCAAGCCGCGCATTGCGCCGGTGAAGCGCAACAAGGTCCCGGCCATGCAGCAGAACCCGCAGAAGCGGGGCGTCTGCACGCGCGTCTATACAACGACGCCGAAGAAGCCGAACTCGGCGCTGCGCAAGGTGGCCAAGATCCGCCTGACCAATGGTTTTGAAGTGATCGGTTACATCCCCGGTGAAGGCCACAACCTTCAGGAACACTCCGTGGTGATGATCCGCGGCGGCCGCGTCAAGGATCTTCCGGGCGTTCGCTACCACATCATCCGCGGCGTGCTCGACACGCAGGGCGTGAAGAACCGCAAGCAGCGCCGTTCGAAGTACGGTGCCAAGCGTCCGAAGTAAGGTTTTCCGGCCGCGGCGCTTTTTCAATGCGCCCGGCTACGAGATTGAGAGACAAAAGCCATGTCCCGTCGTCACAGTGCAGAAAAGCGTGAGATCAATCCGGACCCCAAGTTCGGCGATCTGATCGTTACCAAGTTCATGAACGCCGTCATGTATGACGGCAAGAAGTCGGTTGCCGAGACCATCGTGTACGGTGCGCTCGACCAGGTTCAGTCGAAGACCAAGCAGGAGCCGGTCACCGTCTTCCATCAGGCGCTCGACAATGTCGCGCCGCATGTGGAAGTCCGGTCGCGTCGCGTCGGCGGCGCCACCTACCAGGTTCCGGTCGATGTGCGCCCCGAGCGCCGTCAGGCCCTGGCCATCCGCTGGCTGATCGCCGCTGCGCGCAACCGCAACGAGACCACGATGGTCGACCGCCTCTCCGGCGAGCTGATGGATGCGGCCAACAACCGCGGCACCGCCGTCAAGAAGCGTGAAGACACCCACAAGATGGCAGAAGCCAACCGCGCTTTCGCGCACTACCGCTGGTAAAGCGCGTACGAGACTGAGAAGGCATCCAAGATGGCCCGCGAATATAAAATCGAAGACTACCGCAATTTCGGTATCATGGCGCATATTGACGCCGGCAAGACGACGACCACCGAGCGCGTCCTCTATTACACGGGCAAGTCGCACAAGATCGGCGAAGTCCACGACGGCGCTGCCACCATGGATTGGATGGAGCAGGAGCAGGAGCGCGGCATCACGATCACGTCCGCCGCGACCACGACCTTCTGGAAGGGTCGTGATGGCAAGATGTACCGCTTCAACATCATCGACACTCCCGGCCACGTCGACTTCACCATCGAAGTCGAGCGTTCGCTGCGCGTTCTCGACGGCGCTATCGCGCTGCTCGATGCCAATGCCGGTGTCGAGCCGCAGACGGAAACCGTCTGGCGCCAGGCTGACAAGTACCGCGTTCCGCGCATGATCTTCTGCAACAAGATGGACAAGATCGGCGCCGACTTCTATCGCTCGGTCGAAATGATCGGCTCGCGCCTCGGTGCGCAGGCTGTTGTCATGCAGCTGCCGATCGGCGCCGAGACCGAGTTCAAGGGTGTCGTCGACCTCGTCGAGATGAACGCGCTGGTCTGGCGCGACGAGACGCTGGGCGCTGCCTGGGACGTCGTCGAGATCCCCGCCGACCTCAAGGCCCGTGCCGAAGAATACCGCGAGAAGATGATCGAAGCCGCCGTCGAAATGGACGAGACGGCTCTCGAGAATTACCTCGAAGGCAAGATGCCGTCGAATGACGAGATCCGCTCGCTCATCCGCAAGGGCACGATCGCGGTCAAGTTCTACCCGATGTTCTGTGGCTCGGCCTTCAAGAACAAGGGCGTGCAGCCGCTGCTCGACGCCGTCGTCGAATATCTGCCGTCGCCGGCCGATGTTCCGGCCATCAAGGGTGTCGACGCCAAGACCGATGCCGAGATCGAGCGTCATGCGGATGACAACGAGCCGCTGTCGATGCTCGCCTTCAAGATCATGAACGACCCGTTTGTCGGTTCGCTGACCTTCGCCCGCATCTATTCGGGCAAGCTGACCAAGGGCGTCTCGCTCGACAACACCGTCAAGGGCAAGAAAGAGCGCATCGGCCGCATGCTGCAGATGCATGCGAATTCGCGCGCCGACGTCGAAGAGGCGTTTGCCGGCGACATCGTCGCTCTGGCCGGCCTCAAGGACACGACCACTGGCGACACGCTCAGCGATCCGCTGCACCCGGTCATCCTCGAGCGTATGGAATTCCCCGATCCGGTCATCCAGATCGCCATCGAGCCGAAGACCAAGAACGACCAGGAAAAGATGGGCCTCGCCCTTCACCGCTTGGCCGCCGAGGATCCGTCCTTCCGCGTCAAGACCGATGAGGAAAGCGGCCAGACGATCATTTCCGGCATGGGCGAGCTTCACCTCGACATCATCGTCGACCGTATGCGTCGCGAGTTCAAGGTCGAGGCCAATGTCGGCGCGCCGCAGGTGGCTTATCGCGAGACGATCACCCGCAAGCACGAGCAGGACTACACGCACAAGAAGCAGACCGGCGGTACCGGTCAGTTCGCTCGCGTCAAGATCCTCTTCGAGCCGAACCCGGAAAGCAGCGAGTTCGTGTTTGAATCCAAGATCGTTGGCGGCGCCGTGCCGAAGGAATACATCCCGGGCGTCGAAAAGGGCGTCAAGAGCGTCATGACGAACGGCACGTTCGCCGGCTTCCCGATGATCGGTGTCAAGGCGATGCTGATCGATGGCGCCTACCACGATGTCGACTCCTCGGTGCTCGCCTTCGAAATCGCCGGTCGTGCCTGCTTCAAGGAAGCGGCGCCCAAGCTTGGTGTGCAGTTGCTCGAGCCGATCATGAAGGTCGAAGTCGTGACGCCGGAAGATTACGTCGGCAACGTCATTGGCGATCTGAACGGCCGTCGTGGCCAGATCCAGGGCCAGGAAGCTCGCGGCGTGGCGGTGGTTATCAACGCGATGGTGCCGCTGGCCAACATGTTCAAGTACGTCGACAACCTGCGCTCGATGAGCCAGGGCCGTGCGGCTTACACGATGCAGTTCGATCACTACGAGCCGGTTCCCACGGCGGTGGCGACGGAAATTCAGAAGAAATACGCGTAACCCGCAAGGGTTGCTGCAGTAACTTAAATTCAAAGCCCGCACGGGCGAGCAGGAATGGAGACATCACATGGCAAAAGGTAAATTCGAGCGTAACAAGCCTCATGTGAACATTGGCACGATTGGCCACGTCGATCATGGCAAGACGTCGCTGACGGCGGCGATCACCAAGTATTTTGGCGAATACAAGCGCTACGACCAGATCGATGCGGCGCCGGAAGAGAAGGCCCGCGGCATCACCATCTCGACGGCGCACGTCGAATACGAGACGGCTGCCCGCCACTATGCCCATGTCGACTGCCCCGGCCACGCCGACTATGTGAAGAACATGATCACCGGTGCTGCGCAGATGGACGGCGCGATCCTGGTGGTTTCGGCCGCCGACGGCCCGATGCCGCAGACCCGCGAGCACATCCTGCTTGCCCGTCAGGTCGGCGTGCCGTCGATCGTGGTGTTTTTGAACAAGGTCGATCAGGTCGACGACGCGGAACTGCTCGAACTGGTCGAGCTCGAGGTGCGCGAGCTTCTGTCGAAGAACGAATTCCCCGGCGACGACATTCCGATCGTCAAGGGTTCGGCGCTTGCCGCTCTTGAAGATTCGAACAAGACGATCGGCGAAGACGCGATCCGCGAGCTGATGGCGGCGGTCGATGCCTACATCCCGACCCCTGTTCGTCCGCTGGACAAGCCGTTCCTGATGCCGATCGAAGACGTGTTCTCGATCTCGGGCCGTGGCACGGTCGTCACCGGCCGCGTCGAGCGCGGCATTGTCAAGGTCGGCGAGGAACTCGAGATCATCGGCATCCGTCCGACGACCAAGACGACCTGCACGGGTGTCGAAATGTTCCGCAAGCTGCTCGATCAGGGCCAGGCCGGCGACAACATCGGCGCGCTGCTGCGCGGCGTTGACCGTGAAGGTGTCGAGCGCGGCCAGGTTCTGGCCAAGCCGGGTACGGTCAAGCCGCACAAGAAGTTCGTGGCCGAAGCCTACATCCTGACCAAGGACGAAGGTGGCCGTCACACGCCGTTCTTCACCAACTACCGTCCGCAGTTCTATTTCCGCACGACTGATGTGACCGGCATCGTGTCGCTGCCGGAAGGCACCGAGATGGTGATGCCGGGCGACAACATCACGGTCGATGTCGAGCTGATCGTGCCGATCGCCATGGAAGAGAAGCTGCGCTTCGCCATCCGTGAAGGCGGCCGCACCGTCGGTGCCGGCATCGTCGTCACCATCAAAGAGTAACTTGGACTTAAACCGATCTGTCGCGGGCGCAGGATATGCCCGCGCCGCGCCAGAACAAGGAAGTGACGCATGAACGGACAGAATATCCGCATCCGCCTGAAGGCGTTTGATCACCGCGTGCTCGACGCCTCGACGAAGGAAATCGTGTCGACGGCTAAGCGCACCGGTGCCAACGTCCGCGGCCCCATTCCGCTGCCGACGCGGATCGAAAAGTTCACGGTCAACCGGTCGCCTCACGTCGACAAGAAGAGCCGCGAGCAGTTCGAGATGCGCACGCACAAGCGTCTGCTCGACATCGTCGATCCGACCCCGCAGACGGTCGATGCTTTGATGAAGCTCGATCTGGCCGCCGGTGTCGACGTCGAGATCAAGCTCTAAGGAACGAGAGCGAGCGAGGAAGGGGCGGTGCCCCTGGCCCGGAACTCTAAAGGAATTGAACCGATGCGTTCAGGTGTGATTGCAAAGAAGGTGGGAATGACCCGCATCTACAACGATGCCGGGGAACATGTTCCCGTCACCGTTCTCCAGATGGAGAACTGCCAGGTCGTGGCGCAGCGCACGCAGGAGAAGAACGGCTATACCGCCGTCCAGCTCGGCGTTGGCCTTGCCAAGGTGAAGAATACGTCGAAGGCGATGCGCGGCCATTTCGCGACCGCTTCCGTCGAGCCCAAGGCCAAGGTTGCCGAGTTCCGCGTCTCGGCCGACAACATGATCGATGTCGGCGCCGAGATCACCGTCGAGCATTACGTCGCCGGCCAGAAGGTCGATGTGACGGGCACGACGATCGGCAAGGGTTTCCAGGGCGTCATCAAGCGCCACCACATGGGTGGCGGCCGTGCGACGCACGGTAACTCGGTGTCTCACCGTACGCACGGTTCGACTGGCCAGCGCCAGGATCCGGGCAAGGTGTTCAAGGGCAAGCATATGGCTGGCCACATGGGCGACACCCGCGTCACCACGCAGAATGTCGAGATCGTTTCGACCGATGCCGATCGCGGCCTGATCCTGATCCGCGGTGCGGTTCCCGGTTCGAAGGGCGCCTGGATCCTGGTTCGCGACGCCGCCAAGGTGGCGCTGCCGGCCAATGCGCCGAAGCCTGCCGCAATCCGTGCTGTCGCCAAGAACGATGCCCCGGCCACAGAGGGAGCGGAATAATGGACATCAAGATCACAACGCTGGGCGGCAAGGACGCCGGCAAGGTGAAACTCTCCGAGGAGATTTTCGGCCTTGATCCGCGCGAAGACATCCTGCAGCGCGTCGTGCGCTGGCAGCTCGCCAAGAAGCAGCAGGGCACGCACAAGGCCAAGGGCCGCGCCGAAATCGCGCGCACCGGCGCCAAGATGTACAAGCAGAAGGGTACGGGCCGCGCCCGTCACCATTCGGCACGCGCTCCGCAGTTCCGCGGCGGCGGCAAGGCTCACGGCCCGGTCGTTCGCAGCCACGAGCACGATTTGCCGAAGAAGGTCCGCGCACTCGGCCTCAAGCATGCTCTCTCAGCCAAGGCCAAGAGCGCGTCGATCATCATCATCGACGAGCTGAAGCTGACCGAGGCCAAGACGAAGGCGCTGATCGCGAATTTCGCGACGCTGGGCCTGACCAACGCTTTGCTGATCGGCGGCGCCGAGCTTGACAAGAACTTCAAGCTGGCAGCGACGAACATCCCGAACATCGACGTGCTGCCCATCCAGGGCATCAACGTCTACGACATTCTGCGCCGCGGCACGCTGGTCCTTTCGAAGGCCGCCGTCGAGGCTCTCGAGGAGCGCTTCAAATGACCGACCTTCGTCACTACGACGTGATCGTCTCGCCGGCGATCACCGAAAAGTCGACCATGGCCTCCGAGCAGAACCAGGTCGTCTTCAACGTCGCCAAGAAGGCGTCGAAGCCGGAAATCAAGGCCGCCGTCGAAGCGCTGTTCGGCGTCAAGGTGATGGCCGTGAACACGCTTGTCCGCAAGGGCAAGATCAAGCGCTTCCGTGGCACGGTTGGCCGCCAGAGCGACGTCAAGAAGGCGATTGTGACGCTGGCCGATGGCCAGTCGATCGACGTCGCGACGGGTCTCTGAGCAAGGCCGCGAGGACAGAAACATGGCACTGAAAAAATTCAACCCGGTAACGCCGAGCACCCGCCAGCTGGTCATCGTCGACCGCTCGGGCCTCTACAAGGGCAAGCCCGTCAAGGGCCTGACCGAAGGCCTGACCAAGTCGGGCGGCCGCAACAATTACGGTCGCATCACGGCTCGCTTCATCGGCGGCGGTCACAAGCGTTCGTACCGCATCATCGACTTCAAGCGCCGCAAGTTCGACGTTGTCGGCACGGTCGAGCGCATCGAATACGATCCGAACCGCACCGCCTTCATCGCGCTGATCAAGTACGACGATGGCGAGCTGTCCTACATCATCGCCCCGCAGCGTCTGGCTCCCGGCGACAAGATCGTTGCCGGTGAATCGGTCGACGTGAAGCCGGGCAATGCGATGCCGCTGGCTTCGATGCCGGTCGGCACGATCGTCCACAACATCGAGCTGAAGCCGGGCAAGGGCGCTCAGGTCGCTCGTTCGGCCGGCGGCTACGGCCAGCTGGTCGGTCGTGACCAGGGCATGGCGATCCTTCGCCTCAACTCGGGCGAGCAGCGTGTCGTGCACGGTTCGTGCATGGCCACTGTCGGCGCCGTGTCCAATCCGGACCACGGCAACATCAATGACGGCAAGGCCGGTCGCACCGTCTGGCGTGGCAAGCGCCCGCACAATCGCGGCGTGACCATGAACCCGGTCGACCATCCGCACGGCGGCGGCGAAGGCCGCACTTCGGGTGGCCGCCATCCGGTTTCGCCCTGGGGCAAGCCGACCAAGGGCAAGAAGACGCGGTCCAACAAGGCGACCGACAAGTTCATCCTGCGCTCGCGCCATCAGCGCAAGAGCTAAGAAGAGGTAACGCCAAGTGACTCGTTCGATTTGGAAAGGCCCCTTCATTGACGGCTACCTTCTCAAGAAGGTGGACAAGGTTCGTGAAGGTGGTCGCAATGAGGTGATCAAGATGTGGAGCCGTCGCTCCACCATCCTGCCGCAGTTCGTCGGCTTCACCTTCGGTGTCTACAACGGCCAGAAGCATGTTCCCGTCTCGGTGAACGAGGACATGGTCGGTCACAAGTTCGGTGAATTCGCTCCGACCCGGACCTATTACGGTCACGGCGCGGATAAGAAGGCGAAGAGGAAATAATCATGGGCAAGGCCAAAGCTCCGCGCAGGCTTGCTGACAACGAAGCGCGCGCCGTATTGCGCACGATCCGTATCAGCCCGCAGAAGCTGAACCTCGTTGCCGCGCTGATCCGCGGCAAGAAGGTCGCGACAGCGCTTTCCGATCTCGAATTCTCGGCCAAGCGGATTTCCGGCACGGTCAAGAAGACGCTGGAATCGGCGATCGCCAACGCGGAAAACAACCACGACCTCGATGTCGATGCGCTGATCGTGGCGGAAGCCTATGTCGGCAAGTCGATCGTCATGAAGCGGTTCCATGCCCGTGGCCGTGGTCGCGCCAGCCGTATCGAGAAGCCGTTCTCGCACCTCACGATCGTTGTTCGTGAAGTCGAAGAAAAAGGGGAGGCCGCATAATGGGCCAGAAAGTCAATCCGATCGGTCTGCGCCTCGGCATCAACCGCACGTGGGATTCGCGCTGGTTCGCGAACACCGGCGAGTACGGCAAGCTGCTGCATGAGGACATCAAGATCCGCAAGTATCTCGAGAAGGAGCTCAAGCAGGCAGCCATCTCGAAGGTCGTGATCGAGCGTCCGCACAAGAAGTGCCGCGTCACCATCCATGCGGCGCGTCCGGGTCTGATCATCGGCAAGAAGGGCGCCGACATCGAGAAGCTTCGCAAGAAGCTGATGGAGATGACGAAGTCCGAGACGCACCTCAACATCGTTGAAGTGCGCAAGCCGGAGATCGACGCGACCCTGGTCGCCCAGTCGATCGCCCAGCAGCTCGAGCGTCGTATCGCGTTCCGTCGTGCCATGAAGCGTGCCGTTCAGTCGGCGATGCGTCTTGGTGCAGAAGGCATCCGCATCAACTGCGCCGGCCGTCTCGGCGGCGCCGAGATTGCGCGCATGGAATGGTACCGCGAAGGCCGCGTGCCGCTGCATACGCTGCGCGCCGATGTCGACTACGGCACGGCCGAAGCGCACACGGCTTACGGCATCTGCGGCGTCAAGGTCTGGGTGTTCAAGGGCGAAATCCTCGAGCACGACCCGATGGCTTCGGAGCGTCGCGCGACCGAGGGCGATCATGCGCATGGCGGTGGTGGTGGCGAGCGCGAACGCGGTCGCCGTCGCGAAAACGCCTAAGACAGTTGAGAATTTGGAGTTAGAACGATGCTGCAGCCAAAGCGCACAAAGTTCCGCAAGCAGTTCAAGGGCCGCATCCATGGTACCGCCAAGGGCGGCACCAACCTGGATTTCGGTGGTTTCGGGCTGAAGGCGCTTGAGCCGAACCGCGTCACCGCGCGCGAGATCGAGGCGGCCCGCCGCGCGATCACTCGTGAGATGAAGCGTGCCGGCCGCGTGTGGATCCGTATTTTCCCGGATGTGCCGGTGACCTCGAAGCCGACCGAAGTCCGCATGGGCAAGGGCAAGGGCGCGGTCGATTACTGGGCAGCTCGCGTCAAGCCGGGCCGCATCATGTTCGAGATCGACGGCGTCAACGAAGAAACCGCCCGTGAGGCGCTGCGTCTCGGCGCGGCCAAGCTCTCGGTCAGGACGCGCTTCGTACAGCGCATCGCAGAATAAGGACGGGCTGATCATGAAAGCCGAAGACATCCGGACCAAGACCCAGGACCAGCTGACCGACGACCTGGCCAGCCTGAAGAAGGAGCAGTTCAACCTGCGCTTCCAGAAGGCCACCGGCCAGCTCGAGAAGACCGCGCGCGTGAGACAGGTCCGTAAGGACATTGCGCGTATCAAGACCATCGCTGCGGAAAAGTCCGCGGCTAAGAAGGCTTAAGGACGAAAACCATGCCAAAGCGCATTCTGCAGGGCACCGTCGTCAGCGACAAGAACGAGAAGACGGTTGTCGTCAAGGTCGAACGGCGCTTCACGCATCCCGTGATGAAGAAGACCGTGCGCATGACCAAGAAGTACAAGGCGCACGACGAGAACAACGCCCACAAGGTTGGCGATCAGGTGTTCATCCAGGAATCGAAGCCGATTTCCAAGGACAAGCGCTGGATCGTCGTATCTTCGGATCAGGCGTAAACAACGAATTTTGGACAGACCGGGGAGGGGCTTTGAGCCTGTCCCGTTAGAAAAGAAGAAGGCGGCCAGTCATGATTCAGATGCAAACAAACCTCGACGTCGCGGATAATTCCGGCGCCCGTCGTGTCATGTGCATCAAGGTGCTGGGCGGCTCGAAGCGGAAATACGCTTCCGTGGGCGACATCATCGTGGTGTCGATCAAGGAAGCCATTCCGCGCGGCCGCGTCAAGAAGGGCGATGTGATGAAGGCGGTCGTGGTTCGCACGGCCAAGGACATCCGCCGCCCGGACGGCAGCGTGATCCGTTTCGACAAGAACGCAGCCGTTCTGGTCGACAACAAGAAAGAGCCGATCGGCACGCGTATCTTTGGACCGGTTCCGCGCGAACTCCGCGCCAAGAACCACATGAAGATCATCTCGCTCGCGCCTGAAGTGCTGTAAGGAGCCGGACCAATGCAGAAGATTAGAAAAGGCGACAAGGTCGTCGTGCTGGCCGGCAAGGACAAGGGCCGTTCGGGCGAAGTCCTCTCGGTACAGCCGAAGGAAGACACCGCGCTGGTGCGCGGCGTCAACATGATCCGTCGTCACCAGAAGCAGTCCCAGTCCCAAGAGGGCGGGATCATCACCAAGGAAGCGCCGATCCAGCTGTCGAACATCGCGCTGGCCGACCCCAAGGATGGCAAGCCGACCCGCGTTGGCTTCATCTTCCAGAAGGACGGCAAGAAGGTGCGCGTCGCCAAGCGCTCGGGAGAAGTCATCAATGGCTAAGGCTCAAACCACGAAGCCCAAGGCTGAAAGCAAGCAGTCCAAGGCCCAGAACACGCCGCGTCTGAAGCAGGTCTACAACGAGACCATTCGCAAGGCGCTGCAGGAGCAGTTCGGCTACGAGAACGAGATGCAGGTTCCGCGCATCGACAAGATCGTGCTGAACATGGGCGTTGGCGAAGCGACCGGCGATTCGAAGAAGCCTTCGATCGCTGCCGAAGACCTGGCGATGATCGCCGGCCAGAAGGCCGTCGTCACCCGGGCTCGCAATTCGATCGCCGGCTTCAAGGTCCGCGAAAAGATGCCGATCGGCGCCAAGGTCACGCTGCGCAAGGAACGCATGTACGAGTTCCTCGACCGTCTCGTGAACATCGCGCTGCCGCGCGTCCGCGATTTTCGCGGACTGAATCCGAAGAGCTTCGATGGCCGTGGCAACTATGCCATGGGCATCAAGGAACACATCGTGTTTCCGGAGATCAACTACGACAAGGTTGATCAGATCTGGGGCATGGACGTCATCGTTTGTACGACTGCGAAGACGGACGACGAAGCCAGGGCATTGCTCAAGGCCTTCAACTTCCCCTTCCGCCAGTAACGGCAGCGAGAAAAGGAAAAATCTGAAATGGCAAAGACCAGCTCAGTCGAGAAGAACAACAGGCGCCGCAAGCTTGCCGACCAGTACGGTCCCAAGCGCGCTGCCCTCAAGGCGATCATCATGGATCAGTCCAAGCCGATGGAAGAGCGTTTCCGCGCTCAGCTCAAGCTTGCTGCCTTGCCGCGCAACTCGGCCAAGATCCGCATCCGCAACCGCTGCGAAGTTACCGGCCGTCCGCGCGCCTACTATCGCAAGCTCAAAGTATCGCGCATCGCGCTTCGTGATCTCGGCAATAACGGCCAGATCCCGGGCCTGGTCAAGTCGAGCTGGTAAGGAGGACATAACATGTCATTGAGCGATCCTCTCGGCGATATGCTGACCCGCATCCGCAACGCCTATGGCCGCAAGAAGTCGAGCGTTTCGACGCCGGCCTCGCGCCTGCGTACCCGCGTCCTCGACGTGCTGAAGGCTGAAGGCTATATCCGCGATTACAGCCAGACCGACTTCGACAACGGCAAGTCCGAAATCGAGATCGAGCTGAAGTATTTCGACGGTGCTCCGGTCGTGCGCGAAATCGCCCGTGTCTCGAAGCCGGGCCGTCGCGTTTACGTCTCGGCCAAGTCGATCCCGCACGTCGCCAACGGCCTCGGCATCGCCATCCTTTCGACACCGAAGGGCGTGATGGCCGACCACGAAGCGCGCGAACAGAATGTCGGTGGCGAGATCCTCTGCCAGATCTTCTGATCTGGCAGCTGACCGCAAACTGGAATCCGGTCTTCGGATCGTTTCCGAAGACAGAGACCTGAAACAAGAGAAGTGACGAGGACAACAAAATGTCTCGTATTGGTAAGAAACCCGTTTCGCTGCCGCAGGGCGTGACCGCGACCGTCAACGGCCAGACCGTGACGGCGAAGGGCCCCAAGGGCGAGCTGAAGTTCGTGGTGAACGACGAAGTGCTGGTCAAGATGGAAGGCAGCGAGATTGCTGTCCAGCCGCGCGACCAGACCAAGACCGCCCGCTCCAAGTGGGGCATGTCGCGCACGCAGATCGTCAACATCCTGCAGGGTGTCAAGGACGGTTTCGAGAAGAAGCTCGAGATCACCGGCGTCGGCTATCGCGCAGCACTCCAGGGCAAGAACCTGCAGCTGGCTCTTGGCTTCAGCCATGACGTCGTCTATCAGACGCCGGCTGGCATCACCATCACCGTGCCGAAGCCGACCGAAATCACCGTGGCCGGCATCGACAAGCAGCAGGTTGGCCAGGTTGCCGCCGAGATTCGCGAATACCGCGGCCCCGAGCCTTACAAGGGCAAGGGCGTCCGTTACGCCGGCGAGAAGATCGTCCGCAAGGAAGGCAAGAAGAAGTAATCGTAACGCCGCGGGGAGCGGTCGCGGGAGGCGCTTTCGCCTACCGCATATGGCGGCCCCCGTTTTTTGAAGGCAAGGAAGACTATCATGGCTAACAAAGAATCCATCCAGCGCCGCGCGCAGCGCGTCCGTCGCCAGATCAAGAAGGTCGCCGGCGAGCGTCCGCGTCTTTCGGTTCACCGCACGTCGAAGAACATCTACGTGCAGGTCATCGACGACGCCAAGGGCCACACCATCGTTGCCGCCTCGACGCTGGAGAAGGATCTCAAGGGTTCGCTCAAGACCGGCGCCGACACCGCGGCAGCCGCTGCGATCGGCAAGCTGATCGCCGAGCGGGCTGCGAAGGCCGGCGTCAAGGAAGTCGTCTTCGACCGCGGCGCCTACATCTATCACGGCCGCGTCAAGGCGTTGGCCGAGGCTGCCCGCGAAGGTGGCCTGAGCTTCTAAAAACTTTCGCCCCCGGCCAACCCACAGAGGTGCCGGATCTTATCAGCAACCGTGCTTCCGGAAAAAAACAAGGAACAGGATATGGCACAGGAACGTAGGGATGGCGGCCGCGGCCGTGATCGCGAAGAGCGCGACGATGGCATGGTGGATAAGCTCGTCCACATCAACCGCGTCGCCAAGGTCGTCAAGGGCGGCCGTCGCTTCGGTTTTGCAGCACTCGTCGTCGTCGGCGACCAGAAGGGCCGCGTCGGCTTTGGTCACGGCAAGGCGCGCGAAGTGCCTGAGGCGATCCGCAAGGCAACTGAATCGGCCAAGCGCGACATGATTTTCGTGCCGCTGCGCTCGGGCCGTACGCTGCACCACGACGTCGAAGGACGCTGGGGCGCGGGACGCGTGCTGCTGCGCGCTGCCAAGCAGGGTACCGGCATCATCGCTGGCGGCCCGATGCGCGCTGTCTTCGAGACGCTCGGCATGCATGACGTGGTCGCCAAGTCGATGGGTTCGTCGAACCCGTACAACATGGTTCGCGCCACTTTCGACGCGCTGAAGAGCCAGATGCATCCAAAGGATGTGGCTGCTGCGCGCGGCATCAAGTACTCGACCCTTCAGGCCCGCCGCGGCACCGCCGTTGCGGCTGAAGAATAGTCGACGCTGACCAGGGATTTTGACCATGGCCAAGAAAGCAACCAAGACCGTCACCGTTGAGCAGATCGGTTCGCCGATCCGCCGGCCGAAGGAGCAGCGCGCAACGCTGGTCGGCCTCGGCCTCAACAAGATGCACAAGCAGCGCACGCTGGAGGACACTCCTTCCGTGCGCGGCATGATCGCTGCCGTCCAGCATCTCGTCCGCGTCGTGGACGAGGGCTGAACACAAGCGCAGGAGAACGAAGATGAAACTCAACGATCTGCGTGACAAGGACGGCGCGACGCACTCCAAGAAGCGTCTCGGCCGCGGCATCGGTTCCGGCTCGGGCAAGACCGCCGGTCGCGGCGTCAAGGGCCAGAAGGCGCGCTCCGGCGTTGCCATCAACGGCTTCGAGGGTGGCCAGATGCCACTCTACAGGCGTCTGCCGAAGCGCGGCTTCAACAACATCTTTGCGAAGAGCTTCACGGTCGTGTCGCTGGCTCGCATCCAGGTTGCGCTCGACGCCAAGAAGCTCGATGCCAAGGCAACCGTGACGGCTGAAGCGCTGGTCGCTGCCGGCGTCATCCGCCGCGTCAAGGACGGCGTGCGCATCCTCTCCGACGGCGAGATCAAGGCAAAGCTCGCCTTTGACGTTGCCGGCGCCTCCAAGGCCGCGATCGAGAAGATCGAAAAGGCCGGCGGTTCGGTGAAGCTGCCGGAAAAGGCAGTCGCCGAGTAACGACAATTTGAAGCGCGATCAGCAAGGATGTTTATCGTTTTTGCCTTCGATCGCACTTTCATCCCAAGCAATATGGCGGCCGCGTCAACGCGGCCGCTTGCATGTTTACAGTCCGGAGCTTATCTCGTGAGCTTCGGTGACACGCGCCGCCTGAGCTGCGGGCATCGAGCGTGACATGGAAATCAAAAAGTAGCGCATGATGTTGTCCGAAAACCGCTTCACACTTTTCGGCATCATGCTCTAGCGGAGAATCAGGCATGGCTTCGGCTGCTGAACAACTAGCCTCGAATCTGAATTTCTCGGCCTTCGCCAAGGCGGAGGACCTGAAGAAGCGCATCTGGTTCACCATTGGCGCGCTGCTCGTCTATCGCCTCGGCACCTACATTCCGCTGCCCGGCATCAATCCCGACGCTTTTGCACAGGCCTTCTCGTCGCAGAGCAAGGGCGTGCTTGGCATGTTCAACATGTTCGCCGGCGGCGCCGTGCAGCGCATGGCGATCTTTGCGCTCGGCATCATGCCCTACATCTCCGCCTCCATCATCATGCAGCTGATGACCTCGGTCATCCCGTCACTGGAAGCGCTGAAGAAGGAAGGCGAGCAGGGCCGCAAGATCATCAACCAGTACACGCGCTACGGCACCGTGCTGCTGGCGCTGGTGCAGGCCTACGGCATTTCTGTCGGTCTGGAAGGCGGCAACGGCATCGTCAACGATCCCGGCGTGTTCTTCCGCATTTCGACCGTCGTGACGCTGGTCGGCGGCACCATGTTCCTGATGTGGCTGGGCGAACAGATCACCGCACGCGGCATCGGCAACGGCATTTCGCTGATCATCTTCTCCGGCATCGTCGCCGGCCTGCCGCGCGCCATCTCCGGCACGCTGGAGCTTGGCCGCACCGGTGCGCTGTCGACGGGCCTCATCCTGGCGATCATCGTGCTTGCGATCATCGTCATTGCGCTCATCGTGTTCTTCGAGCGCGCCCAGCGCCGCCTGCTGATCCAGTATCCGAAGCGCCAGGTCGGCAACCGCATGTTCCAGGGCGATACCTCGCATCTGCCGCTGAAGCTCAACACCTCGGGCGTTATTCCGCCGATCTTCGCCTCGTCGCTGCTGCTGCTGCCGGCAACCGTCGCCGGCTTCTCGCAGACGACCAACATGCCGGCCTGGGCAAGCACCATCCTTGCCTCGCTCGGCCATGGCCAGCCGCTCTACATGGCGTTCTATGCGGCGATGATCGTGTTCTTCGCCTTCTTCTACACCGCGATCGTCTTCAACCCGAAGGACACCGCCGATCAGCTCAAGAAGCATTCCGGCTTCATCCCGGGCTACCGTCCAGGTGAGCGCACCGCCGATTACATCGACTACGTTCTCACCCGCATCACTGTCGTCGGCGCCGTCTATCTGGTGCTGGTGTGTCTGTTGCCCGAGTTCTTGATTTCAGCGACTGGCGTACCATTCTACCTCGGTGGCACATCGCTTCTGATCGTGGTCAGTGTAACGCTCGATACGGTGGCGCAGATTCAGGGTCACCTGATCGCCCATCAGTATGAGGGCCTGATCAAGAAGTCGAAGCTGCGCGGGGGGAAGAAAGCCAGATGAGGTTGATATTGCTTGGGCCGCCGGGGGCGGGCAAGGGGACGCAAGCACAAAGACTGGTAGACAAACACGGCATACCCCAGCTTTCCACGGGTGACATGCTGCGTGCTGCCGTCCAGGCTGGCACGGAAGTCGGCAAGCGCGCCAAAGCGGTGATGGATGCCGGCGAGTTGGTTTCCGACGCCATCGTCAACGCCATCGTGGCCGAGCGCATCGACCAGGCCGATTGCTCAAACGGCTTTATCCTTGACGGATACCCGCGCACCCTGGTGCAGGCCGATGCGGTTGAATCGATGCTTGCGGATCGTGGTCAGGCTCTCGACGTCGTCATTGAGCTTGTCGTCGACGACAAGGCGCTGGTTGGTCGAATCGTGAAGCGCGCCGAAGAGGCCCAGGCCGCCGGCCAGCCCGTGCGCAAGGACGACAATCCGGTGGTGTTCGAAGAGCGCCTGCGCGAGTACTACAAGAAGACCTCGCCGCTGATCGGCTACTACTACGCCAAGGGCAAGCTCCAAGGCGTGGACGGCATGGCCGACATCGATGCGGTGACGCAACAGATCGAAGCGGTGCTGGCGGCGGCGGCACACGGGAAATAAACGATTGCGCTTGACGGGAGCGGCTCGCTGGGGTATGGCGGCCCGTCTTCCTATCAGGCATGAGGCTTGCTTGTCCGCAAGGGCAAGGCAGCCGCTTTGAACTGGAAACTCCCGCATGGGCCGGTCTCCACCGGACGCGGGGCAACTTAGACAGCGCCGGGCCTGCCTTGTTTCTAAAGGTTGTCCGGCCCACATGGAGAAGAGAAGAATATGGCTCGTATAGCCGGCGTCAACATTCCGACCAACAAGCGCGTCGTCATTGCGCTTCAGTACATTCACGGCATTGGCAAAAAGTTCGCCCAGGAGATCGTCGACAAGGTCGGCATCCCGGCCGAGCGTCGTGTCAACCAGCTGACCGACGCGGAAGTGCTGCAGATCCGCGAAACGATCGACCGCGACTACCAGGTCGAGGGCGACCTGCGCCGCGAAGTGTCGATGAACATCAAGCGCCTCATGGACCTCGGCTGCTACCGCGGCCTGCGTCACCGCCGCTCGCTGCCGGTTCGCGGCCAGCGCACGCATACCAATGCGCGCACCCGCAAGGGCCCGGCCAAGTCGATCGCCGGCAAGAAGAAGTAATTTAGGGCAGCAAGGGAGTAGGGCAGTAAGGCAATAGGATCGGCAGACATACTGCCCTACTGCCATATTCCCCTACTGCCTTCTCCTAGGTGGAGCCGCTGGCATTACGGCGGTGTAGAGATCAACTGAAAGGACTATCATGGCCAAGGAAGCCGCTCGTGTTCGCCGTCGCGAACGCAAGAATATCTCGTCGGGCGTTGCCCACGTCAATTCGACCTTCAACAACACGATGATCACCATCACCGACGCGCAGGGCAATTCGATTGCCTGGTCGTCGGCCGGTGCCCAGGGCTTCAAGGGTTCGCGCAAGTCGACCCCGTTCGCTGCCCAGATGGCTGCCGAAGACGTTGCCAAGAAGGCCCAGGAACACGGCATGCGCATGCTCGAAGTCGAGGTCTGCGGACCTGGCTCGGGTCGTGAATCGGCGCTGCGCGCCCTGCAGGCGGCCGGCTTCACCATCACCTCGATCCGTGATGTGACGCCGATCCCGCACAATGGCTGCCGCCCGCGCAAGAAGCGCCGCGTCTAAAAAGAATTACCGAACGCCGCGCGAGCGTCCCATGGGGCGCTCCTCCACGGCATTCCAGGTCGCCCGCCACGATTGGATGGTGGCGGGTCAACGGAAGGAAAGCATCATATGATCCAGAAAAATTGGCAGGAACTGATCAAGCCAAACAAGATCGAATTCTCGTCGAAGAAGAAGACGCTGACCACGCTGGTCGCCGAGCCGCTCGAGCGTGGCTTTGGCCTGACGCTCGGCAACGCGCTGCGCCGCGTGCTTCTGTCTTCGCTGCGTGGCGCGGCTGTGACCGCCGTGCAGATCGACGGCGTTCTGCATGAATTCTCGTCCATCGCCGGCGTGCGCGAGGACGTGACCGACATCGTGCTCAACATCAAGGAAATCGCCATCCGCATGGAAGGCGACGGCCCCAAGCGCATGGTCGTGCGCAAGCAGGGACCAGGTGCGGTTCTCGCCGGCGACATCCAGACGGTTGGCGACGTCGAGATCCTCAACCCCGACCACGTCATCTGCACGCTGGACGAAGGCGCTGAAATCCGCATGGAATTCACCGTCGACACCGGCAAGGGCTACGTGCCGGCCGACCGCAACCGCGCCGAAGACGCGCCGATCGGTCTGATCCCGGTCGACAGCCTCTACTCGCCGGTCAAGAAGGTCTCCTACAAGGTCGAGAACACCCGCGAGGGCCAGGTTCTCGACTATGACAAGCTGACCATGACGATCGAGACCGACGGTTCGATCACCGGCGAAGATGCGGTGGCTTTCGCAGCCCGCATCCTGCAGGACCAGCTTGGCCTGTTCGTCAACTTCGACGAGCCGCAGAAGGAAGTCGCCGCCGAGGCCGTCACCGAGCTCGCCTTCAACCCGGCGCTGCTCAAGAAGGTCGACGAGCTGGAGCTTTCGGTGCGTTCGGCCAACTGCCTGAAGAACGACAACATTGTCTACATCGGCGACCTGATCCAGAAGACCGAAGCCGAGATGCTGCGCACCCCGAACTTCGGCCGCAAGTCGCTGAACGAGATCAAGGAAGTTCTCGCGGCGATGGGCCTGCACCTCGGCATGGAAGTGCCGGACTGGCCGCCGGAAAACATCGAAGACCTCGCCAAGCGTTACGAAGACCAATATTGAGCATGAATTCCAAGGATCGGCGGCGTGAGCCGCTCGATCCGACGGTCATGCGGAAAACCATCAGAGGCCTTGGCCTCTTGAACAACTGAAGAAGGAAAAGAGCCATGCGCCACGGTTTCAAAGGCCGCCGCTTCGCCCGAAGCATTAGCCATCGCAAGTCGATGTTCGCCAACCTCGCCGTGTCGCTGCTCGAGCACGAGCAGATCGTCACCACCCTGCCGAAGGCGAAGGATTTGCGTCCGATCGTCGAGAAGCTGGTGACGCTCGGCAAGCGCGGCGACCTGCACGCCCGCCGCCAGGTCATTGCCCAGATCGGCAATGAAGGCGTCGTCAAGCGCCTGTTCGACACGATCGCGCCGCGCTACGCCAACCGCAATGGCGGCTACCTGCGCATCATGAAGGCGGGCTTCCGCCACGGCGACAATGCAGCCATGGCTGTCATCGAGTTCGTCGACCGTGACGTCGACGCCAAGGGCGCCGGCGACCGCGCCCGCATCGAGGCCGAAGGCACCAACGAGGAAGCCGCGGCTGCATAAGCCCGTCTATTCCAAGCGATTCAAAAGGGGCCTGCCGGCCCCTTTTTTATGTTCTGGAAGCAGCAACGGGCGGTCATGCCGATTTCGCGCTTCAAACCGCGTGGGTTTCGACCAAAATAATCGGATTTCAGCGGCTTAGCCTTTTATTTTGCACAATCGTCGGGACAGATGGCGCCCGATCTGGAGGATTCGGAATGCGCTTCACACGGTTGTCCCTTGTTCTGCTCTGCGCCGTGATGGCGCTGGCAGTCGTGCCGGCGGCCAGGCAGGCGTTGGCCGAAGACGCCGCCAAGACGGATCCGGGCCTCTCCGATGTGCTGACCGACCTGCTGCACGGCGTCGAGGGCGAAAACTCCACCTCCGGTCCCGACAAGCGCGTGCCGTTCGGCCGTGAAGAGGTGCAGCTGTCCTTCGCGCCGCTGGTCAAGCAGACGGCGCCGGCGGTGGTCAATGTCTATGCCTCGCAGACGGCCAAGGTGACATCGCCTTTCGAAGGCGATCCATTCTTCGAGGAGTTCTTCGGCCGGGCGCAGCCGCGCGCACAGTCCTCGCTCGGCTCCGGCGTGCTGGTCGATCCCAGTGGCGTCATCGTCACCAATTACCACGTCATCAAGGATGCCGACGAGGTGAAGGTGGCGACTGCGGACGGACGCGAATTCACCTCGAAGGTCATGCTCAAGGACGAGACGCTCGACCTCGCCGTGCTCAAAATCACCTCGGACAAGCCGTTTCCGGTGATCGCCATCGGCGATTCCGACGCGCTCGAGGTCGGCGATCTGCTGCTGGCCATCGGCAATCCGTTCGGCGTCGGCCAGACCACCACCAGCGGCATCGTTTCAGCACTTGCCCGCAGCCATATCGGCGTTTCGGATTCCGGCTACTTCATCCAGACGGACGCCGCCATCAACCCCGGCAATTCCGGCGGCGCGCTGATCAACATGGGCGGCCAGCTGGTCGGCATCAACACGGCGATCTACAGTCGCAGCGGCGGCTCCATCGGCATCGGCTTTGCCATTCCGTCCAACATGGTGCGCGCCTTCGCCGATGCGGCCAAGGCCGGGCTCGATTTCTTCGAGCGGCCCTATATCGGCGCCGAATTCGAGGCGGTGACGCCGCAGATCGCCGAATCGCTGGCCATGGAAAAGCCGACCGGTGCGCTGGTCTCGTCGGTCGAAGAGGCCGGGCCGGCGGCCAAGGCGGGGCTCAAGCCCGGCGACGTCGTGCTGCAGCTCAACGGCACGCCTGTCGAAAGCATCGAGGCGCTGGACTACCGGATGGCAACGCTGTCGATCGGCACCAAGGCGAGCTTCGGGATCTTGAGCAAAGGCCAGCAGGCGACGATGGACATCCCTCTGGAGCGCGCGCCGGAGGGCGCCAAGGCCTCGGAAGTGACGCTGCATGGCCGCAGCCCCTTCTCCGGCGCCAAGGTTGCGGAACTGTCGCCCCGGCTTGCCCAGCGGCTTGGCCTGCGCACGGACCTCAAGGGCGTCACCGTGGTCGACATCAACCGCGATTCGCCCGCCGCCGATTTTGGCTTCCAGCCAGGCGATATCGTGCGTGAAGTGAACGGCACCACCGTCGACACGGCAGCGACGCTGGCGCAACTCGCCCAGCAGGATACGCGCTGGTGGCGCTTTACCGTCGAGCGCGGCGGGCAGATACTGCGCCAGGTGTTGCGCTACTGAGTTCGATCTCCGGCATTTCCGAAGAGGTCGTGCTCCAACCAAAAGAACTGCATGGCCGATCTGTTCAGCGTCGATGAACCGGAAAAAGCGCCGCCCGGGCGGCCGTTGGCCGACCGGCTGCGCCCGAAAAACCTTGGCGAGGTCGTCGGCCAGGAGCATCTGACCGGACCGGATGGTGCGCTGACGCGGCTGATCGGCTCCGGCTCGCTCGGCTCGATGATCTTCTGGGGCCCGCCCGGCACCGGCAAGACCACGGTGGCGCGGTTGCTTGCCGGCGAAACCAGCCTTGCCTTCGAGCAGATATCGGCGGTGTTTTCCGGTGTCGCCGACCTGAAGAAGGTGTTCGAGGCAGCAAAGCTGCGCCGCTCCAATGGCCGTCAGACGCTGCTGTTCGTCGACGAGATCCACCGCTTCAACCGCGCCCAGCAGGATTCTTTTCTTCCGGTCATGGAGGACGGCACGGTCGTCCTGGTCGGCGCCACGACGGAAAACCCGTCCTTCGAGCTGAATGCCGCTCTGCTGTCCCGCGCGCGGGTGCTGGTGTTCCATTCGCTTGGCGAGGAGAGCATCGCCAAATTGCTGGCGCGGGCGGAGGAGACGGAGGGCAGGGCGCTGCCGCTCGATGACGAGGCGAGGGCGATGCTGGTCCGCATGAGCGACGGCGACGGCCGTGCATCGCTGACGCTGGCCGAGGAAGTCTGGCGCGCCGCCAAGCCCGGCGAGGTGTTCGGGACAGATGTCCTGCAGCGCATCGTCCAGCGCCGCGCGCCGATCTACGACAAGGGCCAGGATGGCCACTACAATCTGATCTCGGCGCTGCACAAATCGGTGCGCGGTTCCGACCCGGATGCAGCCCTCTATTATCTTGCCCGTATGTTCGATGCCGGCGAGGATCCGCTCTATCTCGGCCGCCGGCTGGTGCGCATGGCGATGGAGGATATCGGGCTCGCCGATCCGCAGGCGCTGGTCGTCGCCAACGCCGCCAAGGACGCCTACGACTATCTGGGTTCGCCCGAGGGTGAACTGGCCTTCGCCGAGGCCACAGTCTATCTCGCCACGGCGCCCAAATCCAACGCCGTCTACACCGCCTTCAAAGCCGCCACGCAGGCAGCCAAGGAATTCGGCTCGCTGCTGCCGCCCAAGCACATCCTCAACGCGCCGACCAAGCTGATGAAAGAGGAAGATTACGGCTCGGGCTACCGCTACGACCATGACGAGCCCGACGCGTTTTCCGGACAGGACTACTTTCCCGAAAAGATGGGCCGGCAAACCTTCTACGATCCTCCGGAGCGCGGTTTTGAACGCGATATCAGGAAGCGGCTGGACTATTGGGCAAAGCTGCGCGCCGAGCGGGAAAGGTAGGCTTTGCGCAGCCCGGTGGTCCTCACCCTTCGGGACGAGATATTGCCATGGGGCACGGCTTTGCCGAGCACTGATCTGAAGTGGAGCGGTGTCCTCCAAACATTGTTGGCAACGGCCGCCGGCCAATCGGCCGATATGCGATGGACATTGTGCGAGGGGACAAAAAACCTTATCTAGGCGCACGATCGGGCGGTGGTCGCTGCCAGAACCTTTGGCGATAATCATTCAAAACAGGAATCGCGCCCGGCGCGAACAAAAAATGACAAAAACGCTTCGCAAAACCCTTCGCCAGCTGGTCATAGCGGTTCCGCTGCTTGCGCTTGGCTTCTACTTCATTCCGACCCTGACGACGATTTTCATCGTCTGTGGCCTGATCGACGTGCTGCGCAACGCCAACAAGGATTTGTCGCTGTTTCGCGGCTACTTCCTTGGCAACGGCATCTTCACCTGGCTGCTATCGCCCTTCAACCTTTTGGTCGACCTGCTTTGCTACAGGAACCCGGGCGTGTGGAAGCTGGAGCAGTTTCCCGCCGACTATCAACGCGAGGTCAACGAGGTTCTCGACGTCTTCAAGGCGCGCAAGGACGAGATCATCGCCGACATCGACGCCAATTTCGGCACCGGCCGGCGCGGCATGTATGTCTATCAATGGTATGGCAAGCACAAGATCGACAACGTCGCCGAGTTCAACAAGGATTTCAAATACATCAAGACGATTGCCGTATCGGTTTTCAGGGGACAGGAATCGACCTCCTGGCATTTCGGGCCGCTGCGGCTCAGCCTGCGCATTCTCTACAATCTGATCCCGGTGAAGGCCGAGGTTTTCGTCGAGTGCAACAACGTCAAGAACTACTGGCACGACAATCCGCTGTACATTTTCGACGACACGCTGCTGCACCGCTCGGTCAACGAATATGATGGACGCCGCTACTGCGTGTTCATGGACATCATCCGGCCGTCGCCATTCCCCGGTTTCATCTCCGCTCTTCTGGCCATCGTTTCGGTCAGCGTCGAGCGCATCAATTCCATGTTCTACAAGAATTGGAAGATGATCGGCTCGAGCAAGGCGAAGAAGGTCGAGACGACCTGAACCCTCAGACAGGCGACATTGCTCTACCTCTCAGCAGGTGGCGAATAGCCTGCACAGCGCATCTCGGTTGCTCTTGAACCATTGTCTTATAGCGGCATCGGCCACCGATCCCGTAGAAGGCGGTGATGCGAGCACGGCGCCAGGGGATTGAAGCGCACCATGCTCCGGGAGGATGAGGTGAGCGGACAGCCGGCCCATCATGCCGATGTCGTGCAGGCAGCGATCGCCACCAGCGATGCCGCCCGCTCGGCATTGATCGCCTCCTGGCGGCGTTCCCTTACATTGCATAGGCTCGACCCAGCCGAGCGAAAGGCGCCGAGACGCCTGACCGAAAGCGAGCTCAGGCAGGCGCGGCAGCGAATGGAGCCGTTGCTGCGCGCCGCGGATGCGAGCCTCGATCGGCTCTATTTGGCCGTCGGAGGCATCGGCTGCTGCGTGATGCTTGCCGACCGTGAAGGCATTCCGTTAGAGCGCCGGGGTGCTTCCGCCGATGACGATACGTTCGACGAATGGGGCCTTTGGACAGGCACGGTGTGGAGCGAGGACAGCGAAGGAACCAACGGCATCGGTACCTGTCTTGCCGATCAGCGCTCCCTCACCATTCACCGCGACCAGCACTTCTTCTCGCGCAACACGCTGCTCAGCTGCACGACGGCGCCGATCTACGATCACGAGGGCAACCTGGCGGCTGCGCTCGATGTGTCGTCCTGCCGGTCGGATTTGACCGAAGACTTCGTCAACCTGATCGCCATGGCGGTCGGCGACGCCGCTCGCCGCATCGAGGCGGAGAATTTTCGCCTGGCTTTTTCAAGCGCCCGCATTCTGTTGGCGCCGGTGGGCGAGCGCAGCGCCGGCGCGCTGATAGCTGTCGATGCCGATGATCTCGTGGTCGGTGCGACACGCTCGGCGCGACAGGCTCTCGGCATCACGCAACAAACGCTGACCAAGGGCTTGCCGGCCGCCGATGTCCTCGGCGACTGCGCGAAAGCCACCGAGGAACTGGGCGAGGCCGAGCGTGGCGTGGTCCAGCGCGCTCTCGCCCGCGCCGAAGGCAACGTCTCGGCCGCCGCGCACAATCTCGGTATTTCCCGCGCCACGCTGCATCGAAAACTCGCGCGACTGGGCATCCGTCGCCCGCATTGAGTTTTCAGACCCTAACCTGTCGCAGAACTGCGACAGTCGGCGCCGGCGACTGTCTGGCCGGTGCTGACAAGCCCGCCGCCATCCGCAAAGCTTCCTCATTACGTGCCGCATCCCGCGGCCGTTTCCTGGGAGGAAGACAATGAACAAGGTTGAATTTTCTCGCACGGCCAAGATCCCCTTTGCCAAGCGCTACGACAACTTCATCGGCGGCAAGTGGGTGGCGCCGAAATCCGGAAGGTATTTTGAGAACATCTCGCCGGTGACCGGCCGTCCGCTGGGCGAGATTGCCCGCTCCGACGCCAGCGATATCGAGGCTGCGCTCGACGCCGCGCACAAGGCCAAGGATGGCTGGGGCAAGACGAGTGCCGCCGCGCGCGCGCTGATCCTGAACCGGATCGCCGATCGCATGGAGGACAATCTCGATCTGCTGGCCCTCGCCGAAACCTGGGACAATGGCAAGCCGATCCGCGAGACGACCGCCGCCGACCTGCCGCTCGCCATCGACCATTTCCGCTATTTCGCCGGGGCGGTACGCGCTCAGGAGGGTGGCATTTCGGAGATCGACCACGACACCGTCGCCTATCATTTCCACGAGCCGCTCGGCGTCGTTGGCCTGATCATCCCCTGGAATTTCCCGCTGCTTATGGCGGTGTGGAAGCTGGCTCCGGCACTCGCCGCCGGCAACTGCGTCGTCTTGAAGCCGGCTGAACAGACGCCTGCGACCATCATGTTGTGGGCGGACCTGATCGGCGATCTCTTGCCGGACGGCGTGCTCAACATCGTCAATGGGTTCGGCCTCGAAGCCGGCAAGCCGCTGGCATCGTCGAACCGCATCGCCAAGATCGCCTTCACCGGCGAGACCACGACCGGCCGCCTGATCTCGCAATATGCCAGCCAGAATCTCATCCCGGTGACGCTCGAACTTGGCGGCAAGTCGCCCAACATCTTCTTCCAAGACGTGACCGCCGAAGACGACGATTTCTTCGACAAGGCGATCGAAGGTTTTGTCATGTTCGCGCTCAACCAGGGCGAGGTCTGCACGTGTCCCAGCCGGGCGCTGGTGCATGAGAAGATCTACGACAGGTTCATGGAAAAGGCGCTGAAGCGCGTCGAGGCGATCGTGCAGGGTGATCCGCTCGATCCGGCAACGATGATCGGGGCGCAGGCGTCGAGCGAGCAGCTGGAGAAGATTCTCTCCTACTTCGACATCGGCCGCCAGGAAGGCGCCGAGGTGCTGATCGGTGGCGAGCAGAACCACCTGCCGGGCGACCTTGCCGGCGGCTACTACGTGAAGCCGACCGTGTTCAAGGGCCACAACAAGATGCGCGTCTTCCAGGAGGAGATCTTTGGGCCGGTGGTTTCGGTCACCACCTTCAGGGATGACGACGAGGCGCTGTCGATCGCCAACGACACGCTCTATGGCCTGGGTGCCGGCATCTGGAGCCGCGACGCCAACCGCTGCTATCGCTTCGGTCGCGCCATTCAGGCCGGTCGCGTCTGGACCAACTGCTACCACGCCTATCCCGCGCATGCCGCCTTCGGCGGCTATAAGCAATCAGGCATCGGCCGCGAGACGCACAAGATGATGCTCGACCACTACCAGCAAACCAAGAATATGCTGGTCAGCTACAGCCCGAAGAAGCTCGGCTTCTTCTGATCGCCAGCAAAGGCGCACCATCAGGCGGTGCGGCCCAACAGGCCGCGCCGCCGTACCGGCTTCCTGGGAGGATTTTGATGCTCGACAAGGTGTCCATGGGCAAGGTTTCCGCGACGCCCGAAGCCGTGGCGTTCCTGGCCGAGATCATCGCCGATCACGGTCCGGTGCTGTTCCACCAGTCTGGCGGCTGTTGCGACGGTTCCTCGCCGATGTGCTATCCGCAAGGCGCCTTCATCGTCGGCGACAATGACGTCATGCTGGGCGAGATCGGCGAAACGCCGGTCTATATCAGCGGCTCGCAATATGAGGTGTGGAAGCACACGGATCTGATCATCGACGTCGTGCCGGGCAGGGGCGGCATGTTCTCGCTCGACAATGGGCGCGAGAGACGGTTTTTGACGCGTTCAACGGTCTGTGCTGTCCCGGCCAACAATCGGGATTGACCGAACCGCCCTTGTGAGGGCAGTAAACTTCCATGTTCAATCTGCTTCTCGTTGTCGTCGGTGGTGGTATCGGCGCCGGCATCCGTCATTTCACCAACATCGGCGCGCTGCGCCTTGTTGGCCCCAATTTCCCGTGGGGCACGATGGCCATCAACATCGTCGGCTCCTTTGCCATGGGTCTGTTCATCGCCATTCTGATGCGGCGCGGCGGATCGAATGAACTCAGGCTGTTCGTGGCCACCGGCATTCTTGGCGGCTTCACCACCTTCTCCGCCTTTTCGCTCGATTTCGCGACGCTGTGGGAGCGCGGCGCCACGCTGCCCGCATTCGGATATGCCCTTGCCAGTGTTGTCGGGGCAATTATCGCCCTGTTTCTGGGACTTTGGCTCGCAAGAACCGTTTCATAGTGCTATTGCCGCGCAAAAGCAGGGCTGAGCCCTGCTCGGAAACGGATAAGCGAAAAAAATATGGCAGGCGTTGAACAGATCACGGTGGAGGCCGGCGAGGCGGGCATGCGGCTCGATCGCTGGTTCAAGACCCATTTCCCGGGCCTTGGCTTCGGCCATCTGCAGAAGCTCTTGCGCTCCGGCCAGATTCGCGTCGATGGCGGCCGGGTCAAGGCCGATACGCGCGTCGAGCCGGGCCAGATGGTTCGCGTGCCACCGCTGGAAGTGGACAAGAAAGGCGAAAGCGCGCTTACCGGTCACTCGATCCGCAACCAGGGCGACGCCGATGTGCTCGCCAAGATGCTGATCCACGAGGATCCGAAAGTCTTCGTCTTCAACAAGCCGGCAGGCCTGGCCGTGCAGGGCGGCTCCGGCGTCACCCGCAATGTCGACGACATGCTGGAAGCCTGGCGCAACCAGAAGGGCGAGAAGCCGCGCCTGGTGCACCGCCTCGACCGCGACACGTCAGGCGTGCTGGTCGTCGCCCGCACGAGGCTCGCCGCCATGAAGCTCGCCGAAGCGTTTCGCGCCCGCGAGACCAAGAAGACCTATTGGGCGCTGGTCAAGGGTGTGCCGCCGAAGCGCGAGGACAAGATCTCGACCTGGCTGATCAAGGAACCGACGCCCGATGGCGACCGCGTGCGCGTCGCCAAGCATGGCGAAAAGGGCGCCGACCACGCCGTGTCCTACTACCGTGTCATCGAGCAGGCCGCACAGACGATGACCTGGCTGGAGATGGAGCCCTACACCGGCCGCACCCACCAGCTTCGTGTCCATGCCGCCTATATCGGCTGCCCGATCATCGGCGACCCCAAATATTTCGAGGCTGACACCAATTGGGACTTTCCGGGCGGCATGCAGAATCGCCTGCACCTGCATGCGCGCCGCATCATCATTCCGCACCCGGACAAGGGTGTCATCGATGTCACCGCGCCGATGTCGCCGCATATGCGCCAGAGCTGGAACCTGATCGGCTTCGACGACGCCAGCGCGGAGGACTAGGGTTTGAGCGGCGCCACCGATGCGCTCGACCGTCGCGATACGGTCGACATGGCGGCAGCATTCATCATGGTCGGGCTGACGTTTTCCTGGGGGCTGAACTACGTTGCCGCCAAGATCTCCTATGCCGGCTACGACCCGGTTTTCCTGTCCATCGCACGCTCGGTCATCGGCGGCCTGTGCGTTCTCGGCTGGTGCCGCTGGCGCGGCGTTGCGCTGTTCAAGCCAGACAAAACTCTTGTCGCGGGCATTCTCGTGGGCGGGCTGTTTGGCGTCGAGTTCCTGTGTCTCTATGTCGGGCTCGAACACACGACGGTCGCCCGCAACACGCTTCTGGTCAACACCATGCCGTTCTGGGTGCTGGTCGGCGGTCATTTCCTGCTGGGCGAGCGCATCACCGCGCTCAAGATCGTCGGTCTTCTCCTGGCTTTCGCCGGACTGGTCTGCGTGTTCTCCGACAAGATGAGCGCCGGCGACGGCGCGGCATTGACCGGTGACCTGCTCAGCCTCGGCGCCGGCATTCTCTGGGCGTTGACCAGCATCGTCATCAAACGGTCGAAACTGGCCGACACCAGCGCCGAAAAACTGCTGCTCTATCAACTGGCCGGTGCCATCGTCGTAGGCGCTTTGGTGCTGCCTTTCACCGGACCCGCCATCCGCAATTTTTCCGCCGTGCCGACATTGGCCCTGCTTTTCCAGGCCATCTACGTCGTCGCCTTCACCTATGTGCTGTGGTTCTGGCTGCTCAGGCGCTATCCGGCTTCGGGCCTGTCGAGCTTCACCTTCCTGTCGCCCGTGTTCGGTGTGCTGTGCGGCGCCGTGATCTTGAACGAGCCGCTGACCGTCCGTATTTTCCTGGCACTCGGCCTCATCGCCGCCGGGCTGATCATCGTCAACCGGCCGGCGCGAAAGCAGATCCCCGGATAGAAAGTTCTGGCATGCGCGATATCCTCAACGACCTCGAAGCGGGCAAGCAGCTTTCCGACCCGGATCCGGTGCGCCGCGCCCAGATCCAGATGAAGACGCATCTGCCGAAACGCTTCTACAAGGCCGTCTCGGTCGCACCGCTCGAGGATGGATTTGCCGTTCATCTTGACGGCAAGCCGGTGCGCACGCCGGGCAAGGCGCTGCTGGCGTTGCCGACCGAAAAGGCGGCCGGCCTGATCGCCGACGAGTTTGCCGCGCAAGGCGAAACCATCAACCCGGTGACGATGCCGGTCCTGCGCCTGGTCAACACGGCCATCGACGGCGTTGCCAGCGACCCGCAGGCGGTGCTGGAGGACATATTGCGCTTCGCCTCATCCGATCTTCTCTGCTACCGGGCCGACGCGCCGCAAGGGCTGGTCGACCGGCAGAACCAGCATTGGGACCCGGTGATCGACTGGGCGCGCGGCACGCTTGGCGCCCGCTTCAACCTCGCCGAGGGCATCATCCATGTCGAGCAGCCGCGCGAGAGCATCGCTGTGCTCGGTGTCCATCTCAGCCAGCGCAACGATCCGCTGCGGCTTGCAGCCATCCATGTCATGACCTCGCTGACGGGATCGGCACTGCTGGCTTTGGCAGTCGATTTCGGCGAACTCGACGGCGATGCGGCATGGGTGGCCGGCCATGTCGACGAGGATTGGCAGGTCGAGCACTGGGGCCACGATGCGGAGGCCGTCGCGCGTCGCTCGGCCCGCAAGCACGAGATGATGGCTGCTGTGAGCCTGCTTGAGGCGCTCAAAGGCTGACGGCTGACGTCTACCGACCCGTTTCGCACTGCACCTAATACCAAAGTCATAAACCCAAGGTCGGTCTGCCTCTGGGCGGTGCTTTCTGTCATTTTTCCCGCGTTGCATGCGCCGAGTCCGTGTTTGGAGGAGAACACGGACGGTGACGCGCAGCCTCAAGGCAGACGGGATCTCAAGGGAGGACATATCAAATGGCAATGGCATCGACCGCCGGCAGAGCAAGCGGTGGCATGACGCGGGAAGAGAAGAAAGTCATCTTCGCTTCCTCGCTCGGCACCGTTTTCGAATGGTACGATTTCTATCTCTACGGTTCGCTGGCAGTCTTTATCGGCGCCACTTTCTTTAGCCAGTATCCTGAAGCGACGCGCAACATCTTCGCCCTGCTGGCTTTCGCCGCGGGCTTCCTGGTGCGCCCGTTCGGCGCGCTGGTGTTCGGCCGTATCGGCGATCTCGTCGGCCGCAAATATACGTTTCTTGTCACCATCCTGATCATGGGCAGTTCGACGTTCCTGGTCGGCCTGCTTCCCGGCTCGGCGAGCTGGGGCATTGCGGCGCCCATCATCCTGGTTGGGCTGCGCATGCTGCAGGGCCTGGCGCTCGGCGGTGAGTATGGTGGTGCGGCAACCTATGTCGCCGAACACGCCCCCGACGACCGCCGTGGCTTCTACACCTCGTGGATCCAGACGACGGCAACGCTCGGCCTGTTCCTGTCGCTGATCATCATCCTCGGCGTTCAGGCGATGTTGAGCAAGGAAGACTTCGCCGCCTGGGGCTGGCGTATTCCGTTTCTCGTCTCCGTCATCCTGCTCGGCGTGTCGGTCTGGATTCGGCTGACGCTCAGCGAATCGCCAACCTTCCAGCGGATGAAGGACGAGGGCAAGGGCTCCAAGGCTCCGCTGACGGAAGCCTTCGGTCAGTGGAAGAATGCCAAGATCGCCATCCTGGCGCTTCTCGGCCTCACCGCCGGCCAGGCTGTGGTCTGGTACTCCGGCCAGTTCTACGCTCTGTTCTTCCTGCAGAACGTGCTCAAGGTCGACCTGCAGACGGTCAACATCCTGATCGCCATCGCCTTGGCGTTGGGCTCCATCTTCTTTGTCGTGTTCGGCTGGCTCTCCGACAAGATCGGCCGCAAGCCGATCATCATGGCGGGGCTGGCTCTGGCGATCTTCACCTACTTCCCGCTGTTCAAGGCATTGACCTGGGCGGCCAATCCAACGCTGGCCGCAGCGCAGCAGAACACGCGTGCGACGGTTACCGTGGCGCCCGGCGACTGCAAGTTCCAGTTCAACCCGGTCGGCACGGCGAAGTTCACCACGTCGTGCGACATCGCCACGTCGTTCCTTGCCAAGAGCTCGGTGCCGTATGAAATCGTCACCAGTGCGGCGCCTGGGACCTCGGCAACGGTGAAGGTCGGCAATGAGACGGTCGAATCCTACGACGCCATCGCTGCCGGCGATCAGGCCAAAGCCAAGGATGGTGCCTTCACCAAGGCGGTCAACATGGCACTCAAGGATGGCGGCTATCCGCTGAAGCGTGCCGCTTCAAAGGTCGCCGACCAGAAGCTTGATGCCTTCGTCGCGGCCAACCCTGAACTGAAGCTCGATGCCGTCGCCATTCGCGCCGGCGAGAAGGCGACGGTGCCGGCCGCCCAGGCGATCAAGGACAAGGTGCTGACGGCCGATGAAGCCGCTGGTGCCACCGACGTGACCGTCTACAGCATTCCAGCGTCCGGCGCGTTTGCGATGTTTGCCGACCCCGCGCAGGTCAACTGGACAAAGGTCGTCGGCATTCTGTTCATCCTGATCCTCTACGTGACGATGGTTTACGGGCCGATCGCGGCGATTCTGGTCGAGATGTTCCCGACCCGCATCCGCTACACCGGCATGTCGCTGCCCTATCACATCGGCAATGGCTGGTTCGGCGGCCTGCTCCCGGCGACAGTCTTCGCCTTGAGCGCGGCCAAGGGCGACATCTATTATGGTCTCTGGTACCCGATCGTGATCGCGGCGATGACGCTAATCATCGGCATGATCTTCGTCAAAGATACGCTGGGAACCGACCTGCACGCCAAGACCTAGAGTCATTGGCCGATACCAACGCAAAAGCCCGGCGCGAGCGATCACGCCGGGCTTTCCAATTTCTCAAGAATCGAACGAAGAGTTCAGCTCTTCCGGTCGTGTTGCGCTTCCTCGATGGCTGCCTCGTGGTACCAGCCGCTACCGAAATCCGTGAGGTGATCGCGCATGGAGGCAAGCTCTGCCGCGAACTTAGCCTTTCCGCTTAAATTTGAGGCAGAAAGACGGACTGCCACCGGGAACATCAGGATTTTGGCCGACGGACGGGCAGAAACGATTTCCATGGTCAGGCTCCTTTCTTTTGCCGAAGCTTGTCGATTCAGCTTTCCAGCAAGATAAGTCCTGCAATCCGTTTAGGCAAGATGCCTAAAGAAAGATCAGTATTTGCCTGTTATTTAAGCAGATTTGGCTTTTGATCGATCGCGCCGCATTGCTTAGACGGCTTGGCCGCATCGCCGGGATGAATGGGCATTTTTGACGCACCCCGCGCAGGGGAAATGGCACATGACTTGCATTTTATGGACCGGCAGCCGGCCTGCCGGATGGCTCGGCATGCGCCGGCGCTATCCAGCTTCGGTGATCAAGCAACGAGAGGCTCTAGAATGACGAAATACAAGCTCGAGTACATCTGGCTCGATGGATACACCCCGGTCCCCAATCTGCGCGGCAAGACCCAGATCAAGGACTATGCCGAGTTCCCAACGCTCGAACAGCTTCCGCTGTGGGGCTTCGACGGCTCCTCGACCCAGCAGGCCGAAGGCCACAGCTCCGACTGCGTGCTGAAGCCGGTCGCCGTGTATTCGGATCCGGCCCGCACCAATGGCGTGCTGGTGATGTGCGAAGTCATGATGCCCGACGGCGTCACGCCGCATGCGTCCAACAAGCGCGCCACCATCCTCGACGACGAGGGCGCGTGGTTCGGCTTCGAGCAGGAGTATTTCTTCTACAAGGACGGCCGCCCGCTCGGCTTCCCTGAGAGCGGTTATCCCGCGCCGCAGGGCCCGTACTACACCGGCGTCGGCTACTCGAATGTCGGCTCGGTTGCGCGCCAGATCGTCGAGGAGCATCTCGACCAGTGCCTCGCCGCAGGCATCAACCATGAAGGCATCAACGCCGAAGTGGCCAAGGGCCAGTGGGAATTCCAGATTTTCGGCAAGGGCTCCAAGAAGGCCGCCGACCAGATGTGGATGGCACGCTATCTCTTGCAGCGCCTGACCGAAAAATACGAGATCGACATCGAGTATCACTGCAAGCCGCTCGGCGACACCGACTGGAACGGCTCGGGCATGCATGCCAATTTCTCGACCACCCATATGCGCGAAGTCGGCGGCAAGGCCTATTTCGAAGCGCTGATGGCGGCTTTCGACAAGAACCTGATGGATCACATCGCCGTCTACGGCCCGGACAATGACAAGCGTCTGACCGGCAAGCACGAGACCGCGCCGTGGAACCGGTTCAGCTACGGCATCGCCGATCGCGGCGCCTCGATCCGCGTCCCGCACTCCTTCATCAAGGGCGACTACAAGGGCTACCTGGAGGACCGCCGTCCGAACTCGCAGGGCGACCCCTACCAGATCGCTTCGCAGATCCTGAAGACGATTGCGGAAGTTCCGGCCAGCGCCCAGGTTTCGGCGGCGGCCTGAGCATTTATCGCGGCGTAGGCTTGAGTGCCTGCGCCGCGACCTGGTTGATAAATCTGATGGCCACCATCGGTCAAAGAAAAAACCCCGGCGTTTCCGCCGGGGTTTTTTCTTTGTCTCTGAGACGGTCCGCTCAGACCGAATAGTACATGTCGTATTCGACCGGATGCGGGGTCATTTCGAAGCGCATCACTTCGGCCATCTTGAGCTCGATGTAAGAGTCGATCTGGTCGTCGTCGAAGACGCCGCCGGCTTTCAGGAAGCCGCGGTCCTTGTCGAGGCTCTGCAGGGCTTCGCGCAGCGAACCGCAGACGGTCGGGATCTTCTTCAACTCCTTCGGCGGCAGGTCATAGAGATCCTTGTCCATCGGCTGTCCCGGATGGATCTTGTTCTTGATGCCGTCGAGGCCGGCCATCAGCATGGCGGCGAAGGCGAGGTAGGGGTTCGCGCCCGGATCGGGGAAGCGGACTTCGACGCGCTTGGCCTTCGGCGACGAGCCGAACGGAATGCGGCACGACGCCGAGCGGTTGCGCGCGGAATAGGCGAGCAGCACCGGTGCTTCATAGCCCGGCACCAGGCGCTTGTAGGAGTTGGTCAGCGGGTTGGTAAAGGCGTTGATGGCCTTGGCGTGCTTGATGATGCCGCCGATGTAGAACAGGCAGCTCTCCGACAGGCCGGCATATTCGTTGCCGGCGAAGGTCGGCTTGCCGTTCTTCCAGATCGACTGGTGGACGTGCATGCCCGAGCCATTGTCGCCGAAGATCGGCTTCGGCATGAAGGTGGCCGTCTTGCCATAGGCATTGGCAACCTGATGCACGACGTATTTGTAGATCAGCATCTTGTCGGCGTTGCGCACCAGCGTGTCGAACTTTATGCCGAGTTCGTGCTGGGCAGCCGCCACCTCGTGGTGGTGCTTCTCGACGCGTACGCCCATTTCGGCAAGCACGGTCAGCATTTCGGAGCGCATGTCCTGGGCACTGTCGATCGGCGGCACCGGGAAGTAGCCGCCCTTGACGCGCGGACGGTGGCCGAGGTTGCCGGTCTCGTAATCGGTGTCGTCGTTGGACGGCAATTCGGTGGAGTCGAGCTTGAAGCCGGTGTTGTAGGGATCGGCCTTGTACTTGACGTCGTCGAAGACGAAGAACTCGGCTTCCGGGCCGACATAGATGGTGTCGCCGATGCCTTCAGCCTTCATGTAGGCCTCGGCCTTCTTGGCGGTGCCGCGCGGGTCGCGGTTGTAGGATTCGCCCGAAACCGGATCGAGGATGTCGCACAGGATGACCATGGTCGACTGGGCGAAGAACGGGTCCATGTGCACGGTATCAGGATCGGGCATCAGCACCATGTCGGACTCGTTGATCGCCTTCCAGCCGGCGATGGACGAGCCGTCGAACATGACGCCATCGGCGAACATGTCTTCCTCGACCTCGATGACATCCATCGTCACGTGCTGCAGCTTGCCCTTCGGATCGGTGAAGCGCAGGTCGACGAATTTCACGTCGTTGTCCTTGATCTGCTTCATGATGTCTTTGGCTGTCGTCATGTCATTTCTTCCCTGTCTGATGACGTTTCGAGGAGTTATCGGAAATCAGATACCGAGATATCTGAAATCAGAAACCTCAGACGGCGTCCATCCCCGTTTCACCGGTGCGGATGCGAACGACTTCCTCGATGTTGGAAACGAAGATCTTGCCGTCGCCGATGCGGCCGGTCTGGGCCGCCTTGCGGATGGCCTCGATCGCGCCTTCGACCGCATCGTCGCCGAGCACAACTTCGATTTTCACCTTGGGCAGAAAGTCGACGACATATTCGGCGCCGCGATAGAGTTCGGTATGGCCCTTCTGGCGGCCAAAGCCCTTGGCTTCGGTCACGGTGATGCCTTGCAGGCCGGCCTCCTGAAGCGCTTCCTTCACTTCGTCGAGCTTGAACGGCTTGATGATCGCTTCGATCTTTTTCATGTAAAAAGTGGCCTCCACTGCCAAAAAGACGGGTTGTGCGCCCCGCTTGCGCCTCCATCAAGCACGAACTGTGCCAATTTCAGCTGAAACAAGGCGCTGTCACGCGATTTCAACACCATGCCGCACAGGGCTGCACTTTCGCGTCATCCGCTGCTTTGGATGCGGCACGGGTGTTTAGAGCCTACACATTGCCGGCCTTGGCGTCCGCACAATAATTGGGCAGATCGCGCATTTTGCAGGCAGTTGCGGACTGCCCTGAAAGGATCGGCGGCTAACTCTACTTGTTGCGCTCGCCGTTTGCTTCGAACCGAAAACTGGACAATGCTCGATTGCACAAGGGGCGGGGGCCTGAACAGAAATGCGGATCGGCAATTCATGAGCAACGAACTTCTGTCCCCGGCCGAAATGGCCGAGGCTGACCGGCTGGCAATTGCCACTGGGCCGCTCGACGGCATCGGCCTGATGCGGCGCGCCGGCGAAGCGGTCGCCGAGGTGGTGCTGGCACGCTATCCCCAGGCGAGCCGCGTGCACGTGCTGTGTGGGCCAGGCAACAATGGCGGCGACGGCTATGTCATCGCCAGTATCCTGGCAGCCAGTGGCGTCGACACGGCCATCTGGGCATCCGGCGCGCTAAGGCCGGGAACAGATGCCGCGCTTGCCGCAGCCGAATGTTCGGTCAAACCTCGGCCCCTGTCGCAATTTGCCGCCGAGGTCGGTTCGGTCATAGTCGACGCGCTTTACGGGGCAGGGCTGTCCAAACCGCTGTCCGGCGATGACGCCAGGGCGATCGAAATTGCGACAGAACTGGACCTACCTGTCGTCGCCGTCGATTTACCATCGGGTGTCTCCGGCGAAAGCGGCGACGTTCTCGGCCATGCGTTCAAGGCTCAGGTTACGGTGACGTTTGCGCGAAAAAAGCCAGGCCATCTGCTGTTGCCGGGACGCGAACGATGCGGCGAGGTGGTGCTGGCCGACATCGGTATCGGCGACGGGGTCATTGCGCAGCTCACGTTGCAGACTTTCGAGAACACGCCGGCATTGTGGCTCAAGGATTTTCCCATGCCGGCCGTCGATGCCCACAAATACAAGCGCGGCCACGTCGGCGTCTTTTCCGGCGGACCGAGCGCGACGGGTGCGGCACGATTGTCGGCCATGGCCGCGGCCCGGAGCGGGGCAGGCGCGGTGACCGTGCTGTCCCCAGGGAATGCCATGCAGGTGAATGCCATGCATCTGACCTCGATCATGCTGCGCGAGGCTGGCTCGCTCGAGGAGGTGCAGGAATTCCTCGCGGCGCGGCATCCCGAAGCGCTGGTGTTCGGGCCTGGGCTCGGACCAAAACCCAAGGTGGGCGATTTCGCGTTGCAGTTGATTTCGGCCTTGACGGACGGCGCCGTCGTTCTGGATGCCGACGCCATCACGTCGCTGGCGCACCAGCCGCAAGCGCTGTTCGAGGCGGCGCGTCGACCGAACGCTCCGGCGCTGGTGTTGACCCCGCATGAGGGCGAGTTTGCCCGTTTGTTTCCCGACATCGCGGCCAAAGGCCTGTCCAAATTGGCCAAGGCGCGCGTGGCTGCCGAGCGCGCCGGCTCCATACTCGTTTACAAGGGCGCCGATACGGTCATCGCATCACCCGATGGCCGGGCGGCGATCAACAGCAATGGCGCGCCATGGCTCGCCACCGCCGGGTCGGGTGACGTGCTGGCGGGCATTATTGCCGGGCTTCTGGCGCAAGGCATGCCAGCGTTTGAAGCCGCCTGCGCGGCGGTTTGGATCCACGCCGAGGCCGGCAGCCGGTTCGGTCCTGGGCTGATCGCCGAGGACCTGCCGCTGGCGCTGGTGCCGGTGTTGCGCGAACTGGTCGATGGTCACCGTGGAGCTGTCGCATGAACCGCTGGCTCGCGCTGCTTGCCGCGCTCTTGGCTGCCGTCTTCACGGCGCACGCCGCACGCGCCGAAGGGCCGGTGACCATCGTCGACGATCCGGCGGTTCTCGCCACCCTCGACGCGAAGGGTTTTGGCTTCGCCGGCATTTTCGGCATCGATGGCAGCGGCGACCTGAAAACGCTGTACGACAAGGCGCCGGCCTATCTCGCGATCACCGAAATGGTCGCCGCCGATATCGCCACACTACGGGCTGAGATGAAGGCCGGCGGGCGAACGCTCTACGAGGTCACCGACGGCAATGTCGGCCGCATCATGGACATGCGCTGGCTGAAGACCGATGCCGCGCGCTTTCGCCTGGTCGGCGTCGTCAATCGGCTCGACCGGCGTGATTTCGCCGCGCTGACCGGCGACAAGAATTGCGGCGAGGTGCGTTTCATCTACCGCCTTGCCTACAGCTTCAAGAAGGGCGGCAAGGTTCTGGCCTCGCGGCTGCCGTTCAATTTCAACGCCGTCTATAGCGTGGCGCCCGATGCCGATGGCGGCTGCGTCGGCGTTGCCGGACGCTGGACACCGCAGCTCGACGAGAAGGTCGATGCCGGCTGGCTGGCCGGCGGTCCTCTGGCACCGGAGGAACTGACCTTCAAGCAGCTCGAGCTTAACGCACAGGTCGTGCGCTTTCCCTCCGGACAGGAGACCGAGTTCGGCGGGCAGGCGGCCTATCTCCTGCGGATTTTCGGCATAGATGGCGAGACGGTCAGCGAAAAGCCGCTGGAAAACACGCCCGATGTGGCAAGGCTCTCGGGCGATGCGGCGCTGAAGGCAAAACTCGCCGCCTATGTCAGCTCCAATGTCGCGGCGATCGATCTCGGCGTCTACGAAATCCCCGACGAATTCCTGGCCAGGAAGGTCATCTCTTGGTCGACCTTCGGCAGCGCAAGACAGGCCAACCACCCGTTCACGCCGCTCTATCAGCCCGCGGATTTCGCGGGGCTCGACTATTCCGCCTTGAAGCTGGTGCGCACGCCGGAGGCATTGGTCGAGCGGCTGGACAATGGCGCCTGCCAAGGATGCCATCAGGCCGGTTCCACCGCCGGCTTTCATTTCATCGGCCGCGACGACAAGACGACCTCGCCGCTCAACCGCATTGAGGTAGGCATCTCGCCGCATCTGCATGCCGATATTCCGCGGCGCGAAGCCTGGCTGCGTGCCACGATCGAGGGCAAGGAGCCGAACCGTTTTCGTCCGCTGTCCTTCGCGCCGCCGGCCGCATGGAAGGACGCCGGCGAGGTCGACTACGCGCCGGCCGGGATGACGATGCCCTGCCTGACGCCGGAGGACGCAGCCCGCTTTGGCGCGACCTGGCAATGCGGCGGCGGCACTGTCTGTACGCCATTGGCGACGGCATCCGGGGTGCGGACCAAGCTGGCGCAATGCCTGCTGCCCAAGGACAGCAAGCAGATGTTTTCCGGCCATCCCTGCCTGACCGGTTCGATTGCCAGCAATGAGACACAGCCTTTCAACGACCGCTACAAAATCACCGGCCAGTTCGCCGCCTTCGCGACCGATGTCTCGCGCACCGCCTATACCTGCCGGCCGCCGAAGATCGGCGTGCCGGCGGGCATTGCCTATCGCGGCTGCGACGACAAGGATCGCAGCTTTGCCGCCTTCAAGGCTGGCAAGTCAATGCCGAACGAGATTTGCGGGCTGGTCGGCGGCAAAAAGTTCGACACGTGCGTGGCGACCAACAATTTCGACCAGTGCCTTGGAGGCGCGGTCAATCGCGGCAACCGGCCGGCCTGCGATGCCGAGCATTTCTGCCGCGAGGATTATATGTGCCAGTCGCTACCGCCCGACACGCCCGGCATTTCGAAAGTGAAAGGCGTCGGCTTCTGCTCGCCGACCTATTTCATTTTTCAGATGCGCATCGACAACCATGCGACGCCATGGGCAAGCGCTACCGGCGCCACCATGGGCGCGGGCTTCGGCGCGGCGGAGGAGGAGTGAGCATCTCCATTGCGGCACCCGCCCTGGCAAGGTGCTGCAAGCGTCACAGCGGGATGTTGTCGTGCTTCTTCCAGGGGTTCTGCATGTCCTTGTTGCGCAGCATGCGGAGCGCCCGCGCGATGCGACGGCGGGTCGAATGCGGCATGATCACCTCGTCGACATAACCGCGCTCGGCTGCGACGAAGGGCGACAGGAAGCGATCCTCGTAAGCCATTGTATGGGCTGCGATCTTTTCGGCATCGCCAATGTCCTTGCGGTAGATGATCTCGACCGCGCCCCTAGCGCCCATCACCGCGATCTGCGCCGTCGGCCAGGCATAGTTCATGTCGCCGCGCAGATGTTTTGAGGCCATCACGTCATAGGCGCCGCCATAGGCCTTTCTGGTGATGACGGTGATCTTCGGTACGGTCGCCTCGGCATAGGCAAACAAAAGCTTGGCGCCGTGCTTGATCAGGCCGCCATATTCCTGCGCTGTGCCGGGCAGGAAGCCGGGGACGTCCACAAAAGTGACGAGGGGAATCGAAAAACAGTCGCAGAAGCGCACGAAGCGCGCGGCCTTGCGGCTGGCATCGGAATCGAGCACGCCGGCCAGCACCATCGGCTGGTTGGCGACGAAGCCGACGGTGCGGCCCTCGACGCGGCCAAAACCGGTGACGATGTTCTTGGCGAAGTTTTGCTGGATCTCGAAGAAGTCGCCTTCGTCGGCGACCTTCAGGATCAGCTCCTTGATGTCATAGGGCTTGTTGGCGTTGTCGGGGATCAGCCGGTCGAGCGACAGATCGTGATCGGTCACCGACTGATAGCACTCGATCTCGGGCAGTTCAGACGTGTTGGAGGCCGGCAACAGGTCGACCAGCCTGCGCATCTGCAGCAGCGCCTCGACGTCATTGTCGTAGGCACCGTCGGCGATCGAGGATTTGGTCGTGTGCACGGAGGCGCCGCCAAGGCTCTCGGCGGTCACCGTCTCGTTGGTGACGGTTTTCACCACATCGGGCCCGGTGACGAACATGTAGGAGGTGTCGCGCACCATGAAGATGAAATCGGTCATGGCAGGCGAATAGACGTCGCCGCCTGCGCATGGGCCCATGATGAGCGAGATCTGCGGAATGACGCCGGAGGCAAGCACATTGCGCTGAAAGATCTCGGCATAGCCGCCGAGTGCGGCGACGCCCTCCTGGATGCGGGCGCCCCCGGCATCGTAAAGGCCGATGATCGGCGCGCGGTTGCGCAGCGCCATCTCCTGCACCTTGATGACCTTTTCGGCGTGGGCCTCGGACAGCGAGCCGCCGAACACGGTAAAATCCTTGGCGAAGAGATAGACCGGCCGGCCGTTGACGGTGCCCCAGCCGGTGACGACGCCGTCGCCGGCTATCTTGGTCTTCTCCATGCCGAAGTCGGTCGAGCGATGCTCGACATACATGTCGAACTCCTCGAACGAGCCCTCGTCGAGAAAGACATCGATGCGTTCGCGCGCGGTGAGCTTGCCCTTGCTGTGCTGGGCATCGATGCGGGCCTGACCGCCGCCCATGCGGGCGATCTCGCGGCGGCGCTCGAGTTCCTTCAGCACGTCCTTCATGGTCGGTCCCCAAAACGGAAGCTTGTGTTTTGTGGTAATGATGCCCGCAAGGGAGCGCAAGCGTCGCTTTCGCAGTCGATTTGCTGCGCTGCAACATAACGCCCCTTGCATTCCGGGGCGAACTCAGCCATATGCAGCCCATAGGCGCTTGGGCCGGGAGATTCCGGCCTTCTCGACGAAATGAGACTGGTTGCGTCTGTTTTCCCTCTTTCCGGTTGTTCGGCAAGGTGGCGGAAAAGCCCCGTGGCATGATGCCTGCGGGCACGACAGCGCAGCCGAGTGGACGATACCGTCCGCCCGCCTTGTCGTTTCATATCAATTTTTTCGACGGCAGGTTGCGCCCTGCCGCATCGATGTTTGCGGCTAAGGCCGCGTGAAAGAAGACTATTTTGACCAACGAAAACACTTCTGCCGGTAACACCATTTCGACCGGCAACACTGCTGAACTCACCGGTTTCGCAGCCCTTGGTATCTCCGGCGCGCTGCTCAAGGCGACGCATGGCGCCGGCTTCACCGAGCCGAAGCCGATCCAGATGCAGGCGATCCCGCCGCAGATGGAAGGCCGTGACATTTTCGGTATCGCCCAAACCGGTTCGGGCAAGACGGCAGCCTTCGCGCTGCCGATCCTGTCGAAGATCATCGCTCTCGGCACCAAGCGCCGGCCGAAGACGGCGCGTGCGCTGATCCTGGCGCCGACGCGCGAACTCGCCGTGCAGATCGAGGACACCATCAAGATCCTCGCCAAGGGTGCACATGTCTCGACCGCGCTCGTGCTTGGCGGCGTCTCTCGCTTCAGCCAGGTGAAGAAGGTTGCTCCCGGCGTCGACATCCTGATCGCAACGCCCGGCCGGCTGACCGACCTGGTGCGTGAAGGCGACCTCATGCTTGCCGACACCAAATGGCTGGTGCTGGACGAAGGCGACCGCATGCTTGACATGGGCTTCATCAACGACGTCAAGCGCATCGCCAAGGCGACCGCGCCCGACCGTCAGACCGTGCTGTTCTCGGCGACCATGCCCAATGAAATCGCCGAACTGGCGAAGGGCCTGCTCAAGAACCCGATCCGCGTCGAAGTTGCACCGCAAAGCACAGCGGCGGCCGAGATCGTGCAGGGCGTCGTGTTTGCCCGCACCAAGCAGAAGCGCCAGGTGCTGTCGACGATGCTCGCCGACGAGGCAATGAAGTCCGTCATCATCTTTTCGCGCACCAAGCATGGCGCCGATCGGGTGACCAAGGACCTCGAGCGCGACGGCTTCAAGGCCGCCGTCATTCACGGCAACAAGTCGCAGAACGCCCGCCAGAAGGCACTCAACGATTTCCGCGAGGGTTCGGTGCGCATTCTGGTGGCGACCGACATCGCGGCGCGCGGCATCGACGTGCCCGGCATCAGCCATGTGGTGAATTTCGACCTGCCGGACGAAGCGGAGAGCTATGTCCACCGCATCGGCCGCACTGGCCGTAACGGCATGGACGGCATCGCGATCACGCTTTGCGATCCGTCCGAGAACAGCAAGCTGCGCCAGGTCGAGCGCATCATCCGCAGCAAGCTGCCGATCGTTGCCGACCATCTCGGCAGCCCCGATCCGCAGCGCAACCCGGCTGAAAAGAACGAGCGCTTCGAGCCGGCCAACGATCGCAACGACCGCAATGGCCGTCGTGACGGCAGGCGGCCCGGCGGCCAGAACAGCGGCAAGCCGCGCTTTGGCGACAAGCCGGCGTATGCCGGCGAGCGCAAGCCGGAAGGCGCCAAGCCCTTCAAGGGCAACAACAAGCGCCGCTTCGGCGGCAAACGGCCCGCGGCGCGGGCTGCGTAAGCAGAACGAGCTCCGGCTGGCCAGGCTTGGCTTTGCTGAACAGAAAAAAGGGCGACCGGAGCGATGCTTCGGTCGCCCTTTTCGTTTGGCGGGGCGCGCATCGTTCGACGTGCCGGATCGCTACTCAGTAATCGCCTTGACCCAGACGACGATCCGCTGCGCCAGGAAGGCCGTGGTCGAGGGCGACATCGCGTCGCCGGCAATGACGTGGTCGTCGGGATCGCCGTTGTCATCGACCGGCACCAGTTCGTGCGCAGCGCCCCAGCGTCCGGCGATTTCTCGGGTACGATCTTCGCGCACCACCTTGTCGGAATCCGAAAAAATGAACAAAGCCGGGATGGTCGCCTTCTCCACCGGCGCGCCATAGGCAAGCTCGGTCAGCGCCTGCATCGGCAAAGTCGCTTCGATCGGGTAGCGGTAGGTCCAGAATTTTTCGTGCAACGCATTGCGCGGCACGAAGCTGTGCTCCTTGCCGGCGACCAGCCTGGCGATCTGCCGGCCCCACGGCAGGGTCAGGATTTCGGCGCCCGACGCCTTGACGCCGAAGTTCGGCGAAATGAACGCGATCGCGGCAACGCCGTTAGACGCGCCCGGCTGCGTCGCGGCCCACACCGCCAGCGAACCGCCGGTCGAGGTGCAGATAACGATCACCTTGTCGCCGATCGCCCGGCCGATGGCGAGTGCTTCCTCGTAGTCGTTGATCCACGCATTGACGCTGCCTTGCGTCATCGCCGCACCGTCCTGCCCGTGACCGGTGAGGCGGGTGTAAAAGAGATTGGCGTCGAGCTGGTCGGCGACGTCGTCGGGCAGCGGACGAACTTCGCCCCTCGATGCCGAAAACCCATGGATGTAGACGATCGCCAGCGGTGTTTTGGCGTGAACCATCGGATTGGCCCAGATGATCTCTTTCTCGAGCCCGTCGCGGATATTGGGCACCGCCGCTTCTTCACGCGCGAGATAGGCCTGCGGATCGTCGCCGATCCCCTTGGGATCGAAACGGATCGTCGTGTCGACCGGAACGCGCGGGCCAAGCACGAAGGCCAAAGCGAGGACGACAAGCAGGCCCAGTACCGCAAGCACGATCCGTCGCCCCATCGCAGACTCCACGCAAGACTTGTCAGCCTATGGCTGTGATTGCAAACAGACAACCGGCATCCCGCCGATGACGGGGTCGCCAAATTTTACGAACGGCTCTATTCGCTCGGTGGCTTGCGGTCGTAGTTGAGCGGTCGCGCCGGCCAGCGGATCGCGGTGCTGATGAACCAGCGGCAAAACGGCCTCGGCAGGATGCTGAGCAACTTCAGACCCCAGCTCAGCCGGCGCGGAAATGTGACTTCGAACCCGCCGGATTTGATGCCTTTGGCCATGCGCCGCGAAGCCCGGTTGACCGGCATCAGTCCGGGCATCGGGAGCATGTTCTTTTCCGTCAGCGGTGTATCGATGAAGCCCGGGTTCATCACCTGGATGCGGACGTTCATCTTGTCGAAATCGTATTTCAGCGATTCGGCCAGGATGTTGATCGCCGCCTTGGTGCCGCCATAGGCGGCGGTGGTCGGCCAGCCGAAATAGGCGGTGACCGAACCGACGAGGACGACATGGCCGCGGGCGCGCACGCGCATGTACTCGATGACCGGCACCAGGCCGTTTATGATGCCGAAATAATTGACGTCGAAAGACCGGTGGAAATCGCGGATGGCGAGGTCTTCGCCGGGGGTCGCGATGTAATTTCCGGCGTTGAACACGGCCAGCACGATCGGGCCGAGATCTTTCTCGATTGCCGCGACCGTCCTCGCCATGCGCTTCTCGTCGGTGACGTCGCAAGGATAGGCCGTGACGCGACCCGGCATCTGCGCCGTCTCGACCACAAGCGTGTCGATCGGGTCGTCGTCAAGCGCGGTCACCGCGACGGCATAGCCTTGCGCGGCGAGATCCTTGGCCAGCGAACGGCCAATGCCGCTGCTGCCGCCGGTGATCCAGGCGACGCCGTGTTTCGGGTTGGCCCGATAGAGTGTCATGCTGCGCCCTGCGAGACTGTTGCTAGTGCTCTAGCGGCGAAGGAATTGAATGAAAAGAGCGCTTTTCGGCACACGGTTGAAATGAATGCCGGGACGCAACTGCTGTTTCGGAAAATTGCAGTGCCCGAAATGCGACTGTGCCAGTCGATTCTTGCCTTGAAACCGAAGCCTTGGGTTTCTAGGGTTCGCCGCACGCTACATAAGGATTCCTGGATGCCCCGTTCTGTGATCGAAGCGATCGGCAACACGCCCTTGATCCGCCTCAACAAGGCCTCGGAAGAGACCGGTTGCGAGATACTGGGCAAGGCCGAATTCATGAACCCGGGCCAGTCGGTGAAGGACCGCGCCGGCCTGTTCATCATCCGCGACGCCGAACAGCGCGGGCTGTTGAAACCGGGCGGCGTCATCGTCGAGGGAACCGCTGGGAATACCGGCATCGGCTTGACGCTGGTTGCCAAGGCGCTGGGATACCGCACCGTCATCGTCATTCCCGACACACAGAGCCAGGAGAAGAAGGACACGATCAAACTGCTCGGCGCCGAGCTGATCGAAGTGCCGGCCGTGCCCTACAAGAACCCCAACAACTACGTGAAACTGTCGGGACGCCTGGCCGAGCAGATGGCGCGGTCGGAGCCGAACGGGGCGATCTGGGCCAACCAGTTCGACAACGTCGCCAATCGCGACGGCCATATCCGCACCACGGCGCAGGAAATCTGGAACCAGACCGGTGGCAAGGTCGATGGTTTCGTATCGGCGGTCGGTTCCGGCGGCACGTTGGCGGGCGTCGGTTTCGGGCTGAAAGCCAAGAGCAAGGACGTCAAGATTGCGCTCGCCGACCCGCTGGGCGCCGCGCTCTACAGTTATTACACCAGCGGCGATCTGAAATCCGAAGGCAGCTCGATCACCGAAGGCATCGGGCAGGGGCGGATCACCGCCAACCTTGAGGGCTTTACGCCGGATTTCTCTTTCCAGATTCCCGACGAGGATGCGTTGCCGATCGTCTTCGACCTGGTCCAGGAAGAAGGTCTGTGCGTCGGCGGCTCGACCGGCATCAACATTGCCGGCGCCATCCGCCTGGCCCGCGAATTGGGCCCCGGCCATACCATCGTGACCATGCTTTGCGACTACGGCACGCGCTATCAGTCAAAACTGTTCAACCCGGAGTTCCTGCGCGAGAAGAACTTGCCGGTGCCGGGCTGGATGGAGCAGCGCAGCACAATTTCGGTGCCGTTCGAGAAGGTCGTCTGATGGCGCACAAGACCGAAGCGCTGTTTCGCGACGACGCCTATCTGAGGACAGCCGAGGCAACGGTCGTCGCCATCAACGATCGCGGCGGCATCATCCTCGACAAGACGATCTTCTACGCCACCTCAGGCGGTCAGCCGGGTGATACGGGCACGCTGGAGCGCGCCGACGGCAGCCGCATCGCCATTGCCGCGACCATCACCGGCGAGACCAAGGACGAGATCATCCACGTGCCGGCGCCTGAACAGGCGGTTGCTGCCGTTGGCGAGCGGGCGAAACTCGTCATCGACTGGGAACGTCGGCACCTTTTGATGCGCATGCACGCAGCCTGCCACCTGCTCACCGTCGTCTGCCCGTTCCCGATCACCGGCGCCTCGGTTTCCGAAGACGACAGCCGTGTCGACTTCGACGCTCCGGATGCCGGCTTCACCAAAGAGGAGGTGAGCGCCGGTTTGATGGCACTGGTGCGGGCCGATCATCCGATCTTTGTCAGGCTGATCACCGACGAGGAGCTGGCCGCCAATCCCGGGCTGGTGAAATCCAAGAATGTCCGCCCGCCTGTCGGTACCGGCAAGATCCGCCTGGTCTGCATCGGCGACAACGCTTCGATCGACAGCCAGCCTTGCGGCGGCACGCATGTAAAAAGCACCGGCGAAGTCGGCGAAATCCATATCGGCAAGATCGAGAAGAAGGGCCGCGAGAACCGGCGCTTCCGCATACGCTTTGGACCGATGCCGGCGGGCTAAGGCGGCTACCTTTCGCCGAACGCCCAATCTAGAGCCTTCCATCCCGATGGAATCAGGATGGGGCTCTATCTTCTTGTTTGAGCATGATCTCTGGACAAAACGGTTCCCGTTTTTGTCCGAGAAAACCAAATTCCACTTTTCGCGATCATGCTCTAGGCAAGATGGCGGAAACTGGAAGGCGGTCGCGCCACCCACGCTTCGATCTGCTCCGTGACGAACTTGGCTGCCTGATGGTGGATGAAGTGACCGGCGCCGGGCAACGCCACCAGTGAGCTCACATTGTCGACCTCGCGGAACGTGCCGTCAAAGGCGCTGGCTGGAACATAGGGATCGTCGGTGCCGAACAGGACCAGGGTTGGCGCCTTGACGAGAGGCAGCTGCCCGATATCGGGCACTCTGCCAAGCGGTATGTTTGCCCTGTAGTAGCCCAGCATTGCTTCCGGATCGGATCGCCTGAGCGCGTCTATCAAGGCCTGCCTGTCGTGCGGATCGGTGACCCAGCTGGCGAGTTCGTCTATGTTCAGCATCTGGGCCGCGCCCGGGACCTGGAAACGGCGTATGTACCCCGTGATCTCGGCATTGGCCGGATCGGCAATGGCGCGCAGATGATTGCGCGGGTGCGGCGTCGACAACAAGATGAGATGGCGTACGACCTGCGGCACGCGTATGGCCAGCCACCATGCAATGATGCCGCCCCAGTCGTGGCCGACAATCGCGGCCTGGGTCAGCTTTTCAGCCGCGAGAACGGCCAGCACGTCATTGACCAGATGCGTCAGCACATAGTTGCCGTAACCCTGCGGCGCATCGCTTTGTCCGAAACCCCGCAGGTCCGGCGCGATGACGCGATAGCGGCCGCAAAGCGCTTGCATCTGCCGACGCCAGCCCATGCCGTGATCGGGAAAGCCATGCAGAAACACGATCGGCGGGCCAGAGCCCGCCGCCGTGTAGTGCAGTTTGACCCCGCCGTTGACCGCGGTCCTGGATTCGAACTCCGCCCCCAAGCTCACCGGATGCCGGCCGCCGCCGTCACATCTTGACTTCGAGGCGAAGGAACGGTCCGTGGAAGGTCTGGGTGCTGCTGTCCGCATTGATAAGCAGATTATGCCACTGCTCGATCTTGTACCCGGCCGTAAAGGTGGCCCCCTGGAGGGGCGTCCAGCTCAAGCCGGCAGAGGCGTCGACATTGGTGACTGTCTGGCTGGAGGACTCGCTGAACAGCGTGCCGGAGCCCTGTGCACCCGTTGTGAAGTCGTATCTGTATCCCTCGCGGTTTTCGCGACGGCCCCACATGACGGAACCGGAAACCGCGCCTGTCAGCCCCCAGGTTTCGCCCACCGGGTAGTATGCTTCGGCGCCAATACGCGGGCCAATGCCCCAATATTCCGACGATCCAATCTTGTCGAAGGTACCGCCCTTGTCGGCCGGATTGTCCGGGACGAAGCCTTCGGAGAAAACAACTCTTTCATCCGAATGCACCAGACGCAGACCGCCAAAGAAGCGGATATCGGCGGCCTGAACCTTGACGTGCTTGCCGACATCGAAATCGAACGCCTGGAAGTTGTAGTCGTCGCCGTAGCCTACCGTCAAAAAGCCCGGTGTGCCGCCATTTATCTGGCCACCCACGTCCCAGGAGCGGTTCTTGCCCAGGTGAAACGCGCCTGCAAGGCGCCAGTCCATGTCGGAAGAAATCTGCTTGGTCAACGCGATCGAACCTGAGAAGTCACCATTGCTGTTTCCAAGCTTGTCGGTGCCGCCGGTCTTGTCGTCCTGGTGGACGTTGTTTTGAAAAAACGCGCCCTCAAAGGCGATCTTGACGCGTGAATCGATCACCGACGGGTCCGTGATCTTCGCATCCTCCGCGTGCGCGGCAACCACGCCCGCGGAAGTCACCGAAGCAGCAGACGCCGCTACAGTCGCCAACAGTTTACCAGGTGCCCGAGCCCGCATACTTACCCCCGTCTAGAATCCTGCCCCAAAACCAACATTACAGACATAACCTAACGGTACATTGCAGCAAGTACGGCCAGCAACTTTGCAGGGTGGTGTTGCTGCTTTGCCACGGTGCCTCGGTAGCGCCGGTGGACAGATGTGGTAAGCGTCGCCCAGGGGCTGACCGAGCCTCGGCGGACAGGGGGTTTGGTGGACAATCCAGCGCAAATCGAAAGCGTGCTCAACAACCTTGTCTATGCGCTTTTCGCTCAGAGCGGGGAGGTGGGGCCGAATGGCAAGGCCCGAGATCTCGGCAATCTGACTGTCTTCGACAATCCCGAGGCCGTCGACTTGATCGTCAAGGCGCCGGAGCTCTTCCGAAAGAACTTCTCCTTGATCTCGGCCCTCGGGTTCAGCCGCTTCAACACCAATGACGAGGACTGGTCTGTCCGGCGCGCCATCACCCAGGATATTTACCTGGCGGCCGCCAGGCCGGCGCAGCAGCATCCCGTGGCGGAAGTCTATGCTGCCGGTCTTTCCGGCACCAACGCGACGCTACCTGCGATCCAGCAAGCCCTGTTCGCGGCGTCGATGACGATATTTTACCGGGCTTTCGGCCTTGTTCCCGATATGGCGGCCACACTCTTGCTGCTCGACAGGGTGCGCGATGTGTTGAGGCGTCTCCAATATTATTCCTGGGTGACCCCGACGACCGCCGAGCGCGCGAACGCCATCCAGGATGCCCGCGCGGTGATCGCCGATTTCGCATCGCTGCTGATGGCGGATTCCCGGGCGGCGGCCGAGATGGACCGCTTTAGAAGCGAGGCCCGCGACCTTGAAGGCTTTTCGCCGGTGGAGGAGTTCGTCATGAATTTCTTCGCCGGCGTCGAGACCACGGTAACGACCGTACTTTGGGTAATCGATCGGCTGGGGGCCAACCAGCAGGTGCAGGAGCGCATCCATGCCGAGGTCCTCTCAGGCGAGGCGCACACGCCGTACACCGATTGCTTGATCAACGAGACGATGCGTTATTTCCCTCCGATACCGTTTCTGACCCGCGAAGTCGCCGCCGACACGACGCTCGACGGCCGCGATCTACGCGCCGGGCAGCTGATCATGGTGTCGATCATCGGCGTGCACCAGCATCCAGCCTTCTGGGAAAACCCACGCACCTTCGACGCCAGCAGGAAAGAGTTCATCGAGAACAGCTTCGACCGACGGGCTTTTATTCCGTTCCTAACCGGACCGCGCATGTGTGGTGGCGCGCGTCTCGGCCGGTTGGAAGTCAAAGAGGCTGTTCTCGCGATAATCCGTCAGTTCGCCTTCAGCCGTGCCGACGATGTGATCCGGTTCGACTATGGGTTGGCGCTACGGCCGGCGGAGGGGGCTTCGGTCGGTGTTTCGCGTCGATGACGCCAAGTCAGGCATGTTCCTGCCAGAACCGCCGGATATAACCCCCGAATTGCCTTCCGATCATGGTCTTGAACTCGACATCATGCGCATAGCGCTTGCTTGTCGATATGGCTTTTGACTTCAGCGCCAAGCGCGGGAACCAGGTGCTTATTGTGGCGGATGCGTTTTCCTGCTGGTCCGCGATAAAGTCCTCGTAGAAGACATGAGCCACCCTACGGCGATCAACTGTGTTCAGGTAATTTTTCCACCTGATTTCGCTATCGAAAATATACTGTGCGGTGTCCCGCGCAACTTTCTCGCTCAAAATTGTCACCGTGGGAATCCCAGGCAGCTTCTCCTGGCTGTCGAACGGCTGGCCCGTGTGGAGCATCGAAAGCAGACTGATGGTCTGATCTGTCTTGTTTCTCCTCGAGAGGAAAACGTAGAACGAGTTGTCGTCGTCATCGCCGATTGAACTGTGTGCGAATGGCAGGTTCTCATAGAAGATCTTGGCGCTGAAAACGCCGTTCTCGGTCCTTTTCTCCAGGAGATGGCGACCGTAGGCAGGCGCCTGCTGATTGAGTTTTTCAAGGTCCATTGTGCCGTCGATCGACCACCGTCTCATCAACGGCAAGGCATACTGCCACTGAAAATACTCAGTGGGTATTCCCAGACCGAACTGCTGCAGGACCCGACAATAGGAATGCCCGGCCGTTCGCGGAGTCGTGCAAACCAGGATCTTGGCGGGATTTTCGACCAAGCTTTGGCGGTCGTAAGTCTCGGCGATGAACTTGCTGTATAAATCGTCGAATTGCATTTCCGGAATCATCCCCGCCACGACGGATCCAGTTTCAGACGGCAGACAGAAAACCCAGGATGAGCAGGGCCTGGTCCAGTGTCATCAGCGATGGCGGATTGCCCGCACCGATATTGTCGACAAGTCCCAGATCTGGCCGTATCACCCGCGTGCGGTCAATGGCCTGCCTGTCGATGAAATGGCTGTCACGGCCGTACATCAGCAGAATGCGGGCATCGATCTTTGCCGCGATCGGAAAAAGATCATATTCGCGTCCGGTCATAGCCCCGAAATTTCCAGTCGTGGCCGGGTCGTAGGCCAACCGGAAACCATCCTGACTGGCCGAGATCCTGTTCTCGACATAGCGGTTAAATACCGCTTCCTCGACTGAGCCCATGACGGCCCTGGTGGCGCCCAGATAATCCTTCGCCGCTGCGTGGGTCTCGAACACCAGCGTACTTTCCTTCATGACTTCGTTTCTCATCGCGTCGACCTTCGGCCCGCCGAGCATTGGCACGTCGTTGAGAACGATTTTCGCGGCCTTGGAGCGTGTCATGTGCATAAACAGAAGCAAAATCGTGCCGCCCCACGAAGTACCGATGAAGTGGTTCTCCGTACCAGCGAACTCACCGAGTGCACGCATGCATTTGGAGTAGACGTTGATGTCGTATCCTGAACCCAGATACGCGCTGCGCCCGCGTCCCAACAGGTCCGGGCAGATCACCAGGAAGCCGTTACGGCACAGGAAAGTGGCGAGGTAGTCAAAGTCGGCGCCGTTGCCGGTGAAGCCGTGCAGGCAGAAGACTGTCGCACGCGGCGTGCCGGCAGGCCGCCAGATGCGCACGAACATTGCGGCATAACGGTCATCCAGCCGGATGAGAATCTCCTGCGTCAGCGCCTCGGCGGATTCGACCGATTGCATCAGGCGTCGCGCTTGCGGACGGCACGCTTGACCGAGCCGCGGTTGTCGATGAAGTCGCGTTTCCAGAATACCGATTTGTCGAGGTTGATGAGTTTGGCTTTTTTGATCAGCGGCAGGATATGGGACGAGGATCGCGTCGCCAGCACCGTCACCGCTGTGGCATCGCCATCGGGGAAGGGATTAAGCGGCCCGCCATTTATTGCCCAGGCCTCGGCTATCTCGCGGCTGGTCTGGATCCAGCCGACATAAGCGACGATGGCATCGTCGATCGAGCCGATCATGTGTGTCTGCTGATCCAGCTGGTAACGAAGCGACTTCACCATGAGGCCGAACTCGTAGCCGTCAAAAGGCGGATAGTGCGCAATGAAGTTGCAGACAAGTCCGAGCGAAACCGGATTGCTGGGAATGCGGGAAAACAGAAGATTGCTCATGCCTAGATTATTGACCCCGCCTACCCCAGATCATAACGATCAATCCGTACTCGCCACGAAACACGAAAACAATCGGTATCAACGGACTGCGGCAGCGAATGTCGCGCGCTCGGAACGCATCCAGATTGTCAAGCCAAACAAGTTTTGCCGAGGGCGGAGCAGGAGAAGAAAAATGGCCGAAGACAGTCCTTTCACCGTCGACGCGGATTGGTTGCAGAAGCGTCTCGGCGAGCCCGGCCTGACGATCGTCGATGCCTCCTGGTATCTGCCGGCACAGAAGCGCGACGCGCGCGCCGAATATGAGGCGGCGCACATTCCGGGCGCGCGGTTCCTCGATCAGGACGCGATCTCGGAACCGGATTCACCGCTGCCGCACACGCTGCCATCGCCGCAGCATTTCGCGCAGTATGTCGGCGCGATGGGCATCTCGGCCGACGACACCATCATCATCTATGACGGTCCGGGTTTTTTCTCCGCACCGCGGGGGTGGTGGATGTTCAGGGTGATGGGCGTCTTCCAGGTCTACATTCTGGATGGCGGTTTCGATCGCTGGAAAGCAGGAGGTCGGCCGGTGACGGCTGAGCCGACCAGGATCGCTCCAAACGTGTTTCATGCCGATTTTGACGCCGCACGTGTCGCCAGCCTTGCCGACATGCGCCGTATCGTCGAGACGCATGAGAGCCAGATCGCCGACGCCCGCGGAGCAGGCCGCTTTACCGGCGTCGAGCCCGAGCCCCGCGCCGGTATCCGCTCCGGTCATATGCCGGGTGCGCGCAACGTGCCGGCATCGGCGCTCTCGGAAAATGGCGAGCTTCTGTCCAGGGACCGCTTGCGCAAGGTAGTCGAGGACGCCGGTATCGACCTGTCGAAGCCTGTCGTCACCTCTTGCGGGTCAGGTATCACGGCGGCTGCGATCACGCTGGCGCTGGAAACGCTTGGCCATACGGACAACAGGCTCTACGACGGCTCATGGACGGAATGGGGCGGGCTCGGCGATACGCCCGTGGTGATGGGCAAGGAATGATTCTGATGGAAAACGGCGCGCTGGACGACATCGAGGTGACGGTGACGTTTCTCGAAATGCATGTGCCGCCGGCCTATTCGCCGCCGCTACCCTACAACAGGCAGATCGCGCTGTTGAAGACCAAGGACATTCCGCTGCATTTCTACCGCTACCTGATGGATCGGGTGGGGCGCAAATGGCACTGGGTCAACGTGCTCAGGCTGGACGATGACGAGCTTGCGGCCGGCATCCATCGCGAGGACCGCGACATCAGGGTGCTTTATGTCGACGGTGCGCCGGCCGGATTCTTCGACCTCAAGCCGCATCTGCCGGAGGAAGTCGAGCTCGCCTATTTCGGCATGATGGAACACGCCACCGGGCAAGGCATCGGCCGCTGGTTCCTGGGGGCGGCGATCGCTGCAGCGTGGTCGCACGGGCCGAAGCGGGTGACGGTGCAGACCTGTACGCTCGATCATCCGGCAGCCTTGCCGCTCTACCAGAAACTCGGCTTTACGCCGGTGGCGCAAAAGAAGGAGGTGGTGCATCCGCTGCCTTTCCTGGAGCGCTCTGCCAGCGTCATGCGACCTTGATTTCTCCTCCACACTGAACTGTCCGTTCATCGGCGCTTCAGACTGGTTTTGCCATGTTGGCGACACGACCAATGCGGCCATCGGATCGAGGCCGAAGGAGAACAAGACATGCTGACCCGACGCACACTTGCCGCGGCACTGATCGCAGCCCTTTCCATGCCGACCCTTGCTCTCGCCCAGGCGACCACGCCATCGGCGGCAACGATCGAGCGCCAGTTGGAGGCGGCGCCCCGGGTGAAGCTGCGCCCCAACCAGCGCGTCACCATCCGCGAATTCAAGAAGCGGCCGGATCTGCGTCGCATGGCGCGTTCGATCGACATCCAGTCGATCAATTTTGCCTTCGGCTCGGCGGCAATCTCCGAGACGCAATACGGCAAGATCGAAAACATCGCCGATGCGCTTGAGCGCATCCTGCGCCGCGATCCCGGCGCCCGCGTGCTGATCGAGGGTCACACCGACGCCGTCGGCTCCTTCCAGTCGAACCAGATCCTGTCGGAGCAGCGTGCCGCCTCGCTCAAGCGGACCCTGGTGCGCGAATTCGGCGTGCCGGGCTACGCGCTCGAAACCGTCGGCTATGGCGAGGAGTTTCTGCTGGTGCAGACGCAGGACGAGAACTGGCGCAATCGCCGGGTGACGCTTCGCCGCTTCGACGATTTTATTCGATAGGCCGTTCCAGCATCCTGGAGCGACACTGAAAACGAGCCCGGCTTGAATGAGCCAGGCTCTTTCCATATCGCTGGTCATTCGGAGCTCATGGCGATGGAAGGATCGGACGATGGCGATACGAGTGGTGATGGCCGGCGCGACCGGCTGGGTCGGCAAGGCGCTGGTGCCGGCGATCGGGGCGCAAGCCGACATGACGCTGGCGGGCGCGGTTTCGCGCAGCGGCGCCGGACAGGATTGCGGCCTGCTGGTTGGTGTGCCGGCTAACGGTGTGATCGTTTCCGCTTCGCTGGCGCAAGCGCTGGAAGCGTCGTCCGATGTGCTGGTCGACTACACCAAGCCGGATGTGGTGAAGGACCACACGCTGCTGGCCATCGAAAAGGGACGCCATGTGGTGATCGGCACGTCCGGACTGGGGGCCGCCGACTATGCCGAGATCGATGCCGCGGCGCGCGCCAATCGGGTCGGCGTGCTCGCAGCCGGCAATTTCTCGATCACCGCCACGCTGATGAAGCGCTTTGCGCTGATGGCGGCGAAATACGTGCCGGATGTCGAGGTCATCGACTATGCCAGCGCCAGAAAGCCTGACGCGCCGTCCGGCACCGCACGCGAGCTTGCGGAGGCGCTGGCCGAAATCCGCCAGGCATCGACCGCGCGGCCAATCGCCGAGGTCTCCGGCGTGCCGGGAACACGCGGTGCTGCGGTCGGCGCCGGCGAGGGGGTGCAGGTGCATGCGCTTCGGCTGCCATCCTACATCCTGTCTTGCGAGGCGCTGTTCGGCCTGCCCGACGAGCGGCTAACCATCCGCCACGACGCCGGCTCGTCGGCCGCTCCCTACGTGGCCGGCACGCTGCTTGCCATCAGGCGGGTGCAAGAGATCACCGGACTGGTGCGGGGTCTCGACGCGCTGATGGATTGAGGTTGGCAGGATTCGGGTGGGACGAGCTCAGATCACGGCATAATTTCCGGTCAACGAACACCGGAGATTTAGCCATGCCCATCCAGTTCAAAGCCTTGCCGACCGAAGATGTGAGAGCCTTGCAGCGCCGCGCCGCTGATGCCTACGGCCGCACACCGGAGCGGCAGATATCCGATGGCGACGGCGTGCCCTGCCGGCACTGCCTGAAGAACGTTGCCGCTGGTGAACCTTATCTCGTTCTGGCCTACCGCCCGTTCCCGGTACTGCAGCCCTATGCCGAGACCGGGCCGATCTTCCTGCATGCCGATGAATGCGAGCGCGCCGTCGAGGCTGAGGCGATTCCCGAAATGCTCGAGAGCAGCGACTACATCGTGCGCGGCTATGGCAGCGATGACCGCATCGTCTACGGCAGCGGCGGCGTCATCCCGACAGATGCCATCCCGGCGCGGGCGCAAACCTTGTTCGAACGCGTCGACATCGCCTATGTCCATGTCCGCTCGGCGCGCAACAATTGCTATCAGTGCCGTATCGAGCGGGCCGACTAGCTCCAAAAAAAGAGCCCGCCGATGGTCTGGCGGGCAGTTGGGGAGCGTGTCCGCGAATTTCAGCAGTCGGCCATTGCCGCTAAAGGTTGTGTGGCGGTGGCAAAGGTCCAGCTGCGGTCGAAGCCGCCGGCTAGACGGACATTCGCGGGCGTTCGTGAAGCGCGGTAGATCGACAGCAATTCCTGCTCGATCGACAGTTCCTGCTTGAGTTCATTCTCGGCCAGCGAGCGAAGCGACGGCATGTTTGCCGAGAGCTCTTCCAGGGGTGTCGCTTCGATAATGGCAATGGCGCTGCGCAGCGTGTAGGCGGCAAGCCCATTGCAGACGGCGGCAAGATAGCGCAGCCGCATTTTCTGCTCATCTGTGTAGACCGGAAGACCGTCGAGCTTGGCCCAGGCCTCGAACAGCATGGCGCGGAACAGATGGCTCAGCCCATCGCTGGTGAAGTTGCGCCGGTGAAAGGCAGTCAGCATGAACTCGTAGAACACATCGATCTTGGGATCGAGAAAGACGTAGTCAGGCTCGAATTCGGTGCCGCGCAGGCGGCCCTCGCGCTGCAGCCGGTCGCGGATCGGCGTCCCGGCATAGGGCAGCATGCGGCAGAAGGGGGCCACCGACCAGCCGTCGCCGATAAAACTTTCCAGGAAGTCGATGTTGATGCGAATGCGCTCGAATGTGGAATCGGGATCGAGCAGCATGAAGCCGAAGTCGAATGACAAATCATGCTGGCGCAGAATGCGGCCGGCCTTGAGGTGGGTTTCCGGCACGATCAGCTTTTCCATCAGCTTGAGGCCGTGCTCGTCGCCGGATTCGACGCCCATGTAGACGTGGGTCAGGCCGCCCGAGATAAGATCGGCGAGCACGTCGTCGCGGATTTCGTCGGAACGGCAGCTGATCTTGTAGGCGATGCGACCGGCAAGCCCGCGGCGCCGCACCGAGGCAGAGATGGCGGTTGCCCAATCGCGGGCGCGTTTTCCGGTTGCCAGGAAATCGTCATCCTGGAACAGGAACAGCCGCACGCCTTCGGTTTCATGGAGCTGTTCAAGCTCGTCGACCACGCATTCGGGGTCGCGCAGCCGGCGCAGTGCTCCGCCTTGTTTCTCGTAGAAGGGGCGTATCGAACAGAAGCTGCATTTCCACGGGCAGCCGCGGCTGCCGAGCACCGAGGCCGTTTCCAGCGGATCGTCGCTGTAGTGGATGGTGCTGCGGTCGGGCCGGGGCAGACTGTCGAGGTCGTCGATGACGGTGCGCAAGCAATTGGCCTGGACGCGGCCGGCCTTGCGGCAGGCAATGCCGTCGAGGCTGGTCCAGTCCTTGCCGTCGGCGACCGCGGCGGCCAGAGCGCAGAGCGTGGATTCGCCTTCGAAACGGACGATCGAATCAAGACCCGCAGCTTTGTCGAGCACCTCGGCATAGGAAAAGCTCGGGTAATGCCCGCCCATCGTGACATGGCCGCGGTAGCCGGAACCGCGCAGCGCGTCGATGACGCCGATATAGGATGCGGTCATGTACTGGAAAATCAGCGAGAAGCCGACAATGTCCGGATGGAACGCCTTTGCGGCGGCAATCAGCCCCGATGTATCGACAGAGAACTCGACCATTTGCGCTTCATGGCCAGCTTGCGCCAGCGCCGACATCAGATAGCGCAGGCCGAGATTGTCCTGGTCTTCGTAGCCGACGAGCAGAACCCGCGCCGGCCGCGCCGACGCATAGGTCTCTGGCTCGAACCGCACCGTCTGCACCGTTTGAAGCATTGCGGTTCCTCCGTTGGCTGGGGCAGGAACGGGGGTCCGCTGGCGGACCCCCGCAATCCGGCTGCTCACTTCTGGCCGAGCTGTTTTTCGACCTGGGCGATCGCTGCGTCCAGGCGCACCTTGGAAGCGTTCATCTCGTGCAGTTGCGACTGCAGCGCTTCCTTAGACATGCGCGAGAAGTCGATCGGCGGCGGGTCGAAGATCGGACCACGCAGCTTGCCGATGAGATCTGCGATCGAAGCCAACTGGCCGCGCAGATCCCAGAAGGGAGGCGGATCGACCGGGTTTGGACCCGGATGGGGGCCGGGCCATGGCCACGGGATGGGCGGCCGGGGCCAGGGAAATGGATGCGGGAACGGATAGGGGTATGGGTAGGGCGCCGGATCGATGATCACCCCGCCAGGGTAGGGCGCGGGATCGGTAACGGGTCCGCCGGGGCGCCGGCCAAGACCAGTCTCGATCGCGGACAATCTGCCATGCAGGTCATCCAGTTTGGCTGCTATTTCGGATATCCCAATTTCCTTCGGTGCCTTGACCATTGCGGTCTCCTCGAATGGTGGGAAGGCGGCCTCTGCCGCCACAGAGCAGCGTCAGTCTAGGCATATTTCGAATTGCGAATGTGAAGTCGCTCACACTTGCTCTGGCGTCGGCCAGCCGGTCGCAGCAAGTATTGATCAAGCGCACCGAAGTCGGTTACGGCTGTCGTACTGCCGTCGCATAGTCGCGCTAGAGAGTGAGTGTCGATCGATTTGCCGACCGCGGATGAACCGGCGGGAAATCTCGATGACCTAGGAAGCGGGGCTTTGGCTCCGCTTTTTTGTTGCCCGCATTTTTCCGCGCCAAGAAAAAGCCCGCCGGAACGAACCGGCGGGCGAGATAGGAGGAAACTCTTGTTTGGTGAAATCAGGCGGCCAGGACCGCCTTGGGCTCGACCAGTTCGTAGCCGAGTGCTTCGGCGACAGCGCGATTGGTGATCTTGCCCCTGTGGACGTTGAGACCATTGCGCAAATGATGATCGTCGATCATCGCCTTCAGGCCCTTGTCGGCGAGCTGCAGGCCGTAATGCAACGTCGCGTTGTTGAGCGCATGCGCCGAGGTGACCGGCACCGCGCCCGGCATGTTGGCGACGCAGTAGTGGATGACGCCGTCGACTTCGTAGGTCGGATCGGCATGGGTGGTGGCATGCGAGGTCTCGAAGCAGCCACCCTGGTCGATGGCGACGTCGACCAGCACCGCGCCCTTCTTCATGCCGGACAGCATTTCGCGCGAGACGAGTTTCGGCGCGGCAGCACCCGGGATCAGCACGGCGCCGACGATGATATCGGCCGAAAAGCACTCTTCTTCCAGCGCCTCGACTGTGGAGTAGCGGGTGTGCACGCGGCCGGCGAAGAGGTCGTCGAGCTGACGCAGGCGCGGGATCGAGCGGTCGATGATTGTAACGTCGGCGCCAAGGCCGGCCGCCATTCTGGCGGCATGCAAGCCAACGACGCCGCCGCCGAGCACGGTGACCTTGCCGGGCAGCACGCCGGGCACGCCGCCGAGCAACACGCCACGGCCGCCATTGGCCTTCTGCAGCGCGGTGGCGCCGGCCTGGATCGACAGGCGGCCGGCGACTTCCGACATCGGCGCCAGCAGTGGCAGACCGCCGCGATCGTCGGTGACGGTTTCGTAGGCGATTGCCGTGACGCCGGAGGCTAGCAGGCCCTTGGTCTGCTCCGGATCCGGAGCGAGATGCAGATAGGTGTAGAGGATCTGGCCGTCACGCAGCTGCACCCATTCGTTGGGCTGCGGCTCCTTGACCTTCACGATCATGTCGGACTTGGCGAACACGTCGGCGGCCGTCTTGGCGATGGTGGCGCCGGCGGCGCGGTAGGCGTTGTCATCGGCGCCGATGCCGGCGCCGGCGCCGGTCTCGACCAGCACTTCATGGCCGTGAGCAACATATTCGCGAACCGAGCCTGGTGTGAGGCCAACGCGGTATTCGTGGTTCTTGATTTCCCGGGGGCAGCCGACGCGCATCTTTTTATCTCCTGATCCGGCCCTTTTGGGCTCGTTCCCTGTTGTTTTCGTGCATGTCGTTGTCCCAAAACCGCTGCACACTTTTGGGCGACATGCATTGAAGGCAGTGAACCACGAATCGTTCCGAAAGTGCTTGCGAATGCGCTTGCGTGAGAGGGGCGTTTTCGATAATCGTTGCGCGAAATAGCCGAATAGTCGCAGGAATCACGAAAAATGCCACTCGACAGGATTGATATCGCTATTCTCGAGACTTTGCAGAAGGATGGCCGGATTCCCAATGCAGCGCTCGCCGAGAAGGTCGGCCTGTCGCAGTCGGCCTGTTCGCGGCGGCTCGACAATCTGGAGAAATCCGGAACCATTCGCGGTTACCACGCCCGGCTTTCCAATGCCGCCCTTGGCCACCAGATGACGGCGATCGTGCATATATCGCTGTCGGGACAGTTCGAGAAGACGCTGTCGGATTTCGAGGCGGCGATCAAACGCTGCCCGAACGTGCTGTCCTGCCATCTGATGTCGGGCGAATACGACTATATCCTGCGCATCGCGGCAAAGGATCTCGTCGATTACGAGCGCATCCACAAGGAATGGCTGTCGGCGATGCCGCATGTGACGAAGATCAACTCGTCATTCGCCTTGCGCGAGATTGTCGACCGCACGGCGATGGGGATGAAGCCGGAACTGGCCTAGCGCCAAAGGCACACGCGGACGTCTTTCCCAATATAGCACGCGCCTTCGCGGCGAAGTTCTTCCCAGCGTTCATCACCGTGCGTTGCGCGAATGTCCGAGTTCCCATAGCCCGCCCAGACATCCTCGTCCTTGTAGACAACCGCCCAGTAATCTTCGGACATTTCACCAGCGCCACTATGCGTATCGGGATAGTCGATCCCTGCAAAAACCTGCCGGGGCCCTTGGATATTGAAATCGCCGCCCTGCTCGATTTGATAGGAGCATCTTCCGGATATGCGAGTTTGGCCGTCAACAACAAGCAGGCAGCGGCCCCATTTATAACCGCTGGGCAAACGATGCTTTGGTAGCGCATGCGAAGGCGAACAGGAAAACGCAATTGCGAGGGCCGCCGCTATAATTCGTCCGATCATCTTGTCACCCGTTGCGAAGCAATCAATCCAGGCGCGACTGGACACTGTTGGATCCGCCCAGAGTGATGTCGAAACGGTCCGCCGCGGCATGGTCTCCTTGAAGATTATTTATCGACCAAGTCGGATTTTTGTCACGTAACATTTGCGTTGCTACACGGCGGGCGTATGGCTCGATTGAAACACGTTGGTCCGTACTCTTAGGCCTCGGTGACGATCCGATCCATTGGGATGTCGTGCGGCTGCGGGTAGATGGTGGGAATGCGCTGCAGTTCGTAGCCGACGCCGATGACCAGCGGCTTGAACGGCATCACCGCCAGCGTGCGGTCGAAGAAGCCGCCGCCGTAACCCAGGCGGTAATGGCTGGGATCGATACCGACGATCGGCGAGATGACGATGTCGGGCAGCACCGGGTCGCCTTCCGCCGGGATCGGGATGTTCCAGACGCCCTTTTCCAAACGGTCGCCCGGCACGTAGGCGCGAAAGACCAGCGGTTGGCCTTTCTCGATGACGACGGGCAGGGCGGTGCGGCCGCCACGTTCGTTGATGGACGCCATCCAGGGCCGTAAATCCGGTTCGCCGCGAAACGGCCAGTAGAGGCTGACCATGCGGCCGGCGATCTCGCCGATGACAGTGTCGAGACCTTCGGCGATGCGCTGCGACATCGCTGCCCGCGCGTCGGCGGCAACGGCGAGACGGGCCGCGATGAGCCGCTCGCGCTCGGCCTTGCGCCAGCGTCTTACGTCGGTCCAATCGCTCAAGGGCGCACGAAACTCCGGATCGAGTTCATGCATCAAGCAGGGCGGCGAAGCGTATTGCGCCAAAGCTTCGTCGTCATGATCGCTGGCCATGCTTCACCCTCGGCGTGCTGTTTCGGCAAAGGCTATACCCGGCCATGGTGTGCGACATGTGCATTCACGACATCGAACGGCGACTCCCGGGCAATTGCCAGGACGGGACATTGTTGCGGTGCACAAAAATACCTACATCCAACTCGATAGATCAGGGTGAATGAGATGAACGAAGCCAGTCATCATGTCGTCGTTGTCGGCGCGGGTTTCGGCGGTCTCGAATTCACCCGCGCGCTGGCCGGCGCGCCGGTGCGCATCACCATGATCGACAAGCGCAACCATCATCTGTTCCAGCCGCTGCTCTACCAGGTGGCGACCACGGCGCTGGCCACCTCGGAAGTCGCCTGGCCGGTCCGCCATCTCCTACGCAAGCGCAAGGACGTGACGACGCTGCTCGCCAATGTCACCGGCGTCGACCGCGCCGGCAAACGCGTGCTGTTCGATGACGGCAGTGCCGTCGGCTATGACACGCTGGTGCTGGCCACCGGCGCGCGTCACGCCTATTTCGGCCACGACGAATGGGAGCCTTTTGCGCCGGGGCTAAAGACGCTGGAGGACGCCACCACCATTCGGCGGCGCATTCTGCTGGCGTTCGAGCAGGCCGAGCGCGAAACCGATCCTGCCAAACGCCAAGCGCTTCTGATCATTGCGATTGTCGGCGGCGGGCCGACCGGTGTGGAGCTTGCCGGCACCATCATCGAGCTGGCGCATGACACGCTGCGCGGCGAGTTCCGCAACATCGATACGCGGCAAACGCGCGTGGTGTTGATCGAGGCCGGTGATCGCATCCTTGCCAATTTCGCGCCAAAACTCTCCGTTTACGCTGGCGAGGCGCTCGAGCGGCTGGGCGTGACGATCGAGCTCGGCCGGGCCGTGACGCGCTGCGACGCCGAAGGTGTTGTGTTTGGCGACAAGCAACTGGCGGCCCGAACGATCCTCTGGGCAGCCGGCGTTGCCGCTTCGCCCGCCGCCGAATGGCTTGGAGCGAAGGCAGACCGGGCGGGCAGGGTGCTCGTCGAGCCTGACCTCAGCGTGCCCGGCAGCCCCGAGATTTTTGTCATCGGCGACGCCGCCCTTGTGCTGCGGCCCGACGGACGGCCGGTCCCCGGCGTGGCGCCTTCCGCCAAGCAGGAGGGCCGACATGTTGCGGCTACCGTCAAGGCCCGGCTTAACGGTGACAGGACCGCGCGTCCTTTCCACTACAGGCATGCCGGCGATCTGGCGACGATCGGCAAGCGCGCCGCCGCCATCGATTTCGGCTGGATCAAGCTCACCGGGTGGCTCGCCTGGTGGCTGTGGGGAATTGCGCACATCTACTTCCTGATCGGCTTTCGCAACCGGCTTGCGGTCTCGCTAAGCTGGCTATGGATCTACCTGACGGGTCAGCGCAGCGCGCGGCTGATCACCCAAGGCGATGACGACAAGGGCTGACTTTTCGTTCCGGTGAGGATGTTTCATCCGCCCGTCACCTTTTCCTGATCGATTGACTTCCCGGTGGACATGGCCGGATTTCGGCGCGAAGTTTCTGCTTCGGGTCTGGGCTTGTCACTTTGTCGAAGTAGGAAAAAACAATGCCCCAACTGCTCCACCCCGTCTCCCGCCGTGGCTTTCTCGCCGGCGCCACCGCGGCAGGCGCGCTGATCATGCTCCATCCGTTCTCCGCTCGCGCGCAGGCCAACCAGGCGCATCTCAGGATTATGGAAACCACCGACATCCATGTGAATGTGCTGCCCTACGATTACTACGCCGACAAACCAAACGACACGATGGGGCTGTCGCGGACGGCGTCGCTGATCGCAGCGGTGCGCAAGGAAGCCACCAACGCGATGCTGATCGACAATGGCGACCTCCTGCAAGGCAATCCGATGGGCGACTACATCGCCTATGAGAAGGGGCTGAAAGAGGGCGACCTGCATCCGATCATGAAGGGCATGAACCTGCTCGGCTACGAATGCTCGACGCTCGGCAACCATGAGTTCAACTACGGCCTGTCGTTCCTGGACAAAGTGCTGGCCGGCGCCAATTTCCCCTTCGTCTGCGCCAATTTGATCCGAGGCACCGAGCTTGCCGCCAACCCACGCGACGACAAGCTTTACCTCAAGCCGTATGTCATCCTGAAGAAGAAGATCAAGGACGGGTCGGGCGCCGAGCAGCCGATCAAGATAGGCATCATCGGCTTCGTGCCGCCGCAAATCATGGTCTGGGACCTGAAGAACCTGGAGGGCAACGTCAAGACGCGCGACATCGTCGAGGCGGCCAAGGCCTGGGTGCCTGAGATGAAGGAGGCGGGCGCCGACATCGTCATTGCGCTCTCGCATTCCGGCATCGACATCAAGCAGGGCGACATGATGGAGAACGCCTCGTTCTTCGTCGCTGGAGTCGAGGGTATCGACGCGGTCTTTACGGGTCACCAGCATCTGGTCTTCCCCGGCAAGAAGGACTTTCAGTCGCTTGAGGCCGTCGATACGCAAAAGGGCACGCTGCAAGGCAAGCCTGCCGTCATGGGCGGCTTCTGGGGTTCGCATATGGGCCTGATCGACCTGATGCTGGAGCGCGATGGGTCGAAATGGAAGGTGGTATCGGCGACCTCGGAGGCGCGGCCGATTTACGAGCGGGTCGACAAGGCGAACAAGCCGACGGTCGAGGACGATCAGCGCATCGTCGACGCGCTGAAGCAAGACCACGAGGCGACGCTTGCCTATGTGCGCCGTCCCGTCGGCAAGACTTCTGCGCCGCTCTATTCCTATTTTGCGCTGGTCGCTGACGATCCGTCGGTGCAGATCGTCAGCCAGGCGCAGACCTGGTATCTCAAGAATATCCTTAGGAATACGCAGTGGAAGGACGTGCCGCTGCTGTCGGCGGCGGCTCCCTTCAAGGCGGGCGGGCGCAACGGCGCCGACTATTATACCGACGTGCCGGTCGGCGATATTGCGATCAAAAATGTCGCCGATCTCTATCTATATCCGAACACCGTGCGCGCCGTCGAAATCACCGGCGCGCAGGTGAAGGAATGGCTGGAAATGTCGGCCGGCATCTTCAACAGGATCGAGCCTGATAAAGCCGACCAGGCGCTCATCAACACCGATTTCCCGTCCTACAATTTCGACGTAATCGATGGCGTCAGCTACAGGATCGACCTGTCGCAGCCACCCAAATACGATGCCAAGGGCGGGCTGGCGAATGCCGGTTCAAACCGCATCGTCGACCTGATGTTCGACGGTAAACCAATTGATCCCGCGGGGAAATTTGTCGTCGCCACCAACAATTACCGCGCCGGCGGCGGCGGCAATTTCCCTGATATCAATGCCTCGAAGATCATCTATGAGGCGCCCGACACCAACCGCGATGTGATCGTTCGCTACATTATCAGCGAGGGCACCATCAATCCCTCGGCGGACGGCAACTGGTCGTTTGCGCCATTGCCTGGAACCAGCGTCGTGTTCGAGACCGGCGCCAAGGCCAAGGATTTCATTGCTGAGGTGACGTCGCTGAAGATCGAACCGGCGGGCGAGGGCGAAGCGGGGTTTGCGAAATACCGCATCATCCTCTGAAAATCGGTTCGCGAGACGTCGCGCAATGGGCAGAAGGGCAAGGCGGCGCAGGCCGCCTGCCGGGATTTCGTTGAGGCCGCCCCTACGCCTTGTAGACCACCTGACGGACATCGATGTAGCTGGCCCTAAAGCCGGCTTCGCAATAGTGCAGGTAGAATTCCCAGAGTTTCTTGAAGCGGTCGTCGAAACCGAGCGGAACGATCTTTTCCCATGACGCCCAGAAGCGCTGACGCCATTCGGCGAGTGTGCGCGCATAGTCGTCAGGGAACACGCGCTCGCGCAGATGGGCAAGGCCGTGGTCGGCGCCGAGCGATTTCAGGATCGACGGCGTCGGCAGCATGCCGCCGGGGAAAACATAGCGCTGGATGAAATCGGGCCGGGCGCGATAGGTGTCGTAGGCAGCTTCGTTGATGGTGATGATCTGCAGGCCGGCAGTGCCGCCGGGCTTCAGACAGGCCTTCATCTTGGCGAAGAACACCGGCCAGTATTTTTCGCCGACCGCCTCGAACATCTCGATCGAGGCGATGCGGTCATAGGTGCCGGTCTCGTCGCGATAGTCCTGCAGCTTGATGTCGACCTTGTCGGCAAGGCCTGCCTTCTGGATGCGGGCCTTGGCGAAATCGTGCTGCTCGCGGCTGATCGTCAATCCGGTGACGCGGCAGCCGATTTCGCGCGCGGCAAATTCGGCAAAGCCGCCCCACCCGCAGCCGATCTCCAGCACATGGTCCTTCTTGCCAATGCCGGTGTCCTTGGCCAGTGCGCGATATTTGGCAGCCTGGGCGCTTTCCAGATCATTGGCGCCGGTCGCATAGAGCGCCGACGAATAGGTCATGCTCGGATCGAGCCATTCCTTGTAGAAGGCGTTGCCAAGATCGTAATGCGCCGAGATGTTGCGTTGCGAGCCGGTGCGGGTGTTTTCATTGAACCAGTGGCGGATGCGCTGGACGGTGTTGATGAGCCAGCTGGCGCCGCCGGCGACACGTTCGCCGATGGCCGAGTTGATGACGAACAGTTCCAGGAAACTGGTGACGTCAGGGCTTTCCCAGTCGCCGTCCATGTAGGATTCGGCAACGCCGATGGTGCCGCCGGTGAAGGCCCGGCCGGGCAAGCGCCAGTTCTTGAGCACCAGTTCGGCGTCGGGACCGGGACCCTTGCCGCCGACGAGAACGGCGCGACCGTCAGGCATTCTCACCTTCAGCGAACCGCGTGGCAGGTTCATCGCCGCCGACAGCACCATGCGCGCCTTGGCCGGCAGGCCTTTGACGATCTCGGCGAAATTGAATTCGTCGAGCTTGACCGCATCGCTCAACACCATGCCGGCCGATGCTGCGCCCTTGTGTTCCTTGTATGCCATTTCACGTCCCTGCACTTCTGCGGGACCGGCACAAAAATCCTCCGGCTCCCACACCCTCTCGCAGTTCATTCGCCAGGTTCGGCCGCCGCTGCCTGATCCCGGGTGCTGGCCGGTTCGGGAGCGGGCGGGCTCGAACGAAAACGCTCGCCCTTTAACCAGAGCTTCAGCGCTTCCCAGTGAATTCCCGCCACAATCTTCCACGTCATTAACGGGAACTTCAAGAGGCAAGCAGCGAGCCGGGCTGTGCCAAGCGGTTGGGCCTGGCCGGCAAAGGTGGCTGACAAGCAGCGCTTCGCCGCTTTCCGTCTCGAGAATGCGCGGGCGCACCACCTTTCCCGGCGGCATGATGTGGAAGTGGCAGCGCGCCCATGTCGATGAACGTCGAGACGTGGAAGACCTTGGTGCGCGCCAGCCGGACGGGCAATCGGCGCTGAGTTTCACGGCGCCACGCGACAAAAATGTCTCTCAGTGTTTCGCAAGCCGACTTGAAGCCAACGAAACGGATTTCAGAGGAAGGTGCCGGCCGGCGTCAAAATCGCTATGGTTGCCGCCGGCTCCATGCGATAGTTTTAGCCATGCGTTATGTTATCGTCATCGTCGCCATCACCTTCTTCCTGATCTGGGACGGCCTCTACAATCAGGGCCACTATCTCGACACGACGGTCAGGGAGATGTCTCGCGTCGTGCGCTATGTCACCGGCGTGGTCTAGTTTTTCCATCCAGAAGACCCCTCTGAAGGCCGCCGGGCGCGACATCGTTGCTGGTTGACGCGACGGTCTTGCTGACACAAAAGACGTGGCAAAACCGATCGAGGAGGCTGGGTTGATCCGGCACATCGTTTTCTTCAGCGCGCGACGCACAGAGGATGTGGAAGCCGTGCGCACAGGCTTGCAGGCGCTGGGCAGCATCCCGCATTCCAGCCTCTTCGAAGTGACGCTCAACACCAAGGTCGATCCGCTTTCAGACGTGATCGACGTGGTTGTCTATGCCGAGTTCAGGGATGACGCGGCTCTTGCCGCCTACAAGGCCCACCCGCTCTATGCCGAGACGACCAGCAAGGTCAAACCATTGCGCGAATTGCGCTATTCGGCCGATGTCGTGTCGGCGGCCTGACTGAGCGCCTGCCTTTGCTTGCGCCCGGCGAAATAGCCGGGCAGCACGCCAAATCCTCCGGGCAGGTTGCCGGCTTTGCGCCAGGCTTTCATTTCCGCCAGGGCCGTGCCGAAATGCCCCTGAGCCACCGCCTTCACGACGCCGCGAACCGTAAGGTAGCTGAGAATGGAGCGGTAGCCGGGTGCCTGATAGTCCGGGCAGCGAGCGACAAAATCATCCAGTCCTTCGATGTAGCCGGCATGAGCGTGTGATATCGAGTTGGCCTCCCGATACTTGATGACATCGGCCGCATTGCCGAAGGCGATACGATGCTGCCTGCTCAGCCTTATCAGGAACTCGCGGTCCTGATGGCGATTGAGATCCGGATCGTATCCGCCGACCGACGCAAAAGCGGTCCGGCGAACGGTGACGGTCGAGTTGGTCAGGGGAACACAATGGCAGAACAAGAGCTGCCGCAGCCTTTCTCCTTCGGGTGTGCGGCCGGGCATTTTGTGCAGGCGTCGATATTCCTTCGCAACATCACTGAAGCCGTCGATGGTGCAGGCGATGTCGGGATTTGCATCGAAGAAGGCGATCAGCCTGTCGATGCGTCCGGGGCAGAAGGCATCGTCGGAATCGAGAAAGGCAATGAGCGGCGCGCTGCTCAATGCAGCCCCTTGGTTGCGCGCCCGGTTGGCGCCGCCCGGTGCCGACAGGCGGCGCCAGGCCAGGCGGGGATCGTCGAGCGAAGCCAGATAGCTTTCGGTGTCATCCAGCGAACCGTCGTCGACAACGATCAGTTCGATGTCCGTCCTTGAACTGGACAGAACCGATGCCAGCGTGCGGGGCAGGCTTTCCCGCCGATCCCTCGCCGGAACCACGACGGCAAGCCTGGGGCCCGGGAAGCCCTCTTGTGCGGCTGGAAAGGAGGTTGGCAAGACTGTCACAGGGCAAACTCATACATGTTTGTGCGGGTACAGCCAAAGCCTGCCTTGAACGCCTCGTCGCCGATGGTGAAGTCGAACATCGTGCCGCCATCGGCGGCCCAGGCCGCCATGACACGGTCGAGCGCGACGCGGCCTGGCGAAAATCGGGCATATGCGGCGTAGTCGCAGGCGAGCAAAATGTAGCAGAAGCGCGCGCCGTCGATCAGGCCGAAGACGATGGCAACGGTGCCATTGCGGGACGCGAGGCGCCAGGTTCGCGTCAGCCCGCAACGCGCTCCGTTGGTGGCGACGTCGATGTAAAATTGCAGGCCATGTGCCGTCTGCAGCGGATCGTCCGGAAAACGCCCGGCGCGGAAATCACGGGCGGCAATCATGACGTCACGCACATCGTCAGGTTCCACCAGTTCCAGCCAAAGCCCGCCTGCCTCGGTCAGCTTGCGCGCCTTGCCGTCAAGCTCTGCCGCGTGGCGGGCGCGTAGATTGGTGCGTCGCCATTCGGGATAGGGAAAGCCATAGTCCACCGTATGTGCACCGAAGCCGAGCGGCCGGGGTTCAGCCCCCAGCAATGAGCGCCACTGGTGCAAATGGTCATGATGAACCGGGCCGATATTCAGCCCGACATGGGGGCCGAGGATGTCACGAAAACGCCGCCCGGTTTCACCGCCAAGCCAGGTGCCCTCGGCGACGACCGGGCAAGCGTAGTCGGTGACGCCGAGAAAGGCGTATTCGATCGTGTCCAATCCCTCATGCGTCTTGCGCTGAACCAGTGGCACGACCAGGCGCAGCTGGCCGTCGGTGTCGCGGCCCGTCACCACCAGCGGTTCGGCGTCGTGCGCAGGCGCGATGTGACGATAGAAGGCGAGCAGCCAGTCCGGATGCTGGAAGGCGGTCGCCCGTGCGTCGCTGAAAAGCCGGTGGAATTCGCTTGAGCTGAAATCGAAGCGGTCGGTCGCATCGAGAGCGATCGGTTTATCCGCAGCGTTTATCTCTCGCCGGACAAAATCAAGCACGCTTCAGCCCCAGGAAAAGCCGCCTGAACACTTGCTGCGGCAGAAGTGCCGGATCGTCAAGCATGATGCGGCGGCCGGTCGGCATGGCGATGGCGCGCAGCGCCCCATACAGCCGGTCTTCACTCAACCGCTGGGTCTCGACCCTGGCGGGGAATGTCTCCCGATAGAGCGTTTTGTGCGAGGCGTGGGCCGGGTTGGTGTTGATCTCGAAAATCTGCGGACGCCCGTCGACCAGTGAAAAGTCGGCGCGGCCATAGTCTATGCCGGCGAGATCGAAAGCCTGCCGCAGCACCCCCTCATAGAGATTGTCGACGACGAAACGGCGCTCATTCTCGACGAAGGTTTCAAACATCGGATGCTCGAGCACACGTTGTTCGTCCTGCACGTCCTTGGCCACCCAGCGGAAGTCGACGACGTTGTGATGCGCGATCAGGCGGTAGCCGGCACGATAGGTGGCGAAACGCTGCCAGACGCCGGGGCTGACCTCCTGGCCGGCATATTCGATCACCAGCTTGCCGGCCAGCGGGATGCCGTTGGCCTTCATTCGGCCGATCGTTGCATCGAGTGCCTGCTGGTCGGCAATCAACTCGAAATCGGACGAGATGTGGTCGAACTCATTGCGAATGAAAACCGGGAAGGAGTCCGGCTGCGGCTGGTTTTCGCAGCGCCATGCCGAGAAGCGATTGATCCCGGCCTGCTTCAAGGCTTTCAGCAGGTCGTAGCGGCTGCGCACGCGGGCAGGGTGGTTGAGCACGCGGGCCCCGCCTTGCTCGAGTTTGTTGGCGACCCTGGCGGCCAGCGCGATTTCAAAATTCGACAGCCGCTCGTGATCGGTGAAGACCCATGTGCCGGAGCGCAATTCCTTCTGCCGGAACAGGCGTTCGTAGCTCCATGAGCGCGCGTCGCGCAACTGACGGACCAGATGGCGGACGGTGTAGGCGTGGCTGCGGGTCGTGACGAAATTGATCAAGCAGCGTCCGGCGAACCGCCGCCCTCCTGCAGCGCCAGTGCCTTGGGCCGGCTTGGTGATTGGCTCTGTGAACCCGAAAGAATGGAAGCGTAGAGGTCTAGGTTGAGGGCAACCGCCGAACGCAGCGAGAAATCCCTCGCCCGTTGCTGTCCCCGCTCGATCAGGACACGCCACGCCTCGCCGTCGGCAAGGAGTTTAAGCGTGCGGTCAATCATGTCTTGGCGCCGTCCTTCGGGCACCAGCGCCAACGCCTCAGGATTGCCGGCAACGTCAACGACACCGCCCACGGCATAGGCAATAGCGGGGACGCCGGCGGCCATCGCTTCGAGCAAGACGCTGCCCAGCACTTCGCGTCGCGACGGCAAGATCATGACATCGGAAATTCTGAGCGCCTTCTTGACCTCGGCCGGCGAGACAAAGCCGGTGATGGTCCACCAGTCGGGCCGCGAAATCGCGGCGAGTGCTGCCTCCAGCCGACGCCGATCGGGTCCGTCGCCGCAGATCAGCAGGAAGGCGCCTTTTGCGGACAGCCGCTCGACGAGGGCCGGCAAATCCTGCCAGCCCTTTTCAGCGCTAATGCGGCCGATGAAACTGACGATGGGTCGTCCGGCCGGAATGCCATGCTCGGCGCGAAATGCCTGGACCATCTCAGGCGCGATCGGGTGCCGAAAGGCGTCTGCGTCGACCGCGTCGGCAATCACCGTCACCTGACCACGATCAAGTCCCATCTCGCTGGCCGCGTTCCTGCCATATCGTTCGGTCAGCGCGACGACCCGGTCGGCGCACCGCAAGGCTGCCCGTTCCAGCCAGCGGGTGAGGTCATAGGGCTTGCCCTTGAGCCGCAGCGCTTCCTGCAACCCGGACCACAGCGGCGTGTTCATCGAGACGACAAGCGGTATTTTGAGCCGGCTGACGACAATGGCGATGACCCTGCACCAGACGGAATGGTTGAAATGGATATGAACGACATCATAGCGGCCGCGGGCGCGAAAAAGCTCGGGCAGCGCCGCCAGAAACCATGTGAAGCAGAGCAAGGGGCCGGCCGCGAACCTGGGCAACCAGAAGCCGGCGCATTTGACGCCCAAGCGGGAGGATAGTTGCGCGTGCTTCGGGCTGCCAGGAATAAAGGTGGTGAGCACGGTCTGCATGGTGCCGGCCTTGTCCATGCCTTCGGCGATGGTCCAGGTCTGGTTCTGCAATCCACCAACCGGGTCGAACGCGGCCGGCCAGATGCCCGGCCGATAGAAATGCGGTGTGATCCGCAAAATCCTGAGCATGCCGCTGCCCGTCATCAGTTGCTCTGTTCCAGCCGCTATAAAGGGCAGTGGTCGCGGCTCGAAATCGAATCGCAACTTTGACGACATTCATCCAACGCGAAATTCGGGGCATCCCCCGCGCGGGGGATGCCCTACGTCAAATCGCTTGGCGGCAGAAGGGAAAATCGGGACCATTTCCGGGTGTAGTTGCGCTGTCGCCGGCGGCAGGGATTGCGATCAAGTCTTGAACCGATTTGCGGAATGATGCACATCGCGCCTGCATGACCCGAACCATAGCTGCCGGCCCGCTCGATCATCTGGTGCTGCCTACGCAGAGCCTCGATGTGGCGCGAGCCCGGCTCAACTCGCTCGGCTTTGTCGTTGCACCGACCGGCGTCCATCCTTTCGGGACGGAAAACTGCTGTGTTTTCCTCGCCGATGGCACCTATCTCGAACCGCTCGCGGTCGGCAACGAACCGGCAGCGGCGAAGGCCATTGCCGAGGGCAACGTCTTTGTCGCGCGCGATCGTCTCTATCGCGAAAATCGTGGCGATGAGGGCTTTTCTGCCGTGGTTCTGGGGACTGCCGATGCCGATGCGGATCACGCGCGCTTTGTCGAGGCGGGCCTGTCGGCCGGCGACGAGCTGAGCTTTTCGCGCGCCTTCACCGATACGACGGGAAAGAGCGAAACGGCATCTTTCAAACTGGCCTTCGCCGCTGGCAGCAAGGCGACGGATGCGTTCCTGTTTGCATGCGAGCGGATCAATGCGCCGAAGATCGACCGTACGGCGCTGCAAGCCCACGCCAATGGCGTGACCGGCATCGTCGAAATCGTGGCGGTCAGCGCGGCTCCTGCGCAACAACGCCGCTTGATTTCGATCGCGGCGGGCACCGAGGCGGGGAGCGGCACGGCATTTGAGCTGTCGAATGCGACCTTGACGGTGCTCGAACCGGCGGATTTCGTGACGCGGTTCGGCATTTCAGCCGGCGCGCCGTCAGAACTGCGCTTTGCGGGAGTGGTCTTTTCGGTCCGCAGTATCAGCGTCGTTGCAAAGCTGCTTGCAGCCGGCGCCATCGCGCACGACATACGCGGCAATCAGATTGTCGTGCCACCGGCGCCCGGACAGGGCACGGGGTTCATTTTCCGGGAGATCGCATGAGCAAGCCAAATCCGTCCGTAAGTGCTGGCAAGGTCGTCTTCGCCAACAGCGCGCCGCTGTCGCTGATCGCCGGCCCGTGCCAGCTGGAATCGCGCCAGCATGCTTTCGACATGGCCGGTGCGCTGAAGGAGCTGACCGAAAAGCTCGGCATCGGGCTCGTCTACAAGACAAGCTACGACAAGGCCAACCGCACCTCGCTTGGCGGCACGCGCGGCGCTGGGCTTGAGGCTGCGCTGCCGGTCTTCGACGATTTGCGGAAAGCGTTTTCGCTGCCGATCCTGACCGACGTTCACACCGAGGAGCAGTGTGCAATTGTTGCGCCGCACGTCGACATCCTGCAGATACCGGCCTTTCTCAGCCGCCAGACCGATCTGCTGATCGCTGCGGCAACGACCGGCAAGGTGGTCAATGTGAAGAAGGGCCAGTTCCTGGCGCCCTGGGACATGAAGAATGTCGTCGCCAAGGTCACCGACTCCGGCAATGCCAATGTGCTGGTCACCGAGCGTGGTGCGTCCTTCGGCTACAACACGCTGGTGTCTGACATGCGCGCGCTGCCGATCATGGCCGAGATCGGTGCGCCGGTGATTTTCGATGCCACGCATTCGGTGCAGCAGCCCGGCGGGCAGGGCGGTTCCACCGGCGGCGATCGGCGTTTTGTCGAGACGCTGGCGCGGGCGGCGGTGGCGGTCGGCGTCGCCGGCGTCTTCATCGAAACCCATCAGGATCCTGACAACGCACCTTCCGACGGCCCCAACATGGTGCCGCTGAAGGATCTTCCGGCATTGCTCGAAAGGCTGATGGCGTTCGACCGCGTGGCGAAGGGGCGCTAAGCCCTCAGTCGTCGTCCTCGCCAGGTCTTCTCATAGTGACCGCGAAGACCGCGTAGTAATCCACGCCGGGCATCGGTGCGGTGACGGTCAGGATCCAGCGCACATTGCCATGCTGGTGTTCGAAAATCGGCGGTCCCACCGACGGCAGCGCATCGGCCGGGATGGCAAAGGTGAAAGGAATGCCGGCGCTCGATTGCACCGAACCGCGCGGCACGACGATTTTTTCCTGCCATTTGAGCTCGTCCTTGTAGGTGGATTTGGTCCCTGCCGTCGCATTCGCGATCGGCCCGCCGACGCGGTAGGTGCGGATGCATCGGAGCAGCACGGAGTAGTCGCCGTCGGGCGCCAGGTCGCGGCTCGAGCGGATCAACCCTTCGAAGCGCGTTCCCGGGTTGGCGGGGCCGGCAAGCAGCGTCGTGGCGCCGAATTTGCGGACGCGCAGCGTGTCGCGGATCGCTTTCAGCAACGCGTAAAGGCCGATGACGGCGAACACGACCGGGACGAAGACGAGCGGATTGAACTCGCGGTCGTTAACATTGAAGTTGAGCGGCAGCTCGAAATACCAAGGGAGCAGGACCGCGATCAGGCCCATGGCGCCGGCAAAGAAATAGCCGCTGGAGGCGTTGGCCGCATTGGCGTCGGCCACCGGGACTGGCGGCTCCGCCATGGTCGGCGTATCGGGCTGTTTGGTCATTGCCACCCCCATGAAACGACCGGACTGCCATTTAATGCCACGCAGGGTGGCGGCGTGACAATGGCTGCCGCCGGCTTGTGGTCGGCAAAAGCCGGCTGTACGCTTGGCTCGCAAATAAGCGTCTTGGCAGGAGGAAGCCATGTCTGTCGCCCGCGTCACCGAGATCACCTCGTCATCCAAGAAAAGCTTTCAGGACGCCATCGAGAAGGGAATTGCGCGCGCCTCGAAGACTTTGAAAAACGTCGAAGGCGCCTGGATCCAGGACCAGAAGATCGTCGTCGAGGACGGCAAGATCGCCGCCTACCGCGTCAACATGAAGGTCACGTTCATCCTCGCCGAATGAGCGCTTAGCGCTTAAAAAAGTCGGGAACTTTCGCCTGCGCCCCTCATTGTCGGTCCTACGACTACTACAAGGTCATGCCCTACTGGCATTGACCGGCTGACCGACCGCCAGCCGGAATCGAAAAGGCCCCCGGCAAACCGGGGGCCTTTCTTCTGGGCGGGGGCTCTACTCAGCCGCCCGGAGGGTTGATAGCTGCATGGCGCCCTGCGGCGACTGCTGACTGTCGCACGACGTCAGGAACGCCGCCGCGATCAGGAACAAACTCACGATACCGCTCAACTGGGACATGGCGAAACTCCTCCTGTTTCGCCCCGCGCAGGTGCGAGCTTAGACCACAAACCAGCCTGCCGTGCATGACTTATGATGACAGCGATTTGCGCTTCGTGAATCGGTCGAGCAAACGTGACGGCAATATTTGCGAGTGCCCGATTGCGTTTTGCAGCACTTTGGCTAAGAGGGGCGCGACGCTTTCAATCGATCAATCGGGGACATCGCAATGACCGCCATCATCGACATTGTCGGGCGTGAAATCCTGGATAGCCGTGGCAATCCGACCGTCGAGGTCGACGTGGTGCTCGAAGACGGCTCGATGGGCCGTGCAGCTGTACCGTCAGGCGCCTCCACCGGCGCCCATGAAGCCGTTGAACTTCGCGACGGCGGCGCCCGCTACCTCGGCAAGGGCGTGCTTGGGGCCGTCGAGGCCGTGAATGGCGAGCTGTTCGAGGCGATCGGCGGCATGGAAGCCGAAAACCAGATCCATATCGACCAGACGATGATCGAGCTCGACGGCACGCCCAACAAGAGCCGGCTCGGCGCCAACGCCATTCTCGGTGTGTCGCTGGCGGTGGCCAAGGCGGCCGCGGGCGCCTCCGGACTGCCGCTCTATCGCTATGTCGGCGGCGCCAAGGCGCATATCCTGCCGGTGCCGATGATGAACATCATCAATGGCGGCGCGCATGCCGACAACCCGATCGATTTCCAGGAATTCATGATCATGCCGATCGGCGCGCCGACGCTGCGCGAGGGTGTGCGCTGGGGCTCGGAGATCTTCCACACGCTGCGCAAGAAGCTGAAGGACGCCGGCCACAACACCAATGTCGGTGACGAGGGCGGCTTCGCTCCCAATCTGAAGAGCGCGCCGGTGGCGCTCGATTTCATCATGGAATCGATCGAGAAGGCCGGCTTCAAGCCGGGCGAGGACATCGCGCTCGGCCTCGACTGCGCTGCGACCGAGTTCTTCAAGGACGGCAATTACGTCTATGAAGGCGAGAAGAAGAGCCGCGATCCGAAGGCGCAGGCCAAGTACCTGGCCAAGCTTGCCGCCGACTATCCGATCATCTCGATCGAGGACGGCCTGGCCGAGGACGACTGGGAAGGCTGGAAGTACCTGACCGACCTGATCGGCAAGAAGACGCAGCTGGTCGGCGACGATCTGTTTGTCACCAACACGGCGCGGCTGCGCGACGGCATCCGCATGGGTGTCGCCAATTCGATTCTGGTCAAGGTCAACCAGATCGGCTCGCTGACCGAGACGCTCGACGCCGTCGAGACCGCGCACAAGGCCGGCTACACCGCCGTCATGTCGCACCGCTCGGGCGAAACCGAGGATTCGACCATCGCCGATCTCGCCGTCGCCACCAATTGCGGGCAGATCAAGACCGGTTCGCTGTCGCGCTCCGACCGCATGGCCAAATACAACCAGCTCATCCGCATCGAGGAAGAACTCGGCAAGCAGGCGCGCTATGCCGGCAAGTCGGTTGTGAAAAGCTGATCCGCGAAAATTTCAGGAATGACGAGGGCGGGAACATTCCCGCCCTTTTTCGTTTCGGGCACGCCAAATCCGGTCGTCCGTAACCGTCCATTAAGCACAATCGGGCGAGATGGGGCGGCAGAGGATGGGATCATGTGGACACGTCAGCACAAGCAGAGAAACACCGGCCGGCTGATCATCCCCTCGCTTTGCGTGGCGTTCCTCGCCTATTTCGGCTTCCATGCCTATCATGGCGAGTTCGGCATCTACTCCAAATATCAGCTGGAAGCACAGACCGTCGAACTGCAGGGCAAGCTGGATGCCATCAAGGCGCGCCGGGTCGATCTGGAGCGGCGCGTGCAGCTGATGCATGAGGGCACGCTTGAGAAGGACATGCTTGACGAGCAGGCGCGCAAGGCGCTCAATCTGTCCCAGGCCGACGAAATCACCATCATGTTGCCGGCTTCTTCCAAATAACTCGATTTCAGTTAATCGTGTTTATTTTCAATGATTTTAATCTCTTAGACGCATGACAGCCATGCATTTTTCTGCATGGCGAAACACTTTCCCGCGTGTTAGCCTCACTCAAATCGGTGGGGAGAGCTGATCTCCCCCGGAGCAGATTTCATCTTGCTCCAGTGTCCACAAAGAGACGCCAACAGGGAGTGATGCATGGCCACCGCCGCCAGAAAAGCGCCTGCCAAATCGACAAAAATTTCGGGGCTTTCCGCCCCCAAGCCAGCTGATTTCAGCAAGGACGAGGAGCTTGCCGCCTACCGGCACATGCTGCTCATCCGCCGCTTCGAGGAAAAGGCCGGCCAGCTCTACGGCATGGGCTTCATCGGCGGCTTCTGCCACCTCTATATCGGCCAGGAAGCGGTCGTCACCGGCATGAAGATGGCGCTAATCGACGGCGATCAGATGATCACCGCCTATCGCGACCACGGCCACATGCTGGCGATGGAGCTTTCGCCGCGCGGCGTCATGGCCGAGCTGACCGGGCGCCGTGGCGGCCTGTCGCGCGGCAAGGGCGGCTCCATGCACATGTTCTCCAAGGAGAAGCATTTTTACGGCGGCCACGGCATTGTCGGCGCGCAGGTGTCGCTCGGCACGGGCCTGGCATTCGCCAACCGCTACCGCGACAACAACAATGTGTCGCTGACCTATTTCGGCGATGGCGCGGCCAATCAGGGCCAGGTCTATGAAAGCTTCAACATGGCCTCGCTGTGGAAGCTGCCGGTGATCTACATCATCGAGAACAACCGCTACGCCATGGGCACTTCGGTGTCGCGCTCGTCGGCCGAAACCAATTTTTCGCATCGCGGCGCCTCGTTCAAGATTCCCGGCATTCAGGTCGACGGCATGGACGTGCGTGCGGTCAAAGCCGCCGGCGATCAGGCGACCGAATGGTGCCGCGCCGGCAATGGACCGATCATCCTCGAGATGCAGACCTATCGCTATCGCGGCCACTCGATGTCGGATCCGGCCAAATACCGCTCCAAGGAAGAAGTGCAGAAGATGCGCTCCGACCATGACCCGATCGAACAGGTCAAGGCGCGCCTGATCGCCAAGAAGTGGGCCGACGAGGACCAGCTCAAGACCATCGACAAGGAGGTCCGCGACATCGTCGCCGACGCCGCCGAATTTGCCCAGAACGACGCAGAGCCGGATCCGTCCGAGCTCTGGACGGACATCGTATTGTAACGGGAGGGCAAGGACATGCCGATCGAAATTCTCATGCCCGCTCTCTCGCCGACCATGGAAGAGGGCAATCTTTCCAAGTGGTTGAAGAACGAAGGCGACAAGGTCGTCGCCGGCGACGTGATCGCCGAGATCGAGACCGACAAGGCGACGATGGAAGTCGAAGCCGTCGACGAAGGCACGCTGGCCAAGATCGTGGTTCCCGCCGGCACCGAAGGCGTCAAGGTCAATGCAGTCATCGCCGTGCTTGCGGTTGAAGGCGAAGACGTCGACAAGGCTGGCGAAGGCATCGGCGAAGAGCCCGCCAAAGCTGAAGCAGCGCCTGCGCCGGCGCCCGCTGCAGCCAAAAGCGAGGTTGCGGCACCTGTCGCCGCAGCGCCGAGGACGGAAATCGCCGCCGATCCGGATATCCCTGCCGGCACCGAAATGGTCTCGACCACGGTGCGCGAGGCGCTACGTGACGCCATGGCCGAGGAAATGCGCCGCGACGGCGACGTCTTCGTCATGGGCGAGGAGGTTGCCGAATACCAGGGCGCCTACAAGATCACCCAAGGCCTGCTGCAGGAATTCGGACCACGGCGCGTCGTCGATACGCCAATCACCGAGCACGGCTTTGCCGGCGTCGGCGTTGGTGCTGCGATGGCAGGTCTCCGGCCGATCGTCGAGTTCATGACTTTCAACTTCGCCATGCAGGCGATCGACCAGATTATCAACTCGGCCGCCAAGACGCTTTACATGTCGGGCGGCCAGATGGGCGCGCCGATCGTCTTCCGTGGACCGAACGGTGCGGCTGCCCGCGTCGCCGCCCAGCATTCGCAGTGCTACGCAGCCTGGTACAGCCATATTCCTGGCCTGAAGGTGGTGATGCCCTACACGGCGGCTGACGCCAAGGGCTTGCTGAAGGCCGCGATCCGCGACCCCAACCCGGTCATCTTCCTCGAGAACGAAATCCTCTACGGCCAGTCCTTCGACGTGCCGAAGCTGGACGATTTCGTGCTGCCGATCGGCAAGGCGCGCATCCACAAGACTGGCAAGGACGTCACAATCGTCTCGTTCGGGATCGGCATGACCTATGCGGTCAAGGCGGAAGCCGAATTGCGCGCCATGGGCATCGACGTCGAGATCATCGATCTCAGGACCATCCGTCCGCTCGACCTCGACACGATCATCGCCTCGGTCAAGAAGACCAACCGCCTGGTGGTGGTGGAAGAAGGCTATCCGCAGAGCTCGGTCGGCGACCACATCGCCAACCAGGTGTCGCAGCGCGCCTTCGATTTCCTCGATGCGCCGGTGATCACCATCGCCGGCAAGGACGTGCCGATGCCTTATGCGGCAAACCTCGAAAAGCTGGCCTTGCCCAATATTGGCGAGGTCGTCGAGGCCGTCAAAGCCGTTACCTATCGCTGAGCCGGTCGGGAGGACAAAAAGATGCCGATCAACATCACCATGCCGGCCCTGTCGCCCACGATGGAGGAAGGCAATCTTTCCAAGTGGTTGGTCAAGGAAGGCGACAAGGTTTCGCCAGGCGACGTGATCGCCGAGATCGAGACCGACAAGGCGACGATGGAAGTCGAAGCCGTCGATGAAGGCACGGTTGCCAAGCTCGTCGTCCCCGCCGGCACCGAAGGCGTCAAGGTCAATGCGCTGATCGCCATTCTTGCCGGCGAAGGCGAGGACGCCGGTGCCGCGGCAAAGGGCGGTGGCAGTGCCGCGCCCAAGGCTGAGGCGCCGAAAGCCGATGCGCCCAAGGCTGAAGCATCGAAGCCGGAAGCTGCGGCGGCGGCTGCGCCGGCGAAGGCGGCTCCGGCCGCCAATGGTCATGCAAGCGGCGAGCGCTCCTTCGCCTCGCCACTGGCCCGTCGCATCGCCAAGGACGCCGGCGTCGATGTGTCTGCCGTGACGGGCACCGGCCCGCACGGTCGCGTCGTCAAGGCCGATGTCGAGGCGGCAATTGCCGGTGGTGGTGCCAAGGCGGCGCCGGCTGCGAAAGCAGCACCTGCTGGTGCACCAGCGCCTGCTGCTGCGGCACCTGCGGCCAAGGCGATGTCGGACGAACAGGTGCTGAAACTGTTTGCCGAAGGCTCCTACGACCTCGTCCCGCACGACAATATGCGCAAGACGATCGCGCGGCGTCTGGTCGAGGCCAAGAGCACCATTCCGCATTTCTACCTGACGCTTGATTGCGAGCTCGACGCGCTTCTGGCGCTGCGCACGCAACTCAATGCCGCGGCCCCGGTGAAGAAGACCGAGAAGGGCGAGGTGCCCGCCTACAAGCTGTCGGTCAACGACATGGTGATCAAGGCGATGGCGCTGGCGCTGAAGGCGGTGCCGGATGCCAATGCGTCCTGGACCGACAGCGCCATGGTCAAGCACAAGCATGCCGATGTCGGCGTTGCCGTGTCGATCCCGGGCGGACTGATCACGCCGATCATCCGGCATGCGGACGAAAAGACGCTGTCGGTCATTTCCAATGAGATGAAGGACCTGGCCAGCCGCGCCCGCAGCCGCAAACTGAAGCCTGAGGAATATCAGGGCGGCACGACGGCGGTGTCCAATCTCGGCATGTTCGGCATCAAGGACTTTGCCGCCGTCATCAACCCGCCGCATGCGACGATCCTGGCGGTGGGTGCCGGCGAGCAGCGCCCCGTGGTCAAGAACGGCGAGATCAAGGTCGCCACCGTGATGTCGGTGACGCTGTCGACCGATCACCGCGCCGTCGATGGCGCGCTCGGCGCCGAACTTCTGGTCGCCTTCAAGCGCCTGATCGAAAACCCAATGGGCATGCTGGTCTAGGAAGGAAAAGGGCGGTGCGGAAATTCGTCACCAGCCTTTTTGCCCTGATCCTTTCCGGCCTGGCCGGCGGGCTGGTGGCTCAGGAGCTGGCCGTGATCACCAATGCGCAGGAAGAATACATCCTCGTCTTCATGGCTTCGGTGTTGGTGACCTGCATCGTCAGCTTTGTCTTCTTCGTGGCGCAGTTCATGACCGATCCGGTGGCGGCCGTGGCACGGACGGGCAAGTGGTCGCTGATCGTCTTTGCGGTATTGATTGCCCTGCTGGTCGCCTTGATCCTGTACGCCGACAGCAGTGCTGCGGTGGTGAACAAGGATATTCCGATGGTTGCCGGCCTTGGCCTGCCGGGTCTGGTGACAATCGTGGTGCAATGGCTGTTCGTACGCTGGCGGGTAAAGCGCGGACTGATGAAGGCGGAGGCAAGCGCATGAAAACCATCCTCTGCTACGGCGATTCGCTGACCTGGGGCTATGACGCGGCGAGCCTCGGCCGCCATGCGCTGGAAGATCGCTGGCCGAGCGTGTTGCAGGCTGCGTTGGGCGGCGAAGTCGAAGTTATCGCCGAAGGCCTGAACGGCCGCACCACGGCGTTCGACGATCTTCTGGCGGGGGCCGACCGCAACGGCGCAAGGGTGCTGCCGACTATCCTGACGACGCATGCGCCGCTCGACCTGATCGTCATCATGCTCGGCGCCAACGACATGAAGCCGTGGATCCACGGCAATCCGCTGGCGGCCAAGCAAGGCATCCAGCGGCTGATCGACATCGTGCGCGGCCATGACTATCCGTTCGGCTGGGCCGCGCCACCGATCCTCATCGTCGCGCCGCCCGCGGTCAGCCGCACCGATAATGCCGAATTCAGGGAAATGTTTGCCGGCGGCGACGAAGCGTCAAAGCGGCTGGCGCCGCAATATTCCGCGCTTGCCGACGAGGCCGGCTGCGGCTTCTTCGATGCCGGTACGGTGGCCGTGACCACGCCCCTCGACGGCGTGCATCTCGACGCAGAAAACACGCGGAACATCGGCAACGCGCTGGCGCCGCTTTTGCGCGTGATGCTGGAACTCTAGGCAAAGAAAATCAGGGAGAAAACCCGTGGCTGAATCCTACGACGTCATCATCATCGGCTCCGGTCCCGGCGGCTATGTCACGGCGGTGCGTTCCGCGCAGCTCGGCTTCAAGACGGCGATCGTCGAGCGTGAGCATCTCGGCGGCATCTGCCTCAACTGGGGTTGTATTCCGACCAAGGCGCTGCTGCGCTCGGCCGAGATCATGCACTATTCGGATCATCTGAAGGACTATGGGCTGAAGCTCGACGGCAAGGTCAGCGTCGACACCGCTGCCGTGGTCGACCGCTCGCGCAAGGTTTCGCTGCGGCTGAATGGCGGTGTTTCCTTCCTGATGAAGAAGAACAAGGTCGACGTCATCTGGGGTGAGGCCAAGTTGTCCAAGCCCGGTGAAATCATCGTCTCCCAGACGGCCAAGAAGCCGATGGAGCCGCAGCCGCCGGTGCCGAAGGGCGTCAAGGGCGAGGGCACCTACACCGCCAAGCATATCATCCTGGCAACAGGCGCCCGTCCGCGCGCGTTGCCCGGCATCGAGCCGGACGGCAAACTTATCTGGACCTACTTTGAGGCGATGGTGCCGAAGGAGATGCCGAAATCGCTGCTGGTCATGGGCTCCGGCGCCATCGGCATCGAGTTCGCCTCGTTCTACCGCACCATGGGCGCCGAGGTGACTGTGGTCGAATTGCTGCCGGCGGTGATGCCGGTCGAGGACGCCGAGGTCTCGAAATTTGCGCAGAAGCAGTTCGAGAAGCAAGGCATGAAGATCATCCTCGAAGCCAAGGTAACCAAGGTCGAGAAATCAGCCAATTCGGTCACCGCGCATGTCGAGATGAAGGACGGTAAGGTCGAGAAGATCACCGCCGACCGCATGATCTCGGCCGTTGGCGTGCAAGGCAATATCGAGGGCCTTGGGCTGGAAACGCTCGGCGTGAAGACCGATCGCGGCTGCGTCGTCGTCGACGGCTATGGCAAGACCAATGTGCCCGGCATCTACGCCATCGGCGATGTCGCCGGACCGCCGATGCTTGCCCACAAGGCCGAGCATGAGGGCGTGATCTGCGTCGAAAAGATCGCCAATGTCCCCGGCGTGCACGCCATCGACAAGCTGAAGATTCCCGGCTGCACCTACTGCAACCCGCAGGTCGCCTCCGTCGGCCTGACCGAAGCCAAGGCGAAGGCCGAAGGCAAGGACATCCGCGTCGGCCGCTTCCAGTTCGCCGCCAACGGCAAGGCGATCGCGCTCGGCGAGGACCAGGGTTTCATCAAGACCATTTTTGACAAGAAAACCGGCCAGCTGCTCGGCGCGCATATGGTCGGCGCCGAAGTGACCGAGCTGATCCAGGGTTTTGTCGTGGCGATGAACCTCGAAACCACCGAGGAAGAGCTGATGCACACGATCTTCCCGCATCCGACGCTGTCGGAGATGATGAAGGAGAGTGTGCTGGATGCCTATGGCCGCGCGCTCAACGCATGATAAATTGGTGCCGCGAGAGTCAGACGCCGGAGCCAAGGGAACCTAAAGGCAAGGTAGTTCGTTTCCGGATGCATTTTCACCTGTCACCAGAGGAGAGAGCATATGGACGTGAATGGCGTGGGCTGGGTCGCAGCCATCATCATCGGAGGGCTGGCGGGGTGGTTCGCCGAGATGTTCATGAAGAGCAACACCGGCATCCTGATGAACATCGTTCTCGGCATTGTCGGGGCGATCGTGCTCAATGCCATCCTGCAGGCGCTGCATTTCGGCCCCTTCGGTGTCGGCTGGTTCGCTTTCCTGATCACAGGCTTCATCGGCGCCTGCCTACTGATCGCGGTCGGACGCATGGTGCGCCGTTAGTCCGCACCAACACCTGCTATGCGAAAAGGGCTGTGGCGGCATGCGCCGCCACGGCCTTTTTCTTTGTGCCGAAAAGCCTTAGATGACTTGTGAAAAGCGAAAGCCGGCAAGGCGATCGCGAACGAACCGGGTTCAAGATGGTCACTGTTCTCGACACGATCGCCAACGCGCCGCGCCTGCGGCACCCTGAAAAGGCGCACAAGCCCGATCAGGACGTGCTGCGCAAGCCCGACTGGATCCGCGTCAAGGCGCCGATGTCGAAGGGTTATGCCGAGACACGCGAAATCGTGAAGTCGCACAAGCTGGTCACGGTCTGCGAAGAGGCGGGTTGCCCCAACATCGGCGAGTGCTGGGAGAAGAAGCACGCCACCTTCATGATCATGGGCGAGATTTGCACTCGCGCCTGCGCCTTCTGCAATGTCGCCACCGGCATCCCGACCGCGCTTGATGCCGACGAGCCGGCGCGTGTCGCGCACGCGGTCAAGCAGATGGGTCTGACCCATGTCGTCATCACCTCCGTCGACCGCGACGATCTGGCCGACGGCGGTGCGCAGCATTTCGCCGAGGTTATTCGCGCCATCCGCGCAGCGACGCCTTTGACGACCATCGAAATCCTGACGCCCGACTTCCTGCGCAAGGAAGGCGCGCTGGAGATCGTGGTGGCGGCCAAGCCCGACGTGTTCAACCACAATCTCGAAACCGTGCCGTCGAACTATCTGACGGTGCGTCCGGGCGCGCGCTACTTCCATTCGATCCGGTTGTTGCAGCGGGTCAAGGAGCTCGACCCGTCGATCTTCACCAAGTCCGGTATCATGGTTGGGCTCGGCGAAGAGCGGAACGAGATCCTGCAGCTGATGGACGATCTGCGTTCGGCCAATGTCGACTTCTTGACCATTGGCCAGTATCTGCAGCCGTCGAAGAAGCACCATCCGGTCATCCGCTTCGTGACGCCGGAGGAGTTCAAGTCCTTCGAGACGATCGGCCGAACCAAGGGTTTCCTGCTGGTGGCGTCGAGCCCGCTGACGCGCTCTTCGCATCATGCCGGCGACGATTTCGCCAGGCTGCGCGCGGCGCGTGAAGCGCTGCTCAAGAAATCAGCCTAACACGCTGGTTTCATGCCGAAATTTGAAGCCACTCGCCGCGTTTCCCACACGCCGGAGCAGATGTTCGTGCTGGTCGCGGACGTCGAGACCTATCCCCAATTTCTGCCGCTTTGCGAAGCTCTGACGGTTCGTTCGCGCAAGGAGCGCGACGGGCGTACCATTCTCGTCGCCGACATGACCATCGGCTACAAGGCGATCCGCGAGACGTTTACGACGCAGGTGCTGTTGAAGCCCGACGAGAACGCCATCGACGTCAAATACATCGACGGCCCGTTCAAATATCTAAGCAATGTCTGGCGCTTCGAGCCGGCCGCTGACGGCTGTAACGTGCGCTTCTTCATCGACTACGAGTTCAAGAGCCGCATTCTGGGGGCGGTGATGGGAACGATGTTCGATCGCGCCTTTCGTATGTTCGCCGAGGCTTTCGAGAAGCGCGCCGACGTCATCTATGGAAGGCCCGCCTAATTTGCGCCCAGCGCTCGCAACCCGAGTTGCAGCGCATGCCTTACTGTCTCGTGGCGGATGAATTCGCGACCCTTGTGGCCAAACAGCTGACGCTCGGCGACAACCGGCTGGCCGGCGAGCGCCAGGCCGAACCAGACAAGACCGACCGGCTTGTCGGCCGAGCCGCCGCTTGGGCCGGCAATGCCGGTAACGGCCAGAGAAAGGCTCGCGCGCGAATGCTCCAGCGCGCCGGCCGCCATCTCCAGCACCGTTTCGCGCGAGACGGCACCATGAACGTCGAGCGTGGCGGCGGATACGCCGAGCATCTCCATCTTGGCCTCGTTGGAATAGGTGATGAAACCGCGATCGACGACCGCGGACGAGCCGGCGATGTCGGTCAACGCTGCGATGATCAGGCCGCCGGTGCAGCTTTCGGCCGTCGCCAGCATGATGCCGCGTTGTTGGCACGCCAGGAGCACGGCGTTTGCGAGTTCGGCGTTGCTCATGCGGGGACCTCGCCCGGAAACACCACGCTGGCAGTGGCAATCGCGGCTATGCCTTCCTCGCGGCCGACAAAACCGAGCTTTTCGTTGGTTGTCGCCTTGATCGAGATGCGGTCGCTGGAAATTCCCAGCATTTCAGAAAGCGCTTTTGTCATGGCATCGCGGTGCGGGCCGATGCGCGGCGCCTCGCAAATCAGCGTGATGTCGGCGTTGGCTATGCGCCCGCCGCGCGCGCGCACCAGCTTTGCCGCGTGCTCCACGAAGATTTTTGAGGCCGCGCCCTTCCATTGCGGGTCGGAGGGCGGGAAATGCGTGCCGATATCGCCCGCGCCACAGGTGGCGAGCAGCGCGTCGGTCAAGGCATGCAGTCCGACATCGGCATCTGAGTGGCCGGACAGTTTCTGGCCGTGCGGAATGGCAACACCGCAGAGCGTGACATGGTCGCCGGGTTCGAAGGCATGGACGTCATAGCCATTGCCGGTGCGGATGTCGGGAAAACGCGGCCGTTCGCTGTAAAGCCGCTGATCCGCCATCGCAATATCCCTTGCCCAGGTCAGTTTGACATTTTCCGGTGATCCCGGAACGATTTTTACCGGAATATGCGCCCATTCGGCGATCGCGGCGTCGTCGGTGAAATCCGTCTTGCCCAGATGATGGGCCTTTTCGTGCGCGGCCAGGATGGGCCAGAACGGAAAACCCTGCGGCGTCTGCGCGGCATGAAGACCATTTCTGGAAACCGTCTCTTCGATCATGCCGGCGGCCGACTCGCGCTTCAGCGTGTCGGCGACGGGCAGGGCGGGCAGGGCGCCCTGGCGCTCGCCGATCGCCTCGATCGTGCGGTCTATCAAGGCGGCATCGACGAAGGGACGCACGGCGTCATGAACGAGAACCCGGCTCGGCGCATGTTCCCTCAGGGCAAGCAGGCCGAGCCGAACCGAGGCCTGCCTTGATTCTCCGCCGATGACGGCTGTGACCCGGTCGGCATTTGCGCCGGCGGCGCGGCGGAAAAGCGCGCGGTCGTCGGCGTGGATGGCGACCACGACCGAGCCGGTTCTCGGGTGCGAGAGAAATGTATCCAGCGTGCGCGCAATGACGGCGCTGCCGCCGATGCTTTGGTACTGCTTTGGTCCATCGGCCTGGCCGGCTCGCGCGCCGCGGCCGGCGGCGACGATGACCACGCCAACTTTGTCGTCTCCCAACGCCTGGTTTTCGCTTGCATCTGTCATGTCGAGACGCTTAGTCGTGGCCAAGGCCGAAGGCCAGCATTTTCCCAAATGCGCCTTAATGTGGCGTCATTCCGCGTTGCACATTGCCGCAGTTCTGGCTAGAGAATGTGCAGCAATTGAACATGCTTGGTTTTTGTGCATGCCTGATGTGACCAAATTGGCTTCGCCACTGGACGTGGGCGGTGTGAGAATCCGCAATCGCGTCTTTCTTGCGCCGATGTCGGGCATCACCGACGAACCCTTCCGGCAGCGCGCCTATGCGCATGGCGCAGGCCTCGTCGTCTCCGAAATGGTGGCCAGTGGTGAGCTTGCCAAGGGCAGGGCGGGCTGCGACTTGCGCATCCGTCACTCCGGTCTGCCGGTTCACATGGTCCAGCTTGCCGGCCGCGAGGCCGCGCATATGGCTGAAGGCGCGCGAATCGCTGCCGGCGAGGGCGCCGACATTGTCGACATCAACATGGGCTGCCCCGCCAAGAAGGTGACGGGCGGCTATGCCGGTTCGGCGCTGATGCGCGATCTCGACCACGCTCTGTCGCTGATCGAGGCCGTGGTTGGCGCCGTCGAGGTCCCGGTCACGGTCAAGATGCGGCTCGGCTGGGACGAAAGCGCGCTCAACGCGCCAATGCTGGCGCGCCGGGCCGAACAGGCCGGTGTCAGGATGGTGACGGTGCATGGCCGCACGCGCTGCCAGTTCTATCAAGGCAAGGCCGACTGGCGCGCCATCGCCCGCATCAAGGACGCTGTGTCGATCCCGGTCGTCGCCAATGGCGATGTCGGCTCGCCGGCAGAGGCCGCCGATATCCTCGACCAGTCGGGCGCCGATGCAGTGATGATCGGCCGCGCTCACTATGGCGCGCCATGGACGGCCGGCAGCATCGCGGCGGCGGCAGCGGGCAATCCAGCCTCCGGCATCCCGGAAAGCCCGGCAGCCATGGCCGACTACATCATCTCGCACTATGAGAACATGCTGACCCTCTATGGCGTCGAGAGCGGCCTGCGTCAGGCACGCAAGCATCTCGGCTGGTATCTCGACCGCCACGCCGCCGGCGTTGCCGACGACCGGCGAAAGGCGATCCTCACCTCGTTCGAACCCGCACGTGTCATCGCTGAGCTGCGCGATGTGTTTTCAAGCGCTGCCGACGCGGTGAAGCTGCGGAGCGCGGCATGAACGCCACTGTGCCACAGGGTGCCGACAAGGCGAACGCCGCCCATATCGTGCTCAACACCATCCGCCGGCCGGTGATCATGGTCGACGCGGAAGGCTTCATCACCTACGCCAATGCCGATGCCGAAGACTTCTTTCGCTCGAGCGCGACCATGCTGGCTCGCAATACGCTGCCCAAGCTCATTCCTTTCGGCAGTCCGCTGCTGACGCTTGTCGACCAGGTGCGTGAGCGCTTAGCGCCGGTCAACGAATACCGGGTGGACGTGTCATCGCCACGGCTTGGCATCGAAAAGGTCGTCGACCTCTACGTTGCGCCGGTGCCGGAATTCCCGGGCTCGGTCGTGGTGATGTTCCAGGAACGGTCGATGGCCGACAAGATCGACCGGCAAATGACGCATCGCGGCGCGGCGCGCTCGGTCACCGGCCTTGCCGCCATGCTTGCGCACGAGATCAAGAACCCGCTGTCGGGCATACGCGGTGCTGCCCAGCTGCTCGAACTCTCGGCTTCCGACGAAGATCGCGCGCTGACCCGGCTGATTACCGACGAGACTGACCGCATCGTCTCGCTGGTCGACCGCATGGAGGTGTTTTCCGACGAGCGGCCGATCGACCGCTACCCCGTCAACATCCATGTCGTGCTCGACCATGTGAAGGCGATCGCCAAGAACGGTTTTGCCAAGCGAATCAAGATATTGGAGGATTATGATCCATCATTGCCTCCGGTGTTCGCCAATCGCGACCAGCTGATCCAGGTGTTCCTCAACCTGGTCAAAAACGCCGCCGAGGCGATCGGCAGCGACCCGCAAGGCGAGATCATCCTGTCGACCGCTTTCCGGCCAGGCATCCGCGTTTCCGTGCCGGGGACGCAGGATCGCGTCTCGCTGCCGCTGGAATTCTGCGTGCGCGACAATGGTTCGGGTGTTTCGGAAGACATCCTGCCGATCCTGTTCGACCCGTTCATAACCACCAAGCCGAATGGTTCGGGCCTCGGCCTGGCGCTGGTGGCGAAAATCGTCGGCGAGCATGGCGGCATCATCGAATGCGATTCGACGCCGCGCGGAACCACCTTCCGCATCCTGATGCCGGCCTGGAAAGAAACACCCTACGACGCTGCCGATGATGAAGGCGAAGGAGACCGCAAATGACGGTTCGCGGCAATATTCTCGTCGCCGACGACGATGCAGCCATCCGCACCGTGCTCAATCAGGCGCTGTCGCGCGTCGGCCATGAGGTGCGCGTGACCTCCAACGCCTCGACGCTGTGGCGCTGGGTGGCGGCGGGCGAGGGCGATCTGGTGATCACCGACGTGGTGATGCCCGACGAGAACGCCTTCGACATGCTGCCGCGCATCAAGAAGGCACGGCCGGAACTGCCGGTTATCGTCATGAGTGCCCAAAACACCTTTATGACCGCGATTCGCGCCTCCGAAACCGGCGCTTACGAGTATCTGCCGAAGCCGTTCGACCTGACCGAGCTGCTCAACATCGTCAACCGGGCGCTGTCCGAGCCGAAGCGGCCGAAGATTGACACGGGACCGGCCGAGCAGCTGGAAACGATGCCGCTGGTCGGCCGCTCGGCGGCCATGCAGGACATCTACCGCATGCTGGCGCGCATGATGCAGACCGACCTGACGGTGATGATCTCAGGCGAGTCGGGCACCGGCAAGGAACTCGTCGCCCGGGCGTTGCACGAATATGGCCGCCGCCGTGGCGGCCCGTTCGTGGCCATCAACATGGCGGCGATCCCACGCGACCTGATCGAATCGGAACTGTTCGGCCACGAGAAGGGCGCCTTCACCGGCGCACAGAACCGTTCCACCGGCCGTTTCGAACAGGCTGAAGGCGGCACGCTGTTCCTCGACGAGATCGGCGATATGCCGATGGAAGCGCAGACGCGGCTGCTGCGCGTGCTGCAGCAGGGCGAATACACCACGGTCGGCGGACGCACGCCGATCAAGACGGATGTGCGCATTGTCGCGGCCACCAACAAGGACCTGCGAACGCTGATCAACCAGGGGCTGTTTCGCGAGGATCTTTTCTACCGCCTGAACGTCGTGCCGCTGAGGCTGCCGGCGCTGCGCGAGCGGTCCGAGGATGTTCCCGATCTGGTTCGCCACTTCTTCAAGCTTGGCGCCCTGGAAGGCCTGCAGACCAAGCGCATTTCCTCTGGCGGCATCGAGTTGATGAAGCGCTACCCGTGGCCTGGCAATGTGCGCGAACTGGAAAACCTGGTTCGCCGGCTTGCCGCGCTCTACTCCCAGGACGAGATTTCGGCCGAGATCATCGAAGCCGAACTGAAGACCGGCGAGCGGCCGGTGGTTCCTGGCGGCGGCAACCTCATCCCGGACGACCTGTCCATCGGCCAGGCGGTGGAGCATTTCCTGCAGCGCTATTTTACGTCATTCGCCGGCGAATTGCCGCCTGCCGGTCTCTACCAGCGCATTCTTTCCGAGGTTGAATATCCGCTGGTGCTGGCCTCGATGACGGCAACGCGAGGCAATCAGATCAAGGCCGCGGAACTGCTGGGCCTGAACCGCAACACGCTGCGCAAGAAGATCCGCGAACTCGGCGTCAACGTCTACAAGTCGTCGCGGCAGGTGTAGGGCAGGCTCTTTTCCGGGGATCGAGCGCCGAAAGATTTCCGTCTCGGCCACACTTGTTGCATAATCGCCACAATGCGTTGCATACATCCGACGCAATCAATGGCTCCAGACGGCGACATGGCTCTGCAGGCTCCGACACTGAACGAACCGCTTTTCAGCGAACCCGGCGCGAGGGATGGGCGCCGGTTGCTTGCGCTGCCCGGCGTGGTTGCGATTGTCGGTGCGCTGATTACGGCCGCGATCTCGTTTGCCATTCTCGTCGGCGCCACACCGATCACACCGGACGAGAAGACGACGCTGGCGCTTATTGCGCTCAATGCCACCTTCGTCCTGTTCCTGATTGCGCTGGTCGGCCGCGAGGTGCATCGCATCGCTATGGCGCGCCGGCACGGCAAGGCGGCGTCGCGGCTGCATGTGCGCATCGTGGCGATGTTTGCGCTGGTCGCCGCCATCCCCGCCATCATGGTGGCCATCATCGCCTCGATCACGCTCGACATCGGCCTCGACCGCTGGTTCGAGATTCGCACCAAGACGATCGTTAATTCGTCGCTGTCGATCGCCGATGCCTATGTGCAGGAAAACGCCCGCAACCTGCAGGGCACGACATTGTCGATGGCTTATGACCTCGATGCGTCGCGCTCACTCTACGGCCTCGATCGCACCGGCTTTCTCGACCTGATGAACAAGGAAGCCGTAGGACGGACGCTGGCCCATGCCGCGCTGATCAAGCCCGACGGCTCGTTCGTCATGAGCGCCAAGACCGACACCGATTTTGCCATGCCCGAGCCGCCGGAAGGCGCCGTGGCCAGTGCGGCCGATGGCAAGCCGGTGCTGATCGAGCCGAAGACGCGCAACATCATGGGCGCCATCGTCAAGTTGCGCGAGATCGAAGGGCTCTATCTCTACACCATTCGCCTCGTCGATCCCGAAGTCATCAAGGCGCGGCAGATCGTTCAGTCCAACACCGCCGAATATCGCGGCCTGGAAGAAAATCGCCGGACGTCGCAGGTGGCGTTTGCGCTTCCCTATCTGTCCCTGACGCTGATCATCATCCTGTCCGCCATCTGGACCGGCATTGCGGTCGCCGACCGCCTGGTGCGGCCGATCCGCCAGCTCATCGGTGCTGCCGACGAGGTCGCCACTGGCAATCTCGACGTCGCCGTGCCGGTTCGACCCTCCGACGGCGATGTCGCATCGCTTGGCGACACGTTCAACAAGATGCTGCTGGAGCTGAAATCGCAGCGCAATGAGATCCTGTCGGCCAAGGACCTGATCGACGAGCGCCGGCGTTTTTCGGAAGCGGTGCTTGCCGGCGTCACCGCCGGCGTCATCGGCGTCGATCCATACGGCATCGTTACCATCGTCAACAAATCGGCCGAGACGATGCTGGCCATATCGGCGACGGCCGCGCTCGGGCAGAACCTTTCCGCCGTGCTGCCCCATGTCGGCCGTGTCTTCGAAATCGGCCGCAAGTCGGGCAAGCCGGTCTATCGCGAGCAGGTGACCTTCTATCGCGCCGGCGCCGAGCGGACCTTCAACGTGCAGATCACCATCGAGGCGGGTGACGACGGTTCGGAAGAAAAATCCTACGTGGTGACGGTCGACGACATCACCGACCTGGTCCAGGCGCAGCGTTCGTCGGCCTGGGCCGACGTGGCGCGGCGCATCGCTCACGAGATCAAGAACCCGCTGACGCCGATCCAGCTTTCGGCCGAGCGCATCAAACGCCGCTTCGGCAAGGTCATCACCGAGGACCGCGAGATTTTCGATCAGTGCACCGACACGATCATCCGGCAGGTCGAGGATATCGGCCGCATGGTCGACGAGTTCTCGGCTTTCGCCCGCATGCCGAAGCCTGAAATGAAGGCCATCGACTTGCGCGAATCGTTGCGCGAGGCTTCGTTCCTGGTCGAAGTGAGCCGTGCCGACATCGCTTTCGAACGCGTGTTCGGTAACGAGCCACTGAAGGGCACTTTCGACAGCCGGCTGATGGCACAGGCTTTCGGCAACGTCATCAAGAACGCCGCCGAGGCCATTGACGGACTTGATCAAAAAGACCGCCCGCACGGCATAATCCGGATTCAAGCCGGGCGCCAGAATGGGGCAATCCGAATCGATGTGATCGACAATGGCAAAGGTTTGCCGCGCGAGAATCGCCAACGGCTGCTCGAGCCCTATATGACGACACGCGAGAAGGGCACCGGGCTCGGTCTGGCAATCGTCAAGAAGATCGTGGAGGACCATGGCGGACGGCTGGAACTGCATGACGCACCAAAGGATTTCCACGAAGGGCGCGGCGCGATGATCAGCATCATTCTGCCGCCTGCCGCCGCCACTCCTGCCGCGCCGTCGCGCGGCGAAGGCAGGACGGAACACGAAAGAGAAACTGAAAAGGTCGGTAATGGCGTCTGATATTCTCATCGTCGATGACGAGGAAGACATCCGTGAACTCGTCGCGGGCATTCTGAGCGACGAAGGTCATGAAACCCGCACGGCATTCGATGCCGACAGCGCGCTGGCGGCGATCGCTGACCGGGCGCCACGGTTGATTTTCCTCGACATCTGGCTGCAGGGGTCGCGTCTCGACGGCCTGGCGTTGCTTGACGAGATCAAGACCATGCATCCGACCTTGCCGGTGGTGATGATCTCCGGCCACGGCAACATCGAAACGGCGGTCTCCGCCATTCGCCGCGGCGCCTATGATTTCATCGAGAAGCCGTTCAAGGCCGACAGGCTGATCCTGATTGCCGAGCGGGCGCTCGAAACCTCCAAATTGAAACGCGAGGTTTCCGATCTCAAGCAGCGCAGCGGCGAAACCTTCGACCTGATCGGCATGTCGTCGGCGATGAGCCAGCTGCGCCAGACCATCGAGCGCGTCGCGCCGACCAACAGCCGCGTCATGATCATCGGCCCCTCCGGTTCGGGCAAGGAACTGGCCGCGCGCGCTATCCACACGTTGTCGGCGCGCAAGGGCGCACCGTTCGTGACGGTGAGTGCTGCCAACATCACGCCCGAGCGCATGGAAATCGAACTCTTCGGCACTGAATCCAACGGTGTCGAACGCAAGGTCGGGGCGCTGGAAGAGGCGCATCGCGGTATCCTCTATATCGACGAAGTGGCCGACATGCCGCGCGAGACGCAGAACAAGATCCTGCGCGTGCTGGTCGAGCAGCAATTCGAGCGGGTAGGGGGCACCAAGCGGGTCAAGGTCGATGTCCGCATCATTTCGTCGACTTCGCAGAACCTGGAGGCGATGATCGCCGACGGTCGTTTCCGCGAGGATCTCTATCATCGGCTAGCGGTGGTTCCGGTCATGGTGCCGGGGCTGGCAGAGCGGCGCGAGGACATCCCCTATCTGGTCGACAATTTCATGAAGCAGATTGCGCGTCAGGCCGGCATCCGGCCGCGTCGCATCGGCGACGACGCACTCGCCGTGCTGCAGGCGCACAACTGGCCCGGCAACGTCCGGCAGTTGCGCAACAATGTCGAGCGGCTGATGATCCTGGCGCGCGGCGACGATGTCGATGCGCCGATCACCGCCGACCTTTTGCCGGCCGAGATCGGCGATGTCATGCCGCGCACGCCAAACCAGTCGGATCAACACATCATGGCGTTGCCGCTGCGCGAGGCGCGCGAACAGTTCGAGAAGGACTATCTGATCGCCCAGATCAACCGTTTTGGCGGCAACATCTCGAAGACCGCCGAGTTCATCGGCATGGAGCGTTCCGCACTTCACCGCAAGCTGAAGTCGCTGGGTGTCTAAGCGACCCAGCTCGCCGTGGCCCACGCAATTGTCGGTTACGGCAGCGGCGGAATCGCCTAAGACAGCCGAGACTTTTCTCGAGGGTTTCTGAATGCCGCGCATTGCCTATGTGAACGGGCGCTACGTCGCCCATGCCGACGCAGCCGTGCATATCGAGGATCGTGGCTATCAGTTCGCCGACGGCGTCTACGAGGTCTGCGAGGTGGCGCGCGGCTTCATCGTCGACATGCCGCGCCATCTTGCGCGGCTGAACCGTTCGCTGACAGAATTGTCGATCGGCTGGCCAGTCACGCAGGGCGTCCTGCCGCTCCTCCTGCGCGAGGTGGTGCGGCGCAACCATGTCGCCAACGGCCTGGTCTATGTCCAGGTGACGCGCGGCGTTGCCAGCCGCGACTTCGTTTTTCCGATGGATACGCCGTCTTCTTTGGTGATTACGGCCAGAAAAGCCGACCCGGCGGCCGCTGTGAAACGGGCCGAGACCGGCATCAAGGTCATCACCGTGCCGGAGAATCGCTGGGATCGGGTCGACATCAAGAGCACCGGCCTGCTGCCCAATGTGCTGGCCAAGCAGAAGGCTAAGGAAGCCGGCGCCCAGGAAGCCTGGTTCGTCGACACCGATGGCAACGTCAAGGAAGGCGGCTCGTCGAATGCCTGGATCGTTACCCGGGACGGCATTCTGGTGACGCGGCCGGCCGAACATGGCATCCTGCGCGGCATCACCCGCACGACCATGTTCGAGGTGGCGGCCAAGCTCGGCTTGAAGATCGAGGAGCGGGGTTTTTCGGTCGCCGAGGCCAAGGCCGCGCGCGAGGCATTTATCAGTTCAGCGACGACAATTGCCATGCCTGTCGTGGCCATCGACGGCGATCCGGTCGCCAACGGACATCCCGGTTCTGTGACACTTTCGTTGCGGCAAGCCTTTTTTGACGTTGCGGAAAAAAGTCCAGCCTGATAACCGCACAGGTGGAATGAACATCAATATATCTCGTTCTGCTTGTCGTTACTGACGGCAAGAGGGGGTTTGCGCGCTTGACATGTGCCGTTTAGTTTGGCGCACTGGCCTGCAAACCGAAGGGGATCGGCGAAAGACAAGAACAATGGCGGAACGATCGCAAAACCTTCAGGACCTGTTCCTGAACTCAGTTCGCAAGAGCAAGAACCCACTCACCATCTTCCTGATCAACGGCGTCAAGCTGACCGGTGTGGTCACTTCGTTCGACAATTTCTGTGTCCTGCTACGGCGTGACGGTCATTCTCAGCTCGTCTACAAGCACGCCATTTCCACGATCATGCCGAGCCAGCCGGTTCAGATGTTCGATGGCGAGGAAAGCCAGGGCGCCTGATTGGCACGTGAGAAAGACGCGGACGCTACAGTTCGCGGAAAACCAACGCATCATCCCGGGACGGAAGCCAAGGGCCCGACCCGGGCCGTTGTCATTGTGCCCGTCCTTACCCGCCACCAGCGCAATGACGACGAAACGAACCGTCCACGGCTGACGCGTTCGGCCGAGGCGCGCCATGATGAAGCGGTCGGCCTTGCGCGCGCCATCAACCTTGATCTGATCCATACGGCGGTGGTGACCGTCAACGATCCGCGCCCGGCAACCTTGCTCGGCAGCGGCAAGGTCGCGGAGTTCGCAGAGATCGTCAAAGAGGGGCACGCGGAAGTGGTCATTGTCGACCATCCGCTGACGCCGGTGCAGCAGCGCAATCTCGAAAAAGAGATGAACGCCAAGGTGCTGGACCGCACCGGGCTGATCCTGGAGATCTTTGGCGAGCGCGCGCGGACCAAGGAAGGCACACTGCAGGTCGAGCTTGCGCATCTGAACTATCAGAAGGGCCGGCTGGTACGCAGCTGGACCCACTTGGAACGGCAGCGCGGCGGCGCCGGCTTCCTCGGCGGCCCCGGTGAAACGCAGATCGAATCCGACCGGCGGCAGTTGCAGGAAAAGATCATCAAGCTGAAGCAAGAGCTGGAAACGGTGCGGCGCACGCGCGACCTGCACCGCGCCAAGCGCAAGAAGGTGCCATTCCCGGTGGTGGCGATTGTCGGCTACACCAATGCCGGCAAGTCGACGCTGTTCAACAAAGTGACCGGAGCGGACGTGCCGGCGCAGGACATGCTGTTCGCCACGCTCGACCCGACGCTGCGCCGCGTGCGCCTGCCGCATGGCACGCCGATCATCCTTTCGGATACGGTTGGCTTCATCTCGGACCTGCCGACGCATCTGGTCGCCGCCTTCCGGGCAACGCTGGAAGAGGTGGTCGAGGCCGACCTCGTCATCCATCTGCGCGATATCTCGGATCCGGACACCGCCGCCCAGGCTGAAGATGTCGAGCGCATCCTGGCCGATCTCGGCGTCGATGCCGGCGACACCAAGCGCGTCATCGAAGTCTGGAACAAGATCGACCGGCTCGACGAAGGCAACCGTGCCAGGCTGCTTGCCGACGGTGCTGACGCCAAGGCGCCGCCAGTCGCCATATCGGCGATTACCGGCGAGGGCATCGATGCGCTGAAGGCGATCATCGAGACGCGGATGTCGGGCGAGTTGGAGGAGCTGACGGTGACGATCAAGCCGGCGCAGTTCGGGCTCGTCGACTGGCTTTACCGCAATGGCGACATCGTTTCGCGCGCCGACAACGAGGATGGCAGCACGACTATCTCGCTCATGGCCACGCACAGCGCCAAGCAAGAAATCGAAAGCCGTTTGCACCGTAAAAACAACGGTTAGCGCCTTTTATCTAGCGCTCTTGGCCTGCTGCCAGAGCGCTTCCATTTCGTCCAAAGTCGCCTTTTCCAGCGTGCTGCCGGAGCTTTCCAGCGCCCGCTCGACATAGTGGAAGCGCGAGCGGAACTTTTCGTTGGTGCCGCTGAGCGCTGCTTCGGAATCGAGCTTGAGGTGGCGGCCGAGATTGACGACGGCAAACAGCATGTCGCCGAACTCGTCCTTGATCGAGGCGGTATCGCCCTTGGCCAACGCCTCGCGCAATTCGCCGATTTCTTCCTCGATCTTGTCGAGGATGGGGGCTGCTTCGCTCCAGTCGAAGCCGACGCGAGCCGCCTTCTCCTGAAGCTTTAGCGCTCGGGTAAGCGCGGGCAGAGCGACCGGCACGCTGTCGAGAAAACCCTTACCAGCGTCTTCGGGGTTGAGCCCGCGGGCGAGGCGCTCGCTTCGCTTTTCCGCCTTCTCTTGCGCCTTGATCTTTTCCCACATGCCCTTGGCCATGCCGGCGCTGCGCGCCTCTTCGTCGCCGAAGACATGCGGATGGCGGCGGATCATTTTTGTGGTGATGGCTTGCACCACATCGCCGAAGGCAAATTCACCAGCTTCCTCAGCCATTTGCGCGTGATAGACGACCTGCAGCAGAAGGTCGCCGAGCTCGTCGCGCAGATCGTCGAGATCGCCGCGCGCAATAGCGTCCGCCACTTCATAGGCCTCCTCGATCGTGTAGGGCGCGATGGTCGAGAAATCCTGCTCGATGTCCCACGGGCAGCCGGTCTTCGGCGCCCGCAGCGCTGCCATGATCTCGATCAGCCGGGAGATGTCTTGCGAAGGTTTCATGCGCCGGATGCTATCCTGCACCCGGTCGCGCGGCCAATGCCGTCAGCCCGCAAGGGCGCCTTGTCCACAGTTGCGCGATATCAATCCAGTACGGAAACGATCGCCTTGGCCAACTCATCCATGCCGTCCTCGGGCAGGCCGGCGACGTTGATGCGGCTGTCGCCGACCATGTAGACGCCGTGCTCGGCACGCAGCCGCTCGACCTGCGCCTCTGACAGGCCAAGCCGGGAAAACATGCCGCGGTGGCTGGCGACGAAATCGAAGCGGTCGGAATTGGACTGCCGCCGCAGCGCCTCGGCGAACTGGACGCGAAGCCTGAGCATGCGCAGGCGCATGTCTTCCAGCTCCGCTTCCCAGTCGGCACGCAGCGTCGCGTCTTCAAGCACGATGCGCACCGCGGCAGCACCATGGTCCGGCGGCATCGAATACATGGCGCGCGCCGCCGCCAGCATCTGGCTCATCGCCACATCGGCTTGCGCGCCGTCCTTGGCCAGCACCATCGCCGCGCCGACGCGATCGCGATAGACGGCAAAGTTCTTCGAACAGCTCGAGGCGACGACCATTTCCGGAACTTTTGCGGCCAGCAGGCGCAGGCCGGCAGCGTCGGCATCGAGGCCTTCGCCAAAGCCCTGATAGGCGATGTCGACAAAGGGTAACAGGCCGCGCTCGACCAAAAGATCGGCGATCTCGGCCCACTGTGCGATGTCGAGATTGGCGCCGGTCGGGTTGTGGCAGCAGCCGTGGAGCAGCACGACGTCGCCATGCTTTGCCGTGCGCAGCGCCGCCAGCATGTCGGCGAAGCGAACAGCACCGGAGGCGGCGTCGAAATAGGGATATTCGCGGATCTGCAGGCCGGCGGCGCGCATCACCGGCATGTGGTTCGGCCATGTCGGATCCGACAGCCAGATGGTAGCGTCGGAGCGTGTCCGCTTCAGCAATTCGGCCACCAGCCGCAGCGCGCCGGAGCCGCCCGGCGCCTGCGCGGCGCGGATGCGCGTCAGGTCGGCCGCGGGGCCAAAGGCCAGCTTCGCCATCACCGTGTTGAAAGCCGTGTCGCCGGCAAGGCCGAGATAGGTCTTGGTGTCCTGGCTTTGCAGCAACCGCTTTTCAGCCTCGCGCACGGCGCGCATGACCGGCGTCTTGCCGTCGCGATCCTTGTAGACGCCAACGCCGAGGTCGACTTTGCCGGGGCGTGGATCGGCACGATAGAGGCCGATCAGGGCAAGGATCTTGTCTGTGGGGGCAGGCTGAAGGTCTTCAAACATCGGTGTGGTTCCGTTGGCGGCGGAGTGATACGCAAATCGGCCGTGCTCCGCCAGCGCTTTCATGTGCGCCAGGCTGAAGGTTCCAACCATGGAGCCATCGACGCCGATATCTGTGTCTTACACGTTCCTGTCACATGGTCGTAGTTTGAATAGGCGCTCTTGGAACCAGGCGTGGAAAAATGAGCCGGCAAGAAAAGTTCGATCTCGCGGTTGTCGGCGCCGGCATTGTCGGCCTCGCGCATGCGCTCGCCGCTGTCCGTCGCGGCCTGCGCGTCGTCGTCATCGACCGCGACGCGCAGGCCAATGGCGCTTCGGTTCGCAACTTTGGCTTTGTCACGGTCAGCGGCCAGGAGCGCGGGCAGGTGTGGCGCCGGGCCATGCGCTCCCGCGATATCTGGCTGGAGGTGGCCGGACCGGCCGGCATCGATGTCATCCAGCGCGGCGTGGTCGTCGTTGCGCGCCGCCCGGAAGCGCGCGCGGTGGTCGAGGCCTTCCTGCAGACCGAAATGGGCGAGGGCTGTTTGCTGCTCGAGCCGGATGCGCTTCGCAGCCGCCATCCCGAATTTGCCGGGCAAGATTTCGCTGGCGGCCTGTGGAGCCCGCACGAAGTGCGCGTCGAATCGCGCCAGGCGATCCCGCAGCTTGCGGCGTTTCTTGCCGAACAACATAGGGTCGAGTTCCGGCGTGAAACGGCGGTGCGGTCGGTCGAGCCACCTGCGATCGAGACCAGCCGTGGCCCCATTCATGCCGACAAGGTGATTGTCTGCCCCGGCGACGATCTGGCAACGCTCTACCCCGAGCGTATTGCGCAATACGGCGTCACCCGCTGCAAATTGCAGATGCTGCGCCTGGCCGATCCCGGGTTTAGGCTGCCGGCAGCCGTGATGTCGGATCTCGGACTTGCCCGATATGCCGGCTATGCCGCTCTGCCCGAAGCTGCCGCCCTGCGGCGCAAGCTTGAGGTCGATCAACGTCCGGCGCTCGACAATGGCGTGCATCTGATTGTGGTGCAGGGCGCCGACGGCACGCTGGTGGTCGGCGATTCGCATCACTACGCAACGACGCCCGATCCGTTCGCTTCGGAGCGGGTCGACGAAATCATCCTTGAGGAGTTCAGCGCCGTTTTTGGGGGGCCGCCGCCGCGCGTGCTGGAGCGCTGGACCGGCATCTATGCCTCGGCGGCGGAGCGGACGATGTTCGCCGACGCGCCGCAGGAAAATGTGCGGCTGGTGATGATCACCAGCGGCACCGGCGCCAGCACCTCGTTCGCGATCGCCGAAGAGGTGGTCGACGAGCTTTTCGGTTCAACCATGGCAGACGCCAGGAAGATGGCATGATGGCCAACGAGTATCTGCTCCGCGCCGTTGTCTTCGATTGGGCCGGCACCGTCGTCGATCATGGCTCGCTGGCGCCGATGGGCGTCTTCGTCGAGGCCTTTGCTGAGTTCGGCGTGGCGATCAGCGTCGATGAAGCCCGCGGGCCGATGGGGATGGCCAAGCGCCCACACATCGCGGCGCTGATGGCGCTGCCGAGGATCGCCGCGGCCTGGGCAAAGCAGCACGGACATGCGCCGACCGATGCCGACATCGACGCCGTCTACGATGTGTTCGTGCCGAAGAACCGGGCGGTTGCGGCGCGCTTCTCGGATGTCATCCCCGGTGTTGCCGATGTCGTCGCCGTGCTGCGCGCCCGCGGGTTCAAGATTGGATCGACCACCGGTTACACGCGCGACATCATGGCCGAAATCCTGCCGGTGGCCGCCGGGCAGGGCTTTTCGCCGGATTGCTTGGTCTGCACGGGCGACACGCCCGACGGCAGGCCGACGCCGTTCATGCTGTGGAAGGCGCTGACCGAGCTCGGCGTCTATCCGCCATGGCTCGCCGTCAAGGTCGACGACACCGAGGTCGGCATTGCCGAGGGAACCAATGCCGGCGCCTGGACCGTCGGCGTGGCGGTGACCGGCAATGTCTTTGGCCATACGCTGGTCGAGACGCAGGCGCTGGCGGCAGATGCCTTCAGGACCAAACGCGCCGCGGCGGCCGCCAAACTCACCGCCGCCGGCGCCCACTATGTCGTCAATGGCGTCGCCGACCTGATGCCGGCCATCGCGGCGATCGAGGGACGGCTCAGGCGCGGCGAAAGGCCTTGAACTGGAGTGTTGGGAGGAGGGGGCAAAGTCTCTCGTCCCGAGGGAGTGAAGTTGGCCACGAGGCCTCGCAGGAGGCAGCAAGCTTTGAGTCTATCGAGGCTTTTGCTAACCTGCCGGCCACGCCAGCCCGCAGATCTGCCACGCGAGGGAAAGTGTCACAGGACAGTCAAACGCTTGAGGCCGATGGCATTTCGGCGACCATAGTCGCGCAGGGCGCCGAACTGGTCTCGCTGCGAAACACTGAAGGGTTCGAGTTCCTTTGGCAGGCGGGTCCGGCCTGGCGGCGTCATTCGCCGGTGCTGTTTCCCATCGTCGGCCGGCTGAAAGGAGATCAACTGCGCCATCTGGGCCAGGTCTATCCGATGACGCAGCACGGATTTGCGCGCGACAAGCGGTTTGACTGGACGGAGAGGGGGCCTCGGTCCTGTACATTGGTTCTCGCCGATGACGCCGATAGCCGCGCACGCTATCCGTTCGCCTTTCGCCTTGCCGTGACCTATACGCTCGAGCGCCAGCAACTTTGCGTGACTTTTGACATCACCAACACCGGCGACGAGCCGCTGCCGGCGTCGATCGGGGCGCACCCGGCGTTCAACTGGCCATTGCTGCCGGATATGGCCAAGGAAGCCTACCGGCTGGACTTCGCCAATGCCGAGCATGCGCCGATCCGCCGGCTGAAAGACGGCTTGCTGATGGCGACAGCGCAGCCGACCCCTGTCGAGGGCAAGGTTCTCGCGCTGTCCGAACGGCTGTTCGACGCGGATGCCGTTATCATGGATCGACCGGCCAGCAGCAGCGTGCGCTACGCCGCTGACCAAGGCCCGGCCATCGAAGTGTCGTGGCAGGGCTTCAGGGAATTGGGCATCTGGTCCAAGCCGGGCGGCGCGACGTTCCTTTGCATCGAACCTTGGCACGGCATTGCGAGCCCGGTGGATTTCGACGGCGAGTTCACCAACAAGCCGGGCATCATGCTGATTGCGCCCGCCGAGAAGCGCGTGCTGAGCTATCAAATCCATCTGCGATGACCGCGGCACGCGGCTCGATCGGACGCTCCTCTGCAGCATTCGCCTTATGCTTGCCAGAAGGGCTTGGCGATCTCTGCCTCGACCTGCCGGTTCGTCAGACCGATATCGTCGATCAAATGCGGATTGTCCTTCGCCATTTGCCTGAGTTGCCAGCGAAAGTAGATCCGCTCGCGCCAGCTCCCATCGCGCCAGGTGGCGATATGGCTTCGCAGGGTCGTCAGGTATCGACGCGACGCCGGCGCGGCGGGCATTCCTGGTCCGGCTGCCTGACAGGGGGCCGGCGCAAAAGTATTGGTCATGGCAACCTCCATATGGTTTGAGCGGCTCATTCTCCTGGAGCCCTCGACCTGAGCGAGGCTGAACTCTGCCGGATATGGACGGCGTCGTACTTAAGCGCTGCCAAATAGTTCTCAAAAGTTCCAAACCGGCTATAGATGCGCCCTATGCAGGGATCGCGCTTTGCCTTTGGTCCGTTCGTGCTTGATTCCGCCGCGGGAACGCTGCTTCGGAACGATGTCCCTGTTGCCGCTGGCTACCGCGGGCTGAAGCTGCTTGCGGCACTCGTTGAACGTCCTGGCGAAATCCTTGGCAAGGCCGAGCTGATGGACGCGGCGTGGCCGGGCACGGCCGTCGAGGAAGGCAATCTTACCGTCCAGATCGCGCAATTGCGCAAACTGCTTGGCCCGCCCGCCGACGGCGGTGAGTGGATTTCGACGGTTCCGCGTGTCGGCTATCGCTTTACGGGGGCCATCGAAGAACTCGGTGATGCGAAACGAAAACCTTTGCCGCTGCCCGGCAAACCATCGATCGCCGTGCTGCCCTTCGTCAATTTCAGCAACGATCCCGAGCAGGAGGCCTTCGCGGATGGGCTGACCGAAGACCTGATCACCGACCTGTCAAGGATCGGCGGCCTGTTCGTCATCGCCCGCAATTCGACCTTTGCCTACAAAGGAAAGGCGAGGGACGTGCGCGGGATCGCCGAGGAGCTTGGCGTGCGCTATCTGCTGGAGGGCAGCGCCAGACGCGCCGCCGGGCGCGTGCGCATCAACGCTCAGCTGGTCGACGCCGCGAGTGGCGAACATCTCTGGGCGGAACGCTTCGATCGCAGCCTGGAGGACATCTTTGCCGTCCAGGACGAGGTGACGGCCAAGATCGTGGAGGCATTGCTCGGCCGGCTGCGCGCGCCACTGCCACGCAATCGGCCCAAGAATCTCGAGGCTTACGATCTCTGCGTGCGGGCGCGCAAGCTGATCGACGATTCGCCGCAGACGGCGCGCGAAGCGCATCTGATGCTGACGCGCGCGGTTGCGCTCGATCCTGATTACGCCGAGGCCTATCGCTGGCTCGCCATGAACCACTGGATGGGGTGGGTGCATTGGGGCGAACCCATTGAATCCAATCGCAGCGTGGCCTTGGAGCTGGCGCGGAAAGCCGTGGCGATCGATCCCAACGATGCCGGCTGCCGTTGGGTGCTCGGCAACCTGCTTGCCTACGAGCGCAGCTTCGCCGAGGCGAATGTCGAGTTCGCCAAGGCGTTCGAACTCGACCCCAACGAGGCCGACGCCTGGGCGACGCTATCCGACATCACCACCTTGGGTGGGCAGGTGGAGGAGGGGCTCGAGCAAATCCGCAAGGCGTTCCGGCTGAACCCGTTTCCGGCGAGTTGGTACTATCTGACGCTCGGCCAGGCGCAATATGCGGCGCGCGACTACGAAGCCGCTATCGAGACATTGCGCCGGGACGAGACCTATCGAACAAGCTCACGCCGTTTCCTGGCGGCGAGCCTTGCCCAGTTGGGGCGGCTCGACGAGGCGCGCGCCGAGGTTGAAATGTTCCTGATCAGCAACCCGCACTTCACGACCCGCCACTGGGTCATGACTGAGCCGTTCCGCGACGCCGCTATGCTCGAGCATTTCGTCGACGGCTTCCGCAAGGCTGGCCTTCCGGAGTGACGCGCCGGCGGTAGGAAGGCGCTGCCCGCACGAGCTATTCCTCAGAGCGACCCGTGGCGTCACGACCGCGCTCGTATCGTTTGGCAAGCGGAAACGGCGGCAACCAGGACTCGCGACGGACGGTCCAGCTTTCGTAGGTTGGCACCAGTTGGTCAGGCGCATCCAGGGATCCCAGGTGCACTTCGATTTCGTCAGCGCTGCGTGCGAAAACGGACGAGCCGCAACGGGGGCAGAAAAACCGCCCGAGATAGTCGCGTGTTTCGCCCTCGATCGTCACCGCATCCTGAGGGAATACCGCCGCAGCATAAAAAAGCGCGCCATGATGCTTGCGGCAGTCGAGACAGTGACAAATGCCGACCCGGTATGGGGCGCCCGACGCCACAAAGCGGACGTTGCCGCACAGGCAACCGCCGGTGAATCGCTCCATGCTTGCGTCTCCTCTGAAATCAAGCGGTTGGAATGGCTACGACGAAGAGCACTGTCATTGCAATTGACCGCTGCGGCGGAGATCCTTCTCGCTCCGCATGAGGGGCAGAGGCTCATCCTGATTACCCTGTTTTGGATCTGCGGTGCACTTGCGGAGCTTAGTAACCGCGCGCCCTTGATCAACGATGGACCGCCGGGCGCACTTCAACAGCCGGGAGTTGACAGGTCGAACTCAACGGGGGTATTTAACCAATCAGTTGTCAACTGATCGGTTAAATACAATGCCTTCCGACGCCCTAAGTGCTACTCTTTTCGCCCTGGCAGATCCGACTCGTCGGGGTCTCCTGGCTCGTTTGGCGGCCGGAGATGCGATGGTGACGGAATTGGCCGAGCCCTATGAAATGAGCCTCGCCGCAATCTCCAAGCATCTGAAGGTCTTGGAGGCTGCTGGTCTCGTCTCCCGCGGCCGCCAATCGCAGTGGCGTCCCTGTCATCTTGAAGGCGCGCCTCTGCAGGCGGTGAGCGAATGGCTAGATGACTATCGGCGCTACTGGGACCGCAACCTAGACAGCCTCGCGGACTACTTGAAAGCATTTCAGCAAAAGGATCGCGATGGCCAGATTGAGCTTCCAGGGGATCGAACATGAATATTGTAACGGACATCCCTGTTGGCGATGCGGTCGTCGTAATGCGCCGGACCTTCGACGCGCCGCGGCCGCTCGTATGGAAGATGATGACCGAAGCCGAGCACGTCTCCAAATGGTGGGGCGGCCCCGGCTTCACCAACCCAGTCTGTGAGATGGATGTACGACCTTCAGGGCTCTGGCATCACGTAATGCGCTTTCCCGACGGCAATGAGCTCGAAATGGATTTCGTGTTTGTCGAGGTCGACCCACCCCATCGGCTCGTTTGGCAGCATGCTGATCACGGCTTTCGTCAGGGAGGGCCGCCGGTCTCCGTGACAACCGTGACACTTAGAGATTTAGGCGCTCAGACCGGATGGGAGATGGTCACGCGCTTCAAATCGATTACCGCGCGCGATTTCGCGGTCGGCATGGGCTTCACAAAGCCGATCGCGGCCAGCACTGAGCGCCTCGCTGAGCGGCTTTCGGGCTTTCTCAATGACGTATGAAACAAGGAAAACTGTGCAATGCGTAAACTGAGCGTCTTCAACAATGTGTCGCTGGACGGGTATTTCACCGACGCGCAAGGTGACATGATCTGGGCTCACAGATTTGACCCGGAATGGATGGAATTCACCCGCAGCAATGCGCAGGGTGGCGGTACAATGATCTTCGGTAGGGTCACCTATGACCTGATGATTCAATATTGGCCGACCCCTGCCGCTTCCAAGAACAACGCGGCCGTTGCGGAACGGATGAACAATCTCTCAAAGATTGTATTCTCACGGACGCTCGACGAAGCAACCTGGAATAACACTCGCCTTATCAAGGACGACCTGGTTGGACATGTACGGCAACTTAAGAAGGAGCCAGGGGAGGGTATCGTCATTATCGGAAGTGGCACCATCGTATCCCAACTGACCGAAGCCAAACTGATCGACGAATACAAGATCGCGGTCGTGCCAGTGGTTCTCGGCAGCGGTCGTACATTGTTCGAAGGCGTCAGCGGTAAGCCGACACTTAAGCGCACGTTGGCGCGCACCTTCGAAAACGGGAACGTCTATCTCTGCTACGAGCCCGCCTGAAAGACGTATCACCCGCTTCGCACAAACCATTGCAGAGACTTGGTTCGACGCGTTGAATGCGATCATGAGAGAAGAGCTGCCGTCGGACCGCAAAGGGTCTGAGGCCTGATTTGCGAAAGGGTGAAAACTCACCGCTGCCTCTGGAGGAATGACGCTGCCAAAATTCTCGTCACGGGCAGGGCTTCTCTTGGGCCTATGCGCTACGCCCATCGCGTTGTTGCTGGCGCTCTTTTCTGCCGGAGCCGGGCATGGCGACTATGTGCTGGCGCGCCTTCTCTATCCGATACCCATGCTGGCGACGCTATTGACCAACAACACCATCACCAGCCTGTCCGTGGGGCTGGCTGTGGCGCAGTTTCCCGCCTACGGAGCATTCGCTGCTCCAGGAGGCCGTATCAGATGGCTGGCGCTTGGCATCCTGCACGCTGTTGCAATCGCAGCTGCCTTCAATGGGCTTCTCGGATATTTCTGAGGACCGCAGCCGCGTACAACGGTGCCGGTGATTGCCCATCCATAAGTCGCATAAGATAGATTATGGAACTAGTGCATTGGCCGGCAGCTCGGAATTGCTGCGGATTTCCATAGGCTTGGCACGATCGATCCATGTTGCCTTGAACTGATGGCCAACGCTACGCTGCACGGATGACAACAGCAAAGCGTGAGATCGAAGCGGCGATCGAGGTGTTCGTACACGGCTACGGCATCGGCAGGAGCCGTATCTTTCCATACGAGGCCAACCGCGTCGGGTCATTGTGGCTGATGCGCGATGCGCCGCGCAAGAATGCGCGCGACTACCGTGGCGAAGAATGGGTCGTCCATGACGTCGCTGCTGAGGCAGCCGATGCAATCGTGCGGCAGCATTCGCGGCCGAGTTTTGCCATTTCCGTCGTCATTGCGGACGACGAGCCGGATCAGCCGGTGCGAACCGCTTACAAGGCTCTGGGCTACCGGCTGCAACGGACCGAAGGCTTTTTCGTCCAGCGACTGCGCCAGATTCCAAGCCCGCAGGCGGTGGTCCCGATTGAGCGCGTGCAGACAGCCGAGCGCGCGGCGCAACTGGGAAAGACCATGCGCAGGCGCCCAATCGCGGACGATCTGCTCGGCGACGGTGCGCCGTTCCGCCAATATGTGGCAGTCGACGGCGACGCTATCGTTGGACGTGTGCGCAGCGTTGAAGCCGTCGGCGCCACCTGGTGCGCGGACATGTATGTCGAGCCTTCGCACCGGCGTCGCGGTATCGGCCAGGCGCTGATGGCTAAGATGCTGCATGACGACCGCGTCCGTGGGTCGCGGTGCTCGGTGCTAACGGCGACGCATGCCGGGGCGCTGCTTTATCCCCGCATGGGCTATGAACGGATTGGAACGCTGCTGATATTCGGGCCGAAGAGCCGAACGTCCTTGTGAAGGGCTATTTGTATCATGCTGATTCATAAGGGATTTCTATCGTCATGCCGTCATAGGCCGGCTCGACGTTGTGAGCTGTCTCGGCCATCACTGTGGCGTAGTCGAGCGGCACGTGCATATGCGTCAGCACGGCTTTCTTCGGCGTCAGTTTTTCAATCCAGCCAAGCGCCTGGCCGAGCGACAGATGGCTCGGATGGGTGTTGTACTGCAGCGCGTCGATGACCAGCACGCCCAGTCCGCGCAGACGCTCGACGGTGGCATCCGGGAAGTCGCTGATATCGGGGCAATAAGCCAGCCCGCCAATGCGAAAACCCAGCGAAATGATGTCGCCATGGATCTGCGGCAGCGGCTCGAGGGTGAGGGCACCGCCCTCGCCTTCGATCACCACCGGCCTGGCGTGGTCGATGAGATGCGCCCGCACGATCGGCGGATAGGAGCTGCCTGGCGGCGTCTCGAAGCAATAGCCGAACGCTTGCCGCAGGCGCTGCATCGTCGGCTGGTCGGCGTGGACGTCGATCAGGTGGCGCTGCTCGAGCACGTAGCCGCGCAGATCGTCTATGCCATGGATGTGGTCGGCATGCGGATGCGTGTAGATGACCGCGTCGATGCGCTTGACCGACGCCAGCAGCATCTGCTCGCGGAAATCCGGTCCGGTGTCGATGACGACGGTGGTCTTGGCGCCGTTCGCCGCGATGCGTTCGACCAGTGCCGCCGTGCGCATGCGCCGGTTGCGTGGATTGGCCGGATCGCAATTGCCCCAATCGCCGGTGATGCGCGGCGTGCCGGGCGACGAGCCGCAGCCGAGAATGGTAAGGCGCAGCCGGTCGCTCATGCGTCAGGCGCTCCGCACATCCGGCATTTTTTTGAACAGGCGGAAGACATTGTCGGTGGTGATGGTGGCGATCTCGGCCTCGGTGACACCGATCGTTTCTGCCAGCACCTTGGCGGTGTTGGCGACATAGGCAGGCTCGTTGCGCTTGCCGCGAAACGGCATCGGCGCCAGATATGGCGCGTCGGTTTCGACCAGCAGCCGGTCATGTGGCACATCGGCGGCGATGGCACGCAGCTCGGCCGAGTTCTTGAAGGTCAGGATGCCGGAGAAGGAGACATAGCCGCCCAGCGCCACACCGACTTCCGCCAACCGGCGCCCGGAGGAAAAACAATGCAGAATGAAGGGGAAGGCGCCCTTCCCTGTTTCATCCTCGAGGATCGAGGCCATGTCATCATCGGCATCGCGCGAATGGATGACCAGCGGCAGGCCGGTCTGGCGCGCGGCGGCGATGTGGGTGCGAAAGCCCTGCGCCTGCGCATCGCGCGGCGCTTTGTCGTAGAAGTAATCCAGCCCGGCCTCGCCGATGGCCACCACTTTCGGATGCGCGGACAGCCGCACAAGCTCCTCGACCGTCACATCCAACTCTTCGGCGGCATTGTGCGGGTGGGTGCCGACAGAACAAAAGACTTCGTCAAAAGTTTCAGCGATCTCAAGCACTTGCTGAAACCGCTTCACGCGCGTCGAGATGGTGACCATGCGGCCTACACCGGCGGCCAAGGCGCGGGCGACGATGGCCGCCCGCTCCTCGGCGAAGTCGGGAAAGTCCAGATGGCAGTGACTGTCGACCAGCATCAGGCGTTCGCGTCCGGCTGTTCGACATAGCGCGGAAAGACGCCTTCCGGCGCGGGCAATGCCGTGCCGGGCACCAGTGCATAGTCGGCATGGACATGCGCGAACTGGCGCGTGTCGGCCGGCACCGCCAGCAGGTCGAGCAGCTTCGCTGCCGACCCCGGAATATAGGGCTGGCACAGCAGCGCCACGCGCCGCACGAGCTCGGCGGTCGTCCACAGCACCGTTTCCATACGCGCCGGGTCGGTCTTCTTCAGCGCCCAGGGTGCCTGCGAGGCGAAGTAGCGATCGGCTTCCGCCACCACGTTGAAGATCGCCGCCAGCGCCAAATGGATGCCCTGCTCCGCCATCGTCTTGCGCGCTGTGCCGAGCGCGTCCACCGCCTGGTCGAGGATGGCGCTGTCGGCATCGGTCAGTTCGCCACGCTGCGGCACCACGCCGCCGCAGTTCTTGGCGATCATCGACAGCGAGCGCTGCGCCAGATTGCCGAGACCATTGGCGAGGTCGGCATTGGTGCGGTTGACGATCGCATCATGGCTATAGCTGCCGTCCTGGCCGAACGGCACTTCGCGCAGGAAGAAATAACGCACCTGGTCGAGGCCGTAGTGCTCGACCATGGTGAACGGATCGACGACGTTGCCGACCGATTTCGACATTTTCTCGCCGCGGTTGAACAGGAAGCCGTGGGCGAAGACACGCTTCGGCAGTTCGATGCCGGCCGACATCAGAAAGGCCGGCCAGTAGACGGCGTGGAAGCGCACGATGTCCTTGCCGATGATGTGCGTGGCCGGCCAGTAGTTCCATTGCTCGGACTTGGTGTCGGGATAGCCGGCGGCGGTGATGTAGTTGGTCAACGCATCGACCCAGACATACATCACGTGCTTGTCGTCGCCGGGTACCGGCACGCCCCATTTGAAGGTGGTGCGCGAGATCGAGATATCCTTGAGGCCGGACTTGACGAAGCTCGCCACCTCGTTGCGGCGTTCGGCTGGACCGACGAAGTCGGGCTGGTTTTCATACAGCGCCAGCAATTTGTCCTGATAGGCGGAAAGCCGGAAGAAATAGCTTTCTTCCTCGTTCCATTCGACCGGCGAGCCTAGCGGCTCGCGGCGCACGCCGTCATCGCCGAGCGTGGTTTCGGCCTCTTCGAAGTAGGCTTCCTGGCGCACCGAGTACCAGCCGCTGTAGCGGTCGAGATAGATGTCGCCATTGGCGGCCATCGCTTTCCAGATCGCCTGGCAGGACGCGTAGTGGCGCGGTTCGGTCGTGCGGATGTACTCGTCGTTCGAGCCGCCGACTGTCTCGGTCATTGAACGGAAGATCGCTGAATTGCGGTCGGCCAGCGCCAGCGGCGTGATGCCTTCCTTCTCGGCCGTCTGCTGCATCTTCAGGCCGTGTTCGTCGGTGCCGGTGAGGAAGAACACGTCCTTGCCGTCAAGGCGCTGGAAGCGAGCCAGCGCGTCGGTCGCAATGACCGTATAGGCGTGGCCGATATGCGGCTTGCCGTTCGGATAGAAAATCGGTGTCGTCAGATAGTATTTTTCGCGTGACATGAATGACCGTCATGAATGTCTGAATGAAGGTGTGGCGGTGGATATCGCATCGAGACGGCGATTGCCATCCCGGGAAACCGTCACATTCGCATCGCAGAATTCAGGCGGTCGATCATGGTCAAGGCGTGCTGCTTCTTGTCGAGATTGTAGGTATCGGTCTCAGATATAGCGTTCAGCGCCTCGTGCCAAGTATCCGACAGCGTTTTTGCCCGCGCCAGATCGCCGGCAAGTGCAGCCTCGCTGGCGCTGGTCGAAAGCAGATCGAGCGCCCGGCGGTTGAAGATGTCGAACTGGATCGCCTGGTCGCGGCCGGCGACCGCCTCGGCAAGGCGATAGGCGCCGGCGACATCGCTCTTTCTCGCCGACACCAGGGCGTCGAGGGTGCCGGCGATCTCCAGCCCACCATACTGCGTCAACAGGATGGCGTTGCGGGCGCTGCCCCCTGCCCGCTCGGCCAGTGCAGCGCGCGCCGCCGAATCCCTAGGCGGCGGTGGTTCGACACCTTCCAGAACGGTCATCAGATCCTCGGCGCCAAGCGGCGTCAGCCGCACCATCTGGCAGCGCGACCGGATTGTCGGCAGCAGACTGCCCGGCGCATGGACGATGAGGATGAACAGCGTGCGCGCCGGCGGCTCCTCAAGATTCTTCAGCAAGGCATTGGCGGCATTGGTGTTCATGTCGTCGGCTGGGTCGACGATCACGACGCGGTAGCTGCCGTCATGCGAGGTCAGCGACAGGAAGCGGCTGACCTTGCGGATCTCGTCGACGGTGACGACGGTCTTGAAGCTCTTGGTCTTGTCGTTCGCCGGCCGTGTCAGATGCAGCACCGAAGGATGCGCGCCAATGGCGATCTGGCGAAACAGCGACGACGTGGGGTCGGGAACGGCAAGGACGTCAGGCGCGTGCTCGAACGCCGGATGCTTCAACAGATGATGCGCCAGGTGAAAGGCGAGCGTCGCTTTGCCGATGCCAACCGGCCCGGCAAAGATCAGCGCATGCGGCAGTTTTCCGGAGCGATAGGCGGCGGCGAGCATGTTGGCCACCTGCAGATGGCCGACCAGGCGCGGCGTTTCCGACGGCTCCGGCACGCCGTCCAGCGTGTCGTGCTGTTCAGGGGCGATGCGTTCGAAGATCATGCCGGTGCCGCCTGTCTCTTGTGCGCCGGCGTTATTGTCTCGAGCGCCGCGAACACGGCGGCGGTGACCACATGCTCCACCGTATCGGGATCGGCGGACGCATCGACGACGATGCAACGCTCCGGTTCGGCCGCAGCGATGGCCAGGAAGGCTTCGCGGCGGCGCTGGTGGATGGCGAGCGTTTCCTTTTCGAAACGGTCCGGGCCGGCGTCCGCGCCGCGCCGCGCGGTGGCGCGCCGCAGGCCCTCGGTCGGATCGATGTCGAAGATCAGCGTCATGTCGGGCACCATGCCGTTGATGGCGACCTCTTCCAGTGCCTTCATGAATGCCGGATCGAGATCGCCGGTGACGCCCTGGTAGACCCGCGAGGAATCCAGGAAGCGATCGCAAAGCACGACCGAGCCGCGCTCGACCGCCGGCCGGATGACCTGTTCGACATGGTCGGAGCGGGCGGCGGCGAATAGCAGCGCCTCCATCTTGGGCCCGAACGGTTCGGCGGCACCGGAAAGCAGGACATGCCTGACCGCCTCGGCGCCCGGCGATCCCCCCGGTTCGCGGGTTACGAGGACATCGTATTTCTTGGCGCGCATTTTTTTGGCCAGCCGCTCGATCTGCGTCGACTTGCCTGCTCCTTCGCCGCCTTCGAAGGTAATGAAAAAACCGCGCGCCAATCGAAAACCTTTGTCCATGCTTGCGCGACTGTCTTAGTCCGGACCCGAGAAAAGGTCTACGCCGCTGCTAACGCAGCCAGCCGACGGCCAGTTCCCTGGCGGCATCGAACGCACGTTGCGGCAGCGTGCCGACGCCAACCGACTCGGCGGCAAAAAGCGGCGTCTCCTGGCTCAGCGTGTCGCCGATCCAGACGCGCAGCGCGCCAACCGGCTGCCCCTCCTCTATCGGCGCGGCAACCGGCCCGTCATAGACGATCTTGGCCGTCAGCTTGTCGCGGTTGGTGATGGGCAGGAAGATGTCGACCGGCCCCTTGGCCTTCAGCGCCACGCCGGACTTGGCGCCGCCGAAAACCTGGGCCTCGCCAACCACTTCGTCCTTGGCGAAAATCTCGGTCTTCTCAAAGGAGCGCACACCCCAGTCGAGCAGCTTCCGCGCTTCCTCGGAGCGCTCGCGGTCGCTGGCCAGTCCGCTCAATGCCGCGATCACCCGCGAGCCACTGTGGCTGACCGAGCCGACGATGCCGAAGCCGCCTGCCTCGCTCATGCCGACAGCCAGCCCGTCGGCGCCGATACCCATCGCCAGCAGTGGATTGCGATTCCTCTGCGCGATCTTGTTCCAGGTGAAATCCGCCTGGCCATAGTAACGGTAGAGGTCCGGATAATCGCGCCAGAGATGCAAGGCGAGCTGCGCAAGCTCGCGCACGGTCGTCTGCTGGCCGTCGGCCGGCAGGCCGGTCGAATTGACGAAGGTCGATTTCTGCAGGCCGATCTCACGGGCGCGCTCGGTCATCTGCGCTGCGAAATTCTCTTCCGATCCGGCCATGCCTTCGGCCAACACCATGCAGCCATCATTGGCGGCCTGGACGGTGATGCCCTGGATCAGGTCCTCGACCCGGATCGAGGATTTGAGCTTTGCAAACATCGTCGATGTTCCGGACGGTGCGCCACCCTTGCGCCAGGCATTCTCCGAGACCACGAAGGTGTCGTCGAGCTTCATGCGCCCGGACTTGATGGCGTTGAAAACCACTTCCATGGTCATCAGCTTGGCCATCGACGCCGGAGGCATCAATTTGTCCGCATCTTTGGCAAACAGCACCGTGCCGGTTTCGGCATCGATCATGAAGGCCTGTGTCGCCTTGGTCTCGAAGAGCTGCGCGTCGGCCGGGGCCAGCGAAAGCAGCAGAAGACCAAGACCCAGAAGCCCGGCGAAAGGCTGAGACAAGCGAAATCGCATGAGAGGTTCGACCCGTTAGCCGGCGTGACGCCAGCCTGGCAAGGCTATCAGGCTTTTTCCTGAGGGATCAACCGCCGATCGGGAAACCGGCCGGCTTTCGGATCAGTTGCGCACCACAAGCGCGTCAGGCGCACCATGCGACCATGCCGCCTGCAGCATCTCGTCCAGGCTGCGGTGGCCGTCGGGATAGAGATTGACCGAATACCAGTCCTTGCCGTCGAGCTCGGAGCGCTGGATTTCGGTCTTGCCGAAGCCGGCAAGCTCAGCCGCCACGCGCTTTGCCTCCGCGGCATCCTCGAACGAACCGGCTGCGACATAGTCCGTCGCCGAAGCGGTTGGCGGGGCTTGCCGCTTCCACGACTGCAGCACGTCGGCGGGCGACATGCCGTCGCCATCGAGCGAAGCAAAGACGTCGGCGGCGCGATGCACGCGCTCGTCGGCATACCCCAATGACGCCACGGCAAACGGCGATTGGCGCGGCATGTTGACGTCAGGACGCTCGGGCACGATCGGGCCGAAATCAGGCAGCGTCACATCACTGAACGCCGGCGTCTCACCCGACAGAGCCGGCTGCGCCTCGAATGCCTGCCCGGTGTTCGTCAACTGGCCGGGAAACGCCACGGCCGTGGCAGCTACGGGCAGGCTTGGCGACGGGCCGTTCATGGCGACCATGACGCCGGTCGGCAGGCCGTCCGACGGATCCGGCACCCTGTTGCCGGGGTGATAGGAGGCCATCAGATACTGGTCGTCATTGCCATCGAGTGGCGCGCGGCCAATATATTCCACTTTGACCTTGGCCGTGCCGACCTTGGCATAGTCAAGCATTTCGGCGGCGCGTTCCGAGACATCGATAATGCGCCCCTCATGGTAGGGGCCGCGGTCGTTGACGCGCACGATGACCGAACTTCCGGTCTCGGTGTTGGTGACGCGGGCATAGCTCGGCAGCGGCATGGTCGGATGCGCCGCCGTCAGATGCGTCATGTCGTAGACTTCGCCATTGGCGGTCAGCCGGCCATGGAAGGCGTCACCATACCAGGAGGCCAAACCAACCTTGGCGTAGTGCTTGTCCTCCTTGGGATAATACCACTTGCCGCGCACCTGATAGGGCTTGCCGAGCTGGTCGCGGCCGCCGCCGCGCCGCATGTATTGAACGCGCGGACTGGCTTTCACGCCGTACTCGGTCTCGGCAAAAAATTCCTTGGAGCGGGGTTTCCTGTCGACCATGGCTTTCGGCTGTGGCTGCGAAGCGCAAGCGGCCAGCAAGGCAGCCGACGCCGCGAACAGCACGAAAGTGGAAGCGCGACGAAGACGCGGGCGCGCCGTGGTCTGCATTTTTTCTGAAGTCCCCTACAGTCTCGACACAGGCCGCATTTAAAGCGTCGGAAGACGCCAGAGCACTTATCCGACAAATGCCGTAACGCCCTGATCCCCAATCCCTTTGTGCGCAGGAATTGTTTATCAGCGTATTAACCGATTATGTCCGGAACCGGGCAAGATTGTGGCGCCCTCGCCTCGGCCTGCCGGTTGATGATGGCTTTCCACTTCGCGATGTGTTGATGTGCGACACGACGGAGACGCGCCAATGCCGCCGCAAAAAATGTACGGGCTCTACCCAGCCATCGTCGTTGACGACCGTGATCCCGACGCGTTGTTCCGCATAAAGGTCCGCAGGCCCGATATAGGCGCAGACCAGGGCAGTTGGGCTGCCGCGTGCCTATCGGTCGCGGAGCTCGCCACCCAAGCAGTGGCGCTTCCTCCCAAGCAATCGCAGGTTTGGATAATGTACGCCGCCGGCGACCCAATGCGACCAGTCTGGATCGGATGCGGATTTTCGGCGCTCGACCGGCGATAGGCTGAGCGCGCGGCATGTCGGCTGTCGCTGCCGAGCGGATCAGGCTTGGCCTGAAGGTCTATGTCTGCCCGGCAATCAGCATGGCCCTCAAGATGGGGGCGCCTGACATCGCTCAGTCTGTCTGCGACACCACTTGCTGCGCCGTCATCTCCGACAGCTTTCCGCGCCTTGTCAAAATCGGCTTCTCGTAAGTCTTCTTCACGGAGCCCTCCGAAAGTCTGAAAACACGCCGCAAGTTGGCCAACCTTGTGCCTCATTGTCAATTCGCCGGCTTGAATTGATGCGGGCAGTAGCTTGCCACGACCAACAGGGGATTCACTGCGAAACGCTGAAAATCTCGACAAGGCCGAAATCGGCCTGGCGCGTTGCCGCTGGCAGAAGGCGCCCCGTGCCGGTTGACAGGGCTTTGCCGGGCACACTAGAGCAATGACAAGCGGATGATCTCCAGATGCCGCAGCGCCGAAAGGCAAGAGCGGAGGTCGAGACGAGCGCTTGACGTGATTGAAAAGTCACGTTGGAGGGATGGCCGAGCGGTTTAAGGCACCGGTCTTGAAAACCGGCGTGGGTGCAAGCTCACCGTGGGTTCGAATCCCACTCCCTCCGCCATGTCTATAATATTATCTATTAAAAACAGTAACTTAATTCATGCTTTATCTGGGACCAACCATTGGACCCACCATAAATTCAGCAGTTGCGTATTGGTTTCTCAATAGCACTTTTGGCGTCCGGTTTTGGAGCTGATCGAGCTCGATTGAGTAGCTCAGGTGCGTGCCTGGTGCTCGCTTGGGTGTGCCTGTTAATTGACGATCACACGCTTCCCCTCGCCGGTGTATGTCAGAAAAATCCATAGATCAGTTTATTGAACTTGATCCTGCACAATGTAAGCACCGATAACCATCGGGTACGGTCCGCGGATGATCCTCAATCTGCTCATCGGCACCATCATCATAAGCCTCACGGTGTTGATCCATACCTTTGGTCTGATCGCCGTCACACACGCGATGAGACACTTGGTCGCCCGGTTTCGCATGCACGGGCGCCGCAGCCGTATCGTCGCGATGATCAGCGTGGTGATGGGGCTATTTGCTGTCATGACCGCGGAGGTGTGGCTCTGGGCAGGACTATACCGGTTGCTTGATATCTTCGCAGATTTCGAAACCGCCCTTTACTTTTCTACCATCACCTTCTCGACTGTTGGCTACGGCGACATCGTGCCCGCCCATGCGTGGCGTGTCCTGGCGGCGCTAGAGGGTGTGAACGGGTTCCTGCTCATTGGCTGGTCGACCGCCTATCTGATTGCGGCAGGCACCCGCATCGGCCCGTTCAAGGCCGGCGAGCATTTCTGAACTGGCCAATTTCAGACCGCTACCGAATGCCTGGCTTTGCCGGTTTCAAAATATTTGTCGAACTTCGCCGCGATGCCCCTGACAAAGGGCCGGCTTTCCGCCGGCACGACGAAACGGTCGGCGTCAAGCTCGAGCAGGCGCGCAGGATCGTGAAGCGCCGTGGAACTCGCTTTAGCGAGGAGTCTTTGCCCGGCTTCGCCAAAGCGTTCCACCAGCTCGATCGCCGAAAACCCGAAATCGCACATCAGGCGCTCTATGATCCAGCCGCGAACGCGATCGTCATCGGAAAACGCAATCCCACGGACAGCAGCCAGTCCGCCGTCTGCGACCATGCGCCCATATTCGGTGGTCGATGGCATGTTCTGGGCATATCCTTGCCGAAACTGGCTGATTGACGATGGGCCGAGGCCGATCAAAGTTTCGCAGCGATCCTCGGTGTAGCCCTGAAAGTTCCGGTGCAAAGTCCCGGCGCGTGCCGCGATCGCTAACGAATCACCCGGTTTGGCGAAATGGTCGAGCCCGATTGCTTCGTATCCATTGTCCACGATCGCCTGCGCGGCCAGTTGCGATTGGGCAAACCGTTCCGCGGGACCGGGCAGCCATGCCTCGTCGATCATCGTCTGATGTTTCTTGAACCAAGGCACATGCGCATAACCAAAAAGTGCGATCCGATCCGGTTCCAGGGTCAGTGCCTGCGCGACCGTGGAAGCGACGCTCTGCCTGGTCTGGTGCGGCAAGCCGTAGAGCAGATCGAGATTGACGGATTCGACGCCGCGCGAACGAACGCCGTCAACAACCGTCTTGGTCTGCAGGAAGCTCTGCTCGCGGTTGATTGCCTTCTGCACCTTTGGATCGAAATCCTGGACGCCGAGGCTCGCTCTTGTCATGCCGATTTCGGCAAGCGCGTCGAGACGGGCATCGTCCATGTCGTTGGGTTCGATTTCAACGCTGATTTTGGCGCCGGGCAGAAAGGCGAAGCTGTTGCGCAGGGCGGTTCCCAGCGCCACCATATCTCTAGGTTTGAGCATCGTCGGCGAACCGCCGCCGAAATGGACGGCACGAACGCGGCCCTTGCCCGCGACAAGACCGGCGACGGTGGCGATCTCGGCATGCAGTGAGCGAAGATAGGTGGTCACCGGCTCGTAGTGGCGTGTCTGCTTGGTATGGCAGGCACAGAACCAGCAAAGCTTGTCGCAGTACGGGATGTGCAAATAGAGCGAGATTTCGTCGCCCTCGTCGAGCGCCTGCAGCCAGCCACGACAAACGGCAGCATCGACACCTGAATGAAAATGCGGCGCTGTCGGGTAGCTCGTATAGCGCGGCACGTTTTCACCAAGTCTGGCAACGAATCCTGGCTGCATGTCTCTATCCGCTCCACTTTCCATGGCGCGACATTGATTACATTCGACGCCATCAGCCTTGATTTCGGTCAAAGCCTTCTACGGACAAACTGCCGCAAGGATTTTCCTGCCGCCGATGCTATCTTGCCGGCACTTTGGGTCCTCGGACGATCATGATGACAATGCGTCAGGATGTTCACAACGCCGGCATTCCCGTGCTTTGCCAATCATGCGAAGCGCGCCACCATGGCGTCTGCGGCGCGCTCGATCCCGATCAACTGGTGGGCCTCGCCAAGACCTCATCGAAGCATAATGTTGAACCGGGCGCAGAACTGATAGGCGACACCGAGACCGTCGATAGTTATTCGAACGTGCTTTCGGGCGTGGTGAAGCTCACCAAGAGCCTGTCGGATGGACGCCAGCAGATTGTCGGCCTCCAGTTCGCTCCCGATTTTCTGGGGCGGCCTTTCAAAGTGGAAAGCGCAATCAACGCCGAAGCCGCTACCGCCGTTTCCGTGTGTTCGTTTCCAAAGGCCGCCATCGAACGGATGATGAAAGAATCACCGGAACTCGAGCATCGTTTGCTCAAGCAGACACTGAACGAACTGGACGAAGCCCGCGATTGGATGGTGACGCTGGGGCGCAAGAACGCTTCGGAAAAGGTGGCGAGCTTTCTCCTGATGATCGCCAGGAATATCGACCCAACGCTCGATCCAGCTGCCCAGTCGACACGTTTCGATCTGCCGCTGACCCGCGCCGACATCGCCGATTTCTTGGGTCTGACGATCGAGACAGTGAGCCGTCAGCTGACCAGGCTGCGATCGGATGGCGTGATCCGGATCGAGAACAATCGGGAAGTCACCGTCGACGACTTGACACGGCTGCAGCGACGCTCTGGCGTCTAGGATCAATCGACGACCCCGATCATCGGCAAGACGTGCTCGCGTTCAAAAGCGATATGCCGGCGCAAGCTTTCGAAGAAGCCGCGTAGCATGAAGCCGACTGCTTCGGCATTCTCGACCGTCTCGCCATGGCCGATCGCCAACAGAACTTCAGTCACCTCGCCGGCAAAGCATTCGTCCTCGACGTGTTCGGCACGCAATCGCCGGGTTGAGGCAAGGTTGGCATCGCCGGTCAAAGCGGCTTCGTAGGCCGGAAAGATGACCGTCTCTTCATATTGGTGGATGTTGCGCAACAGGGGGACGATCGCGTTTGCCGTACTCAGGCATTTCAAACGATCAACCTTCGGCAAGGTATCCGCGATTGTTTCGAGGGCCTCGCAGAGCCGCAGCTTTTCCAGATGCGCACGTTTCATCACCGCCGCCGGAACCGCCTCCCTCCCAGATCGGGGTGCCAGTATCGAATTCTCGCGGCTTGTTTCGCCCAGCGACGATCCCAGCCCCTTTTCCCTGTGCAACGGCAGCCTCCTGATCGTTTGTGCGACCGACGCTGCCCAATCCAAAATGAAATGGCCTTGACATAAATCAAGGCGGCGATGGGCCGACTGCTGAATTGGTGTCGACGCGGATTGGCGTCCGCCATCGGAATCGACGTCGGGGACATCTCATGAAGTTCGGCACGCAAATCTTCGCTTTGGGCCTGTTCACGTTTGCAGCTCTTGTGGCCGCTGGCTTCGGGGTGGATGAGCCTTTCCGGCAGCATATGTGGGTGCTGTTTTTTGTGCTGCTCGGTTTTGTCGCCATCCTCATCCGCAACACGAGTTTCGAAACCCCCGCACCAATCGACCCTTCCGCCTACATGGATGGGCCAGTCCGCTACGGCGCCATCGCCACCATGTTCTGGGGTGTCGTCGGCATGCTGGTCGGCGTGGTCATCGCGTTGCAGCTTGCCTATCCCGATCTCAACATCCAGCCCTGGTTCAACTTCGGCCGCTTGCGGCCGCTGCATACTTCGGGCGTCGTCTTCGCCTTCGGCGGCAACGCGTTGCTTTGCACGTCATTATACGTCGTGCAACGCACCTGCCGCGCTCGACTGTTCGGCGGCGATCTCGCCTGGTTCGTGTTCTGGGGCTACCAGCTCTTCATCGTCATGGCCGCGACCGGCTACCTGCTCGGCATCACCGAGAGCCGCGAATATGCGGAACCCGAATGGTATGTGGACATCTGGCTGACCATCGTCTGGGTCGCCTATCTCATCCTGTTCCTTGGTACGATCCTGAAGCGCAAGGAACCGCACATCTACGTCGCCAACTGGTTCTACCTCTCCTTCATCGTCACCATCGCGATGCTGCATGTGATCAACAACCTGTCGATGCCGGCCTCCTTCCTCGGCTCCAAGAGTTACTCGGCATTTTCCGGGGTTCAGGACGCCCTGACGCAATGGTGGTACGGCCACAATGCCGTCGGCTTCTTCCTCACCGCTGGCTTCCTCGGCATGATGTACTACTTCGTGCCCAAGCAAGCTAACCGACCGGTCTATTCCTACCGGCTGTCGATCATCCATTTCTGGGCGATCATCTTTCTCTACATCTGGGCCGGGCCGCATCACCTCCACTACACCGCCCTGCCCGACTGGGCGCAGACACTCGGCATGGTGTTCTCGATCATGCTTTGGATGCCGTCATGGGGCGGAATGATCAACGGCCTGATGACGCTGTCGGGCGCCTGGGACAAGCTGCGCACCGACCCCATCATCCGCATGATGGTGGTGGCGATCGCCTTCTATGGCATGTCGACCTTCGAAGGTCCGATGATGTCGATCAAGACGGTCAATTCGCTGTCGCACTATACCGACTGGACCATTGGCCACGTGCACTCCGGCGCGCTCGGCTGGGTCGGCTTGATCTCGTTCGGCGCAATCTACTTCATGGTGCCGAAGCTGTGGAACCGTGATCGTCTCTACTCGCTGCGGCTCGTCACCTGGCACTTCTGGCTGGCGACGCTCGGCATCGTTGTCTACGCGGCAGTCATGTGGGTGTCCGGCATCATGCAGGGCCTGATGTGGCGCGAATACGACGAGCAGGGCTTCCTGGTCTACTCCTTCGCCGAAACCGTGGCCGCCATGCACCCCTACTACGTCATGCGCGCCATTGGCGGAGCCATGTACCTCTCCGGCGCCCTGATCATGGCCTGGAACATCACCATGACAATCCTCGGATACCAGCGCGAGAAGGAGCCGATGCCCGGCTCCGTTCCCGCCCTTCAGCCTGCCGAATAAGGAGCCAGAAAATGGGCTTGATGGACAGACACGCACTGATCGAGAAGAACGCCACGCTTCTTCTCGTCGGCTCCCTCCTGGTGGTCACTGTCGGCGGCATCGTCGAGATCGCGCCGCTCTTCTATCTCGATAACACGATCGAGAAGGTGGAAGGCATGCGGCCTTACTCGCCGCTCGAACTTGCTGGGCGCAACATCTATGTGCGCGAGGGTTGCTACCTCTGCCACAGCCAGATGATCAGGCCGTTCCGCGACGAGGTTGAACGCTATGGTCACTACAGCCTGGCCGCCGAGTCGATGTACGACCATCCTTTCCAGTGGGGATCGAAGCGCACCGGACCGGACCTCGCCCGGGTTGGCGACAGATATTCGAATGTCTGGCACGTCGACCACCTGTCCGACCCACGCTCGGTCGTGCCGGAATCGATCATGCCGAGCTACGCGTTCCTCAAAGACGCGCCGATCGACGTGAAGGACTTCTCGACGCATCTGGTTGCCAATGCGCGCGTTGGCGTCCCTTACACTGACGACATGATCGCGCACGCCAATGCCGACCTGATGGCGCAGGCCGATCCCAACGCCGACACATCCGGCCTTGAGGCCCGCTACCCCAAAGCCAAGATTGGCGACTTCGACGGCAACCCGCAACAGGTCACCGAAATGGATGCCCTTGTCGCCTATCTGCAGATGCTTGGCACGCTGGTCGATTTCAAGAATTACGACGAAGCCGCCGGCTACCGCTGAGGAGTTTTATCCATGGATTACAATCTAATGCGAGAGTTTGCCGACAGCTGGGGTCTAGTCGCTATGGCGCTTTTCTTTGTCGGCGCAATCGCCTTCGCGCTTCGCCCCGGCAGCCGCAAGCTGGCCGATGAAGCTGCCCGGATTCCCCTTGAGGACGAGTGATCATGAGCGACGAGCATATCGATGAAATCTCTGGCGTCTCGACCACGGGGCACGAATGGGACGGCATTCGGGAACTCAACAACCCGCTTCCGCGCTGGTGGATATGGACGTTCTACATCACCATAGTCTGGGCGATCGGCTACACCATCGCCTACCCGGCTTGGCCGCTGCTGCACTCGGCAACCAAGGGTGTGCTCGGCTATTCCAGCCGCAACGATGTCGGGAACGAGCTCGCAGCGGCCGAAGTTGCGAAGGGCAAATATGTCACTGCGGTGGCATCGAAAACCGTCTCGGAGATTGCCGCCGACGATGCCTTGCGAGAATTCGCGGTCGCTGCTGGCGGCGCCGCCTTCAAGGTCAATTGCGTCCAATGCCATGGCTCCGGCGCCCAGGGCTCCAAGGGCTTTCCCAACCTTAATGACGACGACTGGCTTTGGGGCGGCAAGGCTGAGCAGATCCAGCAGACAATCACTCACGGCATCCGCTTCGCGTCCGACCCTGACACGCGCTTGTCGGAAATGCCGGCCTTCGGTGACATCATCACAGCTGACCAGATCGCTCAGGTCAGCGCCTACATCGCCAGCCTTTCCGGCAAGGTCCAGGACGCCAGTCTGATCGCACCTGGCGCCAAGGTCTTTGCCGAAAATTGCGTGGCCTGTCATGGCGACAATGCAAAAGGCAACAAGGAACTCGGGGGCCCCGACCTGACCGATGCGATCTGGCTCTATGGCTCCGGCGAAACAGCCATCGCCGCACAGGTCCGCGCGCCGAAACAGGGCGTGATGCCGGCCTGGGGCGCGCGCCTGGGCGAGACCAAGGTCAAGGAACTGGCAGTCTACATCCTTTCGCTTGGCGGTGGGGAATAGGAACGGGAGGCCTATTTCCTGCCCTCGACCGCCAAGGCGACGAGGCCCGGTTCTGCCGGGCCTCGTCTTGCATTGCGGCCACCGCGATTGACCTGCATCAACGCGGCGCAATCCAGTCCGCGGCAAAGTCCACGCAATGCTGCATATCGCACATCTGCCTGAGAGCAATCAGGCCGATTGTCCGGCGACATGAGAAGCTGCGCAACTGGAGATGCCGGTGCTAGACGATACCCAGGTAGAACGGCTTGAGGCCGAGGCGGTCAACTCCGCCCGAGTGCGCCAGCCAATGTATGCCGCGCGCAAGAAAATCTTCCCAAAGCGAGCCTCGGGAAGCTTTCGCCAGTTCAAATGGATCGTGATGGCGATCACGCTGGGCATCTACTATCTGACGCCGTGGCTGCGATGGGACCGAGGTCCGTTTGCCCCGGATCAGGCGGTACTGCTCGATCTCGCCAACAGGCGCTTCTACTTCTTCTTCATCGAGATCTGGCCGCAGGAATTCTACTATGTGGCCGGCCTCCTGGTCATGGCGGGCGTCGGTCTTTTCCTGATCACGTCGACTGTCGGCCGTGCCTGGTGCGGCTATACATGCCCGCAGACCGTGTGGGTCGATCTGTTCCTTGTCGTCGAGCGCGCCATCGAAGGCGATCGCAACGCGCGCATGAAGCTCGATGCCGGTCCCTGGACCACCCGCAAGCTCGTGCTGCGGATATCGAAGCACGCCATCTGGTTGGTCATAGGCGCGGCGACCGGCGGCGCCTGGATCTTCTATTTCGCAGATGCGCCGACGCTGGCTGGCGAGCTCTTCAACGGCACCGCGGCACCTGTCGCCTACATCACCGTCGCCGTGTTGACGGCGACGACCTATACGTTCGGCGGGCTGATGCGTGAGCAGGTCTGCACCTATATGTGCCCATGGCCGCGCATCCAGGCGGCCATGCTCGACGAAAATTCGCTCACCGTCACCTACAATGATTGGCGCGGCGAACCGCGCTCGCGTCACGCCAAGAAGGTTCTTGCCGCCGGGCAGCCCGTCGGCGACTGCGTCGACTGCAATGCCTGCGTCGCGGTCTGCCCGATGGGGATCGACATTCGCGACGGCCAGCAGCTCGAGTGCATCACCTGCGCTCTTTGCATCGACGCCTGTGATGGCGTCATGGACAAGCTCGGCCGGGAGCGCGGGCTGATTTCCTACGCGACGCTGTCCGACTACAACGCCAACATGATGCTGGCGACCGCGGGCGGCTCCAGCGCAATTAGTCCGTCGCTAGTCAGGACGGCCGATGGCCTGTTTTCCGACGGCGTCGCCCATTTCCATATTCGCAAGATCTTTCGGCCACGCACTTATGTCTACATGGCTTTGTGGACGCTGATCGGCTTTGGCCTGCTCTATTCTCTGCTGACGCGCGACCGGCTCGAAGTCAACGTGCTGCATGACCGCAATCCGCAATTCGTCACGCTGTCCGACGGTTCGATCCGCAATGGCTACACCGTCAAGCTTCTCAACATGATCCCCGAGCCGCGGACGATCGTCGTCACGATGCAAGGCTTGCAAGGGGGTGAAATGAGCGTGATCGGCGACGACATCCCGGCTGGCCGCTCCTTCGCCATTGCGGTCGAACCCGACCGCCTGAAAATGCTGAAGGTCTTCGTGCGCCAGCCCGCCGATCAAATCCATGTCACAGCGCAAACCTTCACGTTCCGTGTCGAGGACAAGGCGAGCTTCGAGGCGGACGAATACACGGCCACCTTCAACGCGCCGGAGATCTCCAAATGACCGCCAATGCAAAAAAAGCCCGGGAATTCACCGGTCGGCACATGTTGGCCATCATCCTTGCCTTCTTCGGGGTGGTCATCGCGGTCAACCTGACGATGGCGACGCTCGCCAACACGAGCTGGACCGGCCTTGTCGTCGAAAACACCTATGTGGCGAGCCAGCAGTTCAACAAGAAGGCCGAGGAAGGGCGGGCGCAAACAGCCCTTGGCTGGACCGGCAAACTGACCATCGCATGGGGCGAAGTCCGCTATAGCCTTACCGATGCCGCCGGCAAGCCGGTTCCCTTGCATGGCGTCAAGGTGCTGTTTCGTCATCCCGCCTACGAGAAGGAGGACAAGGCGGTTACGCTCGCCCTCGCCTCGGACCAGGAGTTTGCCGCGCAGCACATGCCGAAGGACGGCGTCTGGATCGTCGAGGTCGACGCCGACGCCGGCCTGGCAGAGCCATACCGCGATGTCCGCAGGATCATGATTTCCCAGGGAGCGCTGAAATGAGCTGTTGTGCGCCGGGCGCTGAGATGGCGCTGGGTCTGGCCAGCACCACATCGGTGCTTCCGTCCAGCCAGGAGATCAGGCTGGCCAGTCGATCGCTTGGCGACGATCTTCGCCAGACCGACCTTTCAGTGCCGACGGTTCATTGCGCGGGCTGCATCCAGGCGATCGAGGCAGCACTGGGAAAGCTCGACACTGTTGAGGGCGCTCGCGTAAACCTGTCGACGAAACGGGTCGCGGTCAGGTGGCGAGGCGATGAGGTTCCGCCTTTCGTCGCTGTTCTGGGACGACTGGGTTACCAGGCGCATCTTTTCGACCCGGAGGTCGATGACAAGGACAAGACACTTTCGGAGCTGATCCGCGCTGTCGCTGTCTCCGGCTTTGCGGCGGGCAACATCATGCTGCTTTCGGTCTCGGTCTGGTCCGGCGCTGAGGGTGCTACCCGCGACCTGTTCCATTGGGTCTCGGCACTGATCGCCATCCCTGCCCTCGCCTTCGCCGGCGGCATCTTTTTCCGCTCGGCCTGGAATGCGCTGCGCCACGGTCGCATGAACATGGACGTGCCGATCGCGGTCGGGGTGTCGCTTGCCTACGCCATGAGCCTCTATGAGACGATCAACCATGGCGATCACGCCTATTTCGACGCATCGGTATCGCTGCTGTTCTTCCTGCTGATCGGCCGCACGCTGGATCACGTGATGCGGGAGCGTGCGCGGACCGCCGTAAAAGGCCTGTCGCAGTTGGCCGCACGTGGCGCCATGGTCCTGCGCGGCGACGGCGTTCGCGACTATCTGCCGGTTGGCGAGATCGAGCCGGGAATGCAACTCCTGATAGCGGCCGGCGAAAGGATACCCGTCGATGGCAAGATTATTCTGGGGGCGTCGGATCTGGACTGCTCACTGGCCTCCGGCGAGAGCACGCCCCGAAACGTGGCGCCGGGCGAAACCGTGCAAGCCGGTGTCCTCAATCTTACCGGCCCGCTGACGATCGAGGCGACAGCCGCCGCGAAGGATTCGTTCCTGGCGGAAATGGTTCGCCTGATGGAGGCGGCGGAAGGTGGTCGCGCGCATTATCGCCGGATCGCCGATCGCGTTTCAGCGCTTTATGCTCCGGTGGTCCATCTCACCGCCTTCGCGACATTCCTTGGCTGGATGGCGGCAACCGGTGATTGGCACCGGGCGATAACCATTGCCATTGCAGTTCTGATTATCACGTGCCCGTGCGCGCTCGGCCTCGCCGTGCCGATTGTTCAGGTGGTCGCCGCGCGGCGCCTGTTCGAGAATGGCATCATGGTCAAGGACGGCTCGGCCATGGAGCGCCTGGCGACGATTGATACGGCAGTGTTCGACAAGACCGGTACGCTCACGCTCGGCCAACCCCGGCTTGTCAATGCGTCGTCGATCGATCCGGCCATGTTGGCAATCGCCGCAGACATGGCCGCGCATTCGCGTCATCCGTTTTCAAAGACCATAGCCGGCTTTGCCGCTCCTGGCGGGCAACACAAATTCGATGCCGTTACCGAGCACCCGGGCTTTGGAATCGAAGCCACTGACGCCGGAAGCACCTGGCGGCTGGGCCGACGCGGATGGGCTGGATGGAAGGCCCGAACCGGTGGCGAAGGCAAGCATGGCTATGGCGGAACGGTCCTGACAAGGGACGGGTTCATTGTCGCGACCTTCGATTTCGAGGACGCGCTGCGTGCCGATGCCAGGATGACGATCGAGCGATTGAATGACGCCGGAGTGTCGGTGGAAATGCTGTCGGGTGATACCGCCGGCGCCTGCGCCGAAGTCGCTAAAATGCTGGGCGTCGGCGACTTCGTTCCGTGCCTCCTGCCCTCCGGCAAGGTCGAGCGCATCGAGACCATGGCGAGAGACGGACACAAGGTTTTGATGGTTGGAGACGGGCTAAACGACACGCCGGCGCTGCGCGCGGCCCATGTCTCGATCGCACCGGCCACCGCCGCCGACATTGGTCGCAACGCGGCCGATTTCGTATTCCTGCGCGAAAGCCTGCTGGCTGTGCCGCTGGCGCTTGACGTGTCGCGCAAAGCGGGAAACCTGATCCGCCAGAACATCGCGATTGCCATCGTCTACAATGCTGTCGCCGTACCAATCGCCATCCTTGGCCACGTCACCCCATTGATAGCAGCCATCGCCATGTCCGCCTCATCGCTGCTTGTCATTGGAAATGCGCTGCGCTTGCAGGCGGCGATGCCAAACTCACCGGCGAAAGATGTTGGCCGAAACAGGCAATCCGACTTCAACGACCTGGCCCGTGCGTCATGACAAACCTCACCTACCTCATACCCGTGGCCCTCTTCCTGGGCGCGCTTGGCCTGGGGGGCTTCCTTTGGGCTTTGAAAAGTGGCCAGTACGAAGATCTTGATGGAGCTGCGGAGCGGATCCTCATCGATCCGGAAGAAAAGAGCGACCGCTGATCTTGAACGAAGTGGGATCAGAGCGCTGGTTCCCAAACACTTGCCTTTCTTCGCCAGAGTGTGACACGCAAGATTGCAGTGTCTGAGGCGGTGACCTTCTAATCTGAACTCCGCCAATTTGCTCTAGCGCAAAGAAACGCTGCGTCACGTCAGTTATCTTCTGCTCATCAGAAACGGTCGACAGACAGGAGATTGACATGATCACGCGACGCGAAGCCCTTTTCGGAGCAGCCATTGGCGCTGCCGCCGTGGCGGCACTGCCGGCATTTTCGGCAACAGTGACAAAGGCAGACATTAAGGGGCTCGCCCGAGAGAAGATCAAGCTCGTGGCACCGCCCTTCGTGCATCCGCATGATCAGGTCGCCAAGGGTGGACCGAAAATCGTCGAGTTCACCATGACGATCGAGGAAAAGCCTGTCGTCATCGATGCCGATGGCACACAGCTCAACGCGATGACCTACAACGGCTCGATCCCTGGCCCGCTGATGGTCGTGCACCAGGACGACTATGTCGAACTGACGCTGATCAATCCCGACACCAACACGCTTGCCCATAACATCGACTTCCACGCCGCGACCGGCGCGCTGGGCGGCGGCGCCCTCACCTTGATCAACCCCGGCGAACAGGTGACGTTGCGGTTCAAGGCGACGCGAACCGGAACGTTCGTCTATCACTGCGCGCCCGGCGGTCCGATGATCCCGTGGCATGTCGTCTCCGGCATGAATGGCGCAATCATGATCCTGCCGCGCGACGGGCTCAGGAACGACAAGGGCGAACCAGTCACCTACGACAAGATCTTCTACATCGGCGAGAGCGATTTCTATATTCCGCGCGACGAGAAGGGCAACTTCAAGAGCTACGAATCGGCCGGCGACGGCTATGACGACATCGTCAAGGTGATGCGCGGGCTGATCCCGACGCATGTTGTGTTCAACGGCAAGGTCGGATCCCTGACCGGCGACAACGCCATGAAAGCAAAGGTAGGCGAAACCGTGCTGATCGTCCATTCGCAGGCCAATCGCGATACGCGGCCACATCTCATCGGAGGCCATGGCGACTATGTCTGGGAGCAGGGAAAATTCGCTAACCCGCCGGCCAAGGATCTGGAAACCTGGTTTATCCGCGGCGGTTCGGCAGGCTCCGCGCTCTATACGTTCCTGCAGCCGGGCATCTACGCCTACGTGAACCACAATCTGATCGAAGCCGTGGAACTCGGCGCGACCGCGCACTTCATGGTCGAGGGCGAGTGGAACGACGACCTGATGACACAGGTAGAGGCGCCTAAACCGATCACCACCAACTGACGGCACTCCAATTTGCCCGGGCAGCGACGCGCTGTCCGGGCACGGACAAAAGCCATGTCTCCTTTGATCCTCAAGGTTGTCTCGGTCGCCATGGCGGCCGCAACGGTTCCGATGGGTTTGCTTGCCATCGGCCAGAACGGGCAGCCCCACCCAGCCGCCACGACAGTTACCCTGGTCCCCGGTTCGATCACATATCCCCTGCCGGGCGAGTTCCTGAGGAATGGACGCCCGCAAGCAAATCCCCTGCTCAGCCGACAGCTCAACAAACCCATCGTAATCATGACCTATCAGGTCAGCGTGTCGGACTATGCTGCCTGTGTGACCGCTGGCGGTTGTCAGCCGGCACAGGAGACGCGCGCGGTCCCGCCCGATGCTCCCGTGACCGGGGTGAGCTATCTCGACGCCCAAGGCTACGCCCAATGGTACTCGAAGGCGACTGGCGACGACTGGCGACTGCCATCCGACGATGAGTGGGCGTTTGCGGCGGCCGAGCGATTCGCAGGGGAATTTGAGGGTGTCGAGATCGATGCCAAGAATCCCGCCAGGCGATGGCTCACCAGCTACAAGGCCGAGGTGGACATCAATCGCAAACCGGACCCCTTGCCCAGGAGCCGTGGCTCCTTTGGTGTTAATTCCCTAGGCCTCGCTGATTTTTCCGGGAACGTCTGGGAGTGGACATCGACCTGCTATGTTCGCACCACGTTGGCTGCGGGTGGCGCCGGCGTGACGAGTTCAGTCGACAATTGCGGCGTGCACGTCCTCGAAGGGCTTCACAGGGCCTACATGTCGAACTTCGTCAGCGACGGAAAGAGCGGCGGCTGTGCCGTTGGCACGCCTCCCGACAATCTGGGTTTCAGGCTGGTAAGGGACCATCGAGGGTGGGCAAACCGGATCCTCGGCCGGCTGGGTGCCATCTGAAAAGGAACAACGGCGTTCGACCGGCGCGAGCCACCTTTCGCCTCTCCCGCTTTACCCAGCCTTTGGCCTCATCAACGCGGTTCCGTAGGTCAGCAGGAAGCTGGCAAATGCTGCCACCCATGCGGCGCCGGCCATCTCGATCACCACGTCATAGCGGGTGAAGGCAGCCAGAATTCGCAACGTTCCCGCCAGAAGGATGGTGGCGAAGATGAACAAGGCGCCTTTGCCGGCCTTGAGCTTTTGCCCGGTGTGCCCAAGCGTCGCGCGGGTCATCACTGCAAGCGTCATTGAGCCCACCGCGCCAGTCCCGAGAGCATGAAGCCCCGCCGCCGCCGGCACAGCATCGGGAAAGAAGATCGACGCCGAAACCAGGGCAAGACCGATCGGCACGAAGGCATAGGCAAGATGGAGAACCAGCACCAATCGATCCCGCAATGTACGCTCGCCAGCCCAGCGCGACAGACGCCACGCCTGGCAGGCTGCCGCGACGGCCATGAGCGTTCCTGACGCGCCGTGGTCAGGAGCGAGCGTCCACGCTGCCAACGCCATGGCTGAGATGACAAGCGACGCGATGTCGAAACGATCGAACGGCGCGGGAAGCCTGCCAGGATTTTGGCGAACGAGCCAGTTGCGGGTGAAGCTCGGAATGATGCGCCCTCCGATCAGCGAGATAAGCATGATCGCTGAGGCCATGCCGAGCCTGCGGCTGATATCGGATGTTCCTTCAAGGTGCGCCTCGACATGGAACGCGCCGTTGGCGCACGCCAGTACGGCAAGCGGCAGCAGCACCTTGAGATTGCGCCAGTTGCGCCCGGCGACGATCTCGCGCGCCGCCGCCGCAGCGACCGCAAGCAGAAAAGAGCCATCGATCATAGCGGCTGTCTGCCAGCCGATATCCGCCGAGAAGAAGACAGCGATGCGGCCGGCAAGCCACAGGGCAACCAGTGCCAGCAGCGGCAGGCCTTGCACCGGCAGCCGGCCGGTCCAGTTCGGAATGGCGGTCAGCAGCAACCCGGTGACGATCGCCGGCAGATAGCCGAACAGCATCTCGTGGATGTGCCAGTCGACGGGAACAAAGACACTATGAGCGTCGAGTTCGCCCGCATACATCGGCAGCCAAAGCAGGATTGAGAGCGCGGCATAAAGCGACCCGAGGAAGAAGAAGGGCCTGAACCCGTAGGAAAGAAATGCAGGCCCGGTGTAGGCCCGAAGGCGGGGAATTCCCATGATTTGCATCCTCAAACGACAGGGCCGGATGAACCGCCGTCCTCGGTCCATCCGGCCCGCGCCTGCCCTTTCATGGGGCAGGAATGGTTGTGTCGATTGCTGGTCAGTTGGCGGGAATCTGGGTGAACAGATCCGCGAACACCGTCTTTGCCTTGCCCGCGTGCTTGACTGCCTTGGCGGCATCGAGGTTGACCGGCTTGCCCACAACGATGAGTGCGACCATGCCCATGCCGTAGTGAGGCGCGCATTTGACGCCGTACACACCTTCCTGGGTCAGTGTGACGGTGATCTCCTCGTTGGGCTTTCCCTTGAAAGCTTCAGCGCCGTCCGGGAGCATGCCCTTGATCGACTCCGCGTCATGGCTCTTGTCGGTTGGCACGAACTTCACGGTGTCGCCAGGAGCCGCCTGAACGAAGGCTGGCTGGAAAACCATTGCGCCTTTTTCACCCTTGTTGAGCATTTGCACCACATGCTCTGCGGCACTTGCGCCGCTGGCGAGCGCGAGGATGGAGACTGCGGCGGCGAGGATGGAGAGTTTCATCGATTTATCCTTTGTTTCGTCTTCGCGGCGTTGCGCCGTTCCATGCCATCTAGCCTGATGTGGCCGGGGACAATTTGCGCTGGCGCAAACTCGGGATAAGAAAGGTTTGCCGCACGATTGGTGCGGACTGTAGGGCTGTGGGGAAATCCGCTTGGTTGCACTGGACCGATCGCTGATATCGCAGCTGCCGCTCTTCCAGGGGATGGCGCCCGAGGAGCAAACCGAGATTCTCAAAGGCGCTCGATCGTCACGCTACGCCAAGGACTCGGCGATCTTCGAGCAGGAAACCGAGGCCCATTCGTTTTTCGTGCTGATCTCTGGCCACATACGTGTCGTCCGCACCACACCGGATGGGCAGCAGGTCATCGCCAGATACATCAGCGAAGGCGAAATTTTTGGTGTCGCCGCAGCACTTGGCCGGACGACCTATCCCGCCAGTGCTGTCGCGGCGGTGGACTGCGTGGTGCTGGCCTGGTCCAACGCACTTTGGCCGGAACTGGTGCGACGGTTTCCGGTGTTTGGAGCAAGCACCTACAGGACAGTCGGAAACAGGCTGCAAGAGGCCCAGACGCGAGTGGTGGAGATGTCCACGGAGCAGGTGGAGCAGAGGGTCGCGCATGCCTTGTTGCGATTGGCAAACCAGACCGGCCGAAAGACAGAAAGCGGCATCGAAATCGATTTCCCGATTTCGAGGCAGGACATTGCCGAGATGACGGGAACGACGCTGCATACCGTCAGCCGCCTGCTCAGCAAGTGGGAAGACAATGGAATAATTGTCAGCGGGCGCCAGAAAGTCACCGTGAAGGATGCGCATCGCCTTGTGGTTCTGGCCGAGAACCGGAACAAGGGGTGATCCTCACCGTTCGCCTCGAACAGCCGATTCCAGGTCCAGAATGAAGCGTGTCTCATCGATCCGATGTTCGTGGCATGCTTCGGCCACGGTATGGAAAGTGCCGATCGGGCAGCCAACGCAAAGCATCCTGTAGCTCAGCATCACCGTTACCGTTGCCGGCCATTTCCGCATGATCTCATCGACGACCATGTCCCGACTGATCGAACTGAGTTCCTTCACGATAGCGTCTCCGCGATTTGCGAAGCCCCGTGATATATCGCGCGCGCGCCGCCTTCGTTGCGCTTTCGCAACTTCGTAGAACTGGCGCCGAGCCCTCTCGAGTTTATCTCGCGGGAGGACAAGCACCCATGGCAAAGGCCGGGATCAAGGTCGCAAGACTATCAGATGGCAGTCCCAACGACGGCACCGATACCGGCGGTCAGCGCCATTGCCAGCGCGCCCCAGAAGGTGACGCGAACAGTTGCCCTCAACACATTGGCGCCGCCGGCCTTGGCACCAATGGCGCCCAGAACCGCCAGGAACAGGAGCGAGGCAACAGACACCGTTGCGGCAAGCAAGGCGGACGGCGAAACAAACACCATCGCCAATGGCATGGCCGCGCCAACCGAAAATGCAGCTGCAGAGGTCAGCGCGGCCTGTATCGGTCGGGCTGTCGTCACCTCGGATATGCCGAGTTCGTCACGAGCGTGGGCGCCAAGCGCGTCCTTCGCCATCAATTGGTCGGCGACCTGCAAGGCCAAGGTTGGCTCAAGGCCACGTTTGACATAGATCTCCGCAAGTTCCTGTCGCTCGAAGTCTGGCTGCGTCGCCAACTCCCCTTTTTCACGCGCAAGGTCGGCTTGTTCGGTATCGGACTGCGAACTGACGGAGACATACTCGCCGGCCGCCATCGACATCGCACCGGCGACCAGTCCGGCAACGCCGGCCACCAGAACATTGGAGGCTGCGGCATTGGCCGCCGCCACGCCAACGATCAGGCTGGCCGTCGAGACAATGCCGTCATTGGCGCCGAGCACGGCGGCGCGCAGCCAGCCGACGCGGGATACGAGGTGGTTTTCGTTGTGCAGTCGGCTCATGACATCACCGCGCGCGCCGTCCGGCAGGGCGCAGCATCCTGACCAGCACATCCGATTTCACATAGAAATGTTGCCACAGCGCCGCTGCCGCATGGAGGCCGACGACGATGATGATCACCGGCTTGGCGAGTTCATGAATCTCCCCCATCGCTCGAAGGCTGAAGTACCATGCCAGCGCCCCGGTGATCGGCATCCCGAAAATGAAAAGATACAGCAGGAAATGGGCGGCCGCGGCAATCCGTTTCAGCAGCACGCTTTCTTCGGGCGGCGCCGCCGGCACACCGTCCCATAGACGGACTGCAATCCGCCAGATCGCCAGCACCAGAACGGCCAAACCGACATAGACATGAATGTTCGCGTTGAAGATGTCGCCAACTGCCGGCTCGGTGCCGCGCGAGAACGCCCGGTAAGCCGGCTTGATGTCCTCACCGATTACAAGCTGCAGGACGATCAGCACCGCGATTGTCCAATGCAGCACTATCTGGGTTCCGGAGTATCCGGTCGGTTCGTTGGCAACAGTCATAAGCAGCCACCTCGTTTGGGAGAACCTTCCTACCTCGCTGCTTATGCGACGATCTTGATCTAGGACAAGTCAATTTCCCCTAGAGCTTTCACGGCCGTTGCTGTTCGACCTCGGCTGACAGCCAGTTGTCAGCTTGGTCGTGAAATATTGCATCCGAAGCGAACCGGATGGGTCGCCTCAGCAAGCTTCAAAGTGGAAACACAATTCCGATGAAACAGATTGCCCTGTCACTTTTGGTGATCGCCGCCTCCGGCGCCTATGTCTGGGATCAGGCCGGCAAACAGTCAGCCGACGATGTGCTTGGTTCGGTACTGCCAGCCGACGCGACAGAGGTGCCCGCCGCGCCGGCGCCGATGTTCCGGACCTTGCCGGCGCCCTCACCCCAGCTCAGAACAAGGTTCCCTATTGCGGGCATAGCTGTTGCCGCCAGGCGGCCAAATAATCCCGTCAAGCAGACAGCGGTTCCGGTGGCACCACAACCATCGCCGGCCACACCGGACCAGCCAGTGGCGCCGACTGTCACAGATCCGGCGTCATCGACCCTCTCATTCGCCGTGACTCCAGCCGTCTACATACCAGTCCCGCAGCCGAGGCCGACTTATCCGGATGCGGCCGCACGTCTTGTCCCGGTGGGTATGAAGGTCGCCACACAGGGCTATGCCGACGGTGTCTACACCGGCCCGCCCGCCGATGCCTATTACGGCATCATCCAGATTCAAGCCCTCGTCCAAGGTGGGCAGCTTACTGCGCTGAAGGTTCTGAAATACCCATCCGACCGCCGCACCTCCATCAACATCAACAGGCAGGCGTTGCCCATGCTGCGCGACGAAGCGATCCGCGCCCAAAGCGCCAATGTCGACATTATTTCGGGTGCGACGCTGACCAGCAGGGCCTTCATTCAGTCATTGCGCGGCGCGCTGAAGAAAGCGTCGTCCTAGGTCCATGCGTGAAACGCGCATTTTGATGGGAATGCCCGTTACGGTCGACATAGGCGGCGCGTCGAATGGGGAGCTGATCGAGACGGTCTTTGGCTATTTCGAGCATATCGACCGCCGCTTCAGCACATACCGGGCCGACAGCGAAATCATGGCCATCAACCGCGGCGACGTTCCGGTCGCCGAGTGGAGCGGTGAGATGGCGGAAGTGTTTGCTCTCGCGCGGCAGACGAAAGACGAGACGGACGGATACTTCGACATTCGCAAGCCCGACGGGTCGCTCGATCCTTCCGGCATCGTCAAGGGCTGGGCCATCCGCAACGCGGCAGCCATCGTTCAGCGAGCCGGCATAAGCGATTTCTTCATCGAGGCGGGAGGTGACGTGCAGTCCTGCGGCAAGAATGCCTCGGGCCAGCACTGGAGCGTCGGCATCCGCAATCCCTTCAACACCCAAGAGATCGTAAAGATCGTCTATCCCCGCAGCCGCGGTGTGGCGACCTCCGGAACCTATGTCCGCGGTCAACACATCTACAACCCGCATGGAATTGGCTGTCCGATCCATGACATCGTCAGCCTGACCGTCATCGGCGCCGATGTGCTCGAAGCCGATCGTTTCGCCACTGCTGCCTTCGCCATGGGCCGGGACGGCGTTCTTTTCATCGAGCAGACGCCTGGCTTGGAGGGCTATGTCATAGACAGCAATGGCCGCGCCACGCCGACAACCGGGTTCGGAGCCCTTTGCCTGCCATGATCAAAACCATCGACCGATTTCTCGATCACCTGACCATGTACCGGCTGGTCCTCTACTATCTGATGGCGCTGGTCGGCGTAGCGCTCGTGCTCGGCTTCGCCAAGCTGGTGCCACATGATCCGATTGCGTTCGCCTTCACGACGGCTTTGGCGCTGGCCGCCTGCTGGCTCACCAACAAGATTTTTGCGCGGATATTCGAGGTTCCGGCCAACAACGAGTCCGTCTACATCACCGCGCTCATCCTAGCGCTCATCTTCGATCCGGTAGCGGTCACAGACATGAAGGGGATCGCGGCGGTGGCATTCGCGTCCGTCTGGGCGATTTCATCCAAATTCATTCTCGCCATCGGCCGGAAGCACCTTTTCAATCCGGCTGCGCTGGGCGTGGCGCTGTCCGCGCTGCTGCTCGACCAACCAGCCACCTGGTGGGTTGGCGGCAATCTGCCGTTGCTTCCGCTCGTTCTCTTCGGCGGCATGCTCATTGTCCGCAAACTGCGCCGGCTTGATCTTGTCTCGACCTTTGTTGCAGTGGCGCTGGCGACCATTCTGGCAACCAGCGATCCGTCGCAGCACTGGACCGCGCTTACGGAGACACTGGGTTCGTCGCCTCTGCTGTTCTTTGCCTTTGTGATGCTGACCGAGCCGTTGACGGCACCGACGATGCGATGGCCGCGGATCGCCTTTGCCGCCATCGTCGGCTTTCTGTTTGCTCCCAACATCCATATCGACTCATACTATTTCACCCCGGAACTGGCGCTGCTCGCCGGCAACCTGTTTGCTTATGCGGCGGGACCCAAGGGACGCTTCGTGCTGACGCTCGAACGCATCGAGCAATCGGCCGCAGACAGCTTTGACTTCATCTTCCGGTCGCCGCGCAAGCTCGCCTTTGAGGCCGGCCAGTATCTCGAATGGACGCTTGGCCTCGATCGTGCCGACAATCGCGGCAACCGCCGTTATTTCACGGTGGCCTCGGCGCCCACGGAGGAAACGGTCCGCCTCGGCGTCAAGTTCTATCCGCAATCAAGCGCCTTCAAGCGCGAATTGATGACAATGAAGCCCGGCGGCACGATCCACGCCGCACAACTGGCGGGCAACTTCACGCTGCCCGCCCGACGTGACACCAAGATCGCCTTCCTGGCCGGAGGCATCGGCATCACGCCGTTCCGCTCGATGCTGCAATATCTCCTCGACCGCAAGGAGCGGCGACCGATCGTCATCCTATACGGAACGGAGGGACAGCAGGACATCGCATATGGCGACGTGCTTGGCGCGGCCGGACAGGAACTTGGCATCAAGACGGTCCACGCTGTGGCGCGCGGTGGCGAGCGCGGGCAGTATCCCGGATACATCGACGAGCGCCTGATACGTCTGGCCATACCCGACTACCTCGAGCGCACTTTCTACATTTCCGGCCCGCAGGCGATGGTCAAGGCGCTGCGCCGGAAACTTCTGGCCATGGGTGTTCGCCGCTCGAAGATAAAGGTCGACTACTTCCCGGGTTTTGCCTGAAGCACGCTCAACTGTGTCGCGGCAAGGAAATGGTCACGACCAGACCCGGATCGGCGTTGGCCATGGCAAGGCGTCCGCCATAAGCTTCGACGATGTCGGAAACGATGGCCAGGCCAAGGCCGCCGCTGCCGCCCTTGCTGTCGAGCTGGACGCCACGCGACAAGGCGGACTCCCGATCGGCATCCGGTATGCCGGGGCCATCATCGGCGACAGTGACGATCACCTCGCCAGCGGTGGCGGATGCATCGACACGGACTGTCGACTCTGCATAGCGCGCGGCGTTCTCGACCAGATTACCCAGGATTTCCGATAGGTCGCCTTCATCGATCGGCGCAATAAGATCTTCCGCGACCTCCATCGTGAAAGAAAGCTGCTTGCCGCTTGGCGTCCGTTTGACGACGGCAACGACGCCAGCAGCTACGTCAGACACCAGGCAGGCTGCCTTGCCCGAGACACCGGGTGCGAGGCGGGCGCGTGCGAGCTCCCGCTCGACATGGCGCCGGATCGCTCCCGCGCTCTTCTCGATCTCATCGGCCAGATCCGTCTCACCTTTCTTGCGCAAGGCACGGATGTCGGCCGACAGCACTTGCAGCGGCGTCTTGAGGCCGTGCGCCAGATCGGTAGCGCGCGATCGCGCCCGCGCCAGAGCCTTCTCCTGCGCATCGAGAAGACGATTGATTTCGTCCGCGAGCGGCTGCACCTCGCTTGGTGCCACCACATCGAGCCGTGCCGCTCGCTGTGCAATCACGCTTCCGACTGCGATCCGCAAAGTCACCAGCGGCGCAAGGCCGATGGTGATCTGGATGAAAAACGCAGCCATGAGGACTGCAGCGAGCATCAGGAGAGCCGGAGCGAGGTCGCGAACATATTCGCTTACAGACGCCTCAACGGTTCGATGATCTTCCGCCACGATGGCGCGAAAGGAGCGGCCGCCGGCATCGATGATCGTACGCTCGACCGCAATACTGAGTTCGCCGCCCGGGCCTGTGAACTCCTCGACCGTTCGCAGCCCACCACTTGCGCTCCGGGCAGGCAGGAGCAGTTGTGCGTCCCACAAGGATCGCGAACGCTCGAGGCTGCCGGTGGCGATGTCCTCTACCTGCCAGTAGTAACCGGAGAGGGGATTGGCAAACCGCGGGTCGGTCAGCACTGGAGTTACGACAAGTCGGCCATCGCTTGTAAAGGTCGTTGCACCGATCAGTTCGTTGAGGTCGACGGTCAGCTCGCCCACCACGCGCCGCTCGACGTGAAGTTCGAACAGATAGCGCAAACCCGCGCCGGCGATGCCGAGTGCGACAAGAATCGAGATGGTTGCCGCCAACCATAGTCGGAAGCGGATCGAGTTGCCCATCAGGCGGGATCATCGGGCATCAGGTACCCGAACCCGCGTCTTGTCTCGATGACATCGCTGCCGAGCTTCCGTCGCAGCCGCGCTACAATGACCTCGATTGCGTTCGGATCGCGGTCATTGCCTGAATCGTAAAGATGCTCAGCCAGTTCGGTCGGCGCCACCACCCGCCCGGCATGGTGCATCAGAAACGCCAGGAGCCGGTACTCCAACGGCGACAGGGAAACGGGAATGCCGCGAAGCGAAATGCGCATCTGGCGCGTGTCCAGAAGCAGCGGGCCGGACTTCAAGACGGGTGCCGCCTGCCCTGCCGAACGACGCAGGATGGCGCGCAACCGGGCGAGCAGTTCTTCCATTTCAAAAGGCTTGGGAAGATAGTCGTCAGCACCGGAGTTGATGCCCTCCACTCGCTCTGTCCACATCCCCCTTGCGGTGAGGATGAGAACCGGAAACCGGCGGGCGTTGGCTCGCCAGCGTTTCAAGATCGTGAGGCCATCGAGTTTGGGCAATCCGAGATCCAGAATCGCGGCATCATAATTCTCGACATCGCCTGCGAACCAGGCAGCTTCACCATCCTTCACGACATCGACCGCCATTCCGGACGCCTTGAGGGCGGTCGCAATATCGGCAGCGATACGGGGTTCGTCTTCTGCGAGGAGGATCTTCATCAGTCACCCTCCCCATCGCGCATGATGACACCGGCGCTGGCGTCGACTTCGACGGTCCTTCGCCGGCCATCGGCACCGACGACCTGGAACCGGTAGACCCATTTGTTGGCCCTGCGGATGAGATCGACCGCAACAACATCGCCGGGAGCTTTGGCGCGCACAACGTCCAGTATGTCGGCAAGGCCCTTGATTTCGCCGTGTTCGTACAAATCCCGTGCACGGTCATGGTCGCCGTCATCGTCCTCATCGGCACGTGCAACGAGAGGCATGGCCAGGACAAGTCCAGCGAGACCCAGCACCGCCAAACGCTTCAATCGGCTTTTCATCGGTAAGGCATGTCGCACGTTGAAGCTTTCAATTTGCTGTCAGTCATTCTCAGTCCGCAGCAAGCAGAGGGTCCATATCAAGGCATTATCGCGTCCAATCATGGCCGCGCCGAGAAGGATACCAGACCATGCGCAATTCCATGTTTGCCCTTGCAGCACTTGCGGGCCTCACGATCTTTGCCCTGCCGGCGGCCGCCGAATCGGATGAGGGATCATGTGGGGCGCCATCGTCCGTTGCCCCTTCCGGCCCGATCGACCTGCAGGCCATCCCGATGCAGGACGCAACCACCCCGAAAGCCATCAAGGGGGATGACGATGCGTGCGATGACCGGCAGGGCGATGAGGCCGACGAAAACGATTAGCTCTCTCGCTCGCAGCGCCGCCCGCCACAGCACCTAGCCCCGCAAATGTCGTTGGCCAAGGCTCGCTGCACGGCTAGCAATTATCCAAAGTACCTACCAATTTCTGGAGCGTCTTCGTGATCCCCATTCAACACATCCACCCCGTTCTTGTTCATTTCCCTATTGTTCTGATCTACACGCTTGCGGCTATCGACCTTGTGGCTTTGGCTGGCGGCAACGCCGTCACCAGGAAATCGGGCGCCGGCACGATCTCTACTTTTGTGGCCCTTGCTGCCGGGGTGTTCGCCATTGGGACCTGGTTCTTCGGCGGTCTGGCCCTGGATCACGCCGAAGCGGCCGGCTTCAGCAGCGACATCGCGGAAGTCCACGAAAGCCTGGGGGGTATTACTGCCTTTGCCTTCTTGATTTGGGGACTTGTAAGGCTCGCACTTTGGATCCGGAATCGCGAGTTTCGAACGGTATCGATCGCCATTCCTCTGATTGAAATTTGCGGAGCGGTGCTGGTCACTGCGACGGCCTACTACGGTGGACTGCTTGTCTACGAACTTGGCGTGAATGTCGCCAAGACCGCGATCGCTGGTTGACCGGCAGGCGCCCGTCATTCGCGACCCCACATTTGGACCATTTGCCTTGATGGCAAAATGATTCAGATCAAGGCGCTTGATGCACGGGAATTCTAAGAAGCCGGAGGTTTGGCAAACTCCGGAGAGCGAACATGCAAGCCGAAGCCATAATGAGCAAGCCGGTCGTCGGCATAGACCCGTCCGCATCGATCGCCGAGGCGGCCGGGTTGATGCTCTTCAAAAAGATTAGCGGCTTTCCCGTCATTCGCGGCGACGGCACCCTGGTGGGGATGGTCAGCGAGGGCGATTTCCTGCGTCGCGGAGAACTGGGCACGCAGCGCAAGCGCTCGCGCTGGCTGGAGTTTCTCGTCAGCCCCGGAAAGGCCGCAGATGAATATGTCCACGCCAATGGGCGACGGATCGAGGAAGTGATGTCGCAAGATGTCGTCACGGCTCCCCCCACCGCATCGCTGGCCGAGGTCGTCGAGCTCATGATGCGCCACCACATCAAACGCATTCCGGTCGTCGACGCTGGGAAAGTCGTGGGTATCATCACCCGCTCTGACCTTTTGCGGGCATTGCTCAGCGTCCTTCCCGATGCCGCCCCTGCAGCCATCGATGACGAACAGATTCGGCAGGACATCATGACCGAGCTAGCGACACAGAAATGGGCCGGCAAGGACTTGATCAACGTGACGGTGAACAATGGCGTGGTGAAACTGACCGGCGCCATTTTCGACGAACGTGAGCGCCAGGCGGCCATTGTTGCGGCCGAAAACGTCGCCGGCGTCAAAGCGGTCGAGGACCATCTCTTTTGCGCCGATCCCGTGTCCGCCATCCTTGTTTCGTAGCGGTGGCAGGACCAACACCGAGTTGATATCGCGAGCCGCCGTGCCACCGGGTTATAACGTCGCATTCGAGGATCGGCCCAGCGGCAAAACAGGTCGCGCCTCCACCTGCGGTCGGTTTTCATTGCCAGCCGACAGTTCGCGCAGGCTTCGCCGCACTCAGATCGCGGCTAGAAGTATCAATGGCCGAAGAAGCATCAGGGCGAATGCGACAAGCGCTGCGCCCGCGACTCTCTCTGCCATTCTTTTGCCTCCGCTGAAGCGCCGACCTAGCAAAAGCCACACCGATCCGGTGGCGGCTGTCATCACCAGGAGCGCAACCCAGAAGATCCCCAGAGCGCGCGGTTCGATGTTGATCGGCACGATAGCCAGGCAATAAATAAAGGCCTTCGGGTTCAAGGCACTGGTCGCCGCAACAGAAATGGCGTCGCCGTTTTGGGACGCGTTGATCCGAGCGCCCGCCGTCAGACGTAGGCCAAGAAACACGAGCCACGCGGCTGCAACCAGCCTAAGGATTTGAATGGCATCCGGTGACACAACGGGACGCAGCGAAAACCAGCATGCGGATGCGATCCCGTATCCGCATGCCTGAGCGACCAAAAGCTTGATCGCATTCGCTCGTTTGACTGCCCCCGCCATCAAAAGGGCGTTGGTTGGCCCTGGCGCGACAAAGAGCAGAGATGCTTCTAGAATAAATAGAGTGTCCAAACTGCCTGATCCTGTGGGATGAAAACCCATCAACTGCAAAAAGTCGGTTTGCATTGGCTCCGTCAAGACACGGACGGCACGAAATCCTCAAGGCTGATCTGCTCGATGTACTACCGTTTGCCGGCTGCGTGCTGCAGTCGTGCGATCAGGTCGCTGTTGCGGCAGTAGTCCGGCGGAACATCGGCATGCTGATGTTCGTCAAGCCAGGTCGAACATTCATCCTGGTGCCCGCAGGAACGACAGCGGTCCACAGCCCGATTGGTGACGCCCGCGTGATCCGCCACCGATTTCAATTGTTTGTCGACGCCGAGCTTCTGCATCATGCGACCCATCAGAGCGGTTCTGGCGTCAACCGAAATCAGGTAATCGAGAAAGGTCATGTTGATCACTCCTGCCTGCTGGCCATCCTTGGCACTGTTGGTGGCCGATGGCGTTGATCTCGATCAACAGGCTGTGTGGCGCAAAACCGAAGCGACAAGGCGGTCGAGAAAGGGCCGCTGACCGGCAAGCAGTTTTTGCCGGGCCAGGTCTAGATCCAGCCATTCACCGCGATCCACCTCAGAAAAAGATTGCATGCGGCCGCTGCGTCGAGGCCATTCCATCTCAAACATGTTGCTGCGCAACGTCGTGGTATCGAAATCGCCTTCCAGCGCAAAAGCAGTGATGAGTTTGCTCTTTCGCTGGCGCAACTCACCCAGATTGAGCAGGGTCCCGTTGGGTTCCCAGCCTGTCTCTTCCGAGAATTCGCGCCGCGCCGCGGCTTCCGGCAGCTCGCCCTCGTCGTACTCGCCCTTGGCGATGGACCAGGCGCCAAGATCGCGGCTTTGCCAGAATGGGCCGCCAGGATGGACGAGCAGCACCTGCAGCGCCTTGGTCGATCTACGATAGGGCAGAATGCCCGCGCTCCTTTTCATCATCGCTCAAGCCTCCCCAAGCGCCTACGATCTCGGATAGGCCGCATGAGGCTTGGGCCCTCGGTCGATCAGCTGCCCCGCCCTCTTCCGATGCGACTGGCGGCTCTCTTGGCTGAAAAACCAGCGCTTGGTCGCCTCGGAGGCCAGCAGATAGAGCGCGGTGATTGCGACAAGCCCGGCAAGCACCGGTAGCGGCAAGGGTACGAAGCCGAACCAGGCTGCAAACGGCAGATAGGGAAACATGATCGCGACAACCCCGACACCCAATGTAAGCCAGGCAAGCAACGGGCTTGGACGGCTCGCCCAGAAAGCCCTGTGCGTACGCACAATGAGCACGATGGCAAGCTCCGTCAGCAGCGACTCGACAAACCAGGCGGTCTGGAATGCCGCCTCCGTGACATGCGCGAAGAACAGAAGGAAGGCGAAGGTCGCGAAGTCGAACAGCGAACTGACCAGGCCAAAGCTGATCATGAACCGCCGCACGAAACGAATGTCCCAGTGGCGGGGTCGGCGCAGTTGGTCGGTATCGACATTGTCGCTTGCGATGGCAAGCGAAGGAACGTCTGAAAGGAAATTGTTGAGCAGTATCTGCTTTGCCAGAAGCGGCAAGAAAGGCAGGAACAGCGAGGCGACAGCCATGCTGATCATGTTGCCGAAATTGGCGCTGGTGGTGATTGAAATGTATTTCATCGTATTGGCGAACGTCTTGCGGCCGTCGTCGACGCCGCGCACGAGCACGCCAAGATCTTGCTTGAGAAGGATGATATCGGCCGCTTCGCGCGCGACATCAACAGCGGTGTCGACCGAGATGCCTATGTCTGCCTCATGAAGGGCGGGCGCATCATTGATGCCGTCGCCGAGGTAACCGACGACATTGCCCCTGCTGCGCAAGGCTTGGACGATGCGCTCCTTCTGGTTGGGGTCGATCTCAACGAAGAGATCGGTGTGCTGCACGCCCGCAAAGAGCGCGCTCTTGGTCAATTTCGAAAGCTCCTCGCCGGTCATGATCCTGTTGGCGTGCAAGCCGACCGCCTGGGCAAGATGTGCGGCAACGTAACGGTTGTCGCCCGAAATGACCTTCACCGCGATGCCGCGGTGGGCGAGCTCGGCAAGTGTCTCCCTGACGCCTTCCTTTGGTGGGTCGAGGAAAAGCAGGAAGCCCGCGAAGACGAGATCGATTTCGTCTTTCCTGCTGAACGTTTTTCGGCTCTCAAATCGACGGATTGCCAGGCCCAGGACGCGGTAGCCGTCCGCGCTCCAGCGCCGGAATTTTTCGTCGATCGCCGCACGCCGCTTCTCATCGAGGGGTTCCAGCCCCTTCGCTGTGCGGACGAAGCCACACGTCGCGAGGACATTTGGCACGGCGCCTTTGGTGATCAGAAGATCTTCGGCATGCTTGGTCCGCACAACCACGGATAGGCGCTTGCGAATGAAATCATAGGGGATCTCGTCGACCTTGGTGAAAGCGGCCAATGATGCGCCCTCGCCTGGCGCACCGGCGATCGCTTCGTCCAGCGGGTTCTTCAATCCGGTCTGCAGGGTCGCATTGAGACGCGCCCAAAGCAGGATGTCGGTTGATGGATTGCCGTCGATATCAAGCCACCCGTCGAGATGGATCACGCCTTCCGTCAGCGTGCCGGTCTTGTCGGTGCACAGCACATCCATGCTGCCCAGATTCTCGATGGCGTCGAGACGGCGCACGATGACGCCATTGGCAGCCATCGCCCGAGCCCCTCTAGCCAGCGTCACACTGATGATGGCCGGCAGGAGTTCCGGCGTAAGACCGACCGCCAGTGCCAGCGAAAACAGCAGCGATTCCATCAGCGGTCGATGCAGCATCAGGTTGGCGAAGAACACCAGGATGACAATCGCCAGCATGATCTCGGTCATCAGATAGCCGAACAGTCTTATGCCCCGGGCAAACCCGGTTTCCGGGATTTGGCGCTCCAGGGCCGCAGCGATCGATGCGAATTCAGTGCTGGCGCCGGTGGCTGCCGCAAGCACGGTTGCAGTGCCGCTGCGAACCGATGTGCCGGTGAAAACGGCATTGCTGCGCTGTGCGACGGAAGCCTCGGGCGCCGACCGTCCCGGTGCCTTCACAACGGGAAAGGTTTCGCCGGTCAGCACGGCCTCGCTGACATTGAAATCGCGCGCATCCAGAATAATACCGTCCGCAGGAATGAGGTTTCCGGCCGACAGGCGGATCAAGTCGCCCGGCACGATATCTTCGGCAGCAATCGAACACTCGGCACTATCACGCAACACGATTGCCCTGCGCGAGATGCGCTGTTTCAGTGCTTCGGTCGCCCGGGACGCACCATACTCCTGGGTGAAACTCAGGACGCAGCTTGCCAGCACGATCGCGCTGATGATCGCAGCCTCCTGGCCCTCTCCCACGAAGGCCGACACGCTGGCGGCGAAAATGAGGATCAGGACCAGCGGGCTACGGAACTGGCGGGCAAACACGATCAGGGCCGACGTGCTCGACTTCGACGCCGGTGTGTTTCGGCCGAATCTTGCGAGCCTCGATGCGGCCTCGGAACCAGCCAGGCCCGAGGCAGATGTCTCGAGGCGGCGCAGGAGCTCATTGGTCTCAATCGACCAATAGGCACCGTCTGGCGGGACGGATGGCAGGTCAGCTTCGCCTACCATCAATACGACATGAAGCGATTGATGCTGCTCTCTTCGATCAGCGTGCGGGTGACGCCGCCAAACGCCCATTCCCGCAAGCGGCTATGGCCATAGGCGCCAGAGACGATCAGGTCCGCGTGGATCGAGCGGGCGAATGTCAGCAACCGGTCGCCGTCAGCTTCGCCAGCGATCAACTCGGTTCGCGCCTTGATGCCATGATGTTCAAGAAAGACGGCTACATCGTCGAGGCTGTCACGGCTGGTTTCGTCGCGGTTGGTGTCTATCGTGGCGACGACAACTTCGTTGGCCTTGGCCAGAAATGGCAGTCCGTCCGCGATGGCACGCCGTGCCTCCCTGGTGTCCTTCCATGCAACCAGTACGGTTTTTGCACGGATATGCTCGATATTGCCCGCGGTGACCAGCACTGGCCGTCCTGCACCGAGCGCGAGGCTGCCGATATCCACGGCGCGAAAGACGTTGTCTCCATCCACGCCGCCGGTGACGATGAGGTCGGCCGCTCTGGCCGAAGCGCTGAGGAACCGGGTCGGACTGCAGACCGCTTGCCCCCATTCACTGGTAATCGAAGCTGGCACCAGATCCTCGAACTCGGCACGCAATTCCGCAAGCCGCATTTCGATTTCCGTTCTCTGGATCTGCATGACCTCGCCTTCGTAGACCATGCCGTCGCCTGTGGCGACCAGCGGCGGGACATCAGCCGCCGCCAAGCCAACAAGATGGGCGCCAAATCGTTCGGCAAGTTCGATCCCGACCCGCACAACCGGTGCGGGGGGCGCATCGATGGCGAGGTTCACGATGATTGACTTGTAGGACATTGCGGGTGCCTTTCGCTGAAACGGTCGAATGCGTGATGAATTGCATTCGCCGGCGCCCGATGCCTTGATGCGTATCAAGGACCCGCCAATTGCATCTGTGTTTGAAAAAGCGCCGGTTTCGATCCGTTTTGCGTGTGCGGCGAGAAGTGATAGTTAGCCCTGGTAGCACCGTCTCGAACCCAGGAACTTCAGGTGATCAAAGACGAAGAGCTCAGTCTGTCGCCCGGCGGGACGACGCTGAAATCACTTTTGTCACGAATGTTCGATCAGGCTCCGGGCTTTATTGCGCTCATCCGCGAGCCAGGTCACATTTTCGACCTGACCAATGCAGCCTACCAGCGATTGATCGGCAACAGGCAAGTGATTGGAAAGTCGGTGCGGGAGGCCTTTCCTGAGCTCGAAGGACATGAGTTTTTCGAACATCTGGACCACGTGTACACGACCGGCGAGCCATACAGGGGCCAAGGCGTAAAGGTCGGTCTTCGCAACAAAGTCGACGAGCCGGTCGAAGAACGCATCCTGGATTTCGTCTATCAGCCGATCAAGGCCGACGACGGCCGTATCACCGCGATCTTTGTTGAAGGCACGGATGTCAGCGACCTGTCCTTTGCAAACGCCGCACTTCGGTTGCGTGAGGACCATTTGCGATCGATCCTGGCCACAGTGCCGGACGCTATGGTGGTTATCGACGAACAGGGCCGGATCCAGTCCTTCAGCACGGCTGCCGAAACGCTGTTCGGCTATCAGTCAGGCGAGGTCATTGGCAAAAACGTCAACATACTGATGCCTTCGCCCTATCGCGATGAGCATGATGCCTATCTGCTGCGCTACCTGACGACGGGAGAACGCCGGATCATCGGGCTCGGCCGCACTGTTACCGGCGCGCGCAAGGACGGTACCACTTTTCCGATGGAGCTTTCCGTTGGCGAGATGCATCCGGGAACCGGACGCTTCTTTACCGGCTTTTGCCGCGACCTGACCGAACGCCACCGGGCAGAAGCGAGAATCCAGGAGCAGCAGCAGGAGCTGCTGCACATGGCGCGGTTTACCGCACTCGGCGAAATGGCCTCGACGCTTGCTCATGAGATCAACCAGCCACTAACGGCGATCACGAACTACCTCAAGGGCAGTCGTCGGCTGCTCGAGAAGAGCACGGAAGAGAACGCGCCCATGCTGCGGGATGCCGTGGACAAGGCAGCCGAGCAGGCACTACGTGCAGGCGACGTCATACGTCATTTGAGGGATTTTGTTGCAAGAGGCGAAAGCGAGCGTCAGGTTGAGCGATTGCCCGCGCTGATCGAGGAAGCCTCATCCCTCGCCCTGGTCGGTGCAAGGGAGATTAATCTCCTCGTCAGCTACAAGCTTGACCCCGCCGCCGAACTGGTCTTGACCGATCGCATCCAGATTCAGCAGGTTCTGCTCAACCTGATGCGCAACGCGGTGGAGGCCATGCAGGGCGCGCCGCGCCGCGAATTGAAAGTCACAACCGTTGCCCGGGATGATGGGATGGCCGAGGTGAGCGTGATCGATACCGGCCCAGGCCTCGCCCCGGAGGTTGCGGCGCAACTTTTCCAGCCGTTTGTAACCACCAAGAAGCAAGGCATGGGTGTTGGCCTTTCCATTTGCCGCACGATCGTTGAATCGCACGGTGGTCACATATGGGCTGAGGCAGTGCCGGCTGGGGGCACCGCCTTTCGGTTCACCTTGCGCATCGTGAGAAAAGAAGAGGTCTCCAGTGGCCGATAGTAATCTGGTGCACGTGGTCGACGACGACGTCGATGTTCGCAAGTCGCTCGGTTTTCTCCTGGCCACAGCAGACTTCGCTGTGCGCTTGCACGAATCGGCCACAGCTTTTCTCTCGACGGCACAGAGCAATCTCGACGGCTGCATTGTCACCGACGTGCGCATGCCGGGCATAGACGGCATCGAGTTCCTGCGCCAGCTCAGAACAAGTGGACATACAATTCCGGTGATTGTCATGACGGGCCATGCCGATGTGGCGCTTGCCGTACAGGCGATGAAGGAAGGCGCTTCCGATTTCATCGAAAAACCGTTCGACGACGAGGTGCTTATTGGCTCGATTCGCTCCGCGCTGGCCAACCGCAACCAGGTCAATGCTGCGCATCCGCAATCTGCGGAAATCCGCGGGCGTCTGTCGACCTTGTCAGAGCGCGAGCGGCAGGTGCTGGACGGGCTAGTTTCGGGTCTGCCGAACAAGACGATCGCCTATGACCTCGGAATCAGCCCGCGCACGGTCGAGATCCATCGCGCCAACGTCATGAGCAAGATGGGCGCAGGCAGCCTATCACACCTTGTGCGCATGGCGCTGATCGTGGAAACCAGATCCTAGGGAGAGCCTTCGAGAGGTTTGTCAAATCGGGCCTTGGCCTGTTCCGGTTCCCAGTCGCGCCAATGGGTCGGCCGAATGTCAACACGAGCGCCGGTGGTGGCATTCCTCCACCCTTCGCGATCCTTTATGCAAGGAAATACGAGCGCATGCTCCCCCTCTTCGTCGAAGACGGCCAGTTCGAGGTCGCGACCAGACGGTGCGCTTAGGATTGGGTTCCACATCGGGCAATGATCTCTAAAGCGAAGGTGGGCGCTTTGATCTGGATCATTTCCGAAATTGAGCGATACGATTTTCTGCAAGACGGATGTCAGTCATTGCGGCACCGGCCGGATCGTCGTTTCGTATCAGTTGGGCGCCGTCGGACGACATCTCCGCGTTTGACACGCATCAAGGTCCTTGCCCTTCCGTTGTGGCTAGCTCGCTTCGACGCAAAAGGGTTGCCGCAATGGCTTTCAAAACGATCATGGTTCAGCTGGACGTGGACGGCATCACCGCGCCATGTATCTCGATGGCGTGGGATCTTGCTCAACGGCATGATGCCGATCTGATCGGCTTCTGTGCGGCCGAGCCTCATTTCGTCATCCCAACTGGCGTCGACAATCAGGCCTCGGCTAGGGCGATGTGGGCTCAAGTGGAGCAGATTGAAGGCCGCCTCGACTGCTTGAAAGAAGAATTTCTTACTACCGTCAACGGCAGCAATCGTGCCTCGTGGCGTGGCGAAATAGGGAACCCGACGGCTCAGCTTGCGCTCAACGCACGTGCCGCCGACCTGATCATAACCGGCTCGCCTTCGATCGATCTGGTGAGCGACCATCACCGCACCCTGGATACGGCAAGTCTCATCCTGGCAGCCGGCCGCCCGATACTTGTGGCGTCGGAGACTCGTGCCTCGATCAAGGCCGAAAGCATCTTGATTGCATGGAACGACACGCGGGAAGCGCGACGCTCCGTCGTCGACGCCTTGCCCTTCCTGATCGCCGCCACGGAAGTCGTTCTCGCCACCGTGAACAACGGGGACACCACACCTGCCGAAGATCTTGCGGACGTCGAGCTCTTCCTGACACGACACGGCGTAAAGGCGCGATCGGAAATCTTGGATGCACGGCGCTCCCAACCGTCGGACCTGCTCCTCCGGATCGGCCAGGAGATTTCGGCCGATCTGATTGTTCTGGGTGGCTATGGCCACAGCCGCGTGCGGGAAATGACCTTTGGCGGCGTGACGCGTTCTGTCCTGGGCAGCGGATCACTGCATCGGTTCATATCGAACTGAGCCAAAAGACATCTCAGGCCCCCTGATATTGACATGAATCAAGGTCGGCTTTTCGCGCAAACCGCTACACAGTCCAGGCAGCGGGGGCGGCGCGGCGGTATCAGTGAATGCTCAATAGGCAAAGGTAAGTCGACATGAATTATCAGCGGTTCTTCGAAGAAGCGATCGACCAGCTCCATGCCGAGCGTCGCTACCGCGTCTTCGCCGACCTCGAGCGCATCGTCGGCAAATTCCCGCGTGCCATCTGGCGTTCCAACGGCCGCGCCGAGGAAATCACTGTCTGGTGCTCCAACGACTATCTCGGCATGGGCCAGCACCCTGACGTCATCGCCGCGTTCCAGGCCGCAGCCGGCAAGATGGGGTCCGGCGCCGGCGGCACCCGCAACATTTCGGGCACCAGCAACCCGCTGGTCGAGCTCGAGCTGGAACTGGCCGACCTGCACGACAAGGAAGCGGCACTGGTCTTCACCTCCGGCTTCGTCTCCAACGAAGCCTCGATCTCGACCATTGCGCGGCTTTTGCCCAATTGCCTGATCATCTCGGACGAGCTGAACCACGCTTCGATGATCGAAGGCGTGCGGCGCTCGGGCGCCGAGAAGAAGATTTTCCGCCACAATGACGTCGCCCATCTCGAAAGCCTGCTGCAGGCGGCCGGCCGCGAACGCGCCAAGCTGATCGTCTTCGAGAGCGTCTATTCGATGGATGGCGATATCGCGCCAATCCGGCAGATCGTCGAGCTGGCCGAGCGCTACAACGCCATGACCTATATCGACGAGGTTCACGCCGTCGGCATGTACGGACCGCGCGGCGGCGGCATCACCGAGCGCGAAGGCCTGGCCGACCGCATCGACATCATCGAAGGCACGCTGGCCAAGGCATTCGGCACGCTCGGCGGCTACATCACCGGTACAAGTGCGGTGATCGACGCCGTGCGCTCCTATGCGCCGGGCTTCATTTTCACCACGGCGCTGCCGCCGGCCGTCGCCGCTGCCGCCACCACCTCGATCCGCCACCTGAAGCGCTCGCAGGCCGAGCGCGACGCGCAACTGCGCCAGGCGACGCGGACCAAGCAGGTTCTGGCCGCCGCCGGCCTGCCGGTGCTGGAGTCGCCGACCCACATCGTGCCGCTGCTGGTCGGCGATCCCGAGCTCTGCAAGATGGCCAGCGACCGCCTGCTCGGCGTGCACGGCATCTACATTCAGCCGATCAACTACCCGACCGTGCCACGCGGCACCGAACGGCTGCGCATCACGCCGACGCCGTTCCACACCGATGCGCTGATCGCCTCGCTGCAGGACGCACTGGTCGAGACCTGGGACGCGCTCGGCATCCCCTATGGTTCGGCAGGCCGGCCATCGGTGGCCAAGAGCGACCGCATCATTCCGCTATTGGTGCCGAAGTCTGGCGGCTAGACGCCGCCTCCTCAAACGGTCTTCATCCATTTCGCCAGCCGGTGCGCGGCTTCCTCGAGCCGGTCGAGGCAGCGGTGGATGCATAATCGGGGCCACGCACTTTTGCACGGTTTGATCCGGCTCAATGCTCGAAGTCTTTCGACGCCCTAAAATGGAGTTCAAATCTTCGAGGAGCATCGCCATGGGTCACAGCTCTCACACGTCCTTTGCCGATTTCACGCACGCTGCCCAACAGGCACAGCAATGGGTCAACGAGCTTGCCAGGGATCTTTGCTGGAGCGAGCCGAGCGCGTGCCGCCTACTGAGATCCGTCCTTCACACTGTGCGGGACTGGCTGTCGCAAGCGGAAATGGCCGATCTCTCGGCCCAACTGCCTGTTCTGGTCCGTGGCATCTACTTCGAAGGCTGGACTCCATCTGCGCCCGCGCATGAGCGCACGAAGCGCGACTTTGTTCTCAGCGTCAGAGACAGTTTCGGCTACGATGAGGAGGTCGATTTCGATGTCGCGATTGGCGCCGTGTTCAAGCTTCTGGACCGTCACATTTCGCATGGCGAGATCGTGCAAGTCAGAAACTCGATGAAGAAGTCGCTCAGAAAATTGTGGCCGGTGGACTGACCCATGTTCCGAGACCGGGAAGACGCTGGCGTGAGGCTTGGCCTGGAGCTGAGCAAGCTTCACCTGCATCAGCCTGTTGTCTTGGCATTGCCACGTGGCGGCGTGCCTGTCGCGGTGGAGGTGGCCAGAGCTCTCAATGCTCCTCTTGACCTGCTTATCGTCCGCAAGGTCGGCGCGCCAGGCAATCCCGAACTGGCTGTGGCCGCAATCGTCGATGGCGACCCTGGGGAGGTCGTTTTGAACCGGGAGATCGTCGAGACCTATGCGCTCGACGAAGGCGAGCTACGTGTCTTGATTGCAAAGGAGCGCCCAGAACTCGAACGCCGGCGCGCTGCCTATCGAGGCAAAACCAAACCGATCTCGATCGCGGGAAAGACCGCGATCATCGTCGATGACGGCGCTGCAACCGGTACGACCATGAAAATCGCAATCCGCGCCCTCAAGCGCCGGTCACCAAGGGAAATCATCGTGGCAGTTCCTGTTTCCCCGCAAGAGACGGTCGCTGAACTGGCACGGGAAGCCGATCGTGTGGTTTGCCTCAGTCAGCCGGGACAGTTCCGTGCCCTGAGCTACCACTACTTGCGATTTCCTCAGCTCTCGGACAGCTATGTCGTCGCTGCGATGGGCGAGGCTGGTCGGTCGCAAACGGTCGGGCAACACCGAAGTGGGCAACACACAGCCGGCTCCGGTGCGAAAGCCGCCACAAAATCAGTGCCACGGAATACTGAGGAATAGGAGATCACGTCATGCTGGTCCGCGCGCTTTCTGCCTTGGAATGCACGAAAATCCTGATGGCCAATCGCGTTGGCCACCTGGCATGCGCAAAGGACGGGCAACCCTACGTCGTGCCCTTCTATTACGCCCATTCGGATGCTCATCTCTATGCGTTCTCAATGCCGGGAAAGAAGATCGAGTGGATGCGGGCCAATCCGCTGGTATCCGTCCAGGTTGACGAGCATGGCGAAGGGCGAGGATGGAGAAGTGTCGTTGTCGATGGCCGATACGAAGAATTGCCTGACCGGGTCGGCTACAAGCTTCAGCGGGATCATGCCTGGGAGGTGTTGAGCAAGCGCCCCGACTGGTGGGAACCTGGTGCACTCAAGCCCGTCGTTGCTCCCACAGCCGACACTGAACCGCACGTCTTCTTCCGGATCCTGATTGAGCAGGTGTCTGGACGAGAAGCGAGCGAGTAGTCGTCCCGCCAGCGAGAAATGGAATGAGCCGGCGCTATCTGCACCGGCCCTCCTTTCCCTCCTGTTGAATTGCTATCGCGCCATCAAGACCGGCAGCGATTGCCCCTCAAGCATTGACCTGGTGACGCCACCGAAAATCCGCTCGCGCAGCCGGGAATGACCATAGGCACCCATGACCATCAGATCGGCTGCGACGTCGCCGGCGTGCTGGCGAAGCACCTCGGCAACCGAATGGTTCGCGCTCGGCAGTCGCTCGACCGTAACCTTGACGCCGTGCCGAGCGAGATAGGTTGCGGCATCCGCCCCGGGTTCCGCGCCGTGATGGAACTCGTCCTCGATTGGGTCGACCATAACGAGGCGAACCTCTACGGCGCTTTTCAGCATGTCGAGCGACTCGCGAACGGCGCGCGACGACTCAAGCCGGGCATCCCAAGCGACCAGGACGCGTTTCGGCTTCAGCGTTGGCCGCGCTCCCTCGGGAACAAGCAGGATGGGCTTTCCAGATGAGAACAGCGCGCCCTGGATGACTTTATCCCTCAGCGTCGGGCTTGAGAGCAGATCTGGGCCAAGAATGGTCAGATCGGCATAGCGGGCACGCCTTCCGACGACCTCGTCCGCCCAGGCCGTATCGGGATAGTCGTCGCTCAGATCAGCCGATACCGGGCTCTTCGCAAGAAAGGCGCCGACTGCCGAGATCCGCTTCTTGAGCCTCTTGACCTCGGCCTGACGCTCCTCGAGCCAGGCTGGGGAGACGACAGCCGCATACGCACCGCCCGAGGGCGGTGCAGCCAGCTCGAGAACGAGCACGGAGAGGTGGGCGCCGACCTGTTCGCACAGGCCGGCGGCGAGCTTCAGATCGCCCTCGCCCTGGTTTGGTCCGGTAACCGTAAGCAGTGTCTTGAAAGTCACGGCAACAACTCCTCATTTCGAATGAATTTTCAATCGTTGCTGAAGCCTAAGCGAGAGAGGCCGGTGCGTTCATTGCGCTGAATCAAACACCTTGGCCGCGGCGGGCGTTTGATCCGCATCAACGTGCTGGCCAATAAGGGTTGTAGGGTAGCGCCGATCAATCTGGGAAACGCAGATGAAGTTTCTGATCGCGGCGGCCCTGGCAGGCTTGGCCTTCAATGCGGCCGGCGCCCAGGAACTCGGCAACGGCAAGGTGGAATACATGAACTCTTGCGCCGTCTGCCACGGTGCTGAAGGCAAGGGCGATGGACCACTCGGCGACGAATTGTTGAAGCGGCCGGCCGACCTCACCCGTCTTTCGAGAGACAATGGCGGCGCGTTCCCCTACTGGCGCGTTTTCGCGACGATCGATGGCCGCACCATGGTGCCGGAGCATGGCGATCGCGACATGCCGGTCTGGGGCCGCCAATTCCTTCCCGGCGACGCCAAGAAATACGGCCCGAAAGCCGGCGAAATCGTCACCACGGAACGGATCCATGAGCTGGCAGGGTATGTCCAGACGCTGCAGCAATAGCATCCGAAGGCGGAATGCATATGTGGTGGACGCACGATCGAGGCAAACATGATCATCGAAGACCAGCAAGCCACTACCGCGTTTCTGCTTGATCCTGCCTCATATGGCGGGGGCGGACCGGTCGAAGCGATCGAAACCCATATCTCGCGTATTTTTCTGACTGGCGAACGCGCCTACAAGATGAAACGTGCGGTCAAGCTGCCCTATGTCGATTTCTCGGCGCCGGCCCTCAGGCTGGCCGCTTGCGAGAAGGAGGTGGAACTCAACTCGAAGACCGCACCAGGCCTCTATCTGGGTGTGCGCCGTATTACGCGCGAAGCCGACGGCAAGTTGGCTTTCGACGGTGCGGGCCAAACGGTCGACGCGGCGATCGAGATGGTCCGCTTCGACCAGTCGAAGCTTCTCGATCGTATGGCAACCGCGGGAGAATTGACGCCGGCGCTGATGACCGCGGTTGCGCGCATGATCGTCGGCTACCACCGTGCCGCGCCGACAATCCACAATGGCAGTGGCTCGTCCAATCTGGCCGGCGTGCTCGACATCAACGAGGCCGGCTTTGCCACCAGCCATGTTTTCACAAAACCGCAGATCGAACGCTTTGCCCAGGCCTTCCGCACCGCCCTCGCCCGGCATTCCGAATTGCTCGACCGCCGAGAAGCCGCTGGCAAGGTTCGCCGGTGCCACGGCGATCTGCACCTGCGCAACATCTGCCTTTTCGACGGCGAGCCCCGCCTCTTCGATTGCATCGAATTCAACGACCAGATCGCCAGCATCGACGTTCTCTACGATCTCGCTTTCCTGTTGATGGACCTCTGGCATCGCGGTTTTCCGCAGCTCGCCAATCTTGTGATGAATCGCTATCTCGACGAAGCCGACGATGAGGATGGGTTCATCCTGCTGCCCTTTTTCATGGCGGTGCGGGCCGCCGTGCGCGCCCATGTCACCGCAACGCAGGTCGAGGAGGGCAGCGCCGATTCACTGAAGTTGACTGCCGAGGCCAGATCCTATTTCGACCTTGCCCAAGGATTGCTCCAGGAAACATCGCCGCGGCTCATTGCCATCGGCGGCCTGAGTGGCTCGGGCAAGACGACAGTTGCAGAGGCGCTAGCTTCCCAGGTCGGTGCGCCGCCAGGCGCCCGCATTGTCGAAAGTGACCGTATCCGCAAGGCCATGCACGGTGTGCCGGCTGAAACGCGGCTGCCGGACAAGGCTTATCGGCCGGACGTATCGGACCGCGTCTACCGCGAAATGGCATGGCGCGCCGGCCTGGTCCTTGCGGAGGGCGGTTCGGTTGTCGCCGATGCCGTGTTTGACAGGCCTGCCGATCGCGACCGTATAGAGAAGGCGGCAAGCGTTAGGGGCGTGGCTGTCACCGGGTTCTGGCTGGAAGCGGATCCGCTTGTTCTCTGGCAACGTGTCAGCGAGCGCAAGGGAGGCCCTTCTGACGCCACCATAGATGTCCTTTCGCGACAGTTGCAGCGAAACGTCACCCAATCCAGCTGGCGCAAGATCAATGCCGATCGGAAGCTTGTCGACATCGTCGCAGAGCTGAGGAGGTTTTCCGAGACGGATGCATCCGAAACCCTGCGCACGGCCTCGTGAAGGCTGCGGCAAGTGATCGACCTTAGTGCAGTTGGAGCCTGGCTTCGACAAGGCCGGGTTCGTTGGGAAGATAGGCGATCGAGAAGCCGAATTCGCGGCACATGGCCAGCATCCTCGTGTTCTCGCTGAGCACGATGCCTTCAATCCGACCGATCCCATCGGCCCTTGCATAATCGACGATCTGCCTGAGCAATTCCCAGCCCAGACCGTGACCCTGCAGATCCGTGCGCACCAGCAAGGCGTATTCGGCAACGGAGCGGTCCGGATCGCAGGAAAGCCGGCTGATGCCCGCCAAAGCGCCAGTGCTTGTCTCCAGAGCGACGAAGGCCATGTTGCGGTCATAGTCGAGCTGCGTGAGTCGCTTCAGCATCTGGTCGGAGAAGCTTTTGCGCGGCGACAGAAAACGCAGGCGCAGATCGTCAGGCGAAATCCTGGCAAGGAATTCGGGATAGAGCGCGATGTCGGCAGGCTTGATCGGCCGGATGTGATAGTGCGTGCCGCCTCCCAAAAACTCCTTCTCCCAACCCGACGGATAAGGCCTGATGGCAAGTGCGGGGTTCGGCCCCGCCTCTTCCACGCGTTCCGGCGCGATCTCGATGCGTGCGTCGAGCGCAATCACGCCCTCGGCATCGGCCAGCAGCGGATTGATGTCTACTGAAACGAGGCACGGAAAGTCGACGGTCATCTGAGACAGGCCGTTGAGTGCAGCAAAGATCGATTGCCGATCGGCCGGCTTGCGATCGCGGAATCCGGCAAGCAGGCGGCCGATCCGCGTTTGGTCGATCAGGTCACCGGCAAGAACGTCGTCGAGCGGTGGCAAGGCAATCGCTATGTCATCCATCACTTCGACTGCGACACCGCCAGCTCCAAACAGTATGGCGGGCCCGAAGATCGGATCATGGCTCATGCCGAGGATGAGTTCCTGCGCCTGTGTTCGCACCACCATCGGCTGAACGGCGTAGCCTTCAATATCGGCTTGCGGTGCGTGCTTGCGCACCCGCGCCTCGATTGCGCGTGCTGCAGTTCCGGCGGCAGCGGCATCGGCAATGTTGAGCACTACCCCGCCAATGTCCGATTTGTGCGAGATCGCCTTGGACAGCAGCTTGACGACGATATGTTCAGACGCGTTGAGGAGCCGGCCGGCCGCCACTTCCGCTTCAGCGGGAGATCTGGCGACGACCGTCTCGGGCACCGGGATGCCGTAGGCGAAAATCGCTGCCTTGGCTTCGGGCTCGGTCAGCATTCGCCGCCCCTCCTTCGCGACCTGCCTGAATATGGCCAGCACGGCGTCTCGGTCGCTCGTGACGTCCTCGCTGCGGCTCGACGGCGTGCGCATCAATGCCCTCTGGGCACGCGACCATTCGCTGAGATAGGAGACGGCCGTTGCCGCGTCAGCCGGCGTTTCAAAACTGGCAATGCCTGCATCCTGAAGTATTTGCCGCCCGGAGCGCGCGGTGTGTTCTCCGAGCCAGCAGGTCAGGACCGGTTTGCCGGCGATCATCCCTTCCCTTGTGAGTTCCGCCACCGCGCTTGCCGCGGCAAGCGGCGAGCCCAGCCCCGTTGGACAATTCATCACCAGGACGACGTCCGTTCCGCGATCGGACGCCACGGCTTCGACGGCGGCCTTGTAGCGCTCAGGCGGGGCGTCACCGATGATGTCAACCGGATTGGCGTGCGACCATGTTCGCGGCAGCACGGCGTTCAGGCGTTCGATGGTGGCCGCTGAAAGCGCGGCCAGTTCCCCTTCGCAGTCGATGAGCTGATCGATGGCCAATACCCCTGCCCCGCCGCCATTGGTGACAATGCCGACACGGGCCTGTTCGAGAGGAGCGAAGCGGGCGATCGTCTCAGCGGCATCAAACAGCTCGGTCAGGCCTTTGACACGCAAGATGCCGGCGCGCAGCAATGCCGCATCGACGACACGATCGGCTCCCGACAGCGCTCCGGTGTGGGTCGCGGCCGCTTTGGCCGATTGCTCGTGCCGACCCGATTTTATCGCGATCACCGGTTTGATCCGCGCCGCAGCACGGGCGGCCGAGATGAATTTGCGCGGATTGGGAATTGTCTCGAGATACATCACGATGGCGCGCGTGTGGATGTCGCCCGCCAGCATGTCGAGACAATCTCCCACGTCGACATCAGCCATGTCGCCAAGGGAGACAATCTGCGAGAAGCCGACATTGTTGTCTGCTGCCCAGTCGATGAGCGATGTGGCAATGGCGCCGGATTGCGACAGCAGCGCGATGTTGCCCGCCTTGGCGGCCATATGCGCAAATCCGGCATTGAGCCGTAGCGGCGGGATCATCAGCCCGACCGTGTTCGGTCCGATGATGCGGAACAGGGCGGGCTTGGCAGCGTCGAGCATGGCCTGGCGCAGGCCGTTCTCGCGCGTGAGCCCGGCGGTGATGACGACCGCCGCCCGCGTGCCCTTGTCTGCGAGGTCGCGCACGATGCCGGGAACCGTCTCCGGCGGCGTCACGATGACACCGAGGTCGGGAATACCTGGCAGGTCTGCCGCCTTCGCATAGCAACGCCGCCCGGCCACTTTCGAGTGCTTCGGATTGACCGGCCAGATCTCGCCCGCGAAGCCGCCATTGACGATGTTGTCGAAGACCACACGCCCGACAGAGCCGTCGCGCACCGATGCCCCAAACACTGCAACCGACTTCGGGGCAAACGCATGTTCGAGATTTCGGATCGTCACCGCTGTATCTCCCGTTCGCGGCGATAGTCACCAATCGATCTTGCCCGTTCATTGCGTTGGATCAAAGCCTCCTCCGGTGATCGCGATTAGCTCATGCGCGAGGTCGTTCGCAAAGTGGCGACGAGCTGTTGCGATCAACGATTGGAGAGTTAGATGAGCTACTATTTCAGCAAGATCGTCGCCATGCCGTTCACAGCGGCAATCGACCACGTGACCGACAAGCTCGCAAGCAAGGGGTTTGGCGTTCTGACATCGATCGATGTCCAGCAGACCATGAAGGCCAAGCTTGGCGCAGATTTCAGGCCCTATGTGATCCTGGGCGCGTGCAATCCACATTTCGCATGGCGGGCGCTTCAGGCCGAAGACAAGATCGGAACCATGCTGCCCTGCAACGTCATCGTCACGGAGGTCGGACCAGGAAAGGTAGAGGTCGCGGCAGTGGATCCGGTCGCTTCAATGGGAGCTATCGGCAATCGCGAGCTTGCGCAGGTCGCGAACGATGTGCGTCGCCTGCTCGAGGAGATGGTCCGCGAACTCTAGCGCCAAGAGGGCCATCAAGGTTGAGGGACATCGGATGAACGAGTCTGCTCTACGACGCGTATTGCTGGTCATTGCCGTCCTGGGTCTCGCCGTTGGAATCGGAGCCTGGCGAACCGGGCTCGGCCCCATTGAAGCCGACACGATCTGGACGGTGTCGACATTGCCCGTGGTGGCGGCTCTCGCCATCTCCATTCTGCGCGATTTCTGGATCGGCCGTTTCGGTGTCGATGCGATTGCGCTGGTGTCGATGTCCGCCGCACTGCTGCTCGGCCAATCCCTGGCGGCAGTGGTGGTGGCGATCATGTATGCCGGCGGCACGGTGCTTGAAGATTTCGCCCGCGGCCGCGCGGAGCGGAACCTCAAGGCATTAACCGACCGGTCACCGCGTGTCGCACACCGCAAGTCGACACATGGAACAGAAAGGATCCCCGTCGAAGAAGTGGCCGTCGGCGACAACCTCCTGGTGCGTGCCGGCGAACAGCTTCCCGTCGACGGCATCCTGCTCGATGCTTCGGCCTCGCTCGACGAGTCGGCGGTGACCGGTGAGCCGCTGCCGGAACGGCGGACAGCAGGCGATCTGCTGCGCAGCGGCACCCTCAACGCTGGCGAGTCCTTCAGCATGCGGGCTTCGGCCCTGGCTGAACAGAGCACCTATGCCGCGATCGTACGCATGGTGGCTGCGGCGCAGACGGCGAAATCCCCGTTCATCCGCATGGCCGACCGCTTTGCGCTGTTCCTGCTGCCAGCCACTTTGTTGGTCTCCGGTGCCGCTTGGTACATCTCCAACGATCCGATCCGGGCGCTTGCCGTGCTGGTCGTCGCGACACCTTGTCCGCTCATCCTCGCGGCACCCGTTGCCTTTATCGGTGGCGTATCTCGCGCCGCGCGTGCCGGCATCCTGATGAAAGGCAGCGCGGCTCTGGAGGCGCTTGCGCAGGTCCGAACCGCGATCTTCGACAAGACGGGGACCTTGACCATAGGCGGCGCCGAACTCATCGAAATCGAGACAGCACCCGGCGGTGACGCGAACCATTCGCTGCAGCTGTTGGCATCCCTCGAACAGGCCTCGCACCATGTGCTCGCCGACTCGATCATCCGGGCGGCGCGCGACAGACAGCTGATGCTTTCGCATCCGCGCGATGTCCGGGAGCATCGCGGTGCGGGCCTGAAGGGCCGGGTCGACAACATGTCGATCGCGGCGGGATCGCGGGCCCTCGTGCTCGCCAACAAGCCGCTGCCCGGCTGGGCAAAAAGCGGCGAAGAAAAATACCGGGACGAGCCGGTACTCAGGGTTTTCCTAGCAAGCGGCGGACGGCTTGCCGGTGTTTTCACGTTTGGCGACGCCCTGCGTGTTGATGCACACGATGCACTCGGCAAGCTGCGCTCCGCCGGCATTGGGCGCATGGTTATGCTGACAGGAGACGATGGCGTGGCAGCCAAACGCATTTCCGCCTTGCTCGACCTCGACGCCGTAGTCGCCGATGCGACCCCTGCCGAAAAAGTCGCGACGGTCGAAGCCGAGAAAGTCTTGGCGCCGACGATGATGGTCGGCGACGGCATCAACGACGCCCCAGCGCTAGCGGTCGCAACGGTCGGTGTCGCCATGGGCGCACGTGGTGCCACCGCCTCCTCCGAGGCGGCCGACGTCATCGTGCTGACCGACAGGCTGCAGCCCGTTGTCGATGCAGTTCGGATTGCACGGCGAACCCGATCGATCGCCTTGCAAAGCATCATCGCTGGGCTGGCGCTGTCGGGGCTGGCCATGATCGCGGCGGCCATGGGGCAGATCACGCCGGTTGCCGGAGCGCTGCTCCAGGAAGGGATTGACGTGGCGGTGATCCTGAACGCGTTGCGCACCCTTGGCGTTGGACATCTGTGGCGCGCATAATGGTCGAGAGCAAAATCGGTGAATAGCCATGGCACAGCATGATCTGGTGGTTTGCAGCAGATGCGGTGGCGTCAACCGCCTGCCACCGGCCCGTAATGCCATGGAGGCGAAATGTGGAAAGTGCCGTAACAGGCTGTTTTCGGGTCACACGGAAGACGTCGACACCCGGGTTTTCGAGTGTCAGATCGCGCGCAGCAGCCTGCCCGTTGTCGTCGACATCTGGGCACCTTGGTGCGGCCCCTGCAAGACTATGGCCCCAGCCTATGAAGCCGCGGCCAGTGAGTTAGAGCCGCATGTTCTCCTGATCAAACTCAATTCCGACAATGAGCAGGCCGTCGCGGCCAGGCTCGGCATTCGCGGCATCCCGACCATGATCCTCTTTCATGGCGGGCGCGAAATCGCGCGCACATCAGGTGCCATGACGGCGAGCCAGATCGTCAGGTGGGTTCGAGACCGCCTGCCGACGGTCGCCGCCTGAGAGACACCCAATGGATTCGCTCATCGCCCGGCTCGGATTTGCCCTCGCGATAGGCCTGCTCGTCGGCTTGGAGCGTGGTTGGCAAGAGCGCGATGCACCGGATCGCAGTCGCACGGCCGGCATCCGGACATTCGGCATCTCCGGCCTGCTCGGCGGCGTGCTCGCCGCACTTGCCAGTGCGCTCGGCGCGGTATCCGTACTGGTGGGCGGCTTCATCGCCTTTGCGGCAATCTTCGCCTGGTTCAAGGCGCGCGAGGCCGTCCATGATGAGGATTTCAGCGTCACGAGCGTGATCGCCGGCCTTGGCGTTTTCGCGCTTGGGGCGCTCTCCGTCGCCGGCGATTATCGAGCAGCTGCTGCCGGTGGGGCGGCACTGGCGACGGTCCTGGCCAGCCGAGAGGTCTTGCATGGCCTGTTGAAGCGATTGACCTGGGTTGAACTGCGTTCAGCGCTGATCCTGGCGGTGATGACGGCGATCGTTCTGCCCCTGTTGCCAAACCGGACGATGGATCCGTGGGGCGGTTTCAATCCTTGGGAAGTATGGTTCCTGACGGTGCTGATGGCTTCGATTTCGTTCGGCGGCTATGTGGCTGTTCGCATTCTTGGCAATACGCGTGGTCTGCTGGTCAGTTCGCTCGCCGGTGCGATCGTCTCTTCGACCGCGGTGACTTTGGCGCTTGCCCGCAATGCGGCGTCGGCAAGCAATCCGCTGCCGTTCGTCGGGGCTGCATCCCTGGCTGCAATGGTTTCGGTGCTGCGCGTCTGCGCCGTGGTTCTGATCGTCGAACCAAGCGTGTTCGCCTCGGTCGCCATTCCGGCGATTGCCGCGGCGCTTGCCTTGGCTGTCTGCGGGGCATTGCTGCTGACTCGCGGCGGCGGGAACGGTGAAGGCAGCGCGATCGCGCGCAATCCATTCGAACTGGGCCCGTTGCTGCTCTTCGCCTTGCTCTTTGCGATCGTGTCAACCGCAAGTGCCGGGCTGGCCACTCAATTCGGCGGGCGCGGTCTGCTAGCGAGTTCGGCGCTGGCAGGCACATTCGATGTCGATGTCTCGGTGCTTGGCGCGCTGCGCCTAGTCAAGCATTCCGTGTCCGTTGAGACCGTGGGACAGGCCGTGCTCGCGGCGCTGGCAGCAAACGGCATCGGCCGCCTGTCGCTCGCAGTATTTGCCGGTCCGGTTAGATTCTGGCTGCCACTAGCCGTAGCAACCCTGATCGCAGCGACCATCGGCATCTGCGCCCTCCTGTTGCTCGGTCCTGGATAGAGGCGCTGTTCTCGAGCCTTCCTTGATGCGGATCAAGGGCCGGGACCGCGCCGCTCTATAAAACTCCGTGAAAGGAGTTTGCCATGACCAATCTGAAGGACCTCACCCCGAAATTCCGCAATGTCCGGCTGCTGCTCGCGCGTGAAAAAGGCCACCCAGATGGCGACCGCGAAGAGGGCTACGACCTGCTGGCGCCGTTGACCGGCGAAGGAAAGATCGATGCGGAAGAATGGAAATCGCACAAGGCCTCTTGCCGTGTTCGTCGCTTTCGCACCGGCGAGGAGGATCTGATCGGCCGGCTGAGGCGCAAACCGGGCGGACAGTGGTATTTCGACTATGCCGAGGGCGATCGCGACGACGAGGTCGGCTTCCATCTCGGCGACGAACGGTTCGTGACCGGTGAGTACGTGTCGATAGAGCGCAACGGCGCCATGCACACCTACCAGGTGGCACGGGTCGAACGGCCTTGACGCCTCGGGGCCAGGCTCCCTGGGAGTAGACCATGTCGCGACGCATTCTCATTGTGGTCAGCCATCCCGACCCGTCGCCGGACCGGCTCTGCCGCGGTCTTGCCAACGCCTATGGCGAAGGCGCGGAAAAGGCGGGGCACGCTGTCCGCCGGGTCGATCTGGCAGCACTTGATTTTCCGATGCTGCGGTCAATGCAGGAGTTCGAACATGGTGCGGTTCCCGACGAGTTGAAGGATGCAGCCGAGGCGATCGTGTGGGCGGAGCACATCGTCTTTGTCTTCCCGCTGTGGCTCGGAACGATGCCGGCTCTGCTGAAGGCATTCCTGGAACAGGTGATGCGGCCAGGGACGGCCTTCGCCTACCCGGACAAGGGCGGCGGTTTCACCAAGACACTTCTTCGCGGCCGCTCTGCGCGCGTCGTGGTGACGATGGGCATGCCTTCCGTCGTCTACCGGCTATGGTTCCTCGGACACGGCATCGCCGGCATGAAGCGAAGTATTCTGCATTTTGTCGGCATCAGTCCGGTGCGCGAGGCCTTGTTCGGCATGGTCGCTGGCGCCAGCGATGCGACCCGCGCGAAGTGGATCAGCCAGATGCGCGATCTCGGCGAGCGAGCGCTTTAGCGCAGCGATCTGAGCAGTCAGACACTTCGTGCGATGCGCCGCAAAAAAGACTAGCGACCCGGCAAGCGTCGGAACGGCGACAGTCGAAGCTTTCCGGCCAGGGCGCGCCCTGCTTCATGGATCGACAGTGAATTCGGCCCACATTCCGGCACCATAGTGACCTGGTACGTTGCAGATAAGCAGGTATTTTCCAGCCTTCAGATCGACGGTCAATGTGCCTGACTTGCCCGGATCGAGTTCCGAAACCTCGCCCTTGTCGCCGGCCTTGTCTTCGTCGACCCGGTTCTCGGCCTCAAGATAAGGAAGCGGCCTGCCAGGTTCGGCAAGGTACATCACGATCATTTCGTGGATCGTGTCCTTGGAGTCATTTTTCACATTGAATGTGACCTCCCCGGCCTTCACTGCACCGGGCAAAGCCTTGATGCCCATGGTCGCCCTGGCGAGGTCGAGTCCCGGCGTCGCATAGGTGAGCCCCATCGGCATCTCCGTACCCGCGCCCTTGTCCCACAACGAGATCTCGACAAGCGAAGCAGCCCGAACGGCGCCGGCACTGCCGGCCATGAGCATTGCGGCAGCAAGCCCGAGTGCTGCTCTCCTCAATATGGTTTTCATGGCGATCTCCTTCAGGACGGCAGCAGAAGCGCTCTACATCCCGATGCCATCCCGTTCATGAACGTCGCCCACCGTCGTTGCGCCAGATCAAACCGACCGGGGCCACCCCATCAGCGGCGCCGATGCTGATGTCAGCCAGTTGATGCGGTCTATGCCGACTACGGCACCGCCACCGCCCGCGCGCTCCGGCGGGGTGCAACGGTAAGAGATATCCGGTCGGGATTTTGCAGCCAGCTCCATGGGGCCGAAGGTGAGCGCCGCAATGGAGTTCGCTGAAGCGACGGGCAAACCTGCAGCGATCGGCAAGCTCGATGATGTGGTCGAAATTGTCAGAGGGGAGCGAGGCACACGGTTCGGAGCCGACGCTCCTCGCTCAGCCTGTCGAAGGGACTGCCTGCGCCCCCGCCGTCTCGAAATAGCGGGCCGCGTCTTTCGCCATCCGGCCAGTACACCAGCGTGCGTATGCACTCGCAAAGATCAGGCCAAGCCAACGGGACGGTGCCGCTTCCGGCAGGTCGTATTCAATGAAGACTCGAAGCCGGGACCCTCTCGCCTCGGGCACTATTTCGAAACCCATGCGATAGCGGCCGATTACCCAGAGATTTGGCGCTCCGATGGTCTCCCAGACCTTCAGTCTGGGTGGCATCCGGTTTGTAACCACCTGTTCCGCAGACAGCGCAATTCCAAGTATCTTTCCATGGAATCCAAACTTGGAGCCGACTAAGCGGGCCTCGCCCGCGTCGAACTCGTAGTCCATTTTCGAACCGAGCATCATCCATGACGAGGCGCTCATGTGAGCCCCAAGATGCCTGTGGTCGTCGAGATAGGCGAACACGGTCTCGACTGCGGATTCTATCCTGACGGTAGTTTCGATGGAACGTGACACTGCTGGCATTGTCTCACCTCCGGTTCATCCCTGGTTTCAGGACAGACCTAAGAAAACATTCCGATCCCGTGTCGGATGAAGACCTGCAGATTAGGCGCTCTCTCGGAGCCGCGGCGTTGATTTGTGTCAAAGTGGCGATGCCCAGTTGGGCTACACTAAATGTATGAAAATCGCGTTGGCTGAGCTTCGCTTACTGCTGTCCGTGATCCTCCTGTAAAGACGCCCCTAAATCCTGAAGCGCATCAAAGCGGCCGCCGCTGCTGTTCTTCGACTGCCTTCAATCGGACCACTGAAACCGAGCAAAGGGCCTGTGCCACGACTTTGGTCGAGACGCTGCCGAGGTGACGGCGGATTGCCGAGGACGCCCGCGCTCCAACCACGATATGTCCGACGTCATTGTGCTCGGCGTAGTTGAGGATCGCATCAGCGGGGCTGACCGCTTCAAGCACATGATAGCTGATGCGGTCTTCCGGCAGATGCAGTGGATGGGCCCAATCCTTCAGCGCCACGAGCCGCTTCAAATAGACCGAGCGCCCTGTTTCGTCGGTCGCCGGCGTCTCGCCGATGATTTCGGTCTTCAGGACCGTCACGCAGGCCAGCCACGAATCCTCCCGCGAAGCCAGCACACGCGCGGTTTCGTTGAGAACCTCGCCCGCCAACGCATCGCTGCCATTGGCCAGGTCGACTGCGGCAAGAACAATCGACGGTCCGGCCTGTGTCCTTGTCGAGCTCGGCCTGCCTACGAGCGACCTGTCATCCGTCTTGCGAAACACGCTGGTGATGGTAGCCCACGCCCCTTCGTCCCGTGGATTACGCTTGGTAACCACGACCTGGTCGGGGTTTCTGAGATCCGAAAGAACATGCGCCGCCTCGACATATCGTCGAGACCTGTCCACTTCCAGGCATCGCATAATGATGGCTTCCAGCCACCGCGGAATAGCCTCGTTGATATCTCGCGGCGATCTGGGAGCATGATAGAGCCGGCGCTTCATCCCGGCGAAAGTGGCCGGCCGCCCGAACGGCTCCTCACCCGTGGCCAGCTGATAGAGGATACAACCCAATGCAAACAGGTCACTTGCAGGATCGGTCCTCTCCCCGAGCACCTGTTCGGGCGAAATATAGGCGGCAGTGCCCATCGGCACTGACCTTTCCGCACCAAGAAGATCGGGAAGCTCTGCATGTCGGGCGAGCCCGAAGTCGAGGAGCACCACACCCCGCCTGGTGAGCATGATATTTTCGGGTTTGAGATCGAGATGTACGACCTTCTGCCGGTGCAGGGCGGCGAGCGCCGTCGCTATCTCGATGCCGATCCTTGCCACCTCGTCCACAGGTAGCGGCGCATTGCCGACGTGATCCGCCAGGCCGATGCCGGCCACGAACTCCATGGCTATGTAGGGAACCTCCGCCAGGCTCCCGGATGCCGCGAAACGCGGCACATGCGGCCCCGACAGGCGTCTCAGGATCATCTCCTCCACCTCGTAGCCGATTATGACGGAAACATCCTCGCCCGGGTCGAGAAAGGGGATCTTCAGCACAAGCGGAAAATCATAGCGCGGGTTGGTCGCCCGCCAGAGCGAGGCCATGCCGCCGGAGGGGAGTTTTTCGACCAGCTCGAAACCATCGATGACTGCGCCTGCCTCAAACCGTCGCATCGAATAGATCTCCTTGAAGCCTAGCGGCCGATCTTCAGCCGCATGCCAAGCCATCCAGGCAGGCCGGCGGCGTGGATCTTGCGGGCTGTTTCTTCGTGATCATAGGGAACACGAACCATCGTGACCTCTTGCCGCTGCGTGTCGACAAGAACAAAGCACGCCGCCGGGTTGCCGTCGCGCGGTTGGCCGATCGCGCCGGCGATCACCAGGTGCCGCCTCATCTCCGACAGGGGGGCAGCCACATTGTCATGCGGCTGAAAATGCATCGGCCGGCGGCCGGGCAGCGCGTAGTAGATGGCGGGAATGTGGGTGTGGCCGCAGAAAACGAAGCGCGCATCGCTTGCCGAGAGGCAGCGTTCCGCTGAATCCACGTCGCGGATATAGGGCCACTTTCCCGGTCGTTCCGCACTTGCGTGCACATACAGGCGGTCTTCGGATTGCAGCGAAAGCTGTAGTCGCGCCAGGAAATCGAGATGCGCCGGGGCGATGCGTTTGCGAGTCCACTGGACGGCGAACCGCGCATTCTCAGTCATGTTACTCAGGTTCAACGCTACCGCTTCGTCGTGGTTGCCCATGATGCAAAGCGCGCCGTCAGCCATCAGTTGGGCGGCCTTTTCGATCACATAGATGGGATCAGGACCGTAGCCGACCAGATCGCCGAGCAATACCAATTCGTCTGGACTACCGCGTTCGTGAACAGCTTCCAGGACCGCGTCGAACGCCTCGCGATTGGCATGGATGTCAGACAGGATCGCGATGCGCATTCAACCTTGTCCCAGAGATTGGCAAAACATGGCAAGGCGCGTGACGTGATTGATTTGATATGGCTGCGTCGCGATCATAGGGGACGGCTAATGCAACGTGCCGTCTTTTTGGGGCGGTGCAACAACATGGCTGAGTGACGCAGAGTCTGTTTCAGCGTCTGCGCTCGCGCCTTTGGAAACCAGGCGTATGACAAAGACGAAGTATCCGACCTGCAGAACGACCAAGTCGATAATCGCCCAGCCCAGTGCTGTCCAGACCGAGCCCGTTTCTGCGTAGGTCCAGACCGCGACGATGGTCGAGGTGACAGACATTCCCACCAGGAATTGCGGAAGGTACATTCGCTGCCCACCAGCCGTTCCGATGCTAGAATTCGAAACGACTCCCGATTGCCATCGCCCAAAGCGAAGAAGGACTTAGGCGACCCGCGCGCCTGGGCACTTGATGTAGATCAACAATCCGCACGACTAGGTAGTTTCCCGTAGGGATATAACCGAATTTCGCAACCCCCGGATTCGCGCGATTGCTTTGTCACGGATCAACCGGGAAAACAGCCATGCACGCCTACACGAGTTCCAAAATTTCACTGCCGTCGCTTTCTGTGCAACCAACCCTGCCGAACGCATTCGACCCGACACCGTTGCAGCCGCTAAGCTTTTTTCCCGCAGGCGCCGAAATCTATGCCCAGGGCGAGAAGGCTGGAGCCTTCTATCAGGTCGAGTTCGGTGCCGTGCGCATCTACCGTCTGCTTGCCGACGGTCGCCGGCAGATCAGCGCCTTTCACCTCGCCGGAGAGACATTCGGGCTCGAGGCAGACGCAACGCATCATTTCTTCGCAGAGGCAATCAACGCCACAGCTGTCCGCGTCTTGCGGCTCGCCGCCGGGGCGGACATGTCCCGCCAACTATTGCCCCTGGCGCTGAAGGGTTTGACCCGCGCGCAGGAACATCTGCTGGTTCTCGGCCGCCAGAATGCCATTGAACGCGTCGCCGCCTTCCTGGTCGACATGGCCGAGCGGCAAGGCGGATTGCGACAGGTCGAGCTGCCGATGTCACGCATGGACATCGGCGACTATCTCGGCCTCACCATCGAGACCGTATCGCGGGTTTTCACCCGGCTGAAGGACAAGGGCGTGATCCGCCTGCTTAACCTGCGCAACATCGAAATCCTCAAGCAGGACGTGTTGCAGACCATGGGCGAATAGGGGCTTCGCCCTGCGGAAGAGACATCACCACGCCGCAGCACCGGTACGGTTTCAAGGACCAGATAACGATGAACAACACACTTATCACCCATACCGGCTTTCGCTTCGAAGTGCGTCGCGCGCGCCCTGAAGATGAACCAGCGCTGGCCGAGTTCTTCACCCATGTGACCCCGGACGACCTGCGCTTCCGCTTTCTCGGCGCTGTGAAGGAAGTCTTGCACGAACGGCTGGTGGCGATGACGCGCTCGGACGACCCCCATATCCATAATTTCCTCGCCTTCTCGATCGAGGGGATGCTGATCGCGGTAGCGACGCTGGCAAGCGATCGAGCCGACCGAACCGGCGAGGTTGCGATTTGCATTCGCGCGGATCGCAAGCATCTGGGCGTTGGCTGGGAGCTGCTCGCCTATATTTCCAAATATGCCGAGGAACTCGGCCTCGAGGCCATCGAATCGATCGAGAGCCGCGAAAACCGCGCTGCGATCGAGGTCGAGCGCGATATGGGTTTCACCGTCACGACCGATCCCGACGATGCGACGCTTGTCCTGGTTCGGCGGGAACTGGGGGCGCGATCAACCGCCTAGCTGCCGCGGTCCGAGCAGCCCAACCAACCCTGCTTCTTGTCACCCTCCCCAGAACTTACTTTCGCCGGCGAGCGGCTGGCGTGGCGGGGCGGTTATAAGTGATCTGTCCAAATGCCAATACGGCCGAAAAGAACACAAATGCGAGGACTACAGAGGTTATGATTACGGTCGATTCGATAGGCATTGCGGGCTTCTCCATTTACGAGAAGGCTAAGCCGAGCCGAGTTTCGTTGCCTTGATCCAGGTCAACAGGCCGAAGCGCTGGTATTGTGATTGATTATCGGAGCATTGCTTCGAACTGGCGCCGGCACGCGGGCGTTCATCGGCGGATTGGCCGCCATGATGAAGAAGCGGCCGAAGTGCTAGATCAACCGCATCTGGTTCAGAAGATGAGCATCTCCTTAGCCACCGCGCTTTCTTCATTCGCGGGGATGACAAGGACATCGACCCGCGAATTCGGGGCACTCACCACATCGTCGCCACGCAGATTGTGATCATCATCGACCATGACGCCAAGCCATCCAGCCTCGACACATATCCTCTGCCGAATCTGAGCTGCGTGCTCGCCGATTCCGGCGGTAAACACCAGCGTGTCGAGCCCTCCGAGCGCGGCTACCATAGAGCCTATTTCGCGCCCGACGCGATAAATGAAGAGGTCAACGGCTTGTGCCGCCGCCGGGTCGTTCGACCCAAGCAGCGTCTGCATATCTCCGGAAACACCGGACACGCCCAGCAGGCCGGAGCTCTCGTAAAGCAGCATAGTGAGTTCTTTAGGCGACAGCTTCTGATTCTGCAGAAGATAGAGAATGACCCCGGGATCGATTGCGCCACAGCGGGTGCTCATAACGAGACCATCGAGTGTCGAAAACCCCATGGTGGTGGCGACACTTGCCCCTGATCTCATTGCGCACAGGCTGGCGCCGCTGCCGAGATGGGCGACGATCGTCCGGCCGCCGGCGCCCACGCCGTATCGGTCTCGCAGCTTCGAAGCGATATGGCTATAGGACAGCCCATGAAACCCGTAGGAAACGATGCCCGCCTCGGTCATCGCGCGCGGCAGCCCGTAGATTTTGGCAAGCTCCGGCCGGGTCGAATGAAACGCCGTGTCGAAGCACCCGATCTGGAGGGCCTGCGGCAAGAGGTCCGTGGCCATCGCGACAATCTCGAGATTGATCCGTTGATGGATAGGCGCCATCGGCTCGAGCAGGCGCAGTGCTTTGAGCGTGCGTTTGTCGAGCCGCGTCGCTTCGGTGAAGTCACGCCCGCCGTGAACGATCCTGTGCCCTACCCTGTCGATGCGACGCAGCAATCCGCTTTCGGCTAGCACGGATGCAACTGCTGCGAACGCCTTGGCGATATCGATCGGTGTGTCGCCGAGGCTTCTGTCGATCCTGGACCTGCCGGCCGGGGCCTCGACTCGCAGCCGCGGTTGATGGCCGAGAGAAGAGACGTTGCCGCGCAGCAGTAGCGGAAGTTCGTCACGCCCTTCGAAGACGGCGAACTTCAGGCTGGAAGAACCACCGTTCAGGACAAGGATCGCATCGGTCATGAAGCCATCCAGTATGTTTCTCGCCCGATGTGCTTGTGGACGGGCATCAGCTCAATCTGGACGCTTCGGCGCCGCATCAGGATCCTGTCCCCACTTCCAGCCAAGGATCTCCGGCATATCCTGACCATGGGCGCGAATATAGGCTCGATGTTCAAGCAGCTTGCTTTCCATCGCCTGCTTCAAGGCGACCCGGACGCTTTTCAGTTGCGGAACCCAGTCAAGGACGCTTTTGATGAGATGGAAGCGGTCAAGGCCGTTCAGAACAGTCATATCGAAAGGTGTCGTCGTCGTCCCTTCCTCGTTGTAGCCGCGCACATGGATATTGTCGTGGTTGGTGCGGCGATAAGTCAGGCGATGAATGGTCCAGGGATAGCCGTGATAGGCAAAGATGACCGGCTTGTCGGTGGTGAACAGCGCATCGAAATCGCGATCCGAAAGACCGTGCGGATGATTTTCCTTTGGCTGAAGAGTCATCAGGTCGACGACATTGACCACCCTGATCCTGAGATCGGGAACCTGTTGCCTCAGGATCTGCACTGCCGCCAGCGTTTCGAGGGTCGGGACGTCGCCAGCGCAAGCCATCACGACGTCGGGCTCAGCCCCATCGTCCGTTGACGCCCAGTCCCAGATGCCGATCCCTGCCCTGCAGTGAACGATTGCCCTGTCCATCGACAGCCACTGCCATGATGGCGGCTTGCCGGCGACGATTATGTTGATGCGGTTCCAGGTCTGCAGCACATGGTCGGTCACGCACAGCAACGTGTTGGCGTCCGGTGGCAGGTAGACCCGCACAATGTCGGCCTTCTTGTTGAGGGCGACGTCGATGAAGCCAGGGTCCTGATGGCTGAAGCCGTTGTGTTCCTGATGCCAGACATGGCTGGACAACAGATAATTCAGCGATGCGATCGGCCGCCGCCACGGGATATCGCGGCAGGCATCCAGCCATTTCGCGTGCTGATTGAACATGGAATCGACGATATGGATAAACGCCTCGTAGCAGGAAAACAGACCATGGCGCCCGGTGAGCAAATAGCCTTCCAGCCAGCCCTGGCAGGTGTGCTCGGAGAGGATTTCGAGAACCCGGCCATCGCGCCCAAGATGAACGTCTTCGGGCAGGATCTTTTCCATCCAGCCACGCTCGGTCACTTCAAACACGTCCTGGAGGCGGTTCGAGGCAGTCTCGTCGGGGCCGACGATGCGAAAGTTCTTCGATGCCTCGTTCAACTGCATGACATCCCGCAGGAAACTGCCCATGACCCGCGTCGACTCCGCCTTTGCGTCGCCGGGGTGCTCGAGCGCAATTGCGTGATCATGCAACCCGGGCAGTTCGAGAGACCTGCGCAGCAAGCCGCCATTGGCATGCGGGTTGGCGCTCATACGTTTCGTCGCCTGGGGTGCCGTGGCGCGGATCGAGGCGACAGGAGCGCCTGCGGCGTCGAACAGCTCCTCGGGCCGGTAGCTTTTCAGCCATTCCTCGAGCAGCTTGAGATGGGCTGGGTTTTCGGCAAGGCCTGATAGGGGAACCTGATGCGAGCGCCAGAAGCCCTCGGTCTTCAGACCGTCGACCTCTTTCGGTCCCGTCCACCCCTTGGGACTCCTCAGCACGATCATCGGCCATTTTGGTCGCGACGCGGCCGCCACAGGTCCGTTGCGTGCGGCATGCTGGATAGAATGGATCCGATCAAACGCATCGTCGAGTACGCCCGCCATCCGCTCATGCATCAGGGCCGGCTCGTCGCCTTCCACGAACAGCGGCTCGTAGCCGTAGCCGGTAAACAGCGCGCGCAATTCGTCTTCGGGAATGCGCGCCAGAATGGTTGGATTGGCGATCTTGTAGCCGTTCAGATGCAGGATCGGCAGCACTACCCCGTCGCGCGCGGGGTTGAGGAATTTGTTGGAATGCCACGCGGCCGCCAGTGGTCCCGTTTCAGCCTCGCCGTCACCGACGACACAGGCGACCACAAGATCCGGATTGTCAAAGGCCGCGCCATAGGCATGCGCAAGCGAATAGCCCAACTCCCCGCCCTCATGGATCGAGCCGGGCACATCCGGTGCTGCATGGCTCGGGATACCGCCGGGAAACGAAAACTGCCGGAACAGCTTGCGCATCCCCTGCTCGTCCATCGCAATGTCGGGATTGAGCTCGCTGTAGGTGCCCTCCAGATAGGTATTGGCCACCATTGCCGGGCCGCCATGCCCGGGACCGCAGACATAGATCACATTTGCGTCCCTGAGCCGGATCGCGCGATTGAGGTGCGCATAGATGAAGCTCAGTCCCGGCGACGTTCCCCAATGGCCAAGCAGGCGCGGCTTGACGTGCTCCAGCCGCAACGGTTCGCGCAGCAACGGATTGTCGAGCAGGTAGATCTGGCCAATCGTCAGATAGTTGGCAGCGCGCCAATAGGCGTCGATATCGTGCAATTCGCGATCTGACAGCCGGCCACTGGAAGCTGGTATTGTCGTATGCTCGGTCATGTCTGGCTCCCATTGCCCTGTTGGCGCCCGGTCGCAGATTGCGACATGGGCATGTGTTCGTCGATCTGCAGCGAATGGACACCAACGCGCTAGCGCGCCTTCAGTTCATCGCTTCGCGGTCTCTATGCGTCCGTGTCCTCGAGCGCCCTGCGCATGCGCCTGATGACCGCTGCGCGACTCCTCTCGTCGGCCGCGGCGCTGACCGCCTCGTTCACGTCCAGGAGAAGCTTTGAAAGGTCATTGTGCCAGTCGAGGCGGGCAATCTTTTCCGGCCTCAGACGGCGAGGCTCGTTGACCTCGACCGGCAAACTGCGACCGGGGGTCAATTGGAAAGCATCGTCCAGCCTCGGGATAATGATCTTGTCGTCGGGTATCAGTCCTGCAAGCCTTCCACGCAAGCCGCCAAGTCCAGGCTCTTCTCCATGCGTCAGGAACACCTGTTGCTTCACCGGAGTTCGGGCCTTGAGCCAGGCGACCAGTTCGCTGGCGTCGGCGTGGCCGGAATAGAGGTCGAACAGGCTGATACGTGCCTTGACCTCGACTTCCTCGCCCTGGATGCGCACGCGCTGCGCGCCGTCGAGCAGGATCCTGCCGAGCGATCCTTGGGCCTGGTATCCGGCCATCATTATCGTGGCGTTCCTTCGCCAGAGATTGGCCTTGAGATGATGGCGGATACGGCCCGCATCGCACATGCCGCTGGCGGCGATCACCACGAAGAAGCCGGTGAGGCGGTTGATCGCCTTGCTCTGTTCCACCGTCTCGGTGAAGCGAAGCTCCTTCGAGTTGAGGGCCAGGCGCAGCACGTCACCCTGTTCTATCTCGTTGGCATGGCGTTCGAAAATCGCACTGGCGCGTGTTGCCAGCGGCGAGTCGACGAAGACCGGGGCTGACGGCACCTCCCCCGCTTTCATGAGCAAATACAGATCGACCAGTAGTTCTTGCGTCCTCTCGACAGCAAAGGACGGAATGATGAGGGGGCCGCCCGCCTCGGCGGCGTCACGCACGATGTCGCCGAGTTGGGATCGCCGCTGTTCGGGCGAAACGTCCGGCCGGTCGCGATCGCCATAGGTCGACTCGCAGATCAGATAGTCAACGCCAGCGGGCCCCTCGGGATCGGTTTGAAGCAGCTTGTGGCCTGGGCCGATGTCGCCCGAGAATATGATGCGCAGCGGCGCATCGTGTCGGTCGATCTCGAGCTCCACCGACGCCGAACCAAGCAGGTGGCCAGCGTTCCAGAAGCGAGCGCGAAGGCCTTCGGCGACCGTGGTCCATTCGCCATATTCAAGGGCGCGGAACAAGGTCATGCACGCGGCCGCATCCTGCTGACTGTAGATCGGCTCGACGGGCGGGCGCCCGCGCTGCGCGTTACGACGGTTCAGCTGCTCGACCTCCATTTCCTGGATATGCGCCGCGTCCGGCAGCATGACCGAGCAGAGATCGATGGTGGCGCGGGTCGTATGGATGGGTCCAGAAAAGCCGTGTTTGACCAGTTTCGGCAAAAGGCCGCTGTGATCGATATGCGCGTGCGTCAGAATGACAGCGTCAATCGCTTCCGGTGGAAACGGGAATGCTCCATAGTTCAATTCCCGTTCCGACTTCGACCCTTGGAAGAGACCACAGTCGATGAGGATGCGCGAATGCGGCGTCTCGATCTCATAACATGAGCCGGTGACGCCATGGGCTGCGCCGTGGAAACGCAGGATAGGATCCGTCTCGCCTCTCATCTTGGGTCGACCTAATGCGACAAGAGAACAGGCAGGCGCAGATCCGCGAGAATGCCTTCGGTGGCACCGCCAAGCACGAAGTCCCTGACGCGGGAGTGACCGTATCCGCCCATGACAAGCAGGTCGCCGCCGATCTTGAGAGCATGCTCCTGTAGAGCGGTTCCGATCGAACTGTCCCCTGCCCGGATAGAGGCAGCCTTGGCCACCAGCCCACGCGTCCTCAAGCCCAGCGCAAGGCGTTCGCCGATGCCCTGTCCCGGAAGCGGCTTTTCGTCGGTGACGGTCACAACGGTGACCATGGACGCACGGTCAAGAAAGGCCCGCGCGTCGGCAACGGCCCGTGCGGCCACTCGGCTGCCGTCCCAGGCGATGACGACATGTCCAAGCACCCCAACGTCCGTGGAGTCGGGAAGAAGCAAGGTCGGTCGACCCGAGCCGAACAGTATCGCCTCGGCTAGCATCCGCGCCGTCTGGTTGGTTGGCGCCCAGCCGACCAGACAGAGGTCGAAATAGCGGGAATGCTTCGCGGCGACATCGCCCATCAAGGCTGGTGGTGCGGTCAACTCCTGCGTGGTGATGGTCACACCCGCGTGCGCGGCCTCTTGGGTAATTGTCCCGAGCAGTTCTTTGCCATGCTTACGACTGGTCGCCTCGACCTCTTGTATCTTGTAGGGAAGGTCCAGCAAGTAATTTGAGAGCGCGTTCGAAACGTCGGGAATGTCGACATTGATGGCAACGGCATGCAGCGTCGCGTCGATATTCCTGGCGAGTGCGACTGCATTCGATGCGATCTTTGGTGTGTTCGCATCCGGGTATGTGGCCATGCAGAGGGATGCCATGAGCTTCATCAGATTCCGCCTCCGTTGCGACAAGGTCGCGCCACCGTCATGCCAGCGCTTCGACACTTTGGAGGCAATCGACGGCGCGAGCATTGATCCACCGCAAATGCTGCGATCGGTGGGGCGGCATAAGGTTTGCGCAGGTACGCTCGCCAAAACCGATTGGCGCCGCCAAATGCGGACTTTCAGCACTACCGGCGACGAGCGCACTTGGCGTGATCGTGATACCGCCTGCCTAGTCAAAGGCCGAAGTCGAGCAATGTCGGCTACTGATCCCTTGGCCGTGTTTCAATCGATCCATGTCGCTGTCCGTTTGCTGACGTTCGTGACAACCGATGGCCCCATCGCGCGAACATAGCAGCAACCAGCCGTTGCGGCCGAGAAGCGTTTGCGAGCCATCTTCGTTGATGTGCGTCAATGTCAGGAGATCGACAGTCCCCTACTATCGCGTCACGGTCGGCATCGACTTTGGAGACAACCGATGAACGAAGAGGTCAGAAACAAGATCCTGACGCTGCTGGATCAACACCGCATCATGACAATTGCAACGCTGAGGCCGGACGGCTGGCCGCAGGCGACGACCGTCGGCTATGTGAACGAAGGCCTTACCCTTTACTTCCTTTGCGGTCTGGAAAGTCAGAAGGCCGCGAATTTGGCCCGAGACGATCGCGTGTCCTTGACCATCGATCACGACACGCCACAGGTGATGGAAATCACCGGGCTTTCCATGGCGGCGCGCGCGCAGGCGGTGGTAGACCGGGCCGAAGCGGAAAAGGTCCTGCGGATGCTGCCGTTGAAGTATCCGGAGCAAGTCTCGCTGCCAGGTCCGATGCCGACTCCGGAGCAGGCGCGCATATTTCGCGTTATGCCTACTGTCATCTCCGTGCTCGACTACTCCAAGGGTTTTGGCCACACCGATCTCGTCACCTGCTGAGCGCGCTTCCCCCCAGACAGCTTTGGGTAATGCGGCCGCCAACTCAGCGAAAGCCGGCGGTACCTTTAGCTGGCGACCAGCGGGACGGTGACGGTTGTTGAGTAATTAATGGGGTACTGATCGAAATACGGGAACGCGATCACATAGGCGTAGTCGGCGGTAAGATGAGCCATGCGGAAACCTCCGCTGGCGGCATCAATTGCGACTGTGACCACGACATCCTTCAATCCTAATGTCAGCAGTTTTTGCGTGGCGATGGCTTGAATTTGGCTCTGTGTAAGCGAATTCTTCATCTGCAGCGCACGTGCGGACGTCTCCAGCGTGTAGCGAACGCTGGATTCCGCATTCAAGGACCACCCAAAAGCAAAAATGCCGAACAAAAGCATCACCAGAATAGGTGCGATCAGCGCAAACTCCAGCGCCGCTCCGCCGGATCGGTCTCGACGCAATCCACGTGCGGTCTGTCTAGCGGACACGGATCACCTCTTGATGGCTGATCGTGCGGGGATCCATGAAACCGCCAAAGGCGAAAGGTGGTGCCCAGGTGGCTGTCGCTTCTATCTGGACGAGGATCATCGGCACTTTCGGCCCGGCGCAGAGGCTCGTCGCATCCACCACCGTACTGCCGCACATATATTGCCGCGCCATGGTGACCTGTGCGTCGTCGGGATGTCTTTCCCAACTCGAAAGGGCAATCGCTTGTGTAGCCGGATCGTTGGCCGCACCGGCCATCAGGAGATTTGCTGCCGTCTTGACGCCGGCGCGCATCGACAATGAACTCGCGACGAATGACCAACCATCGATGATGCCGAGGAGAACAACACACAGGATGGGCAGCACCATCGCGAATTCCACGGCGGCAACACCGGACTTGTTCCGTAAAAATCGGGAGGCATGCCAGCCCATCGTGCTACTCGACAAGCCGCACGGACTGCGTCGCCGGAATGTCCTTCATTCCGAGGCCGGTGCAGTCCTGTTTGATGGTGCTGCTGCCGGACCACTGTATCGTGTCGGCGACGACCTGCGTGCAACCACCCGTGCCTGAAAAATTGCCGAGATAATTGACCTGCTGCGTTGGAAAATAGAGGGCGCCGGTCAGCAAGGAATCCGCGGTTCCATTCATCGTGTTCTGCCCGCCGAGGTTGGTTCTGTCTCCATAGAGCAGCACCCCGGAATAGGTGCCAGAGGTCGGTGCGCTGAGTTTGATTGAAGCGTTGCCGTTCATGCTGACACGCGAGCTTCCGGCCAGATAGATGGTAACGCCGTTGCCGGAAATCTGGGCGTTCGCATTCACTTTGAAATCTCCGCCCTGAATGACGTAGACACCGGGTTTGAGTGTCACATTGCCGCTCAAGCTCAGTCCGGCGCAGTAGGTTCCGGGCTGCAGGGTCGACGGCTTGGTGTTCTGACAGGGGTTCGAGGCTGCTGGCGTCGGCAAATTGACGAAAGGATCGGCGGCGGGCAACGCCTGGGTCATCGGCGCGGCGCAGACGGTCGTTACGGGGTTGCTCAGAGAGACGCCGCCTGCCGATATCAGACAATCTGCATTCAAAGCTGCCGACCCTTGCAGCTTGATGGCGTCCGCGGCAATCGAATCCGACATAACCGAACAGCCGGTCAGTTTGACATTTGTGCTGCCGGAAAAGAGCGCCGCCTTCGACGCGGAGGTATTGAGCGCCAGTACGCAGGCTTTTGAAGCATCTGTAATGAGAGCCACCGCTCTTGCCCGTTCGGGAACGGCCCCCTGGTTGAATATCGCGGTGAAATATCGATCCAGGTTCTGGTGAACGATGACCTCGACCGCCTTGTTTGCGACGTTTGGACCGGATGACGGCGGTGTGAAAACGCTAATTGTCCCTGGTGGCGTTGCAAAACCATTGGACGTTGCGGAAAGCGTCGCGGCGGAGATGATCGCGGGCTTATTGGAGCCGGAAATCTTTTCCAGGGCGCCAGCATAAGCTGCGGCATCCGCGACTGCCTGCAGTTTGAGGCTGCTGTAATACCAATAGGAGGTCTCGACCCCGAAGCCCGCGGCGCCGACCACAACCGGCAAGGTGAACGCAAAGATGATGGCAACATTCGCGTTCTTGGCCCGTACTAGGCGGCCCAAGCCAAACCGGATCCGGGTGAAAGCGCTGAATAACATATGTTATTAGAAAGCATGCATGTGTGAATGAATGGCTAAAAACTCCATTCCGATTCTTTGCAATGACGGAAGTAGCCCGCAATTTCTTTTTTGCGCCGATACTCCAGAGTGCAATGCGCCTTCCGGCGCTTGCTGGATCGTCTTTCGCACGAGGATCGCGTGTCCGCGCCGCCGCGGCAATCCGTCTGCAAAGACTTGGGCTATCTGGCCGATCTGTTCAGGATGAACACGAAAGCCGCGGCTGTGATGTAGGCAATCAGGGCGTAGATGGCCGGCGGCACGCCCATCTCGGCATTGTTGAGCAGGAATTCGCTGAGCGCGAGCGTGATGACGAAGGCGGCGTTGTGGATGCCGGTGGCCATGGCGACGGCGACCGCCTGCCGCCTTTCGAGGCGAAGCTGAAGCGGTATGAGGTAGCCGATCGCCATGCTGGCCAGATTGAAGGCGAGCGCGGCAAGGCCGACGACCGGCCCCCAGGTGACGATCACGTCCCATTGGCTGACGGCCGCAAAGATAACGACTGCCGCCAGGAAAAGCGTTGCCAAAAGCTTGACCGGGCGCTCCAGGCGGTCCGCCAGGGTTGGGTAGCGATGCTGAACCGCAATGCCGATCGCAGCCGGAACCAGGACAATGGCAAAAAACTGCAGAAACTTGTCGACCGGCAACGGCAGGATCTGTCCGGCGCCATAAAAATGCTGCAGCGAAAAATTGGTGATCAGCGGCACTGAAACCAGCGCCACCAGCGAGGTGATCGCCGTCAGCGTCAGGCTGAGCGCCGTGTCGCCCTTGGCCAGATGGGTATAGAGAACGGCCGTCGGCCCGCCGGGGCTGGCCGCGAGCAGCATCATGCCGACCGAGATGGCCGGCGGCAGCGCCGAAACCGAGACGATGCCAAAGCAGACGACCGGCAGCACCAGGATCTGCACGACAAGAGCGACCAGCAGGGTCTTTGGCCGCAAAAGGACTTGCGAAAAATCCTGGAGTTTCAGCGACAGGCCAAGCCCCAGCATGATGATGACGAGCGCCACCGGCAGGAAGATGTTGAAGGTGGCGCTGTGCTGCATGCTGGTGCTCCCCTGCTGACCAGCCAAGGTCCGCGAACCGATCTATTAGCGCAAAACTATGAATACGGAATTATTCGACATTCCGGCCCACTGCACCGGCACCCGTCCTCGGGCAATCCGGCGCGATTCCACTGAGGCTGGATTGAGAAACAGCTCACAGACGCGTGATCGCCCGGATGTCACAGATGAAGGCCGAGGCTGATCGGACTTCAGCGGTTGGCCTGGCCAAGGAGGGACAGTGTCATGGCCTGCCGTGAAGTGTCGACATGGATCACCGAGAATGTGCTTACTCCCGTGGAGCGGTTCATCACCCAGGCGCGCGAAGCCTGCGAGAATGTGACCACCTGGGTCGAGGAGCAGGTGCAGCAGCCGGTTGAGAACTGGGTCAGCAAGCAGGAAAAGCGCTGCCGCGAGCAGGACTGCAACTGGTGGTGCGCCTGCTGCAACAAGTGGTTCTGCTGGCTGGTCACCGTCGTGGTCCGCGTCGTCACCTGGGTCGTCGTCACCATCGGCAAATGGGTTACGCACCTGGTCTGCAAGATCGTCACCACGGTTGTCGGCATCGTCGTCGAACTGGTGCTGAAGGTGATCACCCGGCTCGTCACTTTCTTCGTCTGCCTGTTCGAGGATCCGGTGAAGGCGTTCTCGGCCCTTTGGGACCTGGTCAACGACGTCGTCGACGCGGTCGACGACGTGTTCGAACTGGTCGTGTCACTGCTCGACGACGTGGCCGAAATCCTGCACGAGGTCGGCGACCTTCTGGGCTCGTTGGGCCGCACCTTCTGCATCTTCGGCGACGGCGCCTGCGCCTTCTTCGGCGCGATCTTCGGCGCCCTCGAAGGCCTGCTGGACTGGGCGGCTGATGTGGTCGACTGGGTGCGCGATACCGTCGAAGGCATCCGCGATCTGGTCATCGGCATCCTCAGCCTGGACTGGTGCCGTATCCAGAAGGGGCTGGGCATCTTCAATGTGCTCAGGGTGATCACCAGCGTCACGCGCCTGCTCGGCATGGTGTTTTATGTCGGTCCGCGCGAGCTGATCGACAAACGCGGCCTCGAGACCATCATCGACGACGCCTTGTCGGCGGCACTGGCCAAGGATCCGGACCGGCTGGCGCGCTCGAAGGAAAGAGCGCGCCTGGGCGGCGCGCCCATCGGCGTGCCCATGGAATTGGCCCCTCGCCGCATGGCAATTCATTCCAGCGAGTTCCTGCGCGAATTGCACCGCTCCGGCGCGCTCAACCTTTATGCCGTCGCCGGGCGTTTCACCGACTGCCAGGGCAAGGCGGCCTGGGAACAATTCGAGGGCGAGGTCGTCTACACCGGCACCAGGACGACGGTGACGAAGACCGACCTCGACGATTTCCTCGAACTCGGCGCCGGCGCCGTTCCCTCCTTCACCGCCTACCCGATCAAGCGGGACGCGTTCCGCAACCGGCTGGAGCTTGCCCAGCGCAAGGGCTTCCAGGTCGGCATCAACTTCACCTGGCCGTCGATCGGCGAGGTCGCGGTGACCGAGTCCAAATTCGTCCCGCTCAACAGCGACGAAAACGACGATACCGTGCAAAAAGAGCTGTTGCGGCTGATGGGCCGCCCCGACCGTGATGAGGACCTGCGTGTGGTGCCGGTGATCGCCCATTTCGGTTACGTCAGCACCAGTCTGCACGGTCTGACCTCATGGTTTCGACCGGCCCTGGGCGACGGCAGCCCGACCGGCACCACCTTCCGCGACCGCTTCCCGGAAGTCATCTTTCAGTATGTCGCCATCCACGAGATCGGGCACTATGTCGGACTGAACCATGACGGGCACACCAGCCCGGCCGAGATCATGTGGAAGCCGGCGCTCGGCACCAACTGGGGTGAGACGATCGGCAATTACGGTTTTGGCAGCGGCGAGGCCAACTTCACCCGTGCCGACGCCGAGGCGGTGTGGCAGTGGATCACTACCACGCCCGAAGCGCTCGACAAGATCTTTCCCTGAAGCGGGTCGTGCGTGGAGAGAAGACCACCATGGAGTTCACCGTAGACAGCCTCGCCAGCCTGGAGCAGCTGCGCAGCGGCAAGCCGGCAATCCGGCGCATCCGGCTGGCTGGGCCACTCGCCGATGAAGGCACAGAGCGGGCGTTGAACCGCGCATACTTCGCCTGCGGATGCGAACAGGGCTCGGTCGCCGTCATGGCCGTCCTGGTCGCGTCCGTGCTGCTCGGGCTGCTCAGGGGATTCGACGGCGCGCTCGCCTGGTGGTGCATCCTGCTCTACCTCGCCGCTGCCGCGCTCATCGGCAAAGCGGCGGGGCTGACCGTTGCCCGCCTGCGGCTTGCCCGGCTCTACAGCCGGTTGAAGTCGCGTGCTGGTGTGCCCGTTTCTTGATCTGATCGAGAGCTTGGTCCCTGCCCGCCTCGATGACTTAGGGAACACGATGGTTTGACCGGATCGGACGTGTCGAGGGGCGGCAATAGTTGATTTCTCCGACAAAATATGCTGCTTCTCGCGCCCATGAAAAAGCTCTGCCTTATGTCTTTGGCGTCGCTGACGCTGGCTTGGCCAGCCAACGCGATGGACAGCGCGCTCCGCGCCGGCCTGCTGAAACTCGATCCGCAAACCCGGCTCGAACAGCGATGTGACGCCGAAGTGCTGGATCGGATCACGCATGACGACAGCAAATTCAAAGCCGATCGCGTCGTCGCCTACGCCTTTTCGACGCCTGAAATGGGCGCCGACGCAATCAAGAGCCCAGGCGCTGCCTTTCGCAGCAAGGGGCAGTGGTACCGGCTGAAATTCAAATGCGAGACGGCGCCGGACCATATGGAAGTGCTGCAGCTCCGTTACCGGATCGGCGACGAGATTCCGGAAACCGACTGGGCGAAATATAACCTCTACGACTAGAATTCATCCCTGCGACTGGATTTACCGGGATGGTGCGGTATTTCACCCGCTGTCGCCGACCGTCGTAAACCCTATGCTTTCCCGCCGCAAAAGTCCGATGCGCTGATGTTGTTCCCGGCGGTGTCTTGACGCGCGGGAAGCATCCACGTTAGGGCGTCGGGATATCCGACGACGCACACTCGGCCAACGAGCAAGGGACTTCCAGTCGATGGACATTTTCAGCGCTGCCAGCCTGACCGCCCTGCTCCAGGTCATTGCCATCGACCTTGTGCTCGCTGGCGACAACGCCATCGTCATCGGCCTGGCCGCGGCCGGCCTGCCGTCCGAACAGCGCAAGAAGGCCATCCTTGTCGGCGTGCTGGCGGCAACGGTGCTGCGCATCGGCTTTGCCGCAATCACCGTCAAGCTGCTGGCGGTCGTCGGCCTGCTGCTGGCCGGCGGCATCCTGCTTTTGTGGGTGTGCTGGAAGATGTATCGCGAGCTGCGCACGTCTCATGCCGATGAGCTGGAGGCGACCGAGGCGCTGTCCGATTCCGACCTCAACAACGACAGAACGGTGGCCGGCAAAGCGCCGCGCAAGACGCTTGGCCAGGCGGCGCTGCAGATCGTCGTCGCCGATGTGTCGATGTCGCTCGACAATGTGCTGGCGGTCGCGGGCGCGGCGCGCGATCATTTTCCGGTGCTGGTCATCGGCCTGGTGCTGTCGATTGCCTTGATGGGCCTGGCCGCCAGCTTCATCGCCAAGCTGCTGCATCGCCACCGCTGGATCGCCTATATCGGCCTGGCGATCATCCTCTATGTCGCGGTCGACATGGTCTATCGGGGCGTGGTGGAAGTGTTGCCGCATGTGAACGCCGCGGTGGGCTGACACCGTCTCTCTCTGCAATTTCGGCGATTGGCGCAGATTTGCCTTTGCCCGCAGCTGCCGTGCGTTTCGCCGCAGCCGCTGCCCTGCCCATACCAATGCCACAATAAGTGTGGTACTGCGCCGCCAATCCTGAAAATCTGGAAAACCCTTATGTCTGCCCCTCGCGTCAGTTTCGTCAGCCTTGGATGCCCGAAGGCCCTCGTGGATTCGGAGCGCATCATCACGCGCCTGCGCGCCGAAGGTTACGAGATCGCGCGCAAGCATGACGGCGCAGACCTGGTCGTCGTCAACACTTGCGGCTTCCTCGATTCGGCCCGCGACGAGTCGCTCAACGCCATCGGTTCTGCACTTTCGGAAAACGGCAGGGTCATCGTCACTGGTTGTCTCGGCGCCGAACCCGACGTCATCCGCGAACGGCATCCCAACGTTCTCGCCATCACCGGCCCGCAGGCCTATGAGAGCGTGATGGCGGCTGTGCATGAGGCGGCACCGCCGAGCCACGATCCCTATATCGACCTGTTGCCGCCGCAAGGCGTCAAGCTGACGCCGCGCCACTACGCCTATCTGAAGATTTCGGAAGGCTGCAACAACCGCTGCACCTTCTGCATCATCCCGGCGCTGCGCGGCGATCTCGTCTCGAGGCCGGCGGCGGACGTGTTGCGCGAGGCTGAGAAATTGGCCAAGGCCGGCGTCAAGGAGCTCCTGGTCATCTCGCAGGATACCAGCGCCTACGGCATCGACATCAAATACCAAACGTCGATGTTCGGCGACCGCGAAGTGCGGGCAAAATTCCTCGACCTGTCGGAGGAACTCGGCAAGCTCGGCATCTGGGTGCGCATGCACTATGTCTACCCCTACCCGCATGTCGCCGATGTCATCCCGCTGATGGCCGAGGGCAAGATCCTTCCCTATCTCGACATCCCGTTCCAGCACGCCTCGCCGCAGGTGCTGAAGAACATGCGCCGGCCCGCGCATGGCGAAAAGACGCTGGAGCGCATTCGCGGCTGGCGCGAAGCGTGTCCCGATCTGGCGATACGCTCGACCTTCATCGTCGGCTTTCCCGGCGAGACGGACGAGGATTTCGAGATGCTGCTCGACTGGCTGGACGAAGCAAAAATCGACCGCGCCGGCTGTTTCAAATATGAGCCAGTCCGGGGCGCCCGCTCCAACGATCTCGGCCTCGAACAGGTGCCGCAGGAGATCAAGGAAGCACGCTGGCACCGCTTCATGCAGCGCCAGCAGAAGATCTCGGCGACGCAGCTGGCCAAGAAGGTCGGCAAGCGCCTGCCAGTGCTGATCGACGAGGCGCATGGCACATCAGCCAAGGGCCGCACCAAATACGACGCGCCCGAAATCGACGGTTCGGTGCATATCCAGTCGCGACGCCCGCTGCGCCAAGGCGACATCGTCACCGTCAAGATCGACCGTGCCGACGCCTACGATCTCTACGGTTCAGCGGTCTAGGTATCGGTCGCGACGTCCGGACGAATTCGCCAATTGCCAAAAAGGGCGCCTCTATGGCGCCCTCATTTTTGGCAGCGTTCCGTCAGAGCTTCACTTGCTCGATTGCAGACAGGGACCGATCGATGACCTGATTGAGGGTCTTGTCCAATCGTGTGCCCGCCGAGCCGGCCGCTATCACCGCCAACCGTGCGGCAAATCCCAGATGATAGTCGACGAACCATTCGGGATGCGGCTCCGGCTCCGGAATGGGCGGCCACCACGGGGGGAGCTTCGGCAGCTTCGGGCGCGTCGGGCACCAATCGTCGAGGTCGCTCAGCACCCCTTTCATGTCGTGCCCGCCTCGCTCGGCGACCCATGCGTAGCGCACGAATTCGTCGGCTATCGCAGCGCCCAGCTCGTGAGGCGGGAGCGGCTGAGGATTGAGTGCGATTTGCGCAAGTCGCCACTGGGGTCCGTGCGGGATAACGTCGTAAATGGCTGGAATACGTTTACCGATGATGGCTAAGAGTTTTTTGTTCAATTGCATAAGACTTCTCCTGCTGACGCTTGTCACGCCGGCCGATTTCGTCCGGTCCGCAAGATGAGCATGGAAGTAGAACCCATTGGCGTCTGTGAAGGGTGTCACGGAGCCGTGTCACAGACATTGTGCCCCGTGCGCAATGTTCCGGCCGCTATTTACCAAATTTCGCGATAGGTGCGCCCGTTTACCCTGTTTGGCCGCGGCCTGCTTTATGGTTTCCGTATCGTAAACGCAGAGAATTTGGATGGACCCCAGACCTGCCCGCCAGGATTACATCGCGACGCTGGACCTACTGAGGCTGGCGGCGGCGCTGGCTGTGGTGTTCTTTCACTATTTCTTTCGCGGGTCGGCCGCCGGCGGCGTTCTCGCCGTGAGCTATCCGACCGCGGCGCCGGTCGCCATCTACGGCTATCTCGGCGTCAATCTGTTCTTTCTGATCAGCGGCTTCGTCATTGCCTGGTCGGCGGAGAACCGCGGCTGGCAACAGTTTGCAATCGCGCGTTTCGCGCGCCTCTATCCTGGCTACCTGCTGTGCATGACGATCACCTTCGCGATTGTCGTTACTGTCGGCGCGCCGTTGTTCTCAGCCTCCTTGCGCCAGTATGGCGCCAATCTGTCGATGTTTGCGCCGGCGCTTGGCCAACCCTTCATGGACGGCGTTTACTGGTCGATCCTGCTTGAGCTGGTTTTCTACGGCTGGGTGACGCTCGCCTTGCTCACCGGGGTTTTCCAGAAATGGAAGCTGCAGTTGATCCTCATCTGGCTGGCGATCGCGGCGCTGAACGAGTTCTTCGTCGACAGTCGCGCCATCCGGCTGCTGTTCATCACCGAGTTCGGCCCCTTCTTCGCGGTAGGCCTGCTGGTCCACCATATCCATGCGCATGGCCGCTCGGCCAACGCCTTGCTGCTGCTGGCGGCCGCCTTCCTGCTGTCTTGCTGCACGCTCTCGGTGACGCAGCACTGGATGCTCAATGAATATGGCATTGCGGTTTCGCAGACACATCTCGTGGCCGCCAATGTCGTCATGCATGCGGCGTTGATCGGCGGCGTTCTGTTGCGCAATCGTGTCAGGCCGTCCGCGCTGACGCTGGCGCTGGGCGGCTTGACCTACCCGCTCTACCTCCTGCACCAGAACATCGGCTATCTCGCGATCAATGGCGCGGCACCACTGGTCGGCAAATGGGTTGCCGCCTTCGGCTGCGTTGCTCTCATGCTCCTGGTTTCGTGGGCGATCTGGCACTATTTCGAACGAGCGGCCCAACGCATGGTCAAGATCTGGCTCGGCCGCGTGGTCGATACCGTGCTAATGCGATTTCGTCCGATCTCTATCGGCGCGCAACCCGCCGAATGAAAAAGGGCGCCTCGCGGCGCCCTTCCCCCGTTCGATGTGTTGCCGGCTTACTGCGGCAGCTTGTCGTCGACACCCTTCACATAGAAGTTCATGCCGAGCAGCGTGCCGTCGTCGGCGACTTCGCCGTCCTTGAGCCACGGCGTGCCGTCCTGCTTGGCGACCGGCCCGGTGAAGGGGTTCCAGCCGTCGGCGATCTTCTTCGAGGTTGCCTCGGCCATCGCCTTCACGTCGTCGGGCATGTTGGTGAACGGAGCGAGCTTGACCGCGCCGTCCTTGATGCCGAGCCAGACATTGTCGGGCTTCCAGGTGCCGTCGAGCGCGGCCTGGACACGGCTGACATAGTACGGGCCCCATTCGTCGGTGAGCGAGGTCAATGCGGCGTTCGGGGCGAACTTGATCATGTCGGAGGACTGGCCGAAGCCGTGCAGCTTGCGCTCTTCCGCCACCTGAAGGGCAGCGGTCGAATCGGTGTGCTGAACGATGACGTCGGCACCCTGGTCGAACAGCGCCTTGGCCGCGTCGGCTTCCTTGCCCGGATCGAACCAGGAATTCACCCAGACGATCTTGGCCTTGAAGTTCGGGTTGATCGACTGCGCGCCGAGCATGAAGGAATTGATGCCCATCACCACTTCGGGGATCGGGAAGGAAACGATGTAGCCGGCAACGCCAGCCTTCGATTCCTTGGCGGCGATCTGGCCAAGCACATAGCGGCCTTCATAGAAACGCGCATTGTAGATGCCGAGATTGTCGCCGGTCTTGTAGCCGGTTGCATGCTCGAACATCACCTTGGGAAACTTCTTGGCGGCCTTCACTTCCGGATCCATGAAGCCGAAGGACGTGCCGAAGATGATCTTGCAGCCTTCGCGCGCCAGGCGCTCGAAAGCACGATCGGCATCGGGGCCTTCGGAGACGTTCTCGAGATAGGCGGTCTCGACCTTGTCGCCGAGCGCCTTCTCCACTGCGAGACGGCCCTGGTCGTGCTGGTAGGAATAGCCGAAATCGCCGATCGGGCCGGTGTAGACCCAGCAGGCCTTGAGCTTGTCGGCGGCTTGCGCCGACGCCGCCAGCGAGACGGCGGCCGTCGTGGTCATCAGGGCAATAAGCAGTTTTTTCATTGTGTTACCTCTCTGTGTTAGCCTTGGAGCTTCCCGTTTGTTTTTATTGTCAACGATCCGGAACGAATGGCTGCCCCAAGGAAGCCGGCGTGTTCATCATCGTCAGACGCTTGTTGCGCGAGATTAGAACGAGAACCACGATGGTTGCCAGATAGGGCAGCGAAGAAAGCAGCTGCGAAGGGACCGGAATGCCAAATGCCTGTGCATGAAGCTGGCCGATCCAGACCGCGCCGAAGATATAGGCGCCGGCCAGCACGCGCCATGGGCGCCACGAGGCGAACACGACCAGGGCCAGAGCGATCCAGCCGCGGCCGGCGCTCATGTTTTCAACCCACTGCGGCGTGTAGACCAGCGACAGGTGGCCGCCGGCGAGGCCGGCACAGGCGCCGCCGAAGATCACCGCGAGATAGCGATAGCGGATGACCTTGATGCCAAGCGCGTGCGCCGAGGTGTGGCTGTCGCCGATCGAGCGCAGCGTCAACCCGGTGCGGGTCTTGAACAGGAACCACATGACAGCCGCGGTCAGCGCGATCGAGATGTAGAAGATCGGGTCCTGGCCGAACAAAAGCCTGCCGACGACAGGGATCGAGGTCAGGCCGGGAATGTCGAGGTTAGGCAGCCTGACGCCGGGCTGGCCGACGAAACTGGTTCCCATCATGCCGGACAGGCCGAGACCGAGCAGCGTCAGCGACAGGCCGGTCGCCACCTGGTTGGTGGCCAGCGACAGGGTCATGACGGCAAACAGCAACGAGAACAGCGCCCCCATGGCGATCGCCGCCAAAAGACCGATCCAGGGCGAGCCGGTGAGGTAGCCGGCGCCGAAGCCGCCGACCGCACCCATGATCATCATGCCTTCGACGCCGAGATTGAGCACGCCAGAGCGTTCGACCACCAGTTCGCCGATCGCCGCGATGAGCAGCGGCGTCGCCGCCGTGGCGACGGTCAAAAGGATGTTGACGACGATGTCCATCAGCGGGCCTCCTCCAGCTTGGGTGCGGCTTCAAGTTTGGGCGCGGTAAGTCCGATCAGGCGAATGCGGTAGTGAATGAACGTGTCGCAGCCGAGCACGAAGAACAAAAGCATGCCCTGGAACACCCGCGCCACCTTGTCGGAGATGCCGAGCGCGCTTTGCACCGCCTCGCCGCCGAGATAGGTCAGCGCCAGCACAAGGCCAGCGGCGACGATGCCCAGCGGATTGAGCCGGCCAAGGAACGCCACGATGATGGCGGTGAAGCCGTAGCCGGGTGAGATCACCGGCTGCAATTGACCGATGGCGCCGGAGACTTCCGAGATGCCGGCAAGACCGGCCAGCGCGCCAGACAGCAGGAAGGCGAAGAACACCATGCGGTTGAGGCCGAAGCCGGCAAAGCGCCCTGCCCGCGGGCTCGAACCCAGCACGCGGACCTCGAAGCCTTTCAGCAGGCGGCTCATCAGGATCCAGATCAGCAGCGCCGCAACCAGCGCAAAGACGAAGCCCCAGTTTGCCCGGCCGGCATCCGGCATCAATTCCGGCAACACGGCGGAGTCGTTGAACTGGATGGTTTGCGGAAAGCCATGGCCCTGCGGATCGCGCCACGGACCGCGCACCAGCCAGTCGAGGAACAGCTGGGCGACATAGACCAACATCAGGCTGGTCAGGATCTCGTTGGTGCCGAAGCGTGTTTTCAGCAAGGCCGGGATCGCCGCATAGGCGGCGCCGCCAACCATGCCGAACAACAGCATCATCGGCAGTACCAAAGGGCCTTCAAACTGCGGGAACAACACCGGAATGATCGAGCCGAAAATACCGCCGAGGATGAACTGGCCTTCGGCGCCGATGTTCCAGATGTTGGCCTTGTAGCAGACCGACAGGCCGACCGCGATCAGGATCAGCGGTGCTGCCTTGATCGCCAGCTCATGCAGCTGCCAGACCTGGCTGATCGGCTCGATGAAGTAAATCTGAAACGCAGTCAACGGGTTGACGCCAAGCAGCGCGAACAGTATCGCGCCGGCGATCATCGTCAGCACGAAGGCGATGAAGGGCGACAATGCCGAAAACAGCATAGAGCGCTGCGGGCGTTTGACGAGTTCGAGGCGCATCATGCGATCTCCAGAACATGTTCGGCGTGGCCGGGCTCGGCGCCGCCCATCAGCAGTCCGATCTTCTCGAAAGTGGCCTCGGCGATCGGCAACGGTTTTGACAATTCGCCATTGTGCATGACCGCGATTGCATCCGAGATCTCGAACAGCTCGTCGAGGTCCTGGCTGATGACCAGAACCGCCGAGCCGCTGCGCGCCAGTTCGATCAGTGCCTGGCGGATGTGGGCGGCAGCGCCGGCGTCGACGCCCCAGGTCGGCTGGTTGACGACCATGACGCTGGGCTTGCGGTCGAGTTCGCGGCCGACGATGAATTTCTGCAGGTTGCCGCCCGAAAGAGCCGCTGCTTCGGGGTCCGGCGCGCTCTTGCGCACGTCCATGGCCTCGATGATGCGCTGGGCGGCACCGTAGATCGCAGCGCTTTTGACCACGCCTCCGGCGCCGACGAAAACCTTGCCGTCGGTGGCGTGGCGCGACAGAAGCAGGTTTTCCGAAAGCTTCATGCGCGGCGCGGCACCGTGGCCCAGCCGCTCTTCCGGGACGAAGGCAGCACCAATCAGCCGACGGCCGGTTATGGAGAGGCCACCGGCGTCCTTGCCGCGGATGCGCACGGAGGCGGTGTCCTGCTGTAGCACTTCGCCGGAGACGGATTCGAAGAACTCGCCCTGGCCGTTGCCGGCGACGCCGGCAATGCCGATCACCTCGCCGGCGCGCACGTTGAGATTGATGTTTTTCAGCGGGATCGAGAACGGCGTCGCCGGCTTGCGGCTCAGCGCCCGGATCTCAAGCAGCGACTGGGCGGTCTCGATGCCGTCGGCCGGCGCCCGCACCACGGCCTGCACCTCGTTGCCGACCATCATGCGGGCCAGCGACGAGGCGGTTTCCTCGCGCGGGTTGCAATGACCGACCACCTTGCCATGACGCAGCACGGTGGCGCGGTCACAGATGCGTTTGACCTCTTCCAACCGGTGCGAAATGTAGAGGATGGACTTTCCTTCCGAGCGCAAACGCTCGAGGGTCTCGAACAGTTTGTCGGCTTCCTGCGGCGTCAGCACCGATGTCGGCTCGTCGAGGATGATGAGCTGCGGCGTTTGCAACAGGCAGCGGATGATTTCGATGCGCTGGCGTTCGCCGACCGACAGGTCGCCGACCAGCGATTCCGGATCGAGCGGCAGGCCGTAGCTGAACGAGAGCGCCCTCGCCTTGGCGGCGATGGTGCTGATTGGCGATCCGTCATCCAGCGACAGCGCGATGTTCTCGGCCGCCGTCAGCGCCTCGAACAGCGAAAAATGCTGGAAAACCATGCCGATGCCGAGTTTCTTTGCAAAGCCCGGGCTGGAAATCCTGACCGCCTGGCCGTTCCAGAAGATCTCGCCCGAATTGGGCTCGAGCGATCCGAACAGCATCTTGACCAACGTCGACTTGCCGGCGCCGTTTTCGCCGAGCAGCGCGTGGATTTCACCCCTGGCGATGTTGAGATCGACATGGTCACACGCTGTCAGCGTGCCGAATATCTTGGTGAGCCCGCGAACCTCGAGCAAGGTCGCGTCGTCCTGATTTGCACTCACAGTGCCTCCCATCTGGTTTGCCAGATATGTTCTGTGTTCCCGCAAGCATGGTAGGCGCGGCCGGCTCCGCTGGGAAAGCGGCACGCGACTTGAAAGAGCTTCAAGAATTTCAGCGGAAACTCAAGGGATAGCAAGGCAGACGGGACTAAGGGATGAGAATAGTCGTCCCGGTCGTCCGGCGACCCTCGAGGTCGGAATGCGCCTTGCCGGCATCGTTGAGTGCGTAGCGCTGGTTGATCTTGATCTTGACGGCGCCACTGAGCACGATGTCGAACAAAGCCTTGGCGGAGGTTTCGAGGGCTTCGCGGGTGGCGTTGTAGACGAACAGCGTCGGCCGGGTCACGAACAGCGAGCCCTTTTGCGCCAGCAGCGACATGCTGAAAGGCGGTATTGGTCCCGACGACTGGCCGAAGCTGACGAACATGCCGAGCGGTTTCAGGCAATCGAGCGAGGCGGGAAACGTGTCGTTGCCGACGGAATCATAGACGACATCGCATTTCTTGCCGCCGGTGACAGCGGCGACTCCGGCGACGAAATCCTGCTCGCGATAGTTGATGACATGGTCGAAGCCGTGCGCCTTGGCGAGTTCGATCTTGTCGGTGCTGCTGGCGGTGCCGATGACGGTCGCGCCAAGATGCTTGGCCCATTGGCCGAGGATCAGTCCGACGCCGCCGGCGGCGGCGTGGAACAGGATCGTGTCGCCCGCCTTCACCTTGAAGGTGCGGCGCAGCAGATATTCCGCCGTCATGCCCTTCAGCATCATGCCTGCCGCCTGTTCGTCGCTGATGCCGTCCGGCACCTTCACCACGCGGTCGGCGGCGATCACGCGCTGTTCGGCATAGGCGCCGACGTTGACGGCATAGGCGATGCGATCGCCCGGTCTCAGCCAGTCGACATCCGCGCCGACCTCCACAACCACGCCGGCAGCCTCGCCACCCGGGATCAGCGGGAAGCCGCCGGGCGGCGGATAGAGGCCTGAACGATGATAGACATCGATGAAATTGAGGCCGATCGCCGTGTGCCTGACGAGGATTTGCCCGGCGCCGGGTTGCCCGGGATCGGCGTCTTCATAGGTCAGAACCTCCGGACCGCCATGGGCGTGGATACGGATCGCTTTGGACATTGAGCAGGCTTCCTTGGGATCAGGCCCTGGGATCAGGCTTTGTCGGAATCATCTTTCCTGGCGCCAAGCGCCGGGAAGAACTGCATGATACCGCCGATGCAAGCGAGGTAAAGCCCGGTGAAGGTGATGCCGATCTTGGTGAAGACACTGACCTGCTCACCCAGCACGCCGATCTGATCGTAGAAGGCGGCAAGGGCGGCCTGCGCCAAAGCGAGCGCGCCGAAAGCGCACCACAGCAGCGTCATGCTGAGATTGAGCGGCCGCAGCCGCACCACGCGTACCGGATGGATGAAATTGATCGGCACGAAGGTCAGAATGCCCGCCGCCACGACGATGGCGAAGGAAACCCATTGTCCAGGCTCTATGACGAACAGTGTGAACACCACCATGTTCCAGACCACCGGAAAACCCTTGAAGAAGTTCTCCTTGGTCTTCATGCCGGTGTCGGCGTAGTAGATCGCGCTCGACACGACGATGATGGCCGCCGACAGGAACGACAGCCGCTCGCCCATGAAACCGCGCTGGTAAAGCGCGAAGGCCGGGATCAGCACATAGGTGACATAGTCGATGATGTTGTCGAGCATTTCGCCCGACCAGGTCGGCAGGATTTCCTTGACCTCGAGCTTCCTGGCGATCGGTCCGTCGATGCCATCAACGAACAGTGCCAGGCCGAGCCACCAGAACATCGCCGTCCAGCGCTGCTCGCTTGCCGCGACTAGCGACAGGAACGCCAGGAACGAACCCGATGCAGTCAAGAGATGGACCGAAAACGCACGCGCCTGCGGCCAGGTGACTTTCTTTTTCGGCCTTGGAATCCGGTCGGCGATTTTCTTGGCCGTTTTCCTTGCCGTTGTGTTCTTGCTCACGGGCCCCGCCAGTCCAGCTTGCAGATTTCGGCCGAACGGCCGGCAAAATTCCAGTTGCGGCCGAAAGCCCGCAGCTTGCTCTTGTCGGACCTGGCCACGATGATTTCCGGTGCGATCCAGTATTCCGAGTTGGTGATCACCGTATCTTTCTCGCGATCCTTGCCGGGAATCGGCGTCACCGCCCCGTCGATGATCTTCGGTATCTGGAAGATACGCGTCTTGTCACGCGTCTCATAGGTGATCGGCACTTGTTCGACGCCCAGGAATTTTCCGACAAGGATGGAAAGCAGCGACGTGGTTCCACCGGCCTTGCCGGTGAAAATCTTCGTGAGCGCCTTGACGGCATAGACCGAGGCGCGCTGGTCGATGAACAGGCCGGCGGTCCAGTTGCCGCGGCTCATATAGCCGGGAATTTCCATGATCAGCCCCAGATTGAGGCCGGACAGGTCAACCTCGCCGAAATGGCCGGCGTCGATGCGGAATCCCGCCCAGGTCTGGCAATAACCCTCGGTTGGCGGATGATTGCCGAGAGACAGCACGCAAGGGCAAAAAACCGTGCAATTGCAGGAGAGTACGAGCTCTCCCTTCATTGCCCAGCCGTGATCTGCCATCGAATTCTCTCCCCCTACGCCGAGACTACTAGCAGGGCGGCGGCCCAGACAAGCAGTATCGCACCGGCCAGCCGGGTTGGAAGCCTGCCTGTCGTTTGTTTTTCGATCAGGGTGAACAGGCCGATGAGCGCCATCCAGAACACGTTCATCGTGCCGACGGCGAACATCACCAGCATCAGCGCCCAGCAGCAGCCGAGGCACCACAGGCCTTGCTGCAGGCCGAGCTGGAAAATGCGCACGGGCCTGGCGCTCCAGTTCGCAAACAGGATCGAGAACGGATTTTTGCATTTTGTCAGACAGGCGTCCTTGAGGTCGCTGAACTGGTAAAGGCCGGCAACCAGCAGCGCGGTTGCGCCGGCAAGCCCAACCACCGGACCCAGCAACTGCCCAGATGTGGCGAAGGCATGGACGGCAAGCGTCAGGGCCGCGAAGCCTGCCGCGGCGACCAACCATGTGCAGAGGTAGCCGGCGACCAGAACCAGCGGATGGACGACCGGTTCGCCCTTGATCCGCGCCGTGTCGGCGATCTCGCAATAAATTCGGACCATCGGCGCCGCCGACGGCAGCATGGTTGCGACAGCCATCAGGAACCACATGCCGACGAGCGCCAGCGCCTCTGTGGCGACGGTTCCGTCGAGTGGCGCAGGCGTGAGGCAAAGCGCGAAGAAGCGATCGAGGAAATCGGGCAGCGGCAAATGCGGCAGGTATCTCAGCATGGAATCGCCGGGTGCATCGGCACCTGGCACCCGGCTTTCAGCGCCGCGGATGGCCATGCTGCCGAGCAGCAGCCAGGCCAGCAGGATGCTCGTGCCGACGATGATGTTGACCGTCAGCCGCGGGTTGCGCGCAACGCCTGCCGTGGTGCGACCGGCACGGTCGAGATGACTGAAATCATGATCTTGGCCGGTCATGGCAATCGAATGAGCCGAATCGCCGCGTTGATCAAGCTGCATGATCTGCCCTATATCCATCAGCAGGCCGAACGGGCCTGCATCGTGATGCGGAAACCGAATTTGGACCATCAGGAGACAGCGCGGATACTGGTTGCCGGCGGCGGCCCGGCAGGGCTGATTGCGGCGCTCGGTTTTGCCGAGGCAGGCTTTCCCGTCACGCTCGTCGGACCTGAGGCGGGCGGCGCCGATGGCCGCACCACCGCTTTGATGAACCCGGCCCTGAAAATCCTCGAGCGGTTGGGCGTCCTTGCCGACATCAGGCCCAAGGCTGCGCCGTTGAAGGTGATGCGCATCATCGATGCGACCAGCCGGCTGATCCGCAGCCCGGTGGTCACCTTTCGCGCCACGGAAATCGACGAGGAGCAATTTGGGCTCAATCTGCCCAACAGCGCCCTTAATCCGGCGCTTGCCAAGGCGGTTGCCGCCCATGCCGGCATCGAATGGCGAAAATCAATGGTGCAGACGTGGCGTCTCGATGCCGGCAGCGCTCATGCCGCCCTCGCCGATGGCAGCGGGGTTGCGGCGTTGCTGGCGGTCGCTGCCGACGGGCGCCTGTCGCCGGCACGCGAGGCGGCGGGCATTCACGCATCCGTGCGCTCCTACCCGCAGGCTGCGCTGGTGCTGAATTTCGGCCACCGTCGCGAGCACGCTTTCACCTCGACCGAATTCCACACAGAAACCGGCCCGTTCACGCAGGTTCCGCTGCCTGGCAACCGCTCCAGCCTGGTCTGGGTGGTGAAGCCGGAGACGGCGAAGGAGCTCGCAGCACTCGACGATGCCACGCTTTCGCAGCGGGTCGAACAGCAGATGCAATCGTTGCTCGGCCGGGTGACGGTCGAGCCCGGCCGGCAGATCTACCCGCTTTCGGCGGCGTCGCCCGGACGCTTCGCGCGGAACAGGGTGGCGTTGGTCGGCGAGGCGGCGCATGTGTTTCCGCCGATCGGCGCCCAAGGGCTCAATCTCGGTATCAGGGACATCGACGATCTAATTGGAATCGCTTGCGAAAACCGCGATGACCCTGGTGCTGCAAAGGCCCTCGCGGCCTATGATATCAGGCGCCGGCCCGACATTCTGGCGCGCAGCGGCGCGGTCAATCTGCTCAACATGTCTCTGTTGTCGGACATGCTGCCGGCCCAGATGGCGCGCAGCGCCGGCCTCGGCGTGCTCGGCAGTTTCGCGCCGCTGCGCGCCTTCTTCATGCGCGAGGGGCTGCGGCCCGGCAGCGGCTTTTCTGCCCTCGCCGGTGGCTTGCGAAGGCCGGTCCGGCGGTAGCAGGCCTGCGCCAAAACTTTCGTTTCGTTCGGCGCGTAGCTTGACGAGGCGTCAAGCGCTTCTGGATTGAATTGATGTGGTGTCTACGCCAAATAGAACTGGCAATCAGCCCTAAAGTCGGGCTCGATTTTTCGCAGCGCGTTGCGTAGATTCAAAGCCTTAGAGCGTCTTTGGCCCCTTCCAAAGGACGCGCGGCGCTCTAGGACTTAAGTGGTGAGTAAGATGAAGACAGCCAAATTCTCGATCGGACAGGTGGTTCGCCACCGGCTGTTTCCGTTCCGCGGCGTGATCTTCGATGTCGATCCGCAATTCGCCAACACCGACGAATGGTACGAGGCGATCCCGGCGGACGTGCGGCCACGCAAGGACCAGCCCTTCTATCATTTGCTCGCCGAGAATTCGGAAACGGAATACATCGCCTATGTGTCCGAGCAGAACCTGCTTGAGGACCAATCAGGCGAACCGGTCCGGCATCCGCAGATCGGCGAGATGTTCGACAAGCGGCCGGACGGTCGCTACGAGCCGAAACGCCAATCCAAGCATTGATATGGCCGGACATTGATGGGCAGGAACGAAAAAAGCGGGGCATGACCCCGCTTTTTCTAAATCCTGGACTGTCGGTCGATCAGTTGGCGGCTTTCGCCTTTTCCTGTTCGTCCTTGAGCTTCTTGGCGAAATCCTGGTTGTTCTTGGCAACGAAGTCCTGCAGCTTCTTCTGCCGGTCCTCGATGTCGGACTGCTGCAGCGGCGGGCCGTCGAAGGCGCCACTGAAGCCGGTCAAGGCGACCTTGATCGGGTTCGGCTGGCTCTGGAAATTGATCGAGGTGAGCGTGATCGCCTGTCCCTTCTTGAAGGACGCGACGAGCTGGTCGGTCAACGGCACTTCGGCGACGCAGCGGTCTGGGAAGCAGACCACGTAGTCGAGCTTCACCGGTTTGTTGGCGTCGATCTGCAGGCCGATGCCGGGTGGCACGAGGCGACCGGACGGAACCGTTACCTGGAACACCTTGCGGTTCACCTTGCCCTTCAACTCGATCAGGCTGACGCCGGTGACGAGCTGGCCGTTGCCGGCCGTGGTGATGTTCTGGACATTGCAGATGTCGACATCTTCCTGTTTGGTGCAGGCCTTGAACCAACCTTGCGGAACCTGCTGTTGCTGTGCGGAAGCGGCGGGAAGTTCGGCGCCCAGAAAGCCGACCACGCCTGCGGCCATGACCGTAAGGCGGTACGCGTTGCTGTTCAGGCTCGTCATATCGTGCACTTCCTCTCAAATGATCCCAGGACCGGCTGCTTCGCGCCGTGTGGTCCAGCTACCTGTTGCCGAAATGAGGCAACAGGATGACTTCGGACGGCGTGTTACACTGCATGTGCGGCCGAATCCAGCCCGGCGCCTGCAATTCTTGGCGGTGCGATTGGCGGGCGGAATGGTTCAATTTGACCATCCTTTGCTCTAGGGTGCACTGCGAATCATCAAGCCGCCCAGTAAGGAGACGGTCATGGACCGCGTTCTTGTTTGGCTGATCGCCGCCCTCTCGTTTCTCACCCTTTCGCTCCAGCCGGCCGCATCAGAACCGAAGCACGCGATCGCCATGCATGGCGAGCCGGCGCTGTCCGCCGACTATACACATTTCAACTACGTCAATCCCGACGCGCCGAAGGGCGGCAGCATCACCTATTGCGTCGTCGGCAGTTTCGACAATCTCAACCCGTTCATCGTGAAAAGCCTGCGCACCACGGCACGCGGCATGATGGACCAGAACTACGGCAATCTCGTCTTCGAGCCATTGATGAAGCGCAACGACGATGAGCCCTTCAGCCTCTACGGCCTGCTCGCCGACACTGCCGACATGGATCCCGAGCGCAAGAGCATCGAATTCCACCTCGATCCCAAGGCCAAATGGTCGGACGGCCAGCCGGTGACGCCGGAAGACGTGCTGTTCACCTATGACGTCTACACCGACAAGGGCCGGCCGCCTTACAGCCAGCGCATGAGCCTGATCGCCAAGCTCGAAAAAACCGGCGACCACAGCGTGCGCTTCACCTTCAATGAAAAGGCAAATCGCGAAACTCCATTGATCATCGCGCTGACACCGATTCTGCCCAAGCACGCCTTCGACAAGGAAACGTTCGACAAGACAACGCTGAAACCCTTGATCGGCAGCGGGCCCTACACCGTGGCGCAAGTGCAGCCGGGACAGCGCATCGTGTTCAAGCGCAACCCGGATTATTGGGGCAAGGACATCCCTTCCAAGCGCGGCTTCGACAATTACGACCAGATCACCATCGAATATTTCCTTAACGCCAACGCCAAGCTCGAAGCGTTCAAGAAGGGCATCTGCGCCATCGACGACGAAAGCGATCCGGTCAAGCGCGAGCGCGACCTCGACTTCCCCGCCTTCCACAAGGGCGATGTGGTCGCCGAGACCTTCGACACCGGCATCCCGCCTGTGGTCACCGGGTTCCTGTTCAACACCAGGCTGCAGAAGTTTTCCAACCCCACCGTGCGGCGTGCGCTTGGCATGCTCTATGACTTCGAGTGGGCCAACAAGAACCTGTTCGGCGGCAAATACACGCGCACCATGAGTTTTTGGCAGAACTCGGACCTTTCCGCGCTCGGCCATCCGGCTGACGACAGGGAAAAGGCCCTGCTGGCGCCCTATCCCGGCCGCGTGCCGGCCGATGTCATGGACGGCACCTACAGGCCACCGGTCACCGACGGCTCGGGCCAGGACCGCAAGGTGCTGAGGGCCGCCTTCGATCTGTTGAAAAGCACTGGCTACACCGTGCAGGACGGCGTGATGCTCGATCCCGAGGGAAAGCCTTTCGCTTTCGAGATCCTGACCTCCTCGCAGGACGAGGAACGCCTTGCCGCCATCTATCAGCGTACACTGGAGAAAATCGGCATCGAGGTCGGTATCCGCAGCCTCGAGGGCGACCAGATACAGTCGCGCAAGCAGCGTTTCGATTTCGACGTTCTCATCGGCTCGGGCGGTTTCAACAACTCGCTGTCGCCCGGCATCGAGCAGCTCGGGCGCTGGGGATCCTCGTCCGCCAAGGCAGAAGGTTCCTTCAACCTTGCCGGCGTTGCCGATCCGGCGGTGGACGCTGCGCTGGATGCAATGCTCAATGCCCGCAGCCGTGAAGACTATGTCGCTGCAGTCCGCGTCCTCGACAGGCTGCTGATCTCGGGCAACTATGTGGTGCCGATGCAGCACAACACGCAGCAATGGATTGCCTACTGGAACTATCTGGAACATCCGCAAAAGACGCCTCTGGCCGGCTATGAACTGCCAAGCTGGTGGCGCAAGGCGAACTGAACTTTCGCGACAGGAGATCATGGAATGAGCGAACTGAACTCGATCACTGTCGATGTGGTGTCCGATGTCGTCTGCCCATGGTGCTTCATCGGCCAGAAGCGGCTCGACAAGGCGATTGCAGCCGCCAGCGATATCGACGTGCATATACGCTGGCGGCCATTCCAGCTCGACCCGACCATTCCGCCGCAAGGCAAGGATCGTCGCGAATACATGCTGGGCAAGTTCGGCAGCGAGCAGCGCATCCGCGAAATCCATGCCCGCATCGAGCCGCTGGGCGAGGCAGAAGGGATCAACTTCGCCTTCGATGCCATCAAGGTCGCGCCCAACACGCTGGACGCGCATCGCGTCATCCGCTGGGCGGGTGCGGCCGGCGAAGCGGTGCAGAACCGGCTGGTGCGGCGGCTGTTCCAGCTCAATTTCGAGGAAGGCGTCAACATCGGCGATCATGCCGTGCTGATCGAGGCCGCCCGCGAGGCCGGCATGGATGCCGCCGTGGTGGAGACGCTGTTGCCGACCGATGCCGATGTCGAGGCGGTGCGCACCGAAATCGCCACCGCTTCGCGTATGGGCATTACCGGCGTGCCGTGCTTCCTGCTGGAAGGCAAATATGCGGTGATGGGAGCGCAGGACGCCGACACGCTGGCGGACGCCATCCGCCAGGTCGCGGCTGCGAAAGCGAAGGGCGAGTTGGAAAAGGCCGGCTGAACTAGTTCACAGTCACCTTCGCCTTGCTGACGAAGAAGCCATGGCCGTTGGAGCCGGTGCAGGTCAGGCCCCTGGTTGACGACTCGCACTTGAACGGCCCCTTGCTCCAGCTGTTTCCGTAGGCCAGCTTGGCGACATCGCTGCAGCAGCCTTGCTCGCCGGGGTTCTTGATCAGTGTCGCCGGCCCCTTCGGCCCGAGGATGACGGTGATGTAGCTTGGCTGGACGCGGGAGCAACTCAGTTCCGGACCGCCATCCTGCGGCTGATAAGTGCTGGTGCCGCCTTTCGGCGTGTAGATGCAGCCGATGTTGCCGGACGGTGAATTGAACTCGACCTGCCCGTCAGCGCTCGCCGGAATGGTCTGTTCGGCGGCATGCGCCAAAGGCAGCGAGACGAAGGCCGCAAGCATCGCGACCGACAATTTTCTTGCAAACATGAAAGACCCCTGAGCCAAATGCGCCGGATCAGGTTCGATCCGGACGACTGCGTTGTCAAACGCGGTTTGGCGTGCATCTGGGAAAGTGCGATCTGGCGGATCGCCCCAGACGCCCGGAACCCTTCGTCCGAAACGAATCGAGGCAGATAGGGCTGCCGGCCAGCGATCACGACGGTACTCCTGATGTGGTTGGAGACAGCCAATTTGGGGGCTTGCCACTCAGCCCTTCGGAGGAGAATTGGCCGACCGGCAAGGCGGAAAGGTTCACAAAACCGTGTGAAAAGCTTCCCCTAGGGAAGGTAAAAACGATCGCCTCATCGCTACTCAACCCATTGTAATAAATAGCAATATTCCCTTTCCGTGTGCAGGCTCCGCAGCCCGACCTGTTGCCCAATGGCAACGTTGCGTGCGCCTGTTCACAGTCGCCGGGAGAAAATTAATAGAAAATGATCAATTGGTGTTACTATCCGTAACAAAAGAAAAAAGGTTTGGGCGGGATCGTGATTCGGGTCGGCAGACCATCGCAAGAGTCAGTACCTGAAAAAACACCTGGCGATGCCGCAAGGCCGTCGTCCCTGACGCCGGTTTCGTCGATGCGCAGCTTCTGGGGGCTGATGCGGGCCTACTGGTTCTCGGACCGCTGGAAGGAAGCCTGGACACTGACGCTGGTGATTGCGCTGCTCACGGCGCTGTCAAGCAAATCCGGGGTCTGGTTCGCCGAAGCGTCGGGAGAGCTGGTCAACTCGATCGCCTTTTTCCACGATGCCGCAAACACCGCTCCGCTTGAATCACTGCTGACCAATGCCGGCATCCTCGTGCTGCTGGTCGTGCTCAAGGATGCGGGCTTTACCGGCATCCGCAGCCTCGTCTCGGCGACGCTGCATCGCAAATGGCGCGGCTGGCTGGACAGCCGGTTCAACGAAGCGCTGCTCGATACCAATCACACGCATTTCCATGCCCAGCACGGTTCGTCCGGCAACGCCGCTCCCGACAACATCGACCAGCGCGTCCAGGAATCGATCAAGGACATGACCGGCGGCGCCATCGGCCTTGCCATGGGTGTCCTGGGCGTCGCCACCTCGCTCTACTTTGTCGGTGGAGCGCTGCTGACAAACTCTGTCGAAGTAAAAGGACTTGAGTTCCTCGGCAGCTATGGCAGCGCGGTCCTGGCCTTCGTGGCGGTCGCCACCTATGTGCCGCTGAACACCTGGATCGCGGTCAAACTGGGCAGGTTGCTGGAACGGCTCAACGTCAAGATGCAGCAGTCCGAAGGCAGCTATCGCAGCGAGCTGATCACGTTCCTGCGCCGCAGTTTCCATGTCGCCGCCTCGCACGGCGAGAATGTGCAGAAAACCATGCACAGCCAGCTTTATGTCGATATCGACCGCACCTGGGCGCGGCTGAACATCGTCAACACGGGCTACAATTCGTTCGAGCTGATCTACAATTTCATCGGCGCCCGCATTGTCGCCTACGGGCCTGGCCTTGTGCCTTTCATCCACAACGGCTTCGACCTCAAGGGCTACATAACCGGCTCCGAGATGGTCAATTCGCTGATCAGCCAATGTTCGTGGTTCATCCATGTCATGCCGGCCATCGCCACGTTGCGGGCCAACAGCCAGCGCGTCACCGAGCTCGCCAACGCCATCGAAAACGTCCAGCGGCCGCAGGAATTCTACAGCCAGACCGGTCGCTCCGATTTCCGCTACGACCGCCAGAACCCGGTTTTCGGCCTGACCATCCAGAAGCTGGAACTGGCGCATCAGGGCGAAGACGCAACACCGTTCCTGAGTGCCGCGAATTTACGCTTCCGGCGTGGCGAGTGGACGTTCCTGAAGGGTGAGTCCGGTTGTGGCAAGACCTCGCTGATCAAGGCGATCAACGGCCTGTGGCCCTATGGCCGCGGCACCATCGTCTTCCCGGACGGTGTGCGCAGTTTCTTTGCCGCCCAGGAGGTCAAGCTGCAGCAGGTCTCGCTAAAACAGCTGGTCTGCCTGCCCGGCTCCGAGCACGACCACACCGACGCGCAGGTTGCGTCCGCATTGCACAGGGCCGGCCTTGGCGATTTCATCGAGCATATGGCCGACGAAAGCCGTGAGGGGAAGAACTGGGACCAGGTTCTTTCGGGTGGCCAGAAGCAGAAGCTGGTTGTCGCCCGTATCGTGCTACAGCAACCGGGCCTGCTGTTCCTCGACGAGGCGACCGGTGCGCTCGATCCCGACGGCAAGATCGCCTTCCATCAGGCGATCAAGGACAATTGCCCCGATGTCACGGTGATCAGCATCATGCACGAAGCCGTGCCGCCAAGATCGCTTTCAGGCGCTGAGTTCTACCACAGTGTGGTTTCGATCGCCGATGGCGTCGCCACAAAGAAGCCGCTGGTGCCGAACCTGCCTCGCGAGCTCACCACCATTCTCGCTCAGCCAAGGCCGGCCGAGGACAAATGGCTGCGTTTCTCGCGCCGGCTGAAGCAGAAATAGCAGCGTCGCCAAGGGCTTTGGCTGCCGTAGGCTGCCTTTGAGCCGTACAACACACTGACAGCGATCACAGTCTCGCGATTGGCCCTCTCCGCCGACGTTTTCGGCCGCTATCGCGATTGACTCGGCAAGATGCGCTCCTATGTTGCGCCGGCTCGCAGAATTCCAACCTGAACCCGCGAGCAGAAAGGTCACCGCGCCATGCCTGGCGACAGTCACAGTCGAACGCAACAGCCGTCCGCCTAGACGTGACCTGACCGGTTCACGTCCTGCCGGATGGCAAGGAGTGAACCATGAACGAATTTTCCCCCGTCGCGGGCGACGATGCCGTCGCGATCGCCCGTATCCTTGCAAACGATCACGTCGCCGACGTCGTCGAGGCCCTGAACCGGGAGCCTCACGAAACAGCGATAGAGCTGCTGTGTGAAGTGCCGTTCGAGCGGCTGGTCGAAATCTTCGACCAGCCGGAACTCGACGCTGCGCCCGAGCTTGTCGAGGCGCTGCCCCGCGCCAAGGCGGGCAAGCTGCTCACCGCCATGTCGGTCGACCGCGCCGCCGACCTGCTGCGCGAGCTGGAGGAGCCGGCCCGCTCGGAGCTGCTCGGCGGGCTTGCGCCGCCGCTGCGGGCGACGCTGCTTGCCATTCTGGGCTATCCCGAAGGCAGTGCTGCGTCGCTGATGACGACAGAGTTCGTCAGCGTGCCCGCGGACTGGACCGTGGGCCGGACACTGGACTACATCCGCAAGGTCGAGCGGACGCGCGAGACCATCTACGCAATCTACATTGTCGATCCGCAGACGCATGTTCTGGTGCGCTCGACCGGCCTGCGCCGGCTGATCACCGGCGAGCCGGACGATCTGGTGATGGATGTGGCGCTGGATCGCGCGCCGGTCACGGTCTCACCGCTGACCGACCGCGAAAACGTGGCGCAGCTGATCTCGAAATACGATCTGCTCGCCGTTCCGGTCGTCGACCACGGCAAGATCCTCGGCATCGTCACCGTCGACGACATCATCGATACGATGGTCGAGCAGACGACCGAGGACGTGCATCGTTTCGGCGGCATGGAGGCTCTGGACGAGCCCTACATGAAGATGAGCTTTCTCGCCATGATCCAGAAACGCGGCGGCTGGCTGTGCGCGCTGTTCATCTCAGAGATGCTGACCGCCAATGCGATGCAAAGCTATGAGGGCGAACTGCAAAAGGCGATCGTGCTGACGCTGTTCATCCCGCTGATCATGAGCTCGGGCGGCAATTCCGGCTCGCAGGCGACCTCGCTGGTCATCCGGGCACTGGCGCTGCGCGAGATCGGTCTTGGCGACTGGTGGCGGGTCGCCTTGCGCGAACTGCCCACCGGCCTCGTGCTGGGGGCCATGCTTGGCATGGTCGGCATCTTCCGCATCTCGCTGTGGCAATATATGGGCTTTTACGACTACGGCCCGCACTGGCCGCTGATCGCCACCACGGTCGGCGCGGCACTGGTTGGCATCGTCACGTTCGGCTCGCTGTCGGGGTCGATGCTGCCGTTCGCGCTGAAGCGCATCGGCTTCGACCCGGCCAGCGCATCGGCGCCGTTCGTCGCCACGCTGGTCGATGTCACCGGCCTGGTGATCTATTTCTCGGTGGCGATGGTGATCCTGCGCGGCACGCTGCTGTAGGGTGTGTGCTGATATTCAGGTGATGCCGGCCTGCGAATGGCGGTTTTCGGCGCTTCCGGCCTTCGCCGGCCGAAGCACTCACAAGTGCGGCGGTAACTTGGGCTACGGCCGGCGTAGGCCGGTGCTCACGTACTTTAGTACGCTCCGCTCCGGTTCTCGAAAGCCACCATTCTCGGCTCGGCCTGACTTGAATCTCAACACACCCCTCAGCGTTTTAAATCAATCGACCCGCACGCCGTCCTTCACGCGGTAGGTCGGCTTGTACATGGTGACGAGTTCCTCCGCTGCCGTCGGATGCACGGCCATGGTACGGTCGAAATCGTCCTTGGTCAGCCCGGCCTTCAGCGGGATGGCGAGCAGCTGCGCCATCTCGCCGGCATCCGGCCCGAGGATATGGGCGCCGAGCACCTTTTTCGAGGCGCCGTCGACCACCAGCTTCATCAGCATCTTTTCGTCGCGCCCCGACAGCGTGTGGCGCATCGGCCGGAAGGTGGCGCGGTAGATTTCGATGTCGGCAAAGCGCTTGACGGCCTCGTCCTCCGACAGGCCGACGGTGCCGATCTCCGGCTGCGAGAAGACCGCGGTGGCGATGGTGTCGTGATCGGGCGCCGTCGGATTGCCCTTGAAGGCGGTTTCGATGAAACACATCGCCTCGTGGATCGCCACCGGCGTCAATTGCACGCGGTTGGTGACGTCACCGATCGCCCAGATGTTGTCGATGTTGGTGCGCGAGTATTTGTCGACCTTGATGGCGCCGGTCTGGCCGAGCTCGACGCCGACACCTTCGAGACCCATGTTCTCGGTGTTGGGAATGCGGCCGATGGCGAGCATGACCTGGTCGACCGTCAGTATCCTGCCGCCGGTGACCAGCGCATCGAGCCGGCCGTCGGGCCGCTTGCGGATCCATTCGGACACGGCGTGGCAGAGGATCTTGATCCCCTTCTTTTCCATCGTCTCATGCAGCATGCGCCGCAGGTCCATGTCGAAACGCGAGAGGATCTCCTTGCCGCGATAGACCAGCGTGGTGTCGACGCCCAGCCCATGAAAGATGTTGGCGAATTCGACGGCGATATAGCCGCCGCCCTCGATCATGATCGCCTTCGGCAGCTGCTTGAGATCAAAGGCTTCGTTGGAAAAGATGCAGTGTTCATGACCGGGCAGTGCCGGATGCGGCGCCGGACGGCCGCCGGTGGCGATGAGAATCTGGTCGGCGGTGACGGTGCGATCCTCGCCCAGCAGATGCACCACATGCTTGTCGACCAGCATGGCGCGCGAATGGAACGTCTCGCCGCCGGCGCCCTTGACGTTCTTCTCATAGATCGCCTCCAGCCGGCTGATCTCGCGATCCTTGTTGGCGACCAGCGTCTGCCAGTCGAAGCTCGCCTCGGGCACCGTCCAGCCATAGCCGGCCGCGTCGGCAAAATGCTCGGGAAACTGCGAGGCATAGACGTAGAGCTTTTTCGGCACGCAGCCGCGGATGACGCAGGTGCCGCCATAGCGGAATTCCTCGGCGATGCCGACGCGCTTGCCGAGGGCTGCCGCGACACGGGCCGCCCTCACCCCGCCGGAACCGCCGCCGATAACGAAAAGATCGTAGTCGTAACCGGCCATGACGAGGCTCCCGAAGCGCGATGAACTTGCGCCACAGGTAGGCTGCAAACAGGCAAAAGAAAAGCCCGGACAAAGCCGGGCTTTCTTGGTCCAGCGACGAGAACGCCGCTTGGAAAAGAGGGATCAGTTGGCCGGCGCTGCGCCATCGGCAGGGGCGGCGCCATCGGCAGGAGCCGCACCGTCGGCTGGGGCCGCACCATCGGCAGGCGCAGTGGCGTCAGCCGGCGCCGGTGCTGCCGGCGCCCTGGCTTTCGCGGCCGCGGCCAGCGCTTCACCAACCTGCTGGGCGAGATCGCGGCCGACGCCGTTCTGCCAGATGTCGGCGGCCTTCACCAGTTCACGCGTCACGATCGGGCCGTTTTCGAGCAGCTTCTTGCCGGCATCGGAATTGTAGAAGGCGGCGATGTCGGTGAGTTCCTTTTCGGAAAACACCTTGGCATAGGCGAGTGCTGCTTCCTTCTCGAGATCGGTGCGGCGCGAGGCCAGCGCCAGGGCCTTCTCGGCGACCGTCTTGCTGATCAGCTCTTCCATGTCAGGGTTCTTCTGGATCAGCTGCTGCTCGAGCGCGGCAGCGCCCTGCGGCAGGATGTTGTCGAACGGGTCCGTTGCGTGGATCGCGGCGACTGCGGCGCGCGCGGCCTTCAGATGCGCTTCGGTGACGTCTTGCGAGAACGCCGGCGACGAAAACGCTAAGACAGCCGAAGCCAGCAGAATGGCGGAAAGGCTGCGAACCCGGTTATGCAACATCATGATCGGTAGAACTCCCTGGTTTTCGGGCGGCATGGACGGTTTGGATGCCGTCGCCGCCGGCGATGATGGCCGCTGACGCCAGCCCGATGAAAAGACCGTGCTCAACCACGCCAGGAATGGCATGGAGAGCATTCGAAAGCGCTCTTGTATCCGGAATGCGGCCAAAAGATGCATCGAGGATAAAATGGCCGCCGTCTGTAACAAAAGGCTGGCTCCCCGTCATCCTCAATGTAACCGGGCCGGAAAGACCGAGGCTTTGCGCCGCCGCGCCGACCGCGATTTCAGTGGCGCGCAGGCCAAATTGATTGACCTCGATCGGCAGTGGAAAGCGGCCGAGCGTCTCGACCATCTTCGAGCGGTCGGCAATGACGATCATGCGCTCGGACGCCGCCGCAACAATCTTTTCGCGCAGCAGCGCGCCGCCTCCGCCCTTGACCAGGGTCAGCGCCGGGTCGACCTCGTCGGCGCCGTCGATGGTGAGATCGAGTTCAGGCGTTTCCTCCAGCGTCGACAGCGGCACGCCAAGCTCGCGGCATAGGATGGCGGTGCGCTCGGAAGTCGGCACGCCGACGACGGTCAACCCTGTCGCAACTTTCTCGGCCAACAGCCGCACGAACTCCTCGGCCGTGGTGCCCGTGCCGATGCCGAGCCGCATGCCATCGGTGACATGGGCAAGCGCTGCCCGCGCAGCCTCGACCTTCAGTTGCCTCGCATCCATGCCTGCCCCGGATTTCGCTCGTTTGCGCGCTCGTAGCATTTTTGCCCGCGCGGTCAAAGACTTTGCCTGTGGACTGATCGGCCGTGCTTGCCTGAATGGGCCGTAGCCGCTATCGCCTGCCGGCAACGCATTTCGCCACAGGACAGACCATGACCCGACCGATCATCGTGTTCGACCTCGACGGGACGCTGGTCGATACCGCGCCGGACCTGCTCGACAGCCTCAACTACAGCCTTGCCGCCAGCGAACTCGCGGCCGTCGACGAAGCCGGCTTCAAGCGCTTCGTCGGCCAGGGCGGCCGGGTGATGATCGAGCGCGCGCATACCGCGCAGCAGAAATCGCTTGATGTCGAGGAGCACGACCGGCTGCTAAAGCTGTTCCTCGACCACTACACCGACAACATCCCCGGCAAATCGCGCCCCTACCCCGGCGTGGTCGAGGCCATCGCCCGATTCGAGACGGCCGGTTATCTCCTGGCCATCTGCACCAACAAATACGAGGCCAATTCCGTCGCGCTGATCGAGGCGCTCGGCCTGACCAGGCATTTCGCCGCGATCGCCGGACAAGACACATTCGCCTTCCGCAAACCCGACCCGCGCCATCTCACGCAAACCATCGCGTTGGCCGGCGGCGACCCCGATCGCGCGCTGATGGTCGGTGATTCGCAGACCGACATCGATACCGCCAAAGCCGCCGGCATTCCGGTGGTCGCCGTCGATTTCGGCTACACCGACCGCCATGTCAGCGAATTCGAACCGTCGGCGGTCATCTCGCATTTCGACGCGCTGACGCTCGATCTGGCGGAACGGCTGATCAAGGCCGCGGCGGGATGCTGATCGGGTCAGGGTCAGCGTCACGTCGCAAACGGGGTCGAAAGGACGGCAAATCCAATCTTGTCCGAACGCTGAACCCCGCCTTGACTTCAACTGCCGGCCTCCCTTATATCGCGGCTCGCTTGGCCTTCGGGCAACGAGCGGGCGATTAGCTCAGCGGGAGAGCACACCCTTCACACGGGTGGGGTCGCAGGTTCAATCCCTGCATCGCCCACCATCCAACCTCCTAGATTGGTTAGATGACTTGGCCCACACGAACTCCCTCCAAAGTACTGACCGGCGCGGTAGGTGACGAAAAATTTGTAGTCCTCGGCGGGGATCGCTTTCAAATCGGGAATGGCGGGAGCGCTCCAACCCCTTTTAGACCGCCCAGGCCGGAGCAAGGGCTAGCAGAATACCAAGAGCCTTAGGATCCTAATCGTCCGTTCTGGAGCGGCGATCAAAACCGCGTGGCAGAGGTAATCCATGGCTGAAAATGGAAAGGGGCACCTCGCGGTGCCCCTCCATTTAACTACCGAAGTAGCCGATCAGGAAAACGACGATCTTGAGAACCGTCTTCAATTCCAGCTTTAGTTCAATGTGGACTCGGATGACCATGTTGGCGTTTCCGGGTCTGCAGGCGCCGACAGTACCCTAAAGGGGTGAAAGTCGAGATTTCGAAATCCAATTCAGGTTTGGGTGCGACTGGTGGGCGCGGCCGCGCCGCTGTCAGTCACTGCATTTGAAATTTGATCTTGATTTTTGCTGAACTGATGATTTTTCGCTGATTGGGTACTGTGTGTTTTGCGCTTGCTGATTTGATCGGTCTTTAGCTGGATTTGATTTTGCTGATTTGATCGGTTTTTGCTGATTTGTGCGCTTGGGTGATTTTGGTTGTGATTTGCGATTTGCTATTTTGCTCATTTCGGCGCGCAGTGCGCCAAACGCGATATGGGAACGCCTCTGCCCTGCGTCAAGGGCGCTTGGAAACTTCCGGCTCCCGAGCCATATTGAATTGACGACAAGAACCGCGGCGAATCGGCGCCATGACCCGCCACGAAGCAATGCCGCCCGATGCGTTGCCCCATGCTCGTAAGGCAGTCGGCATCCTAGGAGCGCGCACATCCGACGCCGAATATGTGGAGAGCGCCATGACGGCGATCGGCGCACTCACGTTCATCGAGTATTTGGCGACTGGCGCGCGCCCGAAGACTGATACTGTGCAGTAGCGGGACTGCTGATTGCGCCCCTTTGCTTCCGCTGGTATGCAAATGCCCGGGGGGAACACAATGGGCACCGCGGCCTTCTGGACCGGGATAATTATCTTCGTGTTCGTAGTATGGGCTGTTGCGCGAAACCGCCCTACCTGGCCCGGATTCACTTGGTTCCAAGGAGTCATCTCTCCAACCACTGGAGATTCCGCTCACAGCTTATACAAGCTGCTGGTGTTGGCAGTCGCCTTTGTCGTGGCCATTTTTGCGGTCGGGGCGATCGAGATGGGTGTCACAACCGAGCTGGAGAAGTTTGGGGACTTCGTCGGCGGCATTGCCAGCCCGATCCTGACGTTCTTCACGTTCTTCGGACTGCTTATCACCATAGTGCTGCAGCAACACACCAATACTCAAGCTAGGAAGGAAGCCGTAGCGGCCGAGAAGGCATTTCAAGACCAACTGGCGTCGCAAAAGCGTGAGAGCTTTGAATCGACCTTCTTCCAGATGCTCACCCTGCACAACACCATCGTCAATTCGATGGACATACGACGCTTCACGCGAACCGACGGCACAACCCCTGGGGATATCAAGGGCCGGGACTGCTTCAAGTTTTTCAGCGAGGAGCTGAAGCGGATATATGATCTGTTGTACAACTATGGCGAGGTCAAGCGCATTCAGATGGCTTACGATGCCTTCTGGGTCGACTGGAAACAAGATCTCGGCCACTATTTTCGCTACCTCTACAACGTCGTACGCTTTATTGATGACAGCAATGTCGGCCACAATCGATACATGAAGCTTCTGCGGGCGCAACTGTCCGACTACGAGCTGGTCATGCTGTTCTACAACTGCCTCACAACCAAGGGTGAGAAGTTCAAGCACTACGTCGAGGGCTATTCCCTGCTCGACAACCTGCCGACCGAGCTACTGTTCGATACGGACCACGAGGGCCTATTCGCTGCCTCGGCTCGTTCAGATAGCCTGTCGAAAATGGCCGCGGGCGACACCCTTTCGAGTACAGCAACGATAAGCCAACCAGAAAAGAAGTAGGACCCCGTGGCAGACGATACTCTTCTCATTTCATTCCAGAACAACCGCCCGTTGCCAGTTGCAGAGCTGGGAAAGCTCCTCGAAGACCTTGCCGCCGATTACAAACGAACCACGGGCAGCGACCTGGTCCTAGCGAACATCGTTACAGGCTCGACCCTGCTGTTCCTGAAAGATGCGCTCAGCATATTGGGAAGCGGCGCGAAGACAGTCTCGTCTGTGGTGACAGCTGCCAACAATCTGGCAAAGTTCTCCAAGACGGTGCGGGACTACCTCAGCTCATCAAAAAAGCCGCCCACTGCCGCTGACGTCTATCAACACCAATCCCCGGTTATGAAGTCGGCTGAGAGGCTGGCCAAAATATCAATCGAGCAGAACGCTGCCTTCGGGCTGAAATACCACCGTGACGACAAGGGTGAGAGCGTTGAGTTTAACTACCAGCCTTCCGAAGCTGCGGTGATCCGTGAAAACATCAAGCTTCAAAGAGAGATGCGTAAGGACGCGGTGGCGGACTCCCGACGCGCAATAGCAGCACCCATTCCGACGTATAAGCTTGGGGGACCAGATTCTCAGGATGCAAGAGAGTTCATCGCGAGAGTGCCGGCTTTGGGTCCGAACCAGAGTGAGCATGCGGTTCTGATTTGGATCAACATACTGAAGGCCCATGGCTTTGAGTGGCTTTTGCCCACGATAGCGGATGACTTTGAGGGCCAGGGCAACGCCGAAGTGGCTAGGATTATACGAACACAGATATCGGGAGACGATAAGGAGTCTGTCAGCGGTACCGAATGAAACCCTATCCTGCGATGAAGGCACCTCCGCCGAGACCGGCCAGGAACGTTCCGACGTTGATTATGACCGTCTGATAAAACTTCTGTTTCGCCGGAACCTTGCTGACGGCGTACAGGATCGTGAAGACGCCGCCGACAGCTAGCGCGCTCATGATTACAAAGAGCATGCGGTGAGCAGGATCGTTTATCTCGTCCAGGAACGTTTTAGGGGGTGCTGGCGGGTTTTTCACTTTATTTGTCGTGGCAGCCTCGGCCGTTGATATGAGCGAGAATGAGGCGGGCTCGTTAAAAGTCAGATCGTGCTTTTTGAGATACTCTTCCGGCCCCTTGTTAATCTCTTTAACCTGGAATGCTGTTGCGGCTAGATCCGCGAGGATTTCCTGCTTCTGCTTATCGTCGACAGCCAGCACAGACACCTTTTTGGAAATATCCGTTAGGTCATTGATCAAACTGTCATTCTGGGCGTTTATCGCGCTGATCATTTGCTGCCCCTGCTCAGCTGCTGTAAGCGCACGATCAAGATAGGCTATGATCTGGCCCCTGCTCCCTGGCTCGCGTGCCACCCATAGCGTCGCACCGCAGGCAAAGACGAGCCCGAGCACCATGAATCCCACTGCGACGGCTATCCCAGTCAAGCCCCGCGGCGGTCGCATCTGTTGGTATTCAAGCCCTGTGGTCATCTCCGCCCCCTGGTGGATATTCGTTGCCTGATTGAAGCTGCACAGCCTATACTTGAAGGTGACTACCCGCAAACGTCAGCCCGACAAAAACGCCACGGAACTAGTGCAACCCGCGGCGTCTCGTGGTCGTCCGACTGACTATTCGACCGAGCTGGCCGACGCCATCTGCCTTGAAACCATCAAAAGGGGCTCCTGTGCGCAAGATTGGCGCCATGAACAAGATGTTTTGTGCGGATACGATCTACACCTGGCGATCAAAATCCCCTGAATTTTCCGAGAAGTACGAGAAGGCTGTCTAGCACCGCACCCATAAGTATATGGATGACTGCGTGGATCTCGCCGACATGATGCCGGACGGGATCATGTTCATCGCCGGTATTGGCAACCTTTACACTCGCGACGATGTCCTGACCCTGACCGTGCAGGAGCGCGCTGAAGCCGGCCTTTTGCCCATAGGTCTATCAAACGAGCCTATTGCCAAACGGAAGCTGCAAATCGAGACGCGCATGAAGGCTGCGGCCCGCATGCATCCCCAGAAGTATAGGGACAAGACCACGCTATTGGCGCGCGCCAGTGGCGAGGCAACCGCCGGCGGCGATCCGGTTTAGCGCCTCTCACGCCAGATCGAGTTCCACCCAAAGCCCACCCGGGCCGCGAGCGCGATCGCGCGGGGCATTGCGGACCGCAAGGATCGAGCCGGAGGGCGAGGCGAAGGCCGGCTTGCCGTTCTTGTTGGCCAGCCAGGCATCGTCGGCGCGGATGACGCGGCCGCTGGTCTTGGCGGCAAGTGCGGTCAGGATGGCGTCGTAGGGCATTGCGCCCCAATGCACGTTGACAGCGTCGATCTTGTTGGTTGGAATGAAGGCCGACAGGTCGGCGCTGGTCATCAAATCGAGACCTTGCTTTGGCGGCGTCGCGTTCTGGCTGCCGTGATGGGCGACCTTCAGATAGACGGTGCGCGCCATCAGGTCGGCCGCCGTGACGGTCGTCTGCCCCTGCGGCCATTTCAGTTCCTTCCAGCTCAGCCAGTTGCCGATTTGGGCATCGCCGGGGAAGAGAAAAACCCTGCCGGTGTCGATGAACTCGAACGCCAGCACCAGGCTGGTGTTGTTGACGCCGCGGTCTAGCTGCATGGCGAGGTCGGCGGCAATGCCCAGCCAGTCTGCATCGATGCGGCGCCAGGACTGGTCGGGGTCATCGTCGGGCCGGGCGTTGGCAGCCGGGCCGGAATAGTGGTTCCAGACAAAGCCGCCTGTGTCGCCCGGCGCATCGGCCGCCGCGCCGGAGCTCAACGCCGCCGACAGCTCTGAGCCGACGCTGCGCTCGAAGGGGCTAAGCTCGTCGATATAGGTTCCGTCGCTGGTTTCGTTCACGGCCACGCCGGCATTGAGCGCCCGCGCGAAAGGGCCGCCGAGCGGGAACATTTCGCTGGCCTTGTCCTCCAGGCGCAGCGCCGCCTTGTCGCGCGGCGGCCCGAGCACGTAGATGCGCAGATTGGGCAGCGCCGCAATAGAAGGCAATGGCCCGCCCGGTTCGAAATAGACAGGCTGCTTTTTCGAAAGCTTTTTGGCGGCATCGCGCGCGGCGCGCACCCTTTCGCCGGTGGCGCCGAACTGGAAGCCGAGGACGGATTGCAGCCCGTCGCGAACGCCCGCCATGAACGGGCTCAACCCCTGCTCGGCCTCGAGCCTCTGGCTGGCGCCCTGCAGCGCCGTCAAAGCCTGGGTCTTGAATTTGTCGAGCTCGATCGCCTCGGCATCGCCAGGGTTTTCGGTCCAGGCCATCCACACTTCGCCAACGGAAAAACCCGCGAACAATTCGTCGGAGGTCAGGAAACCAGAAACATGGTCCCAATGCTCATGGGTGATGACGAGAACGTCGATCTTGCCTCCCGTCTCGGCCTTGAGGTCGGCGACGATATCGCCAATGAGCGCCGGGCCGCCCTTGATCGAGACGTGAATGCCGCAATCGATGAGCATGCGAAACAGCGAGCCGTCCGGCTTGGGAAAGCTCAACAGGTGGCAGTCGCCGATGCCCTGGCAATAATGGCGCACGGTGACGGCCGGCGTGTTGGCCGCGGCAGGAGCGGCAGGCCGCGGCGCTCCGCGGGTTGACGGCTTTCTAGACATCGTCGTCTCCATGGCTGGCATGCAGCATGGCGAAGGGTTCCGAAACCTCGCGGCCAAAATAAAGCGCCCGCAGCGGCGACAAGAAGTTCGCGGTCGCGGTCTGCGACTGGCGCTTCTGCCGGTCGACGCTGCCGGTGTTCTTGATGATCGAATAGCGGATTTCTTCCTGACCCTGGCGCGGGTCGATGATGACGGTGGCGCCGCCGCGGAACCAGAAAAAGCCGTCGCCTTTCTTCACGCCATTCAGTGCCGGCGTGCCGTCGAGACCCACGGGAACGCGCTGCTGGATGACGGCGATCACCTCGGTGCGGAACGAGCCGTCGGGTTCGACGCGGCGGGTCGGCCGGACGCCGAAAATGTCGAAAGTGGTCTCGCCCTTGCGCGCCTTGTGCATCAGCGCGCCATGCTCATCGTAGCGCGGCAAATGCGGCAGCAGGCCGAACTGGCTGTGGAGATCGGGGTTGGCGACAAAGGCCTGCCGCATGGCTTTCCAGAGCGTGTAGCGGTTCTTCTCGTTGAGCGCAAAAATCTCGGAGCGGTCGAGCTTCTGGTTCCAGCTCAAATCGATGTCGCGCAACAAGCCGGTCAGCCAGCCCGGCGAAGGATCGTCGGGGGCGCTCCAGGCAAGCGTCTCTTCCGATATGGTGCGCACGTCGCGCGGCAACAGCTTCCATTTGCGGAAGGATTCCATGAAGGCCAGGCGATAGTGGAGCGGGTCGTCGGGGAAGGCGTCGATGTCGGCCGTGATCAGCGCGCGCAGATACTCGCCAAAGGTGATGTCGACGGTCGGGCAATAGTCGAGTGCGCGAATGCACATGGTCAGCATCTGCTGCGCGGTCTTGGCGGTCTCGTCGGTGAGGCGCTCGACCAGAACGGGGTGCAGCGTGCCGGCGGGCAGCACGCCGGTTCCGCCGGTGGCCAGCTGAATCAAATCGTCGGTGCGGCGGCCGGCGATCGCCAGAAACGCCTGGTAGACGGCAAACACCAGGATCGAGCCGCGGTCGTGCGGCTCAAACGTCTTGTCGTAGTCGAGATCGGCCATGCCGGCGCCGCCATAGTCGCGCAACGGCCCGGCGCGGCCGCTGCCCTCGCCGAATTGTTTGGCGATGCCGGATAGAAGCGTTGCCGCCGAGACATCGCCCCTCGCTTTGGCGATCTCGAAGGAGACCAGCTCCTTGAGGGTGAAATGCTGGAACAAGGCGACGATATCGGCAAAGGCCTCGTGGAAAGCCGGCACGTCCGGGTTGGACGCTTCCTGGAAACGCCGATGCAGTCCGTCGAGCAGCGCATGCGACATTTCATGGGCGACGATGTCGCTCGACAGGCAGGAAAACACCGTCGTGCCCGGCGTGGTGACGTCACCCGCCCCGCCCTCGGCGGGGAAATAGCCGAACAGCAAGGCCTTCTTGTCGGGGCTGTAATAGGCATTTTCGGCGCGCAGCGCGTGCGGATAGATGCGCAGCCGCCGCACTTCGTTGGCCTTCATCGTCATGTCGCCAGTGCGCCCGGCGGCATAGTGCGGAGCCCACAGCGCCCGCCGGCCCAGTGCACGCTCGAAATGCCCGATGGTGGTCATGGCTACGGCATAGACCATCTGTTGATGAAACTGCGGATTGCCTTCCGATGGCGGCAAGCCATCCTGGGCGAGCAGCATCTTGTCGTTGAGGTCGACCGGATCGTAGACGCGGTTGGACGCCGGATCGACATCGACGATCTCGAGATATTCGCCGACCGGACCGGGCAGCAAGGCATTGGCGGTCGATGGCTTGTCGTCCCACGGAACGGACAGCGTTGCCTGAAAGATGGAAACGGAATCGAGCCGCTTGGCCACTGACGGATCGAGCGCATAGATGCGCAGCCGGCGCTTTGGCGGCGGCAACGGTCGTGGCTTGCGCTTGATCGGTAGCGCCGGCTTCGTCGCCTTGCTGGCAACGGGCTTGGCACCCGGCCTGCCCAGCGTGCTTTCGAGAAAAGCGCGCAGAGGCTTCGACGGCTTGCCCTCATCGAGAGCGGCCTCGAGGTAGCGGTTGCGTGCGGCGGCTGAGATGCCAGCTGGATCGCCATCCGGGTCGGCGATCGCCTCGTCGACCGACGCGACGCGCTGCGCCATCTGGGTCAGCTCGAGCCCAAACATCTTTCGGCGCTGAAGCTCTACAGGCGACAAGGGCGCCACCGAGTTGCCGCCACCGATGATCAAGTCCAGCCAGCCCCAGGAATATTTGGCCGGCGGCAGTTTCTGCAGCTGGTTTTCGGCTCGCGGCATTACCGCGAGCGCGGCATCAGCCCGCACGACGCCCTGGCCGATCTTCTGCAAAGTCTGGGCGGCTCCCATTTGGGCCGTCGACTTGGCGGCCGCGGAAAACAGCGCGAAGCGAACAGCCTCGATGCGCATCCACGGTTGTGAATAGTTCTTCACCACATCCCAATGCTCGGCCAGCCACAGTGCGGCGGCAGCGGCGATCTGCGGCGTTGCCGCTGAGGTGCCGGAGCCGTCCATGTCGACGATCTTGGCGCAGTCGATCTCCGCCCACGGCACATTCGGCGTATAGGCGCCGAGCGCCGTCGCCATCTTCGATTGCGGTCCATAATTGCCTTGCATGGTGCCGAAGCTGAGGCCGGAATAGGCGCGGCCATCGCCCATGACGCCGCAAGCCGCCAGCACGCGGTTGTAGCGGGCGGGAAACACGATACTGCTCGGCGTGATGGTAAAGTTGTTGCCGGCCGCGGTGACCATCACCACGCCGTTGTCGTAGGCAAGGTTGACGGCGTCGACCAAGGCTTGCGAGGTCAGGCCGCCCATGCTCATCGACAGCACTTGCGCGCCATTCGAGCGGGCATAGTCGATGCCTTGCACCATGGTGCCGGTGGTGAGCCGCACCACCCAGTCGGCGATGCGCACCGGGATGATCTTGGCTTGTGGGGCGCCGCCGACGAAATCGGTGAAGCCCGGCCAATGCGGAGACGTTCCGTCGAGCCTGTTGCCGGCGAGCAGGCTGAGCGTGCCGGTGCCATGGCCGCGATTGCTGGTCAGCGTCCCCGCCGGGGCGTGATCGGTGGCGTTGTTCGGCCCGGTGCCGTCATTGACGAAATTGCGCTGCAGCGCCGTAGCCAGCCCGGCCGGCAAGGTGCGATGCGCCGGATCGAAGCCGGTGTCGAGATGGGCGATGGTGATGTTGGCCTGCTTGGCGCCGACCTTGGTGCGGGCGGTGGCGAACTGGCTGAAGGCCGCGCCCGCATTCCAGGCGACGCCGGCGGTGACGGTGGCCTGCCCGCCGCTTGGGTCCTGGTCGTCAAAGGTACAGGCCGGACTGGCGCTTGCCGCCATGCCACGGTCGCCGTTGGCATCCTTGTAATCCCATTGTTGGACGAGGTCGGGCTCCACGGCCAGCACCTCGGGTCCGCCGGCTGCCCCGAAAGCCTCGCCGCGGGCGACGAGATCGTGGGCATCATCCCAGGGGTTTTGCGCGTGTTGTGCGGCAAGTCTGAGCCAGGTCGCACCGCGGTCGGCGCCGGCGCCGAAATCGCTGCCGGCGGTGCCCGGCGGTACAGTCAGGATCGGTTCGACCTCGACCGCGCCGAGGCCAAGCGAAGGGCTGCCTGCGGCAAAGCCGGTACCGTCGCCGCGAACCTTGATCAGGAGCCCTGTCACAAGCGCCATGGCACGCCCCACTTTCCCGAGCTGTCAAAGTAGAAAACTGCGGTACTGCTTTCAGACTGAAGCAATGCCGAGCGACAAGCAAGATAAGACTATCGCGCCCTTTGCGCGTCATCTCTGTGATCCCTTTCACAGACCGGAAAGCGATTTGCGCGCCCCTATGGCTCCAACGGAAACGGGAATCGCCAATGCGACCAGTCCCCGCCGCGATTTATGACGATATTTTTCAGCCGGGAGAGGACAGATGCGAATCTTGTTTGCCTTTGGCACATTTATCGCGGCAACGGCGTTCACCGCTCCGGCGATAGCGACCACCGATGCCTATGTCCTGATCGAAACGGAACCCGGCGCGGCAGGCGACGTCTTGGCCACCAATTGGGGTTTTGGCCAATGTTTGGGATTGTCCCACAGTTTTCGCCCGGACGAGATCGTCGTCCAGATCGCTTGCGACGACCTTGCCAGCCTGAACAAGGCCGTCGGTGTGGACATCCCGGCCAAGCAGGGCGTCAAACGCGTCACCCTGTGGATGCTGGGCAAAAACCAGTAAATGCAGGATTTTCGATTACCTAGTCATTTTCACAGTTGCCGTCTGCACGCCTCCAGGCGCCTCCCGGCCGGGCGTGCAGACGGCCTTCTGCCACATTTGCTTTGATCGGTCGCGCCGTTGTCGTACAACTATTACAGCCACGACAGACGGAATTTCATCATGCCGACCGCCAGCGCGAACGACAGAAGCGATCTGCCGCGCCTCGCGCGGATCGATCCGCGCCAGTTCGATCTGCTCTTCAATGGCTGCAAGGTCGAACGCTATGCCGTCGGCCAGCACCTCTTTGTCCAGGAAGATGCCGGCGACCGCATCTACGGCGTGATGAGCGGCACGGTGGAAATCTCGATCTATTCACCGGGTGGTCAGAAGCTGGTGGCCAATATCGAACTGTCGCGCAGTCTTGTCGGCGAGATCGGCGCGCTCGACGGACGTCCGCGCACCGCCACCGCCATCTGCCTCACCGGTTGTGAACTGGTTTCGCTCAGCCGAACGCAACTCTTTGATCGTATTGAGAAAAACCCACCCCTGGCGCGCGCCATGATCGAATTGTTGTGCGCAAGGCTGCGCTGGGTCAGCGGCGAGCTCGGCGACCAGGCTTTCTTCGGCATCGAGGCGAGGCTCGCCAAGCGGCTGGTTTTCCTGGCCGAAGTGATGGCGGACAACGCCGGGTGGATACCGATCTCGCAGTCCGAGCTGGGGGAATTCCTCGGCGCCACGCGCGAGTCGGTCAACAAGACGCTCAACGACTGGCGCAACCGGTCGATCATCGCCATCAAGCGTGGCGGCCTGCGCATAACCGACGCCGGCGTTCTTCGCCACATCGCCGCGTCTCAGGACGACGACTGACGATTTCAGTCGCGAATCACAGCCGCGAAATCAGATAGCGCAACGCGGACCGGCTCGGCATGAAGAAATAGCCGCCGCCCTTGGTGGTGACGAATTGCGGCATGTCACGGAGCGTCGTGACCTTTTCCCAGGACGGAATGGTGAACGTGCCATCGCCGTCGCGCGAACCGATCGTCGGGTCCTTTTCCCCGACGAGGCCCTGGAACGAGCTCGACGAAACCCAGGTCTGCTGGATGAATTCGTACTGGCGCTCGATGTCGGCGTTAAGGCACATGAAGAGCAGTCCCTTTTCGACCTTTCCATTCTTGCCGTCCTGCTTCTCATAGGTGCGGCCGACGCGCAGGATACGGTGGCGCTTGCCGATATTGATCTGCGTGTCGCGGTCTTCGCCCAGCGAATCGCGCGGGTTGGAACGGCGTATGTGGGACCCGAGCGGGCAGCGATGCCCTTGCGGATCCTCGGCGCCACTGGCGAAGTTGTTGTCGATGACGCGTCCCGGATGATCGGGGTTGCGCACCAGCGAACTGCCGTTCTGCCAACGGCCGAGCATCTTGGCGGCAACCCAATCTTGGGTGATGGCCGGGTTGCCGGTTTGGCTGGCCGCCGACGCCGCGGCCTTTTTGCAATAGTCGTTGAAGACGTCGACATGCTGCTCGAACTGGCGAATGACGAGGAACGAGCCGTTGCGGCCGAAATCGCGCGGCGGTGGCGGCAGGCCTGGAACAAGCCGGCTGCGGCGCACCTGCGAAAGGATTGCCGTGCGATCGCGTGATGCGCTTACCGAGGGCGAGGACGGATAGAACCCATGTTCGTCACGATAGCCGAACAGGAACTCGCCGGGCGCGACCAGATGCATGGGCGCGGCACCCCTGCTGGCGCGGGTGGTGCCGCGGACAATCGGTTGTGAAATCCCGTCGGCGAAGCCGAAATGCTCATAGGCTGGCCCGCGTTCCGACCTGTCGTCACCCGTTGCCGCATTCGACGATTTGGTCTTAGTGTTGGTCGGACCCCGTTTTACGGCGAGCGGCAGTTCAGCGACGACCTTCATGCCCGCAGCGGTCGTCTTTCGTTTCACGGCGGCGATCTCGGTCTGCAACTTTCCCGGCTCTTCCGCATAGCAGACGATGACCAGGTCGACAGGCTTCTTCAGCGACCCCCACTCCCATTCGTCCGCTGCGTCGCCTCGGTCGTCCAGGATGCGCTTGCGCTCGGGATTGCCCATGCCATGGCGAAAGGCAATCGGGAATGTGTCTAATGGATCGTCCTCCACCCCTTCTTCGAGCCCAAGCTGCCGCAGGCCACCGGGACCAAAGGCTACCGTCATGGCTCGCCCCGCAGGCTTGCCTTCGCCGAAACTCGTCTGGTCGACAACGAAATGGAGCCAGGCCCTGCGTTTGGCTGCCGGCAATTTGTCCGGCACCTGGATCGCAAGCATATGCGAATAGCCGAGCGGACCGAACGGGCCGAAGAAGATGGACTGGATCTCGCCGGTTTCAAGCTGCTGCTCGAGAGGTGCCGGAAAGGCCGAGCTGATGTTGGCCAGCAGCGAGGTGGTCTTTTGAACGGTGGTTGTTTCGCTCGCCGGACGCTGCAGCGAACCGAACAGGCTCAGCCAGTCGCGCGCCTCGTTGCCGACGGCGGAAGCAATGCCGCGCCTGATCCGGGAGTTGATCCGGATGCGCGTGGTGTTGAGATCGGGATAGGCGGAGTACCAGAACAGGGTCGGCACCTGCTGGCGCCGCGCCCAGCGCTTGAAGCGATCGCCGTCGCGCGCGCCGTCAAGGAAGAGCCATTGGGTGCGTGGATAGCCCACGGTGTTGCTCCACACGCCGGTCAGGCCGGCGGATGCCTTGGCAATGAAGTCCTCGAGATAGCTTTCCCAGCTGCCGCCGTAATTGGAGAAAAAGATCAGTCTGTTGGAGCCCGGCAGCAGGATCCAGCGGGCGAAATGGATGGTGTTGATGGTGTTGAGAAAGCCTGGCTTGAACACCTTCTGCGCCGCTATCGAGATCAGATAGAAGGAAAACCGGAGCGCCAGCCGCCGCAAGATGCCGACCTTCATCGTCGAAATCGCGGTCAGATGGTTTTGCGCCGCGTGGTCCTCCTTGGCGAGTATCGCGTTCAATGCGGAGATGCCGATCGACGTGCTTTCCGGCCGATCCCTGTCCTCGCGGCGCCGCAGCGCCAGCAAGCACAAAAACACCAGCAGCGCTGCCGCTACCAACACGCCAATCCCCGACAACAGAAGCGATGTGACTGCTACGGCTATGGCGGTGAAGGAGATTTCCGGGGAACTGATGTCGATGGATCTGCCGAACACCACACTGTAGGTCATGTACCAGCAAGCAGCCCAGATGATCGCCACTGTCGCCAGGACCGGCGGCACCAGCAGGGTCGCCATCAAGGCACGGCCCCAATGGCCCGCCTGCTTTTCCAGCTGGCTTTCGGCCGGCTCGAACGCCCAGGCGAACGTTCCCAATGACTGGACATGTTGGCGAGCTTCGGCAAGCACGGCGGGAGCGTTACCGGTGCCCTTGCGTGGCCGCTCCACAATGTCGCGCACGGCTTCGAAAAGCTCCTGCTCGGCCTTGATGCGCTGGACCGAGTGCCCCGGAGTCCCGGAAAACACCAGCCCGGCATTGCTGCCAAAAGAGGGCGAGATGTCGACATTGTGCTTGCGCAGGAAGTCGTTCAACGCCCCGCCTTCCGGCAAGCCGCAGGCCTTGAAGATCGGCCGCAGCCTGTGTCCGATCGCCTGCGTAACCGCATCGATCACCTGATCGGCGCTGCCGTCGCCGGAGATCTCGAGAACAAGCGAGCCTCTTTCAAGACCTGACGCATCGTCCTTCTCGCCGGTGCCGACAACAGCGAGGCTGGAGAAATGAATGGTGCCGGCACTGTTGAGTGCGTCGCGGATCTCGTCGCCGGCGGGGTTGCCGAGCTCTGCCACCTTGGTGCGGATGGTGTCCAGCGAGGTGCCACGGGTGACTGGACAGACCACCGTCACCATTGACTGGTCGACCGTCTTGCAAAGCGCGGCCGGTTCGAAATCGACCTTCAGCGTTTCGGGGTAGGCACCGATGCGCGTCATGCGCCCGGCCTTGCCAGCCATGCGGCGCAGATCCTGCTTCTGGAACAGAGCGCGCAGGCTCTCGCCGATCTGGATCCTGGCGATCTCCGCGCCGATGCATTGATGAATGCCGTGGCCGAAGACCATGTAGTCGCGGGGCGGGCGCGACGTGTCGAACTCGTTCGGGTTCTCTACGGCGTCCGCGTCGAACATCGCCGACAGCGTTGCCGGCATCACCACAGTGCCCGCCTTCACCAGGCGCTCGCGGCGGGTGCCCTTGCCGATGATTGCGTCGCGCGCGGTGTAGCGCCACGGGCCGATCCAGATCGGCTTGAAGCGCATGGCTTCGAGAACGGCCCGATCGAGCTTGCCGGTGTCGTTTTCGGCGAGCGCCGCGTCGATGGCCTGCCGTGCATCTGGCCGCGACAGGATCACGTCAAGGCAATTGCCGGCGGCCAGCACATTGGTCGGGACGAAGCCGGCGATCATGCCGAGCATAATCGAATGAAGGTCGGCCTTCGACAGACGTCCTTGATCCATCAGCGCGACCAGCCTCGGCAGCGGCTGCTCGCTGTTCGCCCCCTTGTCTCTGATCGCATCGATGGAGCGGTCGATAACCTTGATCAGCCGATCGCCGGCGACTACCGCCAGCTGGCGTACGGTGGGGTCCGCCGTCGGATCGGAAAAGAACAAAGCGCTCAAGGCGATAGCCCAGTCGGCAAATTCGGATTCGTTGTCGATCTCGAGGCCGAAATAGTCGCGGCAGATGTGCACCGGAACGAGCTTCATCAATCCGGAGATCGCGTCGAAGCCGGGCCTGGCGCGGGTCATGATCTCCTGCGAATGGCGCGCGGCGATCGGCCTGACGGCGGCTTCGACCTCGGCTGGCGGAAACGCGCTCAGCACCGACGATTTCATGCGGCGGTAGTCGGCGCCGTCCTGCATGCCGAGAATGAAATTGGATCCCCGCGCAAACTCGGTCATTTCCGGGCCGTACGGGGTCTGGAATTCGTCGCCGCGCTCCAGTATGTCGCGAACATCGGCGCTCTTGGTGACGAGCAGAACCCCAAACAGGGTGAGGGTCGGGCGGAAGCGCCGCAAGAAGGCCAACCACACGCGTGGATGATCTTCGACGATAAATTCGCCGATGCGCGCCACCAGGCCCGTTTTGCGGAGACGACCGAGATCGAATGGCGGCATCTCCGACAGCGGGCGCTGGTTTTTCTGGGCCTCGCGAATGCCGTCGAAATATTTGAGTTTGGTCATGCGCGTTCAAGCCCCCCGGCTGTCCACGTCATTGCGATGCCGGCTCTCAAAGGCCTATGGTTGCATCGGTTCTGCGTATGTGAATTTTTTCACAGTTGTCGGCGTTCGGCCAGCCAATGACAGCAGCTCATTTGGCGCCTTCGAAATTGGCGATCAGGAATTCGTTTGCAGCCTTGTCCGCGAACGGTATCCAGCGCACCCTCTGCTCGGAAAAATCGGGGTGCCTCGTAGCGAAAATGGCCATTTCGTGCCGCGCCTGTTCCGGCCGGCCGCTTCGTATCAGCGCGCCGATCTTCAGGAACCTGGCGTAGAAATAGCCGGGTGACAGATTGAGCGAACGGTCGGCGGTAGCGATTGCAGACGGCCAGTCCTCGACGAAACTGTAGGCCGCCGTCAATTCCCCGAGATTGTGGAACCGGTAGAGATCGAAGGGGCTCAGTCGCTCGGCATCAAGAAAGAACGGTATGGCGCTGGCGGCATTGCCGAGCAGCAGATGGGCACTGCCCATGCCTGAACGCGCAAAGGCAAAGCTCGGATTGATGTGGATCGCTTCCGCGAGATGGTCGACCGCGGCTGCGGGTTTTCCCCGCATGATCGCGACGGCGCCAAGATGGGCATGTGGACGCGCATCGAGACTGTCCATCAGCAGCGCCTTGCGCGCGAACTGCTCGACCTTGTTCAAATCGTCGCCATCGCCGGAACGCAGCCACCCCCGCCAGAAATACCACCATGCCAGTTCGTTCAGCACGGCGCTCGAATTGGCGTCTTCCTGATAGGCTTTCTCGAAAAATTCCAGCGCGGTTTCGGTGTCGCCGCGGGTGCGCCGGTTCATGTGCCAGCGCCCACGCCGCACCAGCTGCCAGGTTTCGAGGCTTTCCCACGGCACCTGGAATGTTCGCGCCTGCTCCGCCCGGTCGACCTCCTTGTCGAGGATCGAGACGATCTCCGCGCCGATCTGGTCGCGCAGTTCGAATATGTCGACCAGATCGCGATCGAAGCGCTGCGACCAGACCAGTCGTCCGTTTGACGCATCGGCCAGCGAGGTGTGCAGGCGTATCTGTGCGCCGTTGCGCATCAACGTGCCGCTGACGATGTAGCGCGCACCAAGCGCGTTGCCGATCACCCGCGTCCCCAGAGTATCGTCGCGGAACTGGAAGCTGGAGCCCTTGGCGATGACCGAGAGCCATCTGGTGTTGGAAAGACCGTAGATGATGTCCTCGGCGATGCCGTCCGCCATATAGCCGACATCGCGCTCGTCGCCATCACTCTGGAATGGCAGGACGGCGATCGCCGGCGGACCTTTGGGCGACTGCTTCTGCTGTGCATTAACCTGAGGAATGGCCGCAAACGATGCCGCCGGCGAGAATCCATTGTCGTTGCGACCCGCGATCAGAACGCGCACCGGCAGCGCGATGTTCTTCAGCATGAATTCGCCAAGATCGGTGAACTCGGCTGCCGTCTTGTCTTTCACATGGTGCCATGTCGTCTCTGAAACGGCGAGGCCGTCGCGCGGTGCGAATTCCTGGATTCTGGCAGCTATGTTCACATCGTCGCCGTAGAGCCGGCCTTCGCGTACGATGACGTCGCCGGTGTTGATGCCGGCACGAAAGGGCATGCGCATGTCTTCCGCAACCGATGCATTGAGCGTGACGATCCGCCCCTGGAAATCGAAGGCCGCGCGCAACGCCTCGATCGGATTGCCGAATTCGGCCATGATGCTGTCGCCGGCATCGCCGAACGTGCGGCCGCCAAATATGCCACAGCTGTCGGCGATAATGTCGCGTCGCTCCTCGAAGGCGGCGACGGCGGATTCGTCGTCGATACCCATCAACCGCGAAAATCCGACGGCATCGATAGAAATAATCGTCGCCAGCTGACGGGTATAATTCCGTTCAGCCATTTTCACGCCTCGGTCCTTCTGGCTCTGCTCCAGCACAGGCGACTACCCGCTCCTGAACATTTTCCGCCGCTTTGCTGAAAGAATACTGGCAGGTGCGGCGCGCCGATGCCGCCCTGTCCCATCAGGAAGTCTAACAGGGTCTTGGTGAAAGCTCTACCACGATCAGCTAATGGACCGCGGTTCACGCAGCGTCAATGGTTAGCTGATCGTTACCTGGCGTTCAGCGTAACATGTTCGTCCTACGCCTTGAAACCAAATGACTTTTGCTAATATTAGCTGATGCTCATGGACATGGTGGACCTACTTTTAGATGGGCCTGGATGGCCAACTCAATCAGGAGGCGAAACCGGCTCGGGGCGCGACGGAACAAACCGGCATGGAAGCGAGTTTTCCTACGCAATTCACGCCAACATGAAATGAGGGCAGTCATGCGCATTGTTGTTCTGGCGATCAGTCTGGCAGGTCTTCTCGTCAGCGGATCGACCTTCGCGGCCGACGAAAAACCGTTGCCGCCGCCGAATGCAAAAAAGCTCTCTGAAATCATCGCCAAGGTCGAGCAGCGCGACGGCTTTCGCTATGTGAAAGAGGTCGATTGGGACAGCGACGGCTACACCGTCACCTACTACACAGCCGACAAGGCAAAGGTCGAAATCACCTACGATCCGGTGACCTCGGAGCCGAAATAGCGTCCCTGCTGGACCGCTATTGCGGACATTCCGTTCGGCGCGCTTTTTCCCTAGAGCCTGTCCCATCCCGATAGAATCGGGATGGGGCTCTATCTCTTTGTTTGAGCATGATCTCTGGACAAAACGGTTCCCGTTTTTGTCCGAGAAAACCGGATTCCACTTTTCGGGATCATGCTCTAGAGTGCCCGCCATCGAACAAATGGGGGCCGGTCATGCATTTTTGCGGCCGAATTTCCAACCGGTTGTTGCCGGCCGTCATCGTGGCCGGCGGCCTTGCCGTTCTTGGTCCGGCACGCGCTGAGGAGCCGTCCTTCGATTGTGGAAGGGCGAGTTCGCCAACCGAAAAGGCGATCTGTGCAGACCCGCAACTGTCAGCAATAGACACGCTGATAGCCAAGGCCTTCAAGGATTTCGAGCCGGCCTTTGGTGGCGACAAGCGCAAGATCGCCCGTGCGTTGGTCGCCGACCGCGACGCCTGCAAGGGCGAAATTGCCTGCATCGTCAGCGCGCAGAACAATGCACTGCAGACATTCGGCTTCTCGCCGCATTGGGTAGAAGCCTACAATGAGGGACTGATCGGCAAGAAGGCACTGGACACCGGGGCACGCGAACCCAAAGGCGCCAACCAGCCCCTGCCCGCCGCGATCGGCCAATGCGCGGTGACCCATATCGCCACGCTCACGACACGGCTTGGCGACGATCCGCTGGCCACCGCCTCGGCTGAGGGCGGTGCCGCCGCGACCTTCGTCAATGGCGGTTCGGCGGTTTCCTATGAGCGCGATCCCGGGCTGGCCGCTTCCACGGTCGGTGACCCCGCCGTGCTGTGCCTGATGTCGATACCCAGGGATTGCCCCGAAGGCGATTTGCGCGGCAGGGTCTACTATGGCGTCGATCTGAATTTTGAAAGTGCCTGGTGGGTGCTGCCGGACGCGGAGCATCTGTGCGGCGGCGCCTGAGCGCCTGAGACTGACAGTATCGAAGCGATGCGGCTTCGCGGCCAGTCCGCTCTTTGCGGCTCCCTCTTGCACCCAATTGTCTTTGATGGCTGACTGCGCGCCACGATTGCATCGCACGGGGGCGCGCGTGGCGACAGTAAAGCACGTCTTGAAACGCATCCTGATGATGCTCGCCGGCTATCTGGTTGCTGTGTTGGTCGGTCTGGTAGCGGTGGTGGCGATCTACGGCGCGCTTAGTTCTCTGCCCAATGCGCCGGGCTATTTCGATGCCATGGGCCTCACGCCCATCGCGGTGCTGGTCGTGCCACCGCTCGGCATGTTCGTGTACTTTCTGACGCTAATACTGACCGGGCTGCAAACGCTGATCTTTGCGCTGATCGCCGAATTCTTTTCGCTGCGCAATTTCCTGCTGCACATGCTGTTCGGCGCCACGTCGGCGGCCGCGGGCTTCTTCCTGATCTGGCCAGGCGCGCCGGAAGATACGGAGCGCTGGGCCGATGTCGGCATCATCGCCGCAGCCGGCCTTGTCGCAGGCCTGGTCTACTGGCTGATCGCCGGGCGCGAAGCCGGTTTTCGTCGCCCGCTCTATCAGCGCTTCGATCAAACCTGAACTTGCCCATCCCGATAGAATCAGGGTGGGCTCTGTCTTCTTATCCGACCGCGATCTTCTGCGAACCGAAGGCTTAAAGCACGTCGCGTTAAAACGGATTCAGTCGACGTGCTTTAAGTCTTTGTTTTTATGCATGTCGTTGTCCCAAAACCGCTGCGCACTTTTGGGCGACATGCATTAGCTCGACGGCGAGCGCACCGCCTCGGTTGCGTCCAGCGCCTGCATCAGCCGCGTATCGCGATCGTAGACGTCGTTGAAATATTCGACATTGCCGGACAGGTTCGGCCAGGCGGTGAAGTAGGCGATGTACACGGGAATCTTGCGCGTCACGTCTTCGGTCGCGTGGCCGTGCTTCAGTTTCTCTGCAATCTCGTCGACCGAGACGCCAAGCACCGCCGCCGCCATGCCGCGCGGATCCTGCAGGCGAATACAGCCATGGCTCAGCGCCCGCATATCACGCTCGAAGAACGATTTTTGCGGCGTGTCGTGCATGTAGATGGCGTGCTTGTTGGGGAACAGGATCTTCAGTTCGCCGAGCGCATTGGCCTCGCTCGGCTGCTGGCGCACGCTATAGGGAATGTTGGCGCCGTAGGCGCCCCAATTGACCGAGGACGAGGGAACCCGCTTGCCGCGCGAATCGGTGACTTCGTAGCCGGCACGGTCGAGATAACCAGGGTCGTTGCGCAGACGCGGCAGCATCTCGTTGACGATGATCGATTGCGGCACGCCCCAATAGGGATGGAAATCGACCTGCTTGATCTCCTTGTAGAAGAAGGCGGTCTGGTTGGTGGTCCTGCCGATGACGACGCGGGTCTTCAGCTTTTCCTCGCCATTGTCGATATAGGTTGCGGTGAAGGCCGGCTGGTTGATGAAGACACGTGGGCTGCCGAGATCGGATGGCATCCAGCGCAACTCTTCCAGCGCGACCTGCACTTTCTGCAGCCTGTCGGCCTTGGATGTTCCGGCCAGCGACGCGACCGTGCGCGGGCCGATGACGCCATCGCCCTTCATGCCGGCCTTCACCTGCACGGCCTTGATGACCGGCACCAGTTCGGGAACATAGACTTCGCTGGTGCCGAGCCGGGCCAGGACCTCGCCATAGGCGCCGCCCATCTCGTCATCGAGGTTGCGCGCGATGAGCGTCAGCAGCTTCGGCAGTTCGGGACTGGTCTCGCCCGGCTTCAGCAACAGCTTGGGGTCGACGACGATTTCGTTTTCGGCGCTGGCCTGGAGCGATTCCAGTTCGACGCGCAGCGCTTGGTATTCCGGGTTCTGCGGATGCCGCGATTCGAGGTAGGTGCGCACTTCCTGGGTGTGTGCCAGCGTCTTCAGCACGGCCTCCATGTCGACCGGCTTGGGCGGAAATTCGTAGTAGCCGGTCATGCGATTTGGATCGACGCGACCGCTTTGGGCATCATGGGCATAGCGCAGGACGCGCGCCGACAGCGCCATCTCAAAGCGAACGAGTTCCTTCAGCTGGGCATTGGCATCGCCGGCCGACGCGCTGGCCGCCGGCACTTCGACTGTGTAGTCGGCAGGCGTGAGGCCGTAGCTCGCCGCCTCGCCGAGTACGCGCACGGCATCCTGGGCGCGGCTGTTAACGGTCGTTCCGGTCACCCAGATGAAATCCGGGTTGGCTGAATAATAGGCGATCAGCGCCTTGGCGATGTCGGGTTCGGCATAGAGCTCATAATCGCTCAGCCCGGCAACCGCTTCGCGGAAGGCGGTACTTGTCGCCGATGGCACAAAGGCGGCGTCCTCGGCTGTCGCCACCTGGGGCTGCGCTGCAACCAGCGAGGCGAAGTCGACGCGCACCAGCCGGTCTGCCTTGTAAGTGTAATAGGACGGGCTGCTGATCCTGGTGCCGCCGCCACCGCCAGTTGCCGGGGGTTTGCGCTTTGGCGGCGGAGGAAATTCGCCTTGCGGCTGGTGCTTGATGCCGCCGCCGAAAAGCATCTCGAACAGCCCTTGTGCGCCTGCCTGCGGCGCGCCGAAGGCCAGCGTCGCCGCAACCGTTGCTAGCGGCACCAAGGTTGCTCTTCTTCCAAGGAGTTTCATGGATCACCCGCTCCGGTCGCAACCGGCCCCCGTTCCGCGCCGCTAGATTGTCTCGCCCACCGCATGGCGGATGTAAGGCGCAACTATACCGATTCATACTGATTTCGTTAAGCTTCCATAAATTTCGGCGGGCCTGTTGCAGAACGGTTTCACAACATCGTGACGGCCGAAGCGATTTTGTTCGCGCTTCGGTCGCGGGGAATCGCAGCGCTCGGATGCAACCGTCAGGCGTTGGCGCCGCCGTCAATGGTCAGCGCCGAGCCGGTCACGAATCGCCCTTCGGGACCGGCAAGCCAGGCAACCATGCCGGCGATCTCTTCAGCCTTGCCGAAGCGAGGCGTCGCCATCTTCTGTCGCTGGTGTTCGGCATGCGATGGCGGCGTGACAAAGGCCGGCCGTTGTGCTGGAAATCCTGAAGGTTTGGAAATACGCGGTCGGGAGGATAAGCCGGTGAAAAAGGGATATCGCGAACTGCTCGACGAGGCCAATGCCGAGATCGAAGTGGTTTCGCCTGAGGAAGCTGCTGATCTGCTCGACGACGAAGAGACTATCTTCGTCGACCTGCGCGATCCGCGCGAGGTGGAACGGGACGGCAAGATCCCCGGCGCCAAACACGTCACCCGCGGCATGCTGGAATTCTGGATCGACCCGGAAAGCCCCTATCACAAGCCGTTCTTCGCCTCGGGAAAAAGCTTCGTCTTCTTCTGCGCCGGCGGCTGGCGTTCGGCGCTTGCCACCAAGACTGCGCAGGATATGGGGCTGTCACCGGTGAAGCATATTCTCGGCGGCTATACCGCCTGGAAAGCCGCCGGACTGCCGGTCGAGCCCGGCGAGAAGAAGAAACAGACCGTGTAAGTCCGGCTCAGTGCAGCCGCGCCGATTCCCTGTGATCGGTAATGAAGCCGACGGCGCGCTCGACCACGCCTTTGTCGGCGAGGATGCGGCGATGGCCGAGTCCACCGGCCCAATGAAGCCGCACATGGTCGCCGGCGCCGGCATAGCGCGTTGCGTGATCGGCGGAGACTTCGCGGTCGTCCGGCGCATGGATGACCAGCGTCGGCACCGGCCTTTGGGCAAGCTGGCGGTCGCCGGTGAATTCGTGCAGCGGTCGGCCGGCTAGTTTTTCGACCCGATCGGCCATCGCGATTTGCGAGCGCGGGCCGATATTGAGCATGCGGCTGAAGTCGGCGAAGATCGCCGGCAGGGAACTGGGTGCTGCGACCAGCACCAGCCGCTCAGCCGCCACCGGCTGGATCCCTTTGATGGAACCGGCAATGGCGTTGGCGGCGACGGCGCCGCCGAAGGAATGGCCGACGATCGCCTTGAAGGGCCCGAACCAGTCGGCCGCCACCCTGGTCGCCTCGACCGCATTGACCATGTTGAGACGACGGCCGAGCGACTGGCCGTGGCCCGGCAGGTCGAGCGAGGCGACCCTGTAGCCGTCCTTGCGAAAGCCTTCGATCAGCGCGCGCATATATTCGGTGCGCGAACGCCAGCCATGGATGACCAGCACCGTGCCGGCGGACGCCCTGCCCGGCTCCGGTCGGAATTCGTGCACCATGACGCAGCCGGCCTTGGTCTTCAGCCGGTGATGACGCGCCTCGGCCATGAAGCCGGCGGCACGGTCGACCGCGCGGCGCTCGCCGTCGCTCAGCGCCTTGACGCTCGGCGTGCGGCAGAACAGTTCGAAGGCGGCGCGGCCGCTCAGACGGGGCGCCACATGCTCTGCGGCGCCGAACACGCCCCGGATGACCTTCAGTCCAAATGATGCCATAGTGGCGATCCATCCATTCCGTTCAAGCATGAACATAATAGTTCAAACATGAACATTAAACAAGAGCTGCCCTGGGACAACCCGCGCTTTCGCAACTGGGTCGCGGTGGCGCGCGCCTGCCATGTGCTGGAGCGCGCGCTGGCGGTAAAACTGGCGCCGCTGGACCTGAAGCCGGCGCAGCTCGACGTGTTGATGAACCTCTATCGCCATCCCGGCATGTCGCAGCACGATCTCGCCCGCAAACTGCTGGTCGGCCGTTCCAACATCACCATGCTGCTGCCGCAGCTCGAGGCGCGCGGCCTGCTCGTCCGTGAAGGCGACGAGAAGGACAAGCGCGTGCTGCGGCTGACGCTGACCGAGGCAGGCACGGAGCTTTTGATGAAGGCGCTGAAGGTGCACATGGCCCTGATCGAAAAGGCGATGAGCCAGTCGACGCCGGAACAGTGCGACATGATCGGCGAACAGATGCGCAAGATCTACGATGTGCTGAAGGATACCTGAGCAGCCAGGGCATGATCCCTGGGAGATCATGCTCTTGCGTTTCGTCTGAGGGGCCGATCGATATGCGTTTCACTCTGCGCAGTTTTTCCATGCTTGCCGCTGGCATCGTTGCGGCCCTGTGCAGCCCTGCGGCCGCACAAGATTATGCTGGATATCGCGTCCTCGACACCAAGGTGATCGAGGATATGTGGACCAGTGCGGGCCAGAAGGCGGCGTTGCTGTCACCCGACGGCAGCCGGGTGCTGCATCTCAACGGCCGCGAGTATTGCCTGCTGGCTCCGGCTCAGATCGGACCCTGGGGAAAAATCGCCTGCGCGCCATCCACGTCCGACAATCGCACGGGCGAAGCCGCCGATATGTTCTGGTCGCCATCGGGCAGCCAGTTGCTGATGCCGACGTATGCCGATGCATTGCAAGCTTTCCGCGACACCGACATCCGGCTTTTCGATCCGGTCACATTTAGCGTCAGGAACCTGACTGACGACGGATTCGACGACAGCCTTAGGGACGGCAAAGGGCCTGCGAACCTGGACCTTCTTGCTCATTGGATCGACAAGGACACCATCGTCTTTATCCGCTACGCGATCCCCGACGGAGGCGTCAAGCAAGGTGCTTCGACAAGTCTGATGACGATCGAAGCCGGTGGCGGCGATCCTCACCTTGCGTTCGAAATTGCCGCCAAAGGCAATTATCAGGTTTGGGCAATGACGGTTTCTGCGGATGGCAAGCAGGTCGCCTATAGCGTGGCGGACGACAAGGACGATGCCGGTAAAGCCGGCACCTATCTCTTGACCCTCGGTGAAGCGACGCCAAAGCGCATAGCGGCGATGAGTGACGTGGGCAACCCGGCTGGCCTGGCTTTTTCAGCCGACGGGAAATTCCTGCTGCTGCTCGGGCGAACGGCCAGCGGCGTTGCCGCAAAGGTAATCGATCTTGCCAGCGGCGCGGTCTTGCCGATCGATGGTGCCCAGAATGTCGTCGGGGTGGCATGGTCGCCGAGCGGGTCGGCGCTCGCCTACATCACCTACGACAAAACCAGCACCGATATGCCCGGGGGTCTGTTTCTCGCCGATGCACCTGGCAAGCCGGCCCGGTTGCTCATCGGCGGAGAATTTTTCCCCACGGTCTGTTGCGGCCAACAGCCGTTCACCTGGGCCTCGAACGACACGATGATGATTGCGCAACTGGGCGACAAAATAGGGTCGGTGCTGTTCGTCAGGTTGGGGCAATAGCGCTGCGGCGCGGGGCTTCGCTTAGAAGTTCGCTTAGAAGAGAGACCCGCTCACCACATCGTCTTCTTTGCACGCTCCGGCCATTCCTTGTCATAGGCCTCGCCGTCGATATTCTTGCGGCTGGTGACCTCGAGGATTTTTCCGGGTGTCGGCAGCGATTTCGGATCGACGTGTTTTGCCGGGTTCCACAGTTCCGAGCGGACGATGGCGCGGGCGCACTGGAAATAGACCGAATCGACATCGACCACGGTGACCGAGCGCGCCGGCTTGCCTTCGACGGTGAAGGAGGCGCACAGCGCGGCGTCGGTGGTGATGCGGGCGCGGCCGTTGACGCGCAGCGTCGTGCCCGAGCCCGGCACCAGGAACAGCAGCCCGACGCGCGGATCCCTGATGATGTTTTTGAGCGAATCGGCGCGGTTGTTGCCGCGGCGATCCGGCATCATCAGGGTCTTCGGGTCATGGATGCGCACGAAGCCGGCGAGATCGCCACGTGGCGAGCAGTCGAGCCCTTCCGGTCCGCTGGTTGCCAAAGCGACAAAGGGCGAGGCCTCGATGAAGGCGGCATATTCGGGGATGACATGGTCGAGTTCCTTGACCGTCGACGCTTCGCCGGGCAGGCCATAGAGCGCTTCGAGCTGTTCAACCGTGGTGATGTCAGACATTTTCCCGTCTCCGAAAACTTTGCCGGCGTTACTCCCGATCAATGACGTCTTGACGACAGCAGGAGGTCAAAACTAGCGGTCGCGGCTCAGCCCCTTCTCCTGGAGTTCCGCGAGATAGGCATTCCAGCGCTCGTCCTTTTCGTGGCCGAGCGTGTGCAGGTAGTTCCAGGTGAAAATGCCGGTGTCGTGAAAATCGTCGAAGGTGATGCGCACGGCGTAATTGCCGACCGGCTCGATCTTGAGGATGGCGACGTTGCGCTTGCCGGGCACAGTCACCCGCTGGTCCGGCGAATGGCCCTGCACCTCAGCCGAGGGCGAGGCGACGCGCAGCAATTCGGCCGGCAGCTCGAACGGGCGATGATCGGGAAAGGTAACGGACAGCAGTTTTCTGTCCTTCGAGACCCTGAGTTCCTTCGGCGCCGTCATTGTCGTCGATCCTGCTTCAATCCGCCCTTCCCTACGCTGCTTCGCGCAGCCGGAAAAGGCGCTTTAGGGGCAACCGACATGCCATGTCGGCCAGGGAATGTTACCAAAGATCGAGAGCCGCTATCTTGAATGCGAAGCCGGATCGTATCACATAGCGGTATATAACGATGCCGTTCGCGGCCACGGGAAACGCATAGCATGAACATGATCGACCCATTTGGTCGCACAATCAGCTACTTGCGCGTGTCGGTCACCGACCGCTGCGATTTCCGCTGCACCTATTGCATGGCCGAGGACATGGCCTTCCTGCCCAAGAAGGACCTGCTGTCGCTGGAGGAACTCGACCGGCTCTGCACCGTCTTCATCGAAAAGGGCGTGCGCAAGCTGCGCCTCACCGGCGGTGAGCCGCTGGTGCGCAAGAATATCATGCATCTGGTGCGCCAGATTTCACGGCACTTGCAAAGTGGCGCGCTGGAAGAACTGACGCTGACCACCAACGGTTCGCAGCTGTCGCGCTTTGCCGCGGAGCTCGCCGATTGCGGGGTCAAGCGCATCAACGTCTCGCTGGATACGCTCGACGCCGACAAGTTCCACGCCATCACCCGCTGGGGCCACCTCGGCAAGGTCATGGACGGCATCGACGCAGCGCAGGCAGCTGGGTTGAAGGTCAAGCTCAACGCCGTGGCGCTGAAGGATTTCAACGACGCCGAATTGCCAGAGATGATGCGCTGGGCGCATGGCCGCGGCATGGATCTGACGGTCATCGAAACCATGCCGATGGGCGAGATCGACGCCGACCGCACCGACCAGTATTTGCCGCTGTCGCTGCTGCGCGCCTCGCTGGAGCGCCAGTTCACGCTGACCGACATTCCCTACAAGACCGGCGGCCCGGCGCGCTATGTCCAGGTCACCGAAACCGGCGGGCGCCTTGGCTTCATCACGCCGATGACGCATAATTTCTGCGAAAGCTGCAACCGCGTCCGCCTGACCTGCACCGGCACGCTCTATATGTGCCTCGGCCAGGAGGACGCCGCCGATTTGCGCGCACCGCTGCGTGCCTCCGAAGGCAACGAACTGGTCGCTGACGCCATAGACGAAGCCATCGGACGCAAGCCGAAGGGCCATGATTTCATCATCGACCGCCGCACCAGCCGCCCCTCGGTGTCCAGGCATATGAGCGTTACCGGCGGCTGATTTTCTCGCCGATCTCGTGCAAGATCGCCTCTGTCATTGGCTGGAGGCATGGCATGAAACGTCTTTTCCCGACCCTGGCGTTAGCTGCCGTGATCGCAACGACCACGGCTGTTGCCGCGCCATTCACCTATGTCAACGAGCGCTTTGGCACCGTCTGCACCTTTCCCGACGAGGTCTTCACCGATCGCCAGCCCGAACCGGAGAATGGCGACGGACAGGTATGGCTCAGCGCCGACGGCGCCAGCCTGACCTGCTCGGGCATTTACAATGTCGACGATGACACACCGAAAGGCTTTGTCGCTGAGGAGAAAGCCAGCAAGGAGCCGGGCTACACGATCACCTACAGCAAGACCGGCAAGGACTGGGCGGTGCTGTCGGGCTTCAAGGACAAAAACATCTTTTACGAGCGCCGCCTGTTCGGCAAGGATGGCATCATCCGCACTGTCTGGATCGACTACCCGCCTGCCTTGAAATCGAAATACGACCCTCTGGTCGGGCCGATCGCCGGCAGCCTCAAAGGGCCATGAGCATTTTCGGTAACACCCCAGAAAAAGTCTCGTCCGCAGGCGTTGCCTGATTTACCGCCAGCATGTTCCGGCCTAGCTTTCCGCGCGACGGAATCGTCGCTCACAGGGGGAATACCATGCGCAAACTCATTCTTTCTCTCGCATTGCTCGGTCTCGCGACTGTCCCGGCGGCAACCCAGTCGATCGGCGGCACCTACACTGTCGCCGGCACCAATTTCGATGGATCGGCCTATGGCGGCGAAGCCACGATCACGCTGACCAGCGAGACGACCTGCACGATTCATTGGGAGACGGGTGGCTCTTCTTCCGACGGCATCTGCATGCGCAACGACGATGCCTTTTCCGCCGGCTATGTGATGGGCAAGGAAATCGGCCTCGTCGTCTACAAGGTGCAGGAAGACGGCTCGCTGCACGGCCTGTGGACGATCGCCGGCAAGGACGGCAACGGCACCGAGGTGCTGACCCCGAAGAAATAGGCGCTGGGCCTCCGGCTCGTTGGCGATCTCACGGCCTATCCGGCGAATAGCGCGGGCCACAACGAAAAGCTGTGGCCCAGTCCTTTGGCGTTGCTGTTTGGAAACCGGCTGTTACAGGCTTGATCCAACCCAAAACCGGTAACGCCCTTGCCTCTTTCCCCAAACCTTCGCGGCGCGCTGTTCATGATCGTGGCGATGGTTGGCTTCACCCTCAACGACGCGATCACCAAATTCTCGTCGGAATCGATGAACATGGCGCAGGTCATGCTCATCCGCGGCGCCTTTGCATCGCTGTTCGTCGGCCTGCTCGCCTGGCAGCGCGGGGCGCTGGCCCGGCCGGGCTCGATGCTGCAGCCGCTGGTGGCAATCCGTGTGATCGGCGAAGCCGGTGCCACCGTGGCCTTCCTCGTCGCCCTTGCCCATTTGCCGATCGCCAATGTCTCGGCCGTGCTGCAGGCGCTGCCGCTGGCGGTGACCATGGGGGCGGCACTGGTGTTCAACGAAGGTGTCGGCTGGCGCCGCTGGCTGGCCATCGCCGTTGGTTTTGCCGGCGTGCTGATCATCGTGCGGCCAGGCTTTGAAGGGTTCAGCGTCTATTCGCTGCTGGCGCTGACCAGCGTCGCCTGCTGCGCGGTGCGCGACCTCGCCACCAAACGAATACCGCAAGCCATTCCGACATTGCTGGTGTCGACGGCGACTGCGCTTGCCATGACGGTGCTGGGCGCGGCATTGCTGTCGCCGATGGGCGGCTGGACACCGATGACGGCAAGAAGCACGGCGCTGCTGGCGCTGGCGGCAGTGCTGGTGCTGATCGGCTACCAGTTCATCATCATGGCGATGCGGGTGGGCGACATCTCTTTCATCGCACCGTTCCGCTACACCGCCCTGTTGTGGTCGATCCTGCTTGGGCTGTTCATCTTTGGCGACCTCCCCGACCTGCCGATGATCCTCGGCGCCACGATCATCATTGGCTCCGGCCTCTACGCACTCTACCGCGAGCGCGTCGTCGGCCGGCAAAAAACCGCCGCTGAAAGCGCTGGACCGGACATGGCGCCGGACGGCATATAGGCCCGGCCGACACACACAGGCAGTGAGCTATGAGCCGAGACGTTGCAGGGATCATTCTGGCCGGTGGCCAGTCCAGGCGCATGGGCGGCGGCGACAAGAGCCTGCTTGCCCTTGGCGGCGGCAGCGTGCTGGACCATGTCGTTGCGTGTTTTGCACCGCAGGTCGGGCCCTTGGTTCTCAGCGCCAATGGCGACCCGTCGCGGTTTGCTCAAGTCGCACTTCCGGTGCTCGCCGACACGGTGACAGGCTTCGCCGGACCGCTTGCCGGGATTTTGGCCGGGCTTGAATGGACTGCCGCCAACACAACCTGCAAGTCACTAGTGACGGCTGCCGGCGACACGCCCTTCCTGCCAAGAAATCTGGTCGAACGGCTGACCGCGGCGGTCGACAAGCGCCCCGGTTCGATTGCCGTCGCCGGTTCAGGCGGCAAGTGGCATCCGACCTTCGCGCTCTGGCCGACGGAACTGCGCGACGCCTTGCGGCGCTTCCTGGTCGACGAGAACAACCGGCGGGTTTCCGCCTTCATCGACCGGCATGATTTTGTCGAGGTGGAGTTTCCGATGCTTGCAGCCGGCGGGCACGAGATCGACCCGTTCTTCAACATCAACACGCCGGACGACCTTGCCGAAGCCGAACGGCTGCTGCAAAGCATAGCCCCATGAACAGACGCGTTTTTGGCATTACCGGCTGGAAGAATTCCGGCAAGACGACATTGACCGAAAAACTGGTCGCCGAGCTTGTGCGGCGCGGCTGGAATGTGTCGACGGTCAAGCACGCGCATCATGATTTCGACATCGACAAGCCTGGCGCCGACAGCTTTCGCCACCGGCAGGCCGGCGCCACGGAAGTCGCGATCGTCTCCGGCAAGCGCTGGGCGCTGATGCACGAATTGCGCGGCGAGGACGAACCGACGCTGGAGGCGATCCTGTCGCGGCTGGCGCCATGCGACATCGTGCTGGTCGAAGGCTACAAGCGCGAAGCGCACAGCAAGATCGAAACGCGGCGGCTGGAGGCCAGCGACCGGGCGCCGCTGTCGGCAAACGACCCGCATATCGTCGCCATCGCCGCCGACTTTGCGGTTCCCGGCGAAAGCCTGCCGGTGTTCGATCTCGACGATACGAAATCGATAGCCGACTTCATCGAGCGCACGACTGGTCTCGTTACTTGAGCCGTGACGCAGCGGCAGAATAGCTTTGCCGATCGCGGTGGTTTTACAGTTGCTTTTTTCCCGGAAAGAGTGGGAGTATCCCGATCAGCGGGCGGTCAAAAGCACCGCCCCACAGAGCCGTACGGAACCACGGCCGGGACCATAAAGAGAGGACTATCATGCGTATTGCACTGCGTATCGCGCTCGCCGCATCGGCTGCGCTGCTGACGCTCGGCGTAGCCCAGGCCCAGGAAAAGACCCTGAGGATCGGCACCGAAGGCGCCTACCCCCCATTCAACAACCTGACCGCCGACGGCCAGCTCGTTGGCTTCGACATCGACATCGCCAAGGCACTTTGCGACGAGATGAAGGTGAAGTGCACCTTCGTCGCGCAGGATTGGGACGGCATCATTCCGGCGCTGCAGGCCGGCAAGTTCGACGCCATCATTGCCTCGATGTCGATCACCGCGGAACGTGCCGAGAAGGTCGACTTCACCCACAAATACTACAACACCCCGCCAGCGATCGTCGCGCCCAAGGACAGCGACATCAAGGGCGTGACCAAGGAAGATCTGGCTGGCAAGACTGTCGGCGTGCAGGCTTCGACCACACACTTCAACTATGCGACCGCGACCTACACCGACAGCACGATCAAGCCCTATCCAACGGCGCAGGAATACCAGCTCGATCTGGCAAATGGCCGCCTCGACGCCGCCAATGACGACATCGTCGTGCTGCAGCAATGGCTGGACTCGCCGGACGGCGCCTGCTGCAAGCTAGTCGGTGCGATCAAACCTGACGTCAAGATCCACGGTCCGGGTGCCGGCATCGCAGTGCGCAAGGGCGAGACCGATCTGGTCAACCAGTTCAACGCCGCGATCGACGCCATCCGAGCCAACGGAAAGTACAAGGAAATCAACGACAAGTACTTCAAGTTCGACGTCTATGGCGGCGATTCCTGATCGCGGCTTTCTGATCACGGGAACGGCGGGATAACCCCGCCGTTCTCTCAAGAAACACGCCGGGCCCGAGGGGTGACGCGGCGTGGCTCTCAAAAGCGCTGATGCGGGAGAACAGGCGAGCGGATGCAGAGCGTATGGACGCTTCTCAGTTGGGGACCCGATGGCTGGCTTGACGACATCGCCTATGGTGCCATTGTCACCGTTCTTCTGGCGCTGGCCACGCTTCCCATCGGTCTGACGATCGGCTTCTTCGTGGCGTTTGCCAAACAGTCCGAAGAACCGTCGCTGCGCCTGGCCGCCAACATCTACACCACGATCTTCCGCGGCTTGCCGGAGCTGGTGACGCTGTTCCTGTTCTTCTTCGGCGCACCGCTAATCCTGCAATATCTGATCAGGTTGATTTACCCCGGCTCCACGGTCGACGTTAACGGCTTCGTTGCCGGCATGATCGTGCTTGCACTCATCTTCTCGTCCTATGCCAGCGAGGTTTTCCTCTCCGCGTTCCGCGCCATCCCGAAGGGCCAATATGAAGGCGGATACGCCATCGGTCTGTCGAACTGGCAAACAATGCGCAAAGTGATCTTGCCGCAATTGCTCCGCATCGCGTTTCCGGGTCTCGAAAATTGCTGGCTCAGCCTGCTCAAGGACACGTCTCTGGTGTCGGTGGTCGGCCTGGCCGAGACGCTTCGTGCCGCCAATGTGGCGGCAAAGGTCACCAAGCACACATTCCTGTTTTACGGCGTGGCCTCGCTGGTGTTCCTTGGATTGGCCATCGTGTCGTCGTTCGGCACCAATGCCATATTGCGGTCTTTGGGCAAGCGGGAGGCGCAACGATGAGCTCCGTGGCCATCATCGAACGGCCCCCTCCGCGTACACGCGGCTGGCCGCGTACGCGAATTGCCGGTTATGCGCTGGTTTGCATGTGGATCGCTTTCGGCATCGGCATCGTCGCCTACCTGGTCCTGGCCTGGAATGGCGAGCTGTTCGCGAAATATGCGCCGAGCTACGTGCAAGGCCTCGGTGTCACGCTGGCCCTGGTAGCCATATCGATGGTGTCGGGTGCCATCCTGTCCCTGCCGGTCGCCTATGCGCGCATGTCGAGTAACCGAATTCTCTCCAGTCTGGCCTACGGTTATGTCTATTTCTTCCGCGGCACGCCGCTGCTGGTCCAGACCTTTCTGGTCTATTATGGCGTCGGTTCGTTCAAGCCACAGCTCGAAATGGTCGGCCTCTGGGGCTTCTTCCGCGAAGCGTTCAACTGCGGCGTCTTTGCCTTCGCCCTCAACACCGCCGCCTATCAGGCCGAGATCCTGCGCGGCGCGATTGAAAGCGTGCCGAAAGGCCAATGGGAGGGTGCCGCTTCGCTTGGCCTGCACAAGTTGCAAACGCTGCGCAAGGTCATCCTGCCCCAGGCGCTGATCGTCGCGCTCAGGCCGTACGGCAACGAGCTCATCCTGATGGTCAAGGCCTCGGCCATCGTCGCCATCATCACCGTCTATGATCTGATGGGCATGGCCAAGCTGACTTATGCGCGCACCTTCGACATCCAAGCCTATATCTGGGTCGCCCTCGTCTATCTCGTGATGGTCGAGATCTTGCGGCATGCGATCGAATGGATCGAGCGGCGGATCACCATACATCTGAAGCGCTGAGCGGTTTGCCCTGCGGCTGCACCACGCAATCCTGACGCCGCGGCGGCTTGACGAATTCGCGCAAGGCCTAGACGTTCGGGCGAACAAATTCCCGTCGGAAGGTAGAACTATGGCATCGGTGGCATTTCTCGGTCTTGGCGTCATGGGCTATCCAATGGCCGGGCATCTCAGGAACAAGGGCGGCCATGACGTCACCGTCTACAACCGCACGACGGCCAAGGCCGAGCAATGGGTTGGCCAGCATGGCGGCAGCCTTGCCACGACGCCGGCCGAAGCCGCCGACGGCAAGGATTTCGTCTTCTCCTGCGTCGGCAATGACGACGATCTGCGCTCGGTGACGACAGGCCCGCAAGGCGCCTTCAGCTCGATGAAGAAGGGCGCGATCTACATCGACAACACCACGGCGTCGGCCGAAGTCGCGCGCGAACTGGCGGAGAAGGCTGACGTGCGCGACTTTTCGTTCCTCGACGCGCCGGTTTCCGGTGGCCAGGCCGGCGCCGAAAACGGCGTGCTGACGGTGATGGTCGGCGGCGAACAAGAGGCCTTCGACAAGGCCAAGCCGGTCATCGACGCCTTCGCGCGCATGGTCGGGCTCATGGGGCCGGCCGGTTCGGGCCAGCTTACCAAGATGATCAACCAGATCACCATCGCCGGCCTCGTGCAGGGGCTGGCCGAGGGCATCCATTTCGGCAAGAAGGCCGGGCTCGACATCGAAAAGGTCATCGAGGTGATTTCCAAGGGTGCCGCCGGCTCATGGCAGATGGAGAACCGCCACAAGACGATGAATGCCGGAAAATATGATTTCGGCTTTGCCGTCGACTGGATGCGCAAGGACCTCGGCATCTGCCTCACCGAGGCCGACCGCAATGGCGCCAAGCTGCCGGTGACCGCACTTGTCGACCAGTTCTACAAGGATGTGCAGGCGATGGGCGGCAAGCGCTGGGATACTTCTTCGCTGCTGGCCCGCCTAGAAAAGTAGGGTTCGCTGTGGCCGAGCTTTCGCCCCAATCCAGTGCCGATGAGATCGTCACGCATCTGCGCTCGATTGGTTCGGAGGAAAATCGCCAGGGGATGCTGCGCTACGGCATCAAGATCGAACGTGCGCTCGGCATTTCGCATGGTATGCAGCGGGAGATCGCCAAGAAGATCAAGCGCAACCACGAACGTGCCTTCGCGCTTTGGCAGACCGGGATCATGGAGGCGCAGTTCATCGCTTCGGTCACCGCCGACCCGAAGCTGTTCACTGCCGCCGACGCGCGGCAATGGGCGGCGTCGTTCGATTCCTGGGATATCGTCGATGGCGTCTCCGATCTCTTCGTCGACACGGAGTGTTGGAAGGAACTGATCGACGAGTTCGCGGCCGACGAGCGGGAGTTCGTTCGGCGCACGGCCTTTGCCATGATCGCCTGGTCGGTCGTTCACCGGAAGAAAGAGCCAATAGCGACCTTTCTCGGCTTCCTTCCGGTCATTGAAGCGCATGCCACCGACGGCCGCAATTTCGTGAAGAAGGCCGTGAACTGGGCGCTTCGTTCGCTGGGCAAGCGATCTATGGAAATGCACGGCGCTGCCCTTGCCGTCGCCGAACGGCTGGCGCAGTCGAGCGACAAGACGGCGCGCTGGATCGGCAAGGACGCCGTGAGGGAGCTAACCAATGCCAAGACGCTTGAGCGGATCGCCAAAAAAGGCTGATCTCGCAAAGATCCGTTTTGCCGAGGTGAAGCGGGAAACGCGCGCCGATTTCGAAAGCCTGTTCGAAGCGCCGGGTGGGCCGAAATATTGCTGGTGCATGGCCTGGCGCCACTCCAGCCGCGAGCACATCCAGAACGATGAAAAGAAACGCATGATGATGGCGCTTGTCGAGGCCGGCACACCGGTCGGCATTGTCGCCGAGTTGGAAGGCCAGACCGTCGGCTGGTGCTCGGTCGCGCCGCGCGAGACCTATCGCAAGCTGTCGCCGCAACAGGACGATGCCGAGACTGGCGTCTGGTCGATCGTCTGCTTCTATGTGCCCAGAGCCTTGCGCGGCGGCGGGCTGGCGGCAGGACTGCTCGATGCGGCCATCGATCACGCTTTCGCCAAGGGCGCCAGGACGATCGAGGCCTACCCGGTCGAGCAAGCGTCGCCGAGCTACCGTTTCATGGGCTTTCGCGACATGTTCCTGGCGCGTGGCTTTCACAAGACCGGCATGGCCGGTGCTCGCCGACATGTGATGCGGCTCGAGCGTTGACGCCCTTGGCGGCGACGGCTTTACTCCACGGCAAAGGGAGCGGCCAATGATCAACCGTCTCAAATCGACCACGGCGCTCGTGGTCGTTTTGTTTGTGTCTATTGCGGCTGCCAACGCCTCGGCCGAGACCGCGCACATCTTCTGGAAGGATTTGCGCCCGGCAAGCCAGGTCGCCGCCGAAAGCGTCGGCCTGCCGATGATCGCGGCCAAAATGCCCGACCATGGCGAGACGCTGTCGCTCAATCTGCAGAACAAGACCGTTGAGTTGGCCGGCTATGCACTGCCGGTCGACCGCGATGGCGACCTTGTCTATCAGTTCCTGCTGGTGCCGTGGACGGGTGCGTGCAGCCACATGCCGACACCGCCGCCCAACCAGATCGTGCTGGTCACGCCTGCCCGCCCCTACAGGATGTCGGAGGCCTACCAGCCGGTTTCCGTCACCGGTGCGCTGCAGCCGGGCCTGGAAAAAAGCCAGCTGTTCATCCTCGACGGCGCCAGCGTCATCCAGTCGGGCTACACCGTGCGCAAGGCCGAGGTGACGAGCGTCGACACGGTGCCGGACACGATCACCCTGCCGGTGAATTCGCCCTGGAGTTTCCTCAACAAAAAGAAAAACTAGCGAATTGGATCTCAGGCCGCGTTGGCGCCCGATTCCTTGTCCAGCACCATGTAGTCCAGCGGCATTTCTGTCGTGTACTTGATCTGCTCCATGGCGAAGGACGACGACACGTCACGGATCTCGATCTTGGCGATCAGCCGCTTGTAGAAGGCGTCATAGGCGGCGATGTCGGGCACCACCACGCGCAAGAGATAGTCGACGTCGCCGCTCATGCGATAGAATTCGACCACTTCGGGAAATTCCTGGACGACTTCGGAAAAGCGGCGCAGCCATTCATGGCTGTGCGAATTGGTGCGGATCGACACGAAGACTGTGACGCGCACATTGACCTTCTCGTGGTCGAGGATGGCGACGCGCCGCTTGATGACACCCTCTTCCTCGAGCTTCTGGATGCGCCGCCAGCAGGGCGTGGTCGACAAACCGACCTTCTTGGCGACATCGGCGACCGCGAGCGTCGCGTCCTCCTGCAGGAGGCGGAGAATTTTTCTGTCAAGGCGGTCCATTAGGTGCTCCTGAGGAATAGTTTGGCTATATTCCGCCTTATCCCGGCCATTCACAAGAAATAAATTCTGCCGGATGGCACAAAAGCGGGTGATTTCTTGCTGAGAGCTCAACCGATGCGATAGCGGATTTCCGATCTCAGAAACGGCAGTAAATCCATTTCAAACCACAGATTCTTCTTCAGCCAGCCGCTGTTGCGCCAGGACGGATGCGGCAGCGGCAGCACTTTCGGGCTACTCGGGGCATCCCAGACGGCGCGCCAATCCTGCACCGTCTCGGTCAGCGAGGTCCGGCGCGCAGCACCCATATGCCAGGATTGCGCATAGAGGCCGATCGTCAGCACGAGATCGATGCGCGGCATCAGCGCCATCAACGGCGCACGCCATGCCGGCGCACATTCGCGGCGCGGCGGCAGGTCGGCGCCCTTGGCGTCCTGGCCGGGAAAGCAGAACCCCATCGGCACGATGGCGAATTTTTCCGTGTCGTAGAACTCTTCCACGCTGACGCCGAGCCAGCTGCGCAAGCGGTCGCCGGAGGCGTCGGTGAAGGGCATGCCCGAGATGTGCACCTTGGTGCCCGGCGCCTGGCCGGCGAGCAGGATGCGGGCGCTGGATGACGGCAGCAGCACCGGACGCGGCTCGTGCGGCAGCGGCCGGCCAACCGGGTTTTCGACGCAGATGCGACAGGCGCGAACCTTTGCCGTCAGGCGTTCGAGTTCCGCCTCCATCTCAGGCGGCGGCGCTCGGCCGGCTGGAAATCGCGCTGTGCCAGCGCAGCACGTTGGTGCAGTCCTCAGGCACCTTGATGCGCGCCGGCTTCATGAAATCGATGGCGATCAGCCCGGTGATGTCGGCGATCGAATAGCTGTCGCCGGCGGCGAACTCGCGGTTTGCCAGTTCGGCGTCGAGGAGCTTTAGGAATTCGATCGCCTTCGGCTTGTTGGCCTCACCCCATTCGGGGATCTGCGGGATTTCCCATTCCTTCATCGCCGGATGGATGTGGCGAAAAGCCTGCGCGACGCAGCTGAGCAGATTGAACTCTATGCGCCTTTGCCACATCTCCACCTGTGCCTTGCCGAGCGCGCCCTTTCCGAACAGAGCCGGCTGTGGATGCAGCTCCTCGAAATAACGGCAGATGGCAACGGATTCGGTGATGATGGTGCCGTCGTCGAGTTCGAGCACCGGCAGGCGCTGCAGCGGATTGCGCGAACTGACCGGCTCCTGCCTGTGTCCCATCGCGCCCATATCGACAGGCACCAGCGGAACCTCCAGTCCCTTTTCGGCGAGGAAAACCCTGACCCGGCGTGGATTGGGCGCGCGGCCACCGTCGAACAGCTTCATTCCCATCCTCCTCGATATCCCCGCGACCATAGGGCGCTCATCGATGCGTTGAGTATCACCAGAAGTGAAAAATCTCGCGCAGCGCATCGCCGATCGAAGCCAGCGTGCCATGCTTTCTTTCGAATGGCCCGTCATGATGGGTTTGGCGCCAGTCCTGCGGCTCGTCGAAGGTGCCTGCCCAGATGCCGGCCTTGCCGGCGCGGGCACCGGCTTCCTCGGTCTCGAAATCGCCATAGGCGACCGCCCATCCCGCCTCCACCTGGGCGCGGTTGAGATCCATGCCGTCGGCCTTGCAGTCGCCGAGCAGCCGGCCGTAGCGGTCGCGTTGCCAGCCGCTGCAGGAGACGGGTTTGCCTGATATCAGCAGCACCAGCGACTGGCGCGCGAGCTTGCCGCAGGGATAATCAGTGCCGTCCTTGCGGCAGATCTGCTGATATTCCGGGGCGTCGATGCCGCGCATGCGGATGCGCTCGGAGCCGAGCGTGATCGAATCGCCATCGTTGACGATTGCCGTGCCCTGCGCCTTGCGCGTCTCGACCCGGTCAAGACGCGCCGCAAGCAGGATCAGCAGGCCGAGAAGGATGAGCGTCAGCCCGTAATCCACCAGCTTGCGCCACAGGCTGCGCGGCGGCGGCGGATTGTATCGCCGGCGAGGCCTTTGCGACCACGAACGGCTCATATGGCAAACAGTCTCTTAATCATTCGAACGTAGCTTAAGAATTTGAAATCGCTGCGCGTATGAATTGAAATTTCCATGCCTTTGCTACGCTCGAACACAGCGGATAAATTCATTGTGGACCGCAGGAAACCCCATCGCAACAGCGATGTGGCGCGCGCGGTGCGCAAGACGCGCGACCGCCTCTCGCAGCAGGCCGGCAATCCCGATTTCGACCGCGAACTGCTGAAGCTGCACGCGCGCGCCATGGTGGGCGGCGCAATTGCCATCCCTTTGCTTGTGCTGGCGATCGCGGCGGCTGGGCTGTTTGCCGGCATGGACAGCAAGCAGATCGGCGTCTGGGCACTGTTCAGCCTCATCTGCTACACCGTCGTCGTGTTCATGGCGCGGCGCATCGAACGCACTGAAGCTTCCGAGCTCAACCCATTGCGAACGCGAAGGGATTTGCTCATAGGCCATTCGCTGTGCGGCCTCGGTTGGGCCTGGTTCGCCTGGCTCGGCTGCGACGCATGCCAAGTCGACCAGTTCCAGGTGGTCAAGGCGGTGGTGCTGCTGCTTGCCATGGCGGCAACCGCCATCATGGCGTCGTCGCTGCGCGGCGCGCTGCTGGCGACCTTTGCCATTCCGGTGGCGCTCTATGCCTATTCCGGAGCCAAGCTGTGGATGCCGGTCGAGGCGATCATGGTCGGGCTGCTGGTCGCCGCCCTGCCGTTCTTCGACTATGTCGCCAGCCATCTCAACCGCTCGTCGTTGATGCTTTTGTCGTTCCGATCCGAAAAGGACGCGCTGATCGCCGAGGTGGAGACGGCGAAATCGATGTCGGACGAGGCAAGGCGGCGGGCCGAGGACGCCAATCTGGCAAAGTCGCGCTTTCTGGCCTCGATGAGCCACGAACTCAGGACGCCGCTCAACGCCATTCTCGGCTTTTCCGAGGTGATGGCCAATGAGGTGCTCGGACCGATGAGCAACCCGACCTATCGCGACTACGCCCATGACGTGCACGAGTCTGGCCAGCATCTGCTCGACCTGATCAACGAGATCCTAGACCTGTCGCGCATCGAAGCCGGCCGTTACCAGCTCAACGAGGAGCCGGTGATGCTGCTCGCCATCGTCGAGGATTGCTGCCACATGATGGAACTGAAGGCGCGCAACAAGGACATCCGCATCGTCCAGGATTTCGAAAGCACCTTGCCGCGTCTGTTCGCCGACGAACGCGCGCTGCGGCAGATCACGCTCAACCTTCTGTCCAACGCCATCAAATTCACCGCAACCGCCGGCGAAATCCGCGTGCGCGTCGGCTGGACTGCTGGAGGCGGACAGTACATCTCGATCAAGGACAATGGGCCGGGCATACCGGAAGACGAGATTCCGGTCGTGCTTTCCGCCTTCGGCCAGGGCTCGATCGCCATCAAGAGCGCCGAACAGGGGACAGGGCTGGGGCTGCCGATCGTGCAGGGCCTGCTGGCCATGCATGGCGGCGAATTCGAGCTCCATTCCAGACTGCGCGAGGGCACCGAGGCGATCGCCATTTTCCCACCGAGCCGGGTGATGGAGGAATTGCCGGCGCTGCCGACCCAGGTGGTCGCCGCGCGCCGTCGCTGATTGCACTAGGCTTTGACGGCCGCTGCCATCCCCGAGCTGGTGAGCGCGGCGGCTTTCACCAGGCCCGCGGCAAGAGCCGCCCCTACCCCTTCGCCATGGCTCATGCCGAGATCAAGCAGCGGGCGCAGGCCGAGCCGTTCCGCCGCGCGCTTATGGCCGGGCTCCGGCGACAGGCCGGCAAGCAGGCAATGGTCGAGAGCAGCGGGATTGGCGGCATGCAGCACGGCGGCCGCGGCGGTCGCCGCAAAGCCATCGAGCAGCACCGGGATCTTCTGCATCCGGGCGGCCAGAATCGCGCCGGCGATCGCCGCGAATTCGCGACCGCCGACCCGGCGCAAGGCTTCAAGCGGATCGCCGAGATGAGTGCCATGAAGGGCAATTGCCGCGTCGACCACTGCGGCCTTGCGCGCCTGCATCGCCGCGTCGGCGCCGGAACCAGGCCCGACCCAGTCGGCGCCGCTGCCGCCAAACAGCGCGGCACACAGAACGGCAGCGACAGTCGAGTTGCCGACGCCGAGATCACCAAGGCAAAGCAAATCGGTGCCGCCGGCTATGGCCTCCATGCCGAAGGCCATGGTGGCCGCGCAGCCGCGCTCGTCGAGTGCTGCGTCCTCGGTGATGTCGGCGGTCGCAATGTGCAGCGCGAGATCGAAGACTTTCAGGCCGAGATCGTTGGCGATGCAGATCTGGTTGATGGCAGCGCCGCCTGCCGCGCAAAGCTCGACCGCATTGGCGGTCGCCGCTACCGGCCGTGGCGAAATGCCGTGCCGGGTGACGCCGTGATTGCCGGCGAAGACCGCCACCAGCGGCCTTGTCACCGCCGGCGGCGCGCGCCCGCTCCATGTGGCGAGCCACGCGGCGATGTCTTCGATGCGGCCGAGCGAATTTTTGGGCTTGTCGGCTTTGGCAAACAGGGTGTGCACCCTGTTTTGCGCGACTGTATCGGCCGACGGCAGGTTCGCCAGCAGATTGCGAAAATCGTCGAAGGGCAGCGCGCTGGTCATGTCGTTCCTGATCGTCCGTGGAATTGACCAGCGGCATAACCGCCTTGCCCGGCCTGCACAACCTCCCCTGACATTGGCGCGAAAGCGGTTGCCGGCGGCGCATTCCGAAGGGCTTGCATTGGCTTTGCCGTTGCACCATGTGGAGATGGAACGAGGGATTCCAGACGGACCCCCCAAGAGAAAGTCATGACGGCCATCGAATCCCCGTGCATCCTCGTCTGCTCGATCGACATGAAAACCGGCTTCTGCTTCGGCTGCGGCCGCACGCGCGAGGAAATCGGCGCCTGGATCGATATGACGCCGGAAAGCCGCCGAACCGTGATGGCCGAACTGCCGGCCAGGCTGGAAACGGTCGAGCGGCGACCGCGCCGGGAAACGCGCAGGGGCCGCATGGCGCGCGAGCGCGACGTCCTCTCATGATCCGGCAACGCGCATGAACCGGCTGTTCTGGATCGTGATGATAGCGATCGGCGTCGGGCTGGTCCTGCTCATGCTCAACAATTCCGCCGGCAGCACTTTTGGCATCGAAAACAACGATTTCAGCCAGCTGATCTGGCTTGGCGCCTTCGGCGCCCTGATCAGCGCCGGCCTCATTCGATCAGGCCGGCCGCTCGGCGCCATGGCGCGCAATCTCGGCGCCTGGGGCGTCATCGTGCTGGCGTTGGTTGCCGGCTACCAGTACCGCTACGAATTGCAGGATTTCGCCAGCCGGGTAACGGCCGGCCTCGTGCCCGGCAGCCCGCTGGCATTGGGCGTCGAGGACGGCCATGCGACAGTGACGCTCGACAAGGCCGACAGCGGCCATTTCGAGGCGCGCATCATGGTCAATGGCACGGCAATCCGCACCGTGGTCGACACCGGCGCGACCAGCATCGTGCTGACCGCCGAAGATGCCCGCGCGGCCGGGTTCGATCTGGACAGGCTGAGCTTCACCATACCGGTTTCCACTGCCAACGGCATGGCGCGCGCCGCCTCTGTCAGAACCGACACGGTGGCGATCGGCGACATCGTGCGCAAGGACATGGCGGTGATGGTCGCCGCACCCGGCGCGCTCGGCCAAAGCCTGCTCGGCATGAACTTCATCGGCTCGCTGTCGGGCTTCGACGTGCGCGGCGACCGGATGATTTTGCGCGACTGACTTCGTCAGGCGGCCTGTTCGATGCGGCCGAAATCAACCGCGGCGAAGGCCGCCTTCAGCACATCCGGTCCCGCGCCGGGTCTGGTCGCGTCGGTCGACAGGATCTGTCGGTAGCGGCGCGCACCAGACAGGCCATGGAACAGGCCGACCATGTGCCGAGTGACATGACCGAGCCGGCCGCCCTGCTCGATATGGCGCGCCGCATAGTCGGCCATCGCATCGATCGGGGCGGCAAAATCGAAGGCCCCGGGTTCGCCGCCATAGAACGCAGCGTCGACACCGGCCAGGATGCCGGGCGTATGATAGGCGGCGCGGCCAAGCATGGCGCCATCGACGTGGTCGAGGTGGCGAAGGGCTTCTTCTAGCGAATGAATACCGCCATTGATGCCGATGAACTGGTTCGGCTTTTTGGCCTTCAGGCGATAGACCCTGTCATAGTCGAGCGGCGGGATGTCGCGATTTTCCTTCGGGCTCAAGCCTTCCAGCCAGGCCTTGCGGGCATGCACCCAAAGCGCGTCGGCACCGGCCGCGAAGACACCGTCCGCCAGCGCGTCGAGCGCCGGTTCGGGGTCCTGCTCGTCGACGCCGATCCGGCATTTGACCGTGACCGGAATGTTCACCGCGGCCTTCATGGCCGCAACGCAGTCGGCGACGAGAACCGGCACCCTCATCAGGCAGGCGCCGAACGTGCCCGACTGGACGCGGTCGGACGGGCAGCCGACATTGAGGTTGATCTCGTCATAGCCGAAGGCCTCGCCAATGCGCGCCGCCTCGGCAAGCTTTTGCGGATCGGAACCGCCGAGCTGCAAGGCGACGGGGTGTTCGGCATCGTCGAAGCCAAGCAGCCGCTCGCGCGAACCATGGATGACGGCGTCCGCCACCACCATCTCGGTGTAGAGCAGCGCCCGGCGCGTCAGCTGGCGATGAAAGAACCGGCAATGCCGGTCGGTCCAGTCCATCATGGGGGCAACGGAAAGCCGGAATCTTTTGTAATCGCTTGTCTTGTCTTGCATTTCCGGGAACTCCCGCGGCCTCGATCCTTGCGGCTTTTCGCTGACTTAGGTGATTTCGCGCGATTTTCCTAGCCACAGCTGGCCTTGGACCCTGCCTTCACGCGGGAAAGCCGGCCTTTCTGAAGCCTGACGTGAAAAGCTCAAGGGCAACTTGGTCGGCGAAGGGGAGACCTGACATCAGCCGGACAGTCAGGTCGCGTTTCCTCTTCAGTGCTTCCTCGACCTCAGCGCGCGCTTTCTCCGTCTCGCCCAAATGTGCGTATGACGCTGCGAGGAAGGTATGAATAAAGAATTGGTCGCCGGCCTTCTGATACGAACCGACGGCTTCCGAGTACCTTCCAAGCAGGAAGAGGGAGCTGCCCTTCACCTCCCAGAACCATATCGGAGGTAACGGGTCGCGCAGGAGCGCGATTTCGAGCACGTCCAGCGCCGTCTCAGCCCGTCCGCCGTAGTTGAGCCAGCTTGCGTAGTCCCCGGCTATGTTCACGTCCAGCGGGTTCAACGAGCGCGCTTGCTCAAAATGCACGCCCGCATCGCTGTGCTGGCGCATATGCGTAAGCACCAGCCCCATGCTCTGGTGACAGACGCCATCGCTCCTGTCGAGAACGAGCGCCGTCCGCGCCGAGTCCCAGGCCTTCTGTAGCGTCCGCGGATCGTGGTCGTACCAAAATCTGCCGACGAGGGCCTGCGCAAGGAAGGCGTGACCTTGGGCGAACGTCGTATCGAGCTCGACACACCGGACGAACAGGGGCTCGGATTTGTCCAGTTCATACCGGTAGAAGTGCGCGCGCCCCTGCAGGTAGTAGTCGTATGCATCCCAATCGGCCGGAGGCTTGCGTCTGGTCCGGCTCGCCGAATCGGCTTCCGCCTGGCCTTCGACCATCGAGGCGATAAGAGCCGCAACCTCGTCTTGCAATGCGAAGATGTCATCCAGGGCCCGGTCGTACCGTTGCGCCCACAGGTGGGTACCGGTGGCGGCGTCAATCAACTGTGTGGTGATCCGAATGCGATCACCGAGCTTTCGTATGCTGCCTTCGACGAGGTAGCGAACTCCGAGTTTGCGATGGACTTCGGCAATGTCCAATGCCGGATGGCGAAATTGAAAAGCTGAATTGCGCGCGATGACGAGGAGGGAGCGGAACCTGGCCAGCTCCGTAATTATGTCCTCGGTTATGCCGTCGCTGAGATACTGCTGGTCCTGATCGCCGCTCAAGTTGGCAAAAGGCAGCACCGCAATAGACGGCTTGCCGGACGGTGGTGTCGGTCTGCGGGATGCGCTCGCCACCGGCTCGACAGTCCCGGTGAAGCGGTAGCCGACGCGAGGCACCGTGGCGATCCACTCGCCGCCGTTGTCAGCCGGACCGAGCGCCTTTCTTAGTGTCGCGATTTGGACGGTAAGGTTGCCTTCCTCAACGGCGGTGCCCGGCCAGGCAGCGTCCATCAGCTCGGCCTTGGTCAGGATCTCACCGGGCCGTGCCGTAAGCGCAGCAAGCAGCGTCAGCCCACGATGCCCAACAGCGATCGGGATCTCCTCTCTAAGGAGCGTCCCGATGTCGGCATCGAGCACGAACGGACCAAAAGCGATGCGAGTCCCCTGCATGTGGGCATACTAGACGTTTCGGAAGTTTTCGGAACAGTTTCGGCACCGCTTAAATCCCAGGGTCGCTTTCGAGGCTATAGATCAACCCAGGCACCGGGTGGCTCAGTCTGAATTCCGGTTGAGATAGGTGTAGATGCCCGCGCCTATGGCAACAGCTCCCCATGGTGTTGGATCGATGACACATCTACCGGTAACTATCTCGGTCCTTGGCCTTCTCGGCCCTGCAATCAACCTTACCCAAAGCAGCCTTGCGGTAAGCGTCTTCAAACACGCGGATAGCCCTTTCGAATTTAGCTGGATTAGGTGCCAGGTGTTTGTCTAGCCCGTGATACAAAAGGATGGAGACAGCCATCATGGCTTTTCCACTTGGGCTTGGGCTCAGCGCCGGGCACCTTTTCAACACGCCATAGATGTTGCCTGAAATCGCTGCAGCCCGATGCAATTTGCCATCCGCCATACGCGCCAAGTAATCGATGTTTTTCTCTTCCTGCCCGGCCGAAGCAGCCGAAATCGTGAAGCAGATTGCTGCGATGACCGTTACTAAAATGCGACCCAAGCGCTTCCCCTCTTCTTGCAGTCTACTCGACCCTACTAGTCGCCCTCTATTATAGCCTAGCCTAAGATTCAGAAGTTCGCCAATCGGCAGCAGCGGGCATCAACGCCGTCGGCAAATAGCGTGAGGGCGACGTGGGCCGGTCCTTAGTGTGAACGAAAATGGAAAGGAAATGGGCCGGTACAACCGGCCCATTTTCAATCAATCCTCCGCAACGGATTCCTCCTCAACGGGTGCCGGGATCTCATCCGGTACGATTTGCGGTCCAACCCGGTCGGCAACGAGCATCGAAAGCATCATTTCGACAAGGCCGTTGGCAGCTCCCTTCTCGCCACCGGTGGCGCCGATCTGGATCTGCGGCACGATCGGTAGCCTGCCATTCTCGATCGCCTCGGCGAAGCGCATGAGAACCTGCGCGTTGAGCTGATAGTCCGGGCCGCCGAAAGCCGCGACCTTCTTCTCGGTGGCCTCGGCCTCCGCCAGGCCGATGGCGCGCACCTTCTCGGCTTCCGCAAAACCGGTCGCCTTGATGCGTTCGGCATCGGCAAGCGCGATAGCCTTGATCATGTCGGCCTCGCCCTGGCCGCCGAGGCGCACCTTCTCGGCCTCTGCCTTGGCGTTGACCTGAATGGTTTCCGCCTCCTGGCGGGTGCGGGCGAGTTGCGCCTTGCCTTCGTTCTCACTGATCTCGATGGTAAGTGCCGACGTCGTGATCTTGGCTTGCTGTTCGGCGAGCGCCTCCTTCTCACGCAACGTGCGTTCCTGAATGGCCGCCTTCTCCTGCAATTTATAAGTCTCGACCTTTTCGACTGCGATCTGGCGATCGCGCAGCTGGATCAGGATCTGCTCTATGCTGTTCTGGCCATCGGCAGCGCGGGGCGTGCCAATCAGCACTTCCTGCAGCTCGAGGCTGTAGGTGTTGAATTTTTCGCGCATCTCCTCGCCCGATTTGCGCTGGATATCGCTGCGCTCCTGCAAAAGCTGGATCAGCGTCTTTGTCTGGGCGATATTCTTGAAGTAGGCAGAAACCATCGGATCGAGCGTTTGTTCGACCAGGCGCTTGATGTCGCCGAAACGCTGCACCACGAGCGGCGCCTTCATATAGTCGATATGCACGACGACGGAGAGCGGCAGCACAGGCTCGAACGCATCCTTGGTGATCAACGACACTTCAGACAGGTTCTCGTCCAGCCTGTGTTCGCCAAACTGCTCCTTCGTCCATTTGAGCACAAAGTTGGTGGTCGGCACGATGATGATTTTGCCAGCAAAGGTGTTGAACGCATACTTGCCTGGCAGTAGCGGCGTCGACCAGACGCCGCGTGCGCCGATTTCGACCAGCTCGCCGTGACGATATGCCTGCCCGGATATATCCGTGCCGTGGCGGCCGTTATAGGAGACGACGACACCCACCGTGCCAACGTCGATGATGGTCTTCTCGACCAGTTCGACGGTCGCGAAAATGCGATTGAGGAAGTAGCTGCCGTCGGCCAGCACCTGCAACTGCCGGCCACGGTAGCCACCGGCATTTAGAAACTTCTCCGGGTCCTGAAAATTGTTGTGGAAGTTCGGGTCGTTCGGATCGTTGGCGACGGTCGGTGCGATGATCTCGCCGTCCGGCAGGGCCGGACCGTCATGGATGGTGACGATACCGATCATGTCATCGGCATTATGGATGACGACCGGCTCAAAGCCGCCCCGCTCCGCGATCATGCTGGACATATTGGAAAAAAGGCTTTGTTCCGACGAACCCAGATTGACGGAATAGATCGACTGGGCAGTCAGCACGATGAATTGTGCGAGATTGATGGCATAGGTGCCTTCACGCAAGATCTTGCGTTGCGGTCCTTTCTGCCCGCCTTTTTCGAGAAAGCCGCGCACATCCTGGAAATCATCGGCTTCGGTGTTAGAAGCAAGTGTCTGCGTCGGAGGCAGCGGCTTGCCATCACGGGCAAAGACATAGCCGATCTGCCCCTGCGGGATGGTGACAAGATTGGCGCGATGCATCGAATATTGGAACGGCATAAAGAAATGCAGGCCACCGCGCACGACTTCCGGCTGGTAGCCTGCCTCACGGTTGAGTGCAATGAAGCCATTGCTGATGGAGCCGCGAAAACTCCATAGTTTTTCCAGGATGCCGAGCCTGTCGTTGGGGATGTAGCGGACCACGCCGCTCCACCGGAGCAGAATTGCCAGCACGATGACTGTTACGGCGACCTCGATCGCCGTCCATTCGATCGGGCCGAGATATTGTAGGGCGTCCATCTCTTCTCTCCTGTAGGGGCGCGCGGGTTCGTTCACCCGAGGGCTACCCGGTTGGTGTTAATTGATGAGGCGGGGAGATCGCGCGCCGATGCGCTCGACGCACTCAACGGCGTGCCGAACGTTTGGGCTGCTCATTGTATGGGAAAATGACCGCGCGTCCCGAGTCCCCAGTGGGGGCGGCGTGGCCGTGACTTATCTCACATCTGTGTTGCCTTGATAGACACTACAAGTAATGACGTAGGTATCGCGCCAACAGGTTTAAAGATAGTCCGCGCGGAAATCGTAAAAGTATTTCCACCGCTATTTCGAAAGCGTGGTTGGCTTTTACAAATGGGCAAGAGCGCGAAAATGGCGCTCTTGACGGGTTAGAACCGTCGGCCTCCCGATCTGACACCGGCTGCGTCGGGTTGCGAGGGAGGAGCGGGCGCGGAACTGGAACGCTTCCTCGGCTTAGCTTCCTTAACAGCCGATACCAACGCGCATTTACGCCTTACGCCACGCGGGCCTCGATCCGGCGCCTTTTCCAATCCCTACCAGTCCACCTTGAACCCGACATTGCCGCCAAAGGTCTGCACGCGCTCGCCGAACTTGCCGTCGAAGGCGGCGAACATCGAGGTCTTGTTGCTCCAGTTCACCTTCAGGCCGGCATTGACGGCGACGGCGTCTTCAGCGGCAGCGGCGCCTTCGATCACGAACGGATAGCCGGGCGCCGCCTGGAAGCTCGGCTTGACCGAGCGGTCGGGCTGGAATTCGTGCACCCAGGCCGCGCGGCCCCAGGCCTGGAGCGAGTTGCCGCTGTCGCCGAGGTTGATTGTGGTGTCGAGCTGCAGGCCGAGCGACACCGGCAGCGAGGTGATGATGCGTTTGTCGAAGCTTAGGCCCAAACCGCCGCCGCCGAGCGACGTTTCATCGAAAGAGTCCATCGACAGGAAAGCGAACTGCAGCCCGGCGAAAGGCGTGATGGCCCCCTCGCCAACCTGCTGGCGCCAGCCGGCCTCGATGTTGGTGCCAAAGCCGGCGCTCAGGAAATTGCTGCGCCAGTTTTCAGCCGTAATGCCTGCCACCGGATCAATTGGCGCGTTCGAGCCCGGCACCGCCGCGGCGCGGTGTATGTTGTTGTTGTAGAGGCCGAAGGCAAGCGAGCCGTCGATATAGAACTGGTCCCATTTGCGCGCGACATAAGCGCCGGCCTGGGCGCCGACGATATTGCCCGACGTCTGGCGGTCGTCGACGGCAAATGAACCCGCCGAGCCACCCAGCGCGAAGCCCATCAGCATGTCGGGATCGCCGGCGGACTCCATGCCCGCCGCGAGGCTGCCGCCCCTGTAGGCGGTGCCGGCACTGCCCACGGCTGTGTCGCCGCCGATCTCGCCGCCATTGCCGCCGGCGGTCGCCCAATAGCTCCAGCGCCGCTGGTCGGGCTGCATCGCCTTGAACGGATCTTTCTTGGGTTTCGCCGGCTCGTCATAACCCTGCGGCGTGACCGTGTGATCCGTCGGGTCGGTGCCGAGGCCGGTGCGCCAGAAATCGGCCTGGCGGCCCATCGAGGCAAAGAAGCTGTCATAGGCGCCGAATTGCGGTTGCTCGAACCCGGAAACCCCCTCGCCCGAGATCGAATCGTAGACGGCGCCGAGTTGTTCGACCGTCGGGATGTAGAACAGCGCCTCGGCGATCTTCTTGAAACTCGGCGAGCTCTGGTCGCTCTGAATGGCGTTGACAGCGTTCGCAACCGGGAGCTGGTTCCCGGTCAGACCTGTCGGGGCGAAGGTGATGTCGACACCGAGATAGACATCGTTAGGGTCTTGATATTGCAGCTGATATTGCGCGACCGCGCTTGCGACCGAACTGAGTTCCAGTCCGGTGTGGGTGACACCACCATCGGCATGCAGGATGTGGAACGTTTGGCTCCCGGGCTTCGCCGCGGCCGCGTCCATGATGTTGAGATCGACAGCGCCAGCAAGGACCGCCGTGCCCGTGACGTTGATGAGGTCGGCTTCCGGGTCGAGGTCGACGTCAAGCTTGTAGGCGCCGGTCGAGGACTGGTTCCAATTGCCGACGAGGTTTGTCGTCATCACATTGTTGTCGCCGCCCGGCGAGAAATAGCCGCTATCGGCAAAGAGATAACCCAAGCCCAGCTTGGCGTCGGCGCCCGCATTGAAGATGGCGCCAGCCATGTTGGTGAAGCTGTTGACGCCGCCGCCGAGATCGAAGGAGCCGGTGACCGTGCCGTAATTGGTGACGGTCTCCTTGCCGGCGCCGGAAAGGATCGCCCAGCCGCCAGCCGTGCCGCTCGCGGTGGTGATGGTGCCCTTGTTGCCGATGGTGTTGTTGTTGCCGTCAAGCACCCAGACGCCGACGCCGATATGATTTGCGTCGGTGGCGCCACCCTTCACCAGGCCTGTCGTGCTGGTGAGGTTGATGGCAACGTCGCCATTGCCCTCCACCGCCTTGCTCTGCGCGACGATGGCGCTGGTGCCAGCCGCATGGGTGACGACCGAGCCCGCAAGGTCGACGGTGACGTTGCCGGCCTTGCCGAGATAGTTCTGCGTCGCATCCTTCTTGCCGCCATTGCTCTGCGCGAAGATGCCGATGGCGCCGCTGCCATAGGTATCGATGGTACCGGCATAGTTGACATGGACGATGCCTGAGTCGCCGGCGTCACCATTGCTGCCGACGGCCCAGTTGGTGATCGTCCCCAGCACCGGTATCTCGTTGCCGAGCGTGCCGAGGATGCCGCCGCCGCCGCCGATCGACTGGGCGAAGATGCCGGCCGAAGACGAGCCATGGGTGATGATCGCCCCGTTGCCCTCGACAGTGACGTTCTTGCCCGAGCCGCCATTGCCGCCGCCCTGGCCGAAGGCCAGGCCGATGCCCAGATTGAGCGCCGGGATCGGCCCCATCGCCTGCTCGAGCACGCGGTCGACATTGCCCGCCACGCCGCCGCCGCCGCCAACCGACTGCGCGAAGATGCCGTTGGAGGCGGCGCCGAAGGTCTCGATCTTGCCATTGCCGTTGTTGATGACATGGACGATGCCGCCGTCGCCGCCGCTGGTCCCTTTGCCGCCGACGCCGACAGTGCCGGTGGCGCCGATATTGGCCTTGCCGCCGACGCCGCCGCCACCGCCGATCGACTGGGCGAAGATGCCGTTGGAATTGCTGCCCTTCGTGGTGATGTTGCCAGTGTTGGTGACCTCGACGAGGCCGCCAATGCCGGTGCTGCCGCCATTGCCGCCGACGGCGACACCGAGATCGCTGTACATCTTGGTCTTGCCGAACAGCACGTTTGCGATCAGCGCTGCCGGGACCGGGATCAGCTCACCGGTGCCGAGCAGGCCGTTGCCGCCGGCGCCGCCGCCGCCGCCCACCGACTGGGCGTAGATGCCATCCGCCAGCGAACCATTGGTGATGATCGAGCCGTCGTTGGTAACGACGACATGGCCGCCATTGCCGGCGCCGCCGCCATTGCCGCCGACGGCGACCGACATCTTCACGTTCACCTGGGCGTCCGGCGGCGCGTCGCCCTTGCCGACCAGCACGTTGATCGAGTTGGCGCGGCCGCCAATACCGCCGCCGCCGCCGATCGACTGGGCGAAGATGCCATAGGAGCTGTTGCCGGTGACGATGGCCTCACCACCAAGCGGCAGCGGCGCATTCGGATCGATGGTGGGGATAAGACCGGTCTGGATGTTGCCGTGATTGTGGACGGTGACGTCGCTGCCGTCGCCCGCCGCTCCGCCCTTGCCACCGATTGCAACCGAGACGTTGACGCTCTGCGCGCTCGAACTGGTCGCATTTGCCCAGCTGGCGACGCCCGTGATGGCATTGCCGCCGTCGCCGCCGCCGCCGCCCGCGCTCTGCGCGAAGACGCCTGCGGCGTTGTCGGCAAAGGTCTGGATTCCGGCCCAGTTGTTGACCGTGGCGGCACCGCCGTTGCCGGCAGCGCCACCGCTGCCGCCAACAGTCACGCCGATGTTCATGTTCAGCGCTTCGCTGTTGTTGATGCCGACATTGACGCCGACGGCAAAGCCGCCATCGCCGCCGCCGCCGCCAATGCTCTGCGCCCGCACGCCCGTCGCGCCAAGACCGTAGGTGGTGATCTTGGAACCGGCGATGACGTTGCCGAGGCTGTCCTTGCCCGCGTCGACGATGACGGCGCCGCCCGTCCCGCCCTTGCCGCCTGTGCCACCGACCGCGACGGTCACCGTGCCGCCGGGACCGATCGCGATGGACCCCGCCGCGGCGTAGCCGCCGGCACCACCGCCGCCGCCAACGCTCTGCGCCCAGATGCCATGGGCGTCCGCGCCATGGGTGATGATGTTACCGCCATTGGTGACGTGGACGGTGTCGGCATAGCTGCCATCGCCGCCACCACCGCCGACAGCGACCGAAATCGCGACCGTCGGGATTTCCGCGGGATCGGGCGAAGCCGTCGCCGAGAAAGCGACCGCCGACCCGCCATTGCCGCCGCCACCGCCGACCGATTGCGCGAAGATGCCGAAAGACTTGATGCCCCAGGTGGTGATGTCGCCCTGATTGTCCACAGTGACGGTCGAGCCGGTGCTGCCGCCGGCGCCCGCGCCACCGATCGCCGCCGAGAGCGCGCCGACACCGATCGTGCCGGCGATGGCAAAGCCGCCATTGCCGCCGCCACCGCCGATCGACTGTGCGTTGATGCCGATCGAGCCGTCCGAATGGGTGATGATGGTCGCGTGGTTGTTGACGGTCACCGCCTGCGACTTGCCGCCAATGCCCGCCCCGCCGCCAAGGCTGACGCCGAGCGAAATCGCGCCGACCGCGCCGGTGCCGGCAAAGCCGCCATTGCCGCCGCCACCGCCAATGCTCTGGGCGAGGATACCGTGCGACTGCAGGCCCCAAGTCTCGATCTTGCCCTGGGTGTTGACGGTCACCGTCTGGGAATCGCCCGCGGTGCCGCCCTTGCCACCCATGCTGAAGCTGAGATTGACTGCGCCGCCACCGCTGACCGAAACCGCGCCGCCGCCATCACCGCCGCCACCGCCGATGCTCTGGGCAAAGATGCCGGTGGCGCCAATGCCGTGGGTGGTGATGTCGCCCTTGTAGTTGACGAGCACGTCGTCGCCGACATTGCCGGCGCCGCCATTGCCGCCCAGCGCGATGCTGAGATTGGCCGGACTGTTGACGCCGACCGCAACCGACACCGCAAGGCCACCTTTGCCGCCGCCGCCGCCGATCGACTGGGCGAGGATGCCATAGCCCTTGTTGCCGAAGGTCTCGATGTCGGAAGCGATGAGTCCGCTGAGGTCGCCGGCCGTCGCAACGTGGTTGACCTCGACCTCACCGGCCGCGCCGCCCTTTCCGCCATCGCCACCGATGGAGATCGCGACCCCGGTTCCGACCGTATAGGAGCCGCCGCCATTGCCGCCGCCGCCGCCGATCGACTGGGCGAGGATGCCGATCGAATTCGTGCCTGTTACGGTCAACTTTCCCGAAGAGTTCACGGTGACCTTGGCCGCATCGCCGCCGCCGCCGCCGTTGCCGCCGATGGTGAAGAGCCCGACGCTGGAGCCGCCATCGCCGCCACCGCCGCCGATCGACTCCGCCTGGATTGCGGTGCCCGTGGTGGTGATCGTGCCGGTGTTGTTGACTGTGACGGTGTCGCCATTGCTGGTGACGCTGCCCTTGCCACCGATCGCGACGAGGCCGCCGCTGTCGCCGCCATTGCCGCCGCCACCACCGATCGACTGGGCGAAGATACCCCGCGCCCGCTCGCCGATGGTGATCAGCGTGCCGTTGTTGGTGACTGAGACCGTGCCGCCCTTGCCGCCCGAGGCGCCCTCGCCACCGATCGCGACCAGGCCACCACCGCTGGAGCCATTGCCGCCGCCGCCGCCGATCGATTGCGCGACGATCGCATCCGCGCCGGTGTCGTTCGCGTCGGGATTGATGCCGCCATAAGTGATGATGGTGGCGGCATTGGTGACGACGACGTTGCCGGCCGCACCGCCAGCGCTGCCCGAGCCGCCGATGGCAACGAGCCCGCCGACGTCGCCCGCCGCGCCGCCGCCGCCGCCGATCGACTGGGCGAGAATGCCGTAGGCGCCGATGCCATGGGTGGTGATGTTGCCGCCGGCATTGTTGTTGACCGTAACCGTGGTCCCGGTCCCGCCGCCGCCGCCAAGCTTGCCGCCGAGCGCGACGATGCCCCCGGCATCGCCCGCATTGCCGCCGCTGCCGCCAACCGACTGGGCCCAGATGCCGTGGGATTCTTTGCCGCTGGTCTCGATGGCGCCGCTATTGATGACCGTCACCAGCCCGCCATTGCCGCCCCCCGTCGCTGATCCTGGGACGCCGACAACGCCAAAACTGTCGCCGGCCGAACCGCCGCCGCCGCCGATCGACTGGGCAAGGATGCCCATGGCCTTGGCGCCGGTCGTTGTGATGGCGCCGCTATTGGTGACCGAAACGGTGCCGCCGGTCGTCGCCGGACCGCCGCCGCCGCCCGAGCCGAAGATATAGCTGTCGCCGCCCATGCCGCCCTGGCCGCCCTTGCTGAGCGCAAAGATGCCGTGCGAGCCGTCGCCATCGGTGGTGATGGTGACCGAGGTGATCAGCGTGACAGTGCCGCCGGCACCCGCGCCGCCGCCGTCATAGGGGCCGATGCCGCCATAGGAATTGCCGCCGCTGCCGCCATTGCCGCCGATGGAGACGACGGTGATGCCGGGCGTGTTGGGCTCCGCCGCGCTCGAGTGGTAGGGGCCGTCGGTCCCGGCGACCAGCGTGTGGCTGACGGTCGGGCCGGTTCCGCCGGGATCGCCATTGGAGCCTGGATAGCCGATGTCGACGGAGCCGAGGAGGCCGAGATCGATATGGACGCCATAGCCACTGCTGCCGCCGGCGCCGTTCGTGCCGGTCTTCCGATCGATGAAGACGCTGCCATTTCCGGTGGTCGAAGTGCCGCTGCCGGGGCCTGACCCGCCCGTGCCGCTATTATCGAAGATATCGGGCTTGTAGGCGTCGATGACCGTCTGTGGATGATTGCTGTCGGTCTGGTTTTCGACTTTGATGTCGACGATCAGATTGGTGTCGGGGTCCAGCGTGTAGCTGATGACCTTGTAGGTGATGCCCCCGGAGACATAGGTGCTGCCCACTGCGGCCGGCGCGTCGACCAGGATCGCATTGTAATGGACGACCGAACCGACGGTGACCGCGGTGAGCGCCCAACCCGAACCGAGGTCCTTGACCACCGTTTCCAGCGCGTTGGTGTCGGGGTTGTGTATCTGGCTGCCCACGACGACGGCGGCCAGCGCCGGATTCGGGGCAAACAACAGGAACGACGCTGCGACGGCGGCGACCGCACCCGGACCGAAACGATCGGCGCGCAATGCGCGTCCACGGCCGAACTTCGGCTCGTTGGCCGTCTTGATCTTCGCCATTGTCGCGGCCCCCCGGGTCATCCGCATTCGACCCGTCCCCATCACCGACTCTGGGTGACCCATAGTCAAGTTTCTGTCAATGGCACCGCTGAAGTGGACTCAACGAGGATTGTAGCGTGGCGAAACCCGGCGAGTGCCCGACTGTACTACGACACTACTGGGGTACTTTTGCGAAAACGTGACATTTTGCCGATATTACCGGCATATACGAAGGAAATGCCCTGTCTCGTTCAGCATTCCGCGCCGGTGGAGACGCGCTCGCTTGCCTCGACCAGGAGGGCTGCCCGCGGTTTTCTTATCAAGACTTTTTCTGGGTGTATCTTGCTTCTCACGCGAAGGTGAACCGCCGCCAATTCATCGAAATTCCCCAGGCGACTGGCTAGAGCCTGTTCCATCCCGATCGAATCGGGATGGGGCTCTAGCTCTTTGTTTGAGCATGATCTTCTCCGAAAACCGGATTCCACTTTTCGGGATCATGCTCTAGTCCTTGTCCGCATCAGCCTTGGCGGTGTTGTGGAAGAGCCGGATGATCACGAACTCGGCCGGACGAAGCGGAGCGACACCGATCTCGCAGATGAGGCGGCCGTTGAGAATGTCGGCTTGCGTCATCGTCGAACGGTCGCAGACGATAGTGAAGGCCTGTTCTTCGGCCAGCCCCTTGAGCTTGCCTGCCCGCCATTGTGTTCGTAGGAACTGGCGGATCGTATCCCTCACCCGCTCCCAGAGCGCTTCATCGTTCGGCTCAAACACAACCCATTGCGTATCCGCGTAGATCGACCGCTCAAGAAAGGTGAGCAGGGGTTTGATGTTGACGTATTTCCCGGGCTGCATCGCACAAAATCCTGCTCGATGGTGGCTCAGTCTGAATTCCGGTTGAGATAGGTATAGATGCCCGTGCCTATGGCGACGGCTCCAACGGTGATCAAAATGGAGGGAGCGCCCATCAAAGTGGCGACAACCGCCCAGACGATGGCAATGGCGATGGCGCCGGCCGTTCCCAAAACCGTTTTGAGCCATTTGGGCATTGTCGTTCTCCGGCCGGTGGCGATGTCGCTACGCCAAGCGTCGCACGATTGCGTCACAGTATATGAGGTGACGTGCGATCGAACAGGCCGCGGCCTCGAATTGATGCGATAAACAAAGCTTCGCCGGCACCCGCCAGGGCGCGGCGTCGAAATCACAAAAAATAACCCTATCGCCTCAGCGCGTATACGCCGTCCATGTTTCCGCCGCCCATCGGCAGTGCCATGTCGTCGTCAAGCAGGCGGGTTATGCGGGCAAAGCCCGTAAAAGCCTTTCGGGCTTCCTCCGCCGACATCCGGCCCGAAAGGGCCGCTGAGCAGCAATTCAACGCGCATTGGTAGACAGGTCCGCGCCGCCCCGCTGGCCATTTCTGCAAAAACACCATCGCCTCGGCAACGCTATCGACTTCTTCCACAGGATGTCCGTGCCCGCGCAAAATCCGCACCGGCGAAAAGAAATGCAAGCGATCCATGGTCTCCTCCCGCTCGATCGCCTCCGCTTGATCGAACCCCATTAAACTCCCGGATGGGCATTTGGTTCCAGAAAAAAGAGCCGACCGCTAAAAAATGTTGGGGGCAAAGTAGGTGGCATTCGAATCGCCAGCAAAGCCAATGAGATTAGCTGACCAACGTTTGGCCTGTCTTGATAAGCGCGATTTGCATTGAATATCTTTAAGGTCAAAGCCGGCAAATGGGTTGCTTGCCGGTTCCCCTGCGTCAGGCCTGACCTGCGCAGCCAACGCATGGTGGTGCGTTCGGCAAAAAGGGGAGGATTTCACAGTGACCATACAAGGCGCATCGCCTGACCTGTACAATGAGGATCTCGCGCCGGCGACAGTTCGAAACTGGGGACCGTTTTCAATCTTCAACGTCTGGACGTCGGACGTCCACAGCCTGTGGGGCTATTATCTGGCGGCAAGCCTGTTCTTGTTCTGCGGCGGCTTCGTCAACTTCATCATCGCCATTGGCATCGGTTCGCTGATCATCTATGCGCTGATGAACATGGTCGGCTATGCCGGCGTGAAGACCGGCGTGCCCTACCCCGTGCTTGCCCGCGCCTCCTTCGGCATCTGGGGCGCCAACATACCGGCGCTGGTACGCGCCATCGTCGCCTGCTTCTGGTACGGCGCGCAGACGGCCGCGGCATCGGGTGCCATCGTGGCGCTGCTGATCCGCTCGCAATGGTTCGCCGACTTCAACGCCAACACGCATTTCCTCGGCCATACCGGCCTGGAGGTGATCTGCTTCGTGGTCATCTGGGCGCTGCAACTGCTGATCATCCAGAACGGCATGGAAACGGTGCGCCGCTTCCAGGACTGGGCCGGCCCGGCGGTGTGGGTGATGATGCTGATCCTGGCGATCTATCTCTGCGTCAAGTCAGGGAGATTTGCCTTCACCAGCGACATCCCGATGGATGTGCTGCTCGACAAGACCAAGGATGCGGGTGTGCCCGGCACGCCGGGGTCGTGGACATCGCTGTTTGCGGTGGCGGCGATCTGGGTGACCTATTTCTCGGCGCTCTATCTCAATTTCTGTGATTTCGCCCGCTATGCGCCTGATAAGGCGGCGCTGCGCAAGGGCAACATCTGGGGCCTGCCGATCAACCTGATCCTGTTCTCGCTGGTCGCCGGCGTCACCACAATTGCTGCCTTCGACGTCTATGGCGAAGTGCTGCTGCACCCCGACCAGATCTCGGCGAAATTCGACAGCTGGTTCCTGGCCGCGCTGGCGGCGCTGACCTTCGCCGTGGCAACGCTCGGCATCAACGTGGTGGCGAACTTCGTCTCGCCGGCCTTCGACTTCTCCAACGTCTTTCCCAGGCAGATCGACTTCAAGAAGGGCGGCTATATCGCGGCCGTGATCGCTCTGGTGCTCTATCCCTTCGCGCCTTGGGAAGGCAGTGCGGCCTCCTTCGTCAACGTCATCGGCGCGACGATGGGACCGATCTTCGGGGTGATGATGGTCGACTACTATCTGATCCGGAAGGGCGAGGTCGACGTCGAGGCGCTCTACAGGGAGGACGGCGAGTTCCGCTTCCAGGGCGGCTGGCATGTCAATGCCTTCATCGCCGCCGGCATCGGCGCCATCTTCTCGTCGATCCTGCCCAACTTCACCAGCGTGCTGCCGTCGTGGTGGGGCGTTTATGGCTGGTTCTTCGGCGTGGCGATCGCCGGCGCCATCTACTACGTGCTGCGCAGCATGGCGCTTGGCGCTGGAGCGAAGACGGCAAAGGCGTAGAATGAGGCAGCAGGGATTAGGGAGTAGTCAGTAGAGAATAGGACCTTCTATTCCCTATTCCCTATTCCCTATTCCCTATTCCCTATTCCCAATTTTCCACCATCTCGGCCAATTTGCGCACCGTGTTCCAGTTGCGCGAAGTGCCGATGCCGAGACGCTTGTGGTTCATTGCCGCGAGCAGGCGCGACGTTGGCCTGTCGCGTGAAAAGACGACCCAGATGTCGCCGCCCACCGAAAGCACCTTCTCGTCTTCGGCGGCATAAGCCTGCAGCGCTGCCACGCCATCCACGGGCGCAGGCTTTCGCATCACCCGCACCGCCACCTGATCCCCAGTTTCGGCCGATTCGGCGGGAAACGGATTGCCGGCGGCGAGCGCCAGCCAGTCCTCGGCGCTGCGCACGATGATGTCGACATGGCGGCCGAAGGTTTTTTCGAAGGCCGTTTCCAGCCGCTGCTCCAGCCTGGCGATATCGGTCGCCCGCGCCTCAAAGACCAGATTGCCGGTCGCCACCAGCGTGCGCGGGTTTTTCAGCCCAAGGCCTTCCGCCATCGCCTTGAGATCGGCCATGACGACGCGCCGCCCCTCACCCAGGACGATGCTGTAAAGCAGCGCGACATAGGTCTGCATCGGCGCCAACGCCTATACCAGCCGGCTCTGCTCCACTGCCGCCTCGATGAAGCTGGCAAACAACGGATGCGGCTCGAGCGGCCGGCTCTTCAATTCCGGATGGTACTGGACGCCGATGAACCAGGGATGGTCAGGGTATTCGACCGTTTCCGGCAGCACGCCGTCGGGCGACATGCCGGCAAACACCAGGCCGCAATCCTCGAGCCGCTCCTTGTAGTCGACATTGACTTCGTAGCGGTGACGGTGGCGCTCGGAAATCTGCGTGTCGCCGTAGATCTCGGCGATCTTCGAGCCCTTTGTGAGCTCGGCCTGATAGGCGCCGAGCCGCATCGTGCCGCCGAGGTCGCCGGTTTCCCGGCGCTTCTCCAGCATGTTGCCCTTCAGCCATTCGGTCATCAGGCCGACGACCGGTTCCTTGGTCGGGCCGAACTCGGTCGATGAGGCATGCTCGACGCCGGCCAGCGAACGCGCCGCCTCGATGCAGGCCATCTGCATGCCGAAGCAGATGCCGAAATACGGCACTTTTCGCTCACGCGCGAACTTTGCCGCCAGGATCTTGCCTTCCGAACCACGCTCTCCAAAGCCGCCGGGGACGAGGATGCCATGCACCTTTTCCAGCCACGGCGTCGGGTCTTCCTTTTCGAAAATCTCGCTTTCGATCCAGTCGAGCTTGACCTTGACGCGATTGGCCATGCCGCCATGCGACAGCGCTTCGATCAGCGATTTGTAGGCATCCTTGAGGCCGGTGTATTTGCCGACGACGGCGATGGTCACCTCGCCTTCCGGATTGTGGATGCGGTTGGAGACCTTCTGCCAGGGCTCCATGCGCGGCTTCGGCGCCGGGTCGATGCCGAAGGCGGCCAGCACTTCCGAATCGAGCCCTTCCTTGTGATAGGCCATTGGCACGTCGTAGATGTGCGGCACATCGAGCGCCTGGATGACCGCGCTTTCCCTGACATTGCAGAACAGCGACAGCTTTCTGCGCTCTTCCTTGGGAATGTCGCGATCGGCGCGGACCAGCAGGATGTCGGGTGCGATGCCGATGCCGCGCAATTCCTTGACCGAATGCTGGGTCGGCTTGGTCTTCAATTCGCCGGCGGTCGGGATGTAGGGCATCAGCGTCAGATGCACGTAGACGGCGTTGTTGCGCGGCAGGTCGTTGCCGAGCTGGCGGATCGCCTCCAGGAACGGCATCGCCTCGATGTCGCCGACAGTGCCGCCGATTTCGCAGAGCACGAAATCATAGTCGTCATTGCCGTTGAGGACGAAATTCTTGATCTCGTCGGTGACGTGCGGAATGACCTGCACGGTGGCGCCGAGATAGTCGCCGCGGCGCTCGCGCTCGATGATGTTCTTGTAGATGCGGCCGGTGGTGATGTTGTCCTGCTGGTTGGCAGAGCGGCCGGTGAAGCGTTCGTAGTGGCCGAGGTCAAGATCGGTCTCGGCGCCGTCATCGGTGACGAAGACTTCGCCATGCTGGTATGGCGACATCGTGCCGGGATCGACATTGAGATAGGGATCGAGCTTTTTGATGCGTGCGCGATAACCTCGCGCCTGCAAGAGAGCCCCAAGGGCCGCTGCAGCGATGCCTTTTCCAAGTGAGGAAACCACGCCGCCTGTGATGAATACATATCGCGCCATGGGAGTCATCGCTTAACGCGGCCGAATTGATTCCGCCAGAGAAAAAACCGCCGCGAAGGCTTTTTCCCAAGAAGGCGCTCTTGATCGTATACATGCCAAAACAAAAGGGCCGGCTAGGCCGGCCCTTTCGGCAGACTGGATGGAGGCGTCAGATGATGACGACCTTGGTGCCCACTTTCACCCGGCTGTAGAGATCCATCACGTGCTCGTTGATCATGCGGAAGCAGCCATTGGAGGCGCTGGTTCCGATCGACTGCGGCGCGATGGTGCCGTGAATGCGCAGATGGGTGTCTTTCTTGCCGTCATAGAGGTAGATGGCGCGGGCGCCGAGCGGATTTTGACCGCCGCCGGGCATGCCGTCCTTGTACTGGCCATAGTGCTTCGGCTCGCGCTTCTGCATGTCGAGCGTCGGGATCCAGCGCGGCCACTCCTGCTTGTCACCGACGGCGACCGTGCCCTTGAACTGCAGGCCCTCGCGGCCGACGGCGATGGCGTAGCGGCGTGCAGTGAAGGCCGATTCGACGAGGTAGAGGCGGCGGGCGCTGGTGTCGATGACGATGGTGCCGGCGCTATAGCCTGTGAATTCGACTTCCTGCGGCACGAACTCAGGCTTCACCTTGAACTGCTTCTTGGCTTGCCGCTTTTCGAGCGCCTGGTCGAGAGCACGCGTCTCGGGCAGCAAGGACATCGAAGAAGAAGATGTCCCGCCGAACAGGCCGGCGAAAAGCCCGCCGGTCTGCGGCTTCTGTCCGATCGGCTCGCTGCGCAATTCACCATTGTTGCCGGTCAGCGCGACATTCATCGCCTCGGCGGGGATCGGCTCGGCCGACTGGATCGGCTCGATCGGCTCGATGATCTTGGTCTTCTTCGTGGCCGGCTTGGCGTCGGCCACCAGCGTCGCGGATTGACCCTTTTTGGCCAGGAAGGCCTGGCGTTCGGCGTCGGCTTTGGCTTTGGCCGCGTCGCGCATCGCCAGCTTGCGGGCCTCGAGCGCCTTGGCGCGGGCGGCTTCCTTGTCGGCGACGATCTTGGCTTCGAGCTTGCTGATCTGGGCAAGGTCGTCCGACGTCGGGTTTTTCTTCTTCTTGAGAAGCTTCAGCTGCGCCGCATCGCTCTTGGCGGCGACGTTGATAATGTCGGTTGTTACTGCGGCCTTGTGGGCCGAATTGCCCGCTGGCATGGCCGCATAAGCGGGTGCGCTCAGGCCGAGCACGGCACACAGGCCGGCGAAAATGAAGCTGCGAAGCTGCATGGCGAAAATCCGATCGTTCAATGCTTGTTGCCCACGGCGTCGCCCGGCGTCCCCCAAGGACGCCGAAAGTGCCGCGCGCAATCTATAATCGAACTGAAGGAGCGCTCTCAAGCGTGGCGAACGGTCGAATGCCCGCGTTCATGCGGCATTTGCCGGGACTGTGTTCAAACAACCACAGATCGCGGCGTAAGACGCCCGTCGGTTACTGGTTGGGGACCTGCGGCGTGACCGGCAAGGTGACGCCATTCGCCGTCGGCGGGGTCGCCGAATCAGTAGCCGGCGGCGTGGCGGGCGCCGCCGCGGGAGCCGTTGCCGGAGGCGTCACTGCGGCATCATTGCCCGATGGCGGGGTTGGCGCCGTGTTGCCGGAGGGGGGCGCCGGCGGTGTGGTGCCGGGCAGCTGGTTGAGCACGCCGCCCGAAGTGCCGGGGACGCGATCGAGGATGTCGATCGGCTTTTCGCCATAGCGGGCGACGATGGACAAGGTCAGCGACGTCACGAAGAAAGCCGCCGCCAGGATCGCCGTTGCCCGCGTCAGCGCGTTGGCCGCGCCGCGAGCGGTCATGAAGCCGGAGCCGCCGCCAATGCCGAGGCCGCCGCCTTCGGAGCGCTGCAGCAGCACCACGCCGACAAGCGCGAGGACGACCATGAGGTGAACGACGATCAGTACGGTTTCCATAAATTATCCTGGCAAGGCCTTGCGCGGCCGCGATTACGGCCGGTGATTTGGAGGCGGCTCAATACAATGCTTTGATGGCATTTCCAAGCCCGTGGCCGGAATATGGGAATCAATGCGCCCTTTGCAACGATTTCGGCCCCGGCGCAGGCCTGCCCAACCGCCCGAGCGGGCTCAAGACTACCCAATATTTAGATAGGCTTCGGCGATGCCAAGAAAGTCCGCCGCTTTCAGGCTGGCGCCGCCAACCAGTGCGCCGTCGACATTCTTCACGCCAAGCAGTTCGACCGCATTGGACGGCTTGACCGAGCCGCCATAGAGGATGCGCATCTTGGCTGCCGCGGCCGTGCCGAGCAATTCCGCCAGTTTTTCGCGAATATGCGCGTGCGCTTCGGCGACGTCGTCGGCGGTCGGCGTCAACCCGGTGCCGATCGCCCACACCGGCTCATAGGCGATGACGGTGTTGGCCGGCGTGGCATTCGGCGGCACCGAGCCGGCGACCTGGCGTGACAGCACATCGAGCGTGGCGCCCGCTTCACGCTCCTGCTTGGTCTCGCCAATGCAGACGATGGCTATGAGGCCTGCCCGCCAGGCGGCGGACGCCTTGGCCTGGACCGTCGCGTCGTCTTCGTTGCTTTGCTCACGGCGCTCGGAATGGCCGACGATGACGTGGCTGGCGCCGGCGTCCTTCAGCATCTCGGCCGAAATGCAGCCGGTGTAGGCGCCGCTTTCCTTGGCGTGGCAATCCTCGCCGCCGGCCCTGACCGGGGTGCGCGAGAGAATTTCCGCGGCGTGCGCCAGCAAGGTCGCGGGCACGCAGACCAGCGCTTCGGTCTCGGCGTCGAGCCCGCTCATGAAGCCGTTGCCGATCATCCTGAGCTCGTTGAGCGAGGCGCTGGTGCCGTTCATTTTCCAGTTGCCGGCAACGAGCGGGCGAATTCCAGGCGTCATTGGGTTGTTTCTCCGGGCGACATTGGGCTCTATCAAGCTGTCGCCCTCACTACCAAAATCAGGCCACAAAGCAATCGACAGTGGGCCGGAAGGGCGCTATTGCGCTTGTTTCAGACTCGGCGCACGCGAAAATGCGCAAAAATCGGAAGTAACCATGCTTGGTATTTTGAGAAACGCGGCGGGCACCTGGGTCGCGAAAGCACTGCTGTCCCTGCTGGTGTTGAGCTTTCTGGCCTGGGGCGCCACCACCAAGATGGTGGGTGGGGTTCTGGCAGGCCATCATTCGGTCATCACCGCCGGCGGCACGACCGTTTCGATCACTGAATATCGGCTGGCCTACGATCGCCAGATCAGCGTGATGTCGCAGCAGTTCGGCCAGCGCATTTCGCGCGAGCAGGCAACCGCGCTCGGCATCGACAACCAGGTGCTGGCGCAGCTCGTGTCGGGCGCCGTCCTCGACGAACAGGCGCGGACGCTCGGGCTCGGCCTGTCCAAGGACCGGCTGGCCGAACTCACCCGCGAAGATCCGGCCTTCAAGGGTCCCAGCGGTCAGTTCGACCGCAAGACATTCGAATATATGCTGCAACAGGTCGGCATGCGGCCGGAAGACTATCTTAGGAATCGCGCCCAGGTGGCGGTGCGCCAACAGATCGTCGAGGCGGTCTCGGATGGCCTCAAGGCTCCGGACACTTTCTTCAAGGCGGTCGCGCTCTACCGCGGCGAGGACCGCACCGTCGATTACCTCTCCTTGCCGAAAAAACTGGTCGAGCCGATCGAGGCACCCGCCGACAGCGCGCTCCAGACCTATTTCGATGCCAACAAGAAAACCTATGCGGCGCCCGAATACCGCAAATTCTCCTATGTCCGGCTCGAGCCGCAAGACATCATGGATGTCAGCGCGGTGACCGACCAACAGGTCAGTGACGACTACAACAAGAACAAGGGCCGCTACACGACGCCGGAGCTGCGCACCATCGAACAGCTGGTGTTCAAGACGCCGGATGCGGCGAAGGCAGCGCTTGATTCGCTGAAGACCGGCGCCACTTTCGACAAGATCGTCACCGCCGAGGGCAAGACGCCAGCCGATACGCTGCTTGGCACGCTGGCCAGGGACAAGATCGCCGACAAGGCGGTGGCCGATGCCGCCTTCGCGCTCGCCGTCAACGAAGTCAGCCCGGTCGTGCAGGGCGCCTTTGGTCCGGTGCTGCTGCGCGTCACCGAGATCAAGCCCGAAGTGGTGAAGCCGCTGGCCGAGGTGTCCGACGAGATCCGCAAGGATCTGGCGCTGGGCGAGGCAAGCCGCATCCTGCTGGACGTGCACGACAATTATGAAGACACCCGCGCCTCCGGCAGCACGCTGGCCGAGACGGCCGCCAAGCTGAAGCTGAAGGACGTAACCATCGAGGCGATCGATCGCACCGGCCAATCGCCGGACGGGACGATCATCAAGGACCTGCCGGTGTCTCCGGACCTGATCAAGGCGGTGTTCGCTGCCGAACCCAAGACCGAGAATGAGGCGCTGACCACGACCGACAATGGCTTCGTCTTCTACGAGGTCGAGTCGATCACGCCGGCACGCGACCGCACGCTGGATGAAGTTCGCCAGAAGGTGGTGGCCGACTGGACGGCAGCGGAAACGGCCAAGCGGCTGATCGCAAAGGCCGACGAGCTCGAAAAGCGTCTCAAGGCCGGCACCACGCTCGACGTGATCGCCGGTGAGCTCAAGCTCGAGAAGCAGACCAAGCGCGGCGTCAAGCGCGAGGCCGACGACGTCGATTTCGGCAAAGAAGGGGCGGCCGCGATGTTCGGCGTCGGCGAAGGCGGGACCGGACTGATCCCCTCGCCCACCGGCGACGGACAGATCCTGTTCAAGGTCGCGGAAGTGTTCGAGCCGGCCGGAGCCGATGCCAGCTCGGTGCCGGCCGATGCGCAGAAATCCTTCACCTCCGGCATGTCCGACGATCTGCTCGACCAGTTGGTAGCGCAGTTGCAGACGCAGTACGACGTTCGCATCGATCAGGCCGCCGTTGCCCAAGCCCTGAACAGATGAGCGCGCTGAAGACCCACATCGCCAAGGTCGCCACCGGGGCCGCTCTCTCCTTCGAGGAAGCGCGTGAAGCCTTCGACATCATCATGTCGGGCGATGCGACACCGGGCCAGATCGGCGGCTTCCTGATGGCGCTGCGCGTGCGCGGCGAGACGGTGAGCGAGATTTCCGGCGCCGTCGCCACCATGCGCGCCAAGATGCTGCGCGTCGTCGCCCCCGAAGGCGCCATCGACATCGTCGGCACTGGCGGCGACAATTCGCACTCGGTCAACATCTCGACGGCATCCGCCTTCGTCATCGCCGGCGCAGGTGTGCCGGTCGCCAAGCACGGCAATCGCGGGCTGTCGTCGCTGACCGGGGCCGCCGACGTGCTGATCGCGCTCGGCGTCAAGATCGACATCCCGCCGGAAACCATCGGCCGCTGCATCCATGACGCTGGCGTCGGCTTCATGTTCGCGCCGGCACATCACCCGGCGATGAAGCATGTCGGCCCGACCCGCGTCGAGCTCGGCACCCGCACCATCTTCAACCTGCTCGGACCGCTGTCCAACCCGGCCAGCGTCAGCAGGCAGATGGTCGGCGTGTTCCTGCCGGAATGGATCATGCCGGTGGCCGAAACATTGAAGGCACTGGGCACCGACCACGCCTGGGTCGTCCATGGCGACGGCTATGACGAAATCACCACCACCGGCGAGACGCAGGTAGCTGAACTCGTCGGCGGCGAAATCCGCCACTTCACGCTGACCCCTGAAGCGGTCGGGCTGAAGCGCCATACCAAGGACGAGTTGCGCGGCGGCGACGCCGCCTACAACGCCAAGGCGATGCGCGACATGCTGGGCGGTGCCGCCGGTGCCTACCGCGACACGGTGCTGATGAATGCCGGCGCCGGACTGGTGGTGGCGGGCAAGGCAACGACGCTGTCCGACGGCATGGCGGCAGCTGCGCAAGCCATCGACAGCGGCCGGGCGCTGCAAGTGCTCGACAGGCTGGTCGAAACTTCGAACGGATAGTGCGATGGCCGACATCCTGCGCAAGATCGAAGCCTACAAGCGCGACGAGATCGCGGCGGCCAAGCAGCGGGTGCCGCTTGCCGAGATCAAGGCACGGGCAAAGGATGCCGACGCGCCGCGCGGCTTTCTCGCAGCGCTCGAGGCCAAGCACAGATCGGGCGGCTTCGCCCTGATTGCCGAAATCAAGAAGGCAAGCCCGTCCAAGGGCCTGATCCGTGCCGACTTCGACCCACCGGCACTGGCGCGAGCCTATGAGAAAGGCGGCGCCGCCTGTCTTTCGGTGCTGACCGATGCGCCGTCCTTCCAGGGCGCGCCGGAATTTCTCACCAATGCCCGCCAGGCGGTGTCCCTGCCCGCGCTGCGCAAGGACTTTTTGTTCGATCCCTATCAGGTGTTCGAAGCCCGCGCCTGGGGCGCCGATGCCATCTTGATCATCATGGCCAGTGTCGATGATGCCTTGGCGAGCGAACTGGAAGCGACGGCATTCGAACTCGGCATGGATGCGCTGGTCGAAGTGCATGACGAGGCTGAAACGGAGCGCGCGCTAAACCTGTCGTCGCAGCTGATCGGCATCAACAACCGCAATCTGAGAACGTTCGAAACCAGCCTTGAAACCTCGGAACGGTTGGCACCGATGGTGCCCGGAGGCCACCTGCTGGTCAGCGAGAGCGGCATTTTCACCCATGACGATTGCCTCAGGATGCAAAAGACCGGCATCAGCACCTTCCTCGTCGGCGAAAGCCTGATGCGGCAACAGGACGTGGCGGCCGCAACACGCCTGTTGTTGACGGGCAAGGCGCCCGCCGAGGCCATCTGACGATGACAGCCGCCCTCACCCATCTTGGCGCGCAGGGCGAAGCCAATATGGTCGATGTCGGTGACAAGGCGGAGACGACGCGTACGGCGATCGCCGAAGGCTTTGTTTCGATGCAGCCCGAAACGCTGAAGATGATCCTGGCGGGAAACGCCAAGAAGGGCGATGTGCTCGGCACAGCGCGCATCGCCGGCATCATGGCGGCGAAGAAGGCGCATGAGCTGATCCCGCTTTGCCATCCGCTGCTGTTGACCAAGGTCTCCGTCGATATCGAGCCCGATGCAGCGCTGCCCGGCCTCAGGGTCACGGCACTCGCCCGCGTCACCGGCAAGACCGGTGTCGAGATGGAAGCGCTGACTGCCGCCTCGGTCGCGTGCCTGACCATCTATGACATGGCCAAGGCGGTCGACCGCGCCATGGTGATCTCCGGCATCAGGCTGGTTGAAAAGACCGGCGGCAAGTCCGGCGACTACAAGGCGGGTCAATAATGGCACTGGTTCCGGTTGCAGAGGCGCTGGAGCGCCTGCTGGAAGGTGCTCAGCCCTCAGGCAGTGAAAGCGTCGCGCTGCTGGACGCCGCCGACCGGGTGCTGGCGGAGCCGGTCGTCGCACTGCGCACCCAGCCCCCCTTCAACGCTTCCGCCATGGATGGCTATGCCGCGCGGGCTGTGGATGTCGGTTCCGTCCCGGCGCGGCTTTCGGTGATCGGCGTGGCGCCGGCCGGACGCGGCTTTGACGGCATTGTCGGGCCGAAGCAAGCAGTGCGCATCTTCACCGGCGCGCCGTTGCCTGAAGGCGCCGACACCATCGTCATCCAGGAAAATGTCCGGGATCTCGGTGACGACAGCATCGAGGTGACCGAGCCGACAGCGGCGGAGCGCAACATCCGCCGGCTCGGCCTCGATTTTTCCAAGGGCGACATACTGCTGGAAAAAGGCCGCCTGCTCGATCCCGCGGCGCTCTCGCTGGCGGCATCGGCCAACCATCCACGCGTCAGCGTGGTCAAGCGGCCGCTGGTTGCCATCATCGCCACCGGCGACGAACTCTTGCCGCCAGGCAGCGAACTCGGCCCTGACCAGATCATCTCGTCCAACGCCTACGGTGTCGCCGCCGCCGCCCAGTCGGTTGGCGCCCGCGCGCTCGATCTCGGCATTGCGGCTGACCGTAAGGAAGCCATCGCGGCGCTGGTGAAAAAGGCGGTCGCGGCCGGCGCGGACGTCATCGTCACGCTGGGCGGCGCCTCGGTCGGCGACCACGACCTAGTCCATGACGTGCTGACCGGCGAAGGCATGTCGCTGGATTTCTGGAAGATCGCCATGCGCCCGGGCAAGCCACTGATGTCAGGGCGGCTGGGGGATATCAGGTGCATCGGCCTGCCCGGCAATCCGGTGGCGAGCCTAGTCTGCTCGCAGCTGTTCCTGAAGCCGCTTTTGGCGCGGCTCGGCGGCCGCAGCCACCGGCAGGACATGCGCCAGGCAAAACTTGGCGCGGCGATGCCGGCCAACGATCTCAGGCAGGACTATGTGCGGGCCGTCATGAGGGAAGATGCCGGTGCGCTGGTGGCGACGCCGTTCGGCATCCAGGATTCCTCGATGCTGCGAATGCTGGCGGACGCCAACGGGCTGATCGTGCGCGAACCGTTCGCCCCCGCCGCGGCTATGGGCGCCGCCTGCAGCGTGCTGATGCTGCGCTGAACGTTCTCTACTCGCCGATCAGGGTCCTGGTCAGTGGATGGTCGGGATCGGTCAAACCGTCGATGACGTCGAAATGATGCCGGTCCGGCTCGACCACCGAGTTGGTCGTGGCGCCGAGGCCTGTCCAGATGTTGGCCAGCAGCGCGCTCTGGCGCAGGAACTCGGCGCGCTCGCCGCCGCCGACCCAACAGGTCACGCGGGCCTTGTCCATCGGGCGCAGCAGCGCCGGGCTTTCCGTCAGCGCCTCGGCCTCATCGATTGCCAGCGTCTCGTTCATGCCGGTGCGCATGATCGGCCGCAGATCGTGCACGCCCGAGATCGACACGACATGGCGGATGCGCCGCGCGACATCGGCCGCCAGAGGCGTGGTTGTCGTCGCCATGCGGCTGGCCAGATGTCCACCGGCGGAATGCCCGGTCAACATCAGCGGCCCGTCGACCATCGCCGCCGCTTTGCCAATCGCCACCCCGATTTCCCTGACGATGCCGGCGATGCGTATATCAGGACAGAGCGTGTAGGATGGCATCGCCACGGCATAGCCATGACCAACAGCGCCAGCGGCAAGATGCGACCAGGTGCTCTTGTCGGACTCCATCCAGTAGCCGCCATGGATGAACACAACGAGCCCCTTGGCCTTGGCGGCCGGCAAGAAAAGATCGAGCCGGTTGCGTGGGTAAGCGCCATAGACAATGTCGAGCTGTGCCCTGCCCTTGGCCGACAGAGCATCGCGAACAGCCTGGGCTGGCTCATCCCACGCCGCCGGCCATCGATCGCTGCAGGCGATGTTGACGCCGTTGGCATAGGCGTTGTCCCAGTCGGCAATGTGATGTTCGAGCACCCGGCGCCCTCCCGCTGGCGATGTGGCTTTTGCAGCGTAGCAATGAGCATGGCGGGCGGTACCGTCAATGCTTCGAGGCGAAAACCTTTAGGCTTGAAACAATTTTCGCCAGATGCGATGTTGTCACCTGTCCAGGCAACGCATGCCATGGTCACAAAGCAGGTGGGGACAGAGCCGCGAAATGCTTGGACCGACAGCCCATACCGACACCTTCACGCGCGACAATCTTCCGCCGCAGGACCAATGGCCTGACTTCCTGCTCGACGGCTTTGCCTATCCCGATTTTCTCAATGCCGGGGTCGAACTGACCGACAGGCTGGTCGAAAAAGGCTTTGGCGACCATACGGCGCTGATCGGCAATGGCCGCCGCCGCACCTACAAGGAACTGTCCGACTGGACGAACCGGCTGGCGCATGCGCTGGTCGAGAATTTCGGCGTCAGACCTGGCAACCGCGTGTTGATCCGCTCGGCCAACAATCCGGCAATGGTCGCCTGCTGGTTGGCCGCCACCAAGGCGGGCGCGGTCGTCGTCAACACCATGCCGATGCTGCGCGCCGGCGAACTGGCCAAGATCGTCGACAAGGCGGAAATCACGCTGGCGCTGTGCGATGTCAGGCTGATGGACGAGATGGCGGCTTGCGCCAACGACAGCCAGTTCCTCAAACAGGTCGTGGGCTTCGACGGCACCGCCAATCATGACGCCGAACTCGATCGCGCGGCGCTCGACAAGCCGGTCGTTTTTTCGGCGGTGAAAACCGGCCGCGACGACGTCGCCCTGCTCGGCTTCACTTCCGGCACCACCGGCATGCCGAAGGCGACGATGCATTTTCACCGCGACCTGCTGATCATCGCCGACGCCTATGCGCGCGAAATCCTCCAGGTGACGCCGGACGACATCTTTGTCGGCTCACCACCGCTCGCCTTCACCTTCGGTCTCGGTGGTCTTGCCATCTTCCCACTGCGCTTCGGTGCCGCGGCGACCTTGCTGGAACAGGCGACGCCGCCCAACATGGTCAACATTATCGAGACCTACAGGGCGACCATCTCGTTCACCGCGCCGACCGCCTATCGGGCGATGCTGAAGGCGATGGACGAAGGCGCCGACCTGTCATCGCTGCGCGTTGCCGTTTCGGCCGGCGAAACATTGCCGGCGCCGGTCTTCGAGGAATGGACGAAAAAGACTGGCAAGCCGATCCTCGACGGCATCGGCGCCACCGAAATGCTGCACATTTTTATCTCCAACCGTTTTGATGACATGAAGCCGGCGTCGACCGGCAAACCGGTGGGCGGCTACGAAGCGCGCATCGTCGACGACCAGATGCGCGAGGTGCCGCGCGGCACGACGGGCAGGCTCGCGGTGCGCGGCCCAACAGGCTGCCGCTACATGGCCGATGTCAGGCAGAAGGAGTATGTCCGCGACGGCTGGAACCTCACCGGCGACACTTTTCTGCAGGACGAAGACGGCTTCTTCCACTTTGCCGCCCGCTCTGACGACATGATCGTCAGCGCCGGCTACAACATTGCCGGGCCGGAGGTCGAGGCGGCGCTGCTTTCGCATGCCGACGTCGCCGAATGCGCGGTGATCGGCGCCGAGGACAGCGAACGCGGCCAGATCGTCGAAGCCCATATCGTGCTGGTGCAAGGCGTCGCGGCAAACCAGGAAACCGTCAAACGCCTGCAGGACCACGTCAAGGCGACAATCGCTCCCTACAAATACCCGCGGTCGGTCAAGTTCGTCGACGCGCTGCCCAAGACGCAGACCGGCAAGATCCAGCGTTTTCGGCTGCGCGCGCCGAAAACCGTTTGACGAGACCGGCGCTTCCGATCAAGTGACGGCTGTCTTGACGGCGAAGCGCGCATCCTTCCAGGCGCCGCTGCGCAAGATGTCTTCGAGCACTTCGACCGCGTGCCAGACATCGGCGTAGCCGACATAGAGCGGCGTGAAGCCGAAGCGCATGGTCGACGGCGCGCGGAAATCGCCGATCACACCACACTCGATCAGCGCCCGCATGATCTGGTAGCCATGTTCGTGCATGAATGAAATCTGGCTGCCGCGTTTGGCGCCGTCGCGGGTGCTTTCGAGCGTCAGCCCGTAAGCGCCGCACTTGGCCTCGACGAGTTCGATGAACAGGTCGGCCAGCGCGATGCTCTTGCTTCGCACTGCCGTCATGTCGACATCGTTCCAGATGTCGAGCGCGCCCTTCAGCGTGCGCATCGACAGCACCGGCTGCGTGCCGCACAAAAACCGGCGGATGCCGATGCCCGCGGCATAACCGGGCTCGAAGGCGAAGGGGCGGGCATGGCCCCACCAGCCGGTGAGCGGCTGCTGGATGTCGGCAAGATGGCGCTCGGCCGCATAGATGAAGGCAGGGGCGCCCGGGCCGCCATTCAGATATTTGTAGGTACAGCCGACAGCGAAGTCGGCGTTTGCCTTGTCGAGCTCGACCGGCATCGCGCCGGCGGTGTGGCAAAGATCCCAGACGATCAGCGCCCCGGCGTCCTGGGCCTTGCGCGTTAGCGCCGCCATGTCGCGCAGCTCGCCGGACTTGTAGTTGACGTGGTTGACCAGAACCACGGCGGTGCGTTCGTCGATCAGCTCTTCGATATCAGGCGCGTCGAAACCCGAGAGGCGTAGCTGAGTGTTTTTTCTTGTCGAGAGCACGCCTTCAGCCATGTAGAGGTCGGTCGGAAAACTGTCGCCCTCGGCGACGATGACCGGCCGCTCCGGCCGCATCGCCATCGCGGCATGCAAAAGCTTGTAGATGTTGACCGAGGTCGTGTCGCAGACCACCGTCTGGCCGGCCGAGGCGCCGATCAGGCGCCCGAGCTGGTCGCCGAGTTCGAGCGGCATATCGAACCAGCCGGCCGTGTTCCAGGCGCGGATCAGGTCGTTCGCCCATTCCTCGGTCGCTGCCTTGCGCAATTCATCGAAAGCGGCATGCGAGGCAGCCCCCAGAGAATTGCCGTCGAGATAGATCACCCCTTGCGGCAGCACAAAGCGGTCGCGCATGGCGCGCAACGGATCCGCGGCATCCATCGCCTCGATGGCCACGAGATCGGGAATTCCTGTCATGGTCTGTCTGCTCCCCCAAGATTCGACGCAACGCTGGAACGACGGCATCCATCGGTCACGAGCGCTTTTCCACCACCTGGCATCGCGCGGCAAGGTTCCACCGATGACAAGCTGTCCGACCAGACGTGGAAAACCAGGAGCCAAGCCAACCCAAGGTTGGCGTTTTGACTTCGTTTCGTTCACGGTTCACTAACCAAACCGCCCCGTCGATATGGCTTCAGTTCCGTGTCCTCTTTGCCGGCTGACGGCCGATTCCAATGCCGCCTTGTTGTAACCCAGAGGCGGCAAACGAAAGCAGAATCAAGGCGATGAGGCGCGATCCGGTGAAAGCGGGGCTGCGCCGCTGGCGCAGCGGTATCATTTCCAGAGCCCTAACACATTCATTAAACTTTAAACGGTTGCGGAACACAACTGGAACAGATAGTGTTTGTTCTGGGTTTGTTTTTCCGATTCTGGTTCGAAATCCCTGGGGGCCCGCCATGCTGACGCGCAAGCAACATGAACTTCTGATGTTCATCCATGAGCGGCTGAAGGAGAGCGGCATTCCGCCCTCATTCGACGAGATGAAGGAAGCGCTCGACCTCGCATCCAAATCCGGCATCCACCGGCTGATCACGGCGCTGGAAGAACGCGGCTTCATTCGTCGGCTACCCAATCGCGCTCGCGCCCTGGAAGTGCTGCGCTTGCCGGACTCGATCGCGCCCGGTCTCAATGCGGCCCGTAAATTTTCGCCGAGCGTTATCCAGGGCAGTCTTGGCCAGGGCGGCGGCCTCGGGCGGCAAATCAAGCCAGGACCGTCCCGTATGCCCTCGGCCGGCAATGACGACGACGTGGTCGCCGCCGTGTCGATCCCGGTGATGGGACGCATCGCCGCCGGTGTGCCGATCGACGCCATCCAGCACCAGACGCATTCGATCTCGGTGCCGCCGGACATGATCATGGGCGGCGAGCACTACGCGCTGGAGGTCAAGGGCGATTCGATGATTGAGGCTGGCATTTTCGACGGCGACACGGTCATCATCCGCAATGCCAATACCGCCAGCCCGGGCGAGATCATCGTGGCGCTGGTCGATGACGAGGAAGCGACACTGAAGCGGTTCCGCCGCAAGGGCGCCTCGATCGCCCTCGAAGCCGCCAACCCGGCCTATGAAACACGCATTTTCGGTCCGGACCGGGTCAAGGTGCAAGGCAAGCTGGTCGGGCTGATACGGCGCTACTGAGCCGGCTCGGCGGCTGATCTGTCGGGCTTCTTGTAGGGCGACATGCCCCTCGCCTCGCGCGAGAACTTTCGTTGGACATGCCAGAGGCGGTATGGCTTGTCGACGGCAAAGTCGATCTCCGGCGGCCTGGTTGCCGATTGCGGGTCGAAGAAGATTGCGGCGCTGCCCAGACGGGCAAGCTGCCGCTTGTTGACGACAAGGACCAGCGGATTGCGGCAAGGGTCGTAGGCGGTCGCGTCGTCGATGATGATCAGGGTCGCAAAGGAACAGGCTTTCCACGCCTCCTTGCGGTCTTCGACATAGGCGACGATGGCGCCGGACGGATGCCGTGCAAGGCACAGCCCGGCCTTGCAATAGAAGGGCGACCCCGGCGGCAGCTCAGCCGGGTCGGCGATGTCGAATTGCTCGCCGCTGTCGTCGAATGTCTCGGGCTCGACGATGGTTTCGGATTTTAGGGCGCGCTTCCAATTGTCGGTCGTGAATTCGTTCGAACGCGCCCGGTTGAGGGCCAGCTCACCGCCGCCGATCGGCAGCGCGACCAGACGGGCGTCTTCCGAGATCAGCACATCGGGCGTGCGTGTGTCGGAAATCGTCAACAGTCCGGCGATCGCGAAAGGAAGTGCAGCCAGCCTGAGCCATGTCGTTGCCATGGTGGCGATGATCAGCGCGATGGTTGTCAACAACACCGACTTGAGCGAAATCAACCCGACCGCATCGACCGGCGAGCGCTCCGAGATCCATGCCGACAAGGCAATCATCGCTGTCAGCCCCTTGCCCATGACATAGAGGAACGGCCCGTCGGCGCCGAACGGCATCGCCAACGCACTAAGAACCGCGAAAGGCATGACAACCAGCGAGACGATCGGCATGATGGCCAGATTGGCAAACAGGCTGAGCGGCGACACACGCTGGAAATGCCAGATGGCGAACAGCGCTGTGGCGCTGCCGGCGATAATCGAGGTCATGGCCAGACCGCCCGTCGCCAACAGGAATTTCCGGCTGAGGAAGGCAAGCGGTGAGCGGCGCGGCGGTGGCGACGTCGCCTTACCCGCGCGGTAGTCGGACCAGCCTGCATAGGCGCCGACCAGGGCCGCGGTGGCGGCAAACGACATCTGGAAACTCGGGCCGACCACTTCGTGCGGCGACACCAGGATGACGGCGATGGCCGAGATCGCCAGATTGCGCATGGTGAGTGCCGCCCTGTCGAACAGCACGGCGATCAGCATCACCGCCAGCATGATGAAGCTGCGCTCGGCCGCGACCACGATGCCGGAAAAGACGAGGTAGGCCGCGATCGAAAACAGTGCCGCCGCCGCGGCATATTTCTTCACCGGCCGGCGCGAGGAAAAATCCGGGAACAGGGCAAAGGCGCCGCGCAGCAGCGCCATGATGGTGCCCGCGACCAGCGCCATGTGCAGACCGGAAATGGAGATGATGTGGTAAATGCCGGTGCGCCGCATCGCCTCGTTGATCTCTTCCGGGATGCCGGCGCGCACGCCGACAATCAATGCCGCGGCAATCTCGCCTTCGGCGCCGCCGATTTGGCCGCGAATGTGGTCTGCAATGCTCTCGCGCGCGTTTTCGATGGAGGAAGACAGGCGCGCGCTCAGCGGCGGTGGGCCTCCGGAGGCTACGATTTTCGGATTGCCGAGAAAGAAGCCGCTGGCGCCGATGCCGGTGAAATAACTGTCAAAGGAGAAATCATAGCTTTCGGGCCGCACAGGACCGGTTGGCGGCAACAGCCGGACATAGCCGGTCGCTATCGTGCCGGCGGTCATCCCGGCGGGAATTTCCCGTGCCGAAAGCCTGACGCGCTCGGGCGCATAGCGCAGCTTTGGCCGGGCGGTGGAGATCACGTCGATGGTCAGCCTGACGCGGCCATTCGACATCTCATCGAGGCCAATGACACGTCCGGTCAGTTGCGTCTGGATTTCCGAACCGAGCATCTGCGTTCCCGCGCGCCAGGTTTCGACCTTGGCGGCAAGCACGCCGAGCGCGCACAGCATCACCACGATGAAACACAGATGCGTCCTCGGCCACGACCGTGAGACAACGGCACACAATGCCATCAGCACCACGACGGCAATGGGCTGCGCAAACCCCGGCTCATTGGCCAACGAGAAGTAGAAGGTCACGCCTGCGGCCAGGAAAACCGGCACCAGCAGGAAGGCAACGCCGCGGTCGAGTTCCGTGCCGGCGGCCGAAGCGACGCTGCGGCGGATTGCCGGCCATGACGAACGGCGGACGAGTTTGCGCAGACGGGTGACCGATCCGGGCGTAGCGACCGGTATCGGCGTGGCTTGATCCGGCGGCACGGGCAGGATGCTGGGTCGCAGCTCAGGCAGCGAGACGGGCAGCGGCTCGGCATAGGGACCATCGGCAAACAGCGATCGTTCGCTGACGCTTGCGGTCGCGTCCTCGCTGTCGTCCGCGCCCCGGCCACGTCCTGCCATCGGGTCTGCCCCTTGCGCCCTAGACCTCCTATGCTACATGAACGCGCAACGCGCGAAAGTCCGCGAAACCACACCCGCTTCCCACGTTCCCCGAGAGTTCCATGTCCGACAAGGTCGTCACCCGTTTTGCCCCCTCGCCCACCGGCTACCTGCACATCGGTGGCGCGCGCACGGCGCTGTTCAATTGGCTCTACGCCAAGCACACCGGCGGCACGATGGTGCTGCGCATCGAGGACACCGATCGCGAGCGCTTCAACGAGGCGGCTACCCAGGCCATTCTGGATGGGCTGACCTGGCTCGGGCTTTCCTGGGACGGCGAGGCCATATCGCAGTTCGAGCGCGCGCCGCGCCACCGCGAGGTGGCCGAGGAGCTGGTGCGCATGGGCAAGGCCTATTACAGCTACGAGACGCCGGCCGAGCTGGAGGCGATGCGCGAGGCAGCTAGAGCCAAGGGCCTGCCGCCGCGCTACAACGGCCAGTGGCGCGATCGCGACCCCTCCGCGGCGCCTGTGGGCGTCAAGGGCGCCATCCGCATCAAGGCGCCGACCGAGGGCGAGACCGTGGTGCACGACCGCGTGCAGGGCGAGGTGCGCTTTCCCAACAAGGATCTCGACGACTTCATCATCCTGCGCTCGGACGGCAACCCGACCTATATGCATGCCGTCGTCGTCGACGATCACGACATGGGCGTCACCCACATCATCCGTGGCGACGATCACCTGACCAACGCCGCCCGCCAGACGGTGATCTACAACGCCATGGGCTGGGACGTGCCGTCGATGTCGCACATCCCGCTGATCCATGGTGCCGATGGCGCCAAACTGTCGAAGCGACACGGCGCGCTCGGCGTCGAGGCCTATCGCGCCATGGGCTACCTGCCCGAGGCATTGCTCAATTACCTGGCGCGGCTCGGCTGGAGCCATGGCGACGACGAGATCATGTCGATCAAGGATATGGTTGCCTGGTTCGACATTGGCGACGTCAACAAGGGTGCGGCCCGTTTCGACTTCGCCAAGCTCGAGTCGATCAACGGCGCGCATATGCGCAAGATGGACGACAAGGCGCTCTTCGACATCTTCATCGCCACTCTGCCCTATCTCGAAGGCGGGCCGGCGCTGGCTGCGCGTCTCGACGACAAGCGCAAGACGCAGTTGCTTGCCGCCCTGCCCGGCCTGAAGGAGCGTGCCAAGACGCTGGTTGAGCTGCTCGACGGCGCCGCTTTCCTGTTCGTCGAGCGGCCGTTGCCGGTCGACGAGAAGGCATCGCTGGTGCTCAATGCCGAAGCGCGCGCGGTCCTGCGCGGCGCTCACGCAGCGCTGCAGGCGGTTTCAGGCGACTGGACGGCCGCCCATGCGGAAGCCGCTATCCGCGACTACGCGCTGGCCGGTGGCCACAAGCTCGGCGCCGTGGCCCAGCCGCTGCGGGCAGCCCTGACCGGCAAGAGCACGTCGCCCGGCGTTTTCGACGTGCTTGCCGTGCTTGGCCGCGAGGAAAGCCTGGCGCGCATCGCCGATCAAATCGATTAGGAGAGATCTGGCCCAAGAAGATTGGCATTGAAAGGTACGTTTCGCAGTGCAACATTAGGTCTTGGCCCAATCTGGCACGGAAATCCCCCTGCGGGCGCCAGCGCGCAGTCCGATGCCTTCGACGTGTTGCGTTGCAGATATTTGCCTTTGCCGGCATGACGAAACAAAAGGAGCTTGCAATGACCGAAGCTGCGACAAAACTGGAATTTGGCGGCAAACCGCACACGTCGACGGCAACGCTGGAACTCGGCGGCAAAACGCACGAATTCAAGGTGCGAAGCGGCTCCGTCGGGCCAGATGTGATCGACATCGGCTCGCTGTACAGCACCACCGGCGCCTTCACCTATGACCCCGGCTTCACCTCGACGGCAAGCTGCGAGTCGGAAATCACCTTCATCGACGGCGACGCCGGCATCCTGCTGCATCGCGGCTACCCGATCGACCAGCTGGCCGAACATGGCGACTTCCTCGAGGTCTGCTATCTCCTGCTCTACGGCGAACTGCCGACCAAGGCGCAGAAGGACGACTTCGACTACCGGGTGACGCGCCACACCATGGTGCATGAGCAGATGTCGCGCTTTTTCACCGGCTTCCGCCGCGACGCGCACCCGATGGCGGTGATGTGCGGCGTGGTCGGTGCGCTGTCGGCCTTCTATCACGACTCCACCGACATCTCGGACCCGTACCAGCGCATGGTCGCCTCGATGCGGCTGATCGCCAAGATGCCGACGATTGCGGCGATGGCCTACAAATACCATATCGGCCAGCCCTTCATTTACCCGAAGAACGAGCTGAACTTCGCCGCCAACTTCCTGCATATGTGCTTTGCGGTGCCGTGCGAGGAATACAAGATCAACCCGGTGCTGGCGCGCGCGATGGAGCGTATCTTCATCCTGCACGCCGATCACGAGCAGAACGCCTCGACCTCGACCGTGCGCCTCGCCGGCTCGTCGGGCGCCAATCCGTTCGCTTGCATTGCCGCCGGCATCGCTTGCCTGTGGGGTCCCGCGCATGGCGGCGCCAATGAGGCGGCGCTGAACATGCTGGGCGAAATCGGCCATGTCGACCACATCCCGGAATTCATCGCCCGTGCCAAGGACAAGAACGACCCGTTCCGGCTGATGGGCTTTGGCCACCGCGTTTACAAGAACTATGATCCGCGCGCCAAGATCATGCAGAAGACCGCGCATGAGGTGCTGGGCGAACTTGGCATCAAGGACGATCCGCTGCTCGATATCGCCATGGAGCTGGAAAAGATCGCGCTGACCGATTCCTATTTCATCGAGAAGAAGCTCTATCCGAACGTCGACTTCTACTCGGGCATCACCTTGAAGGCGCTGGGCTTCCCCACCACCATGTTCACAGTGCTGTTCGCGGTCGCCCGCACCGTCGGCTGGATCGCGCAGTGGAAGGAAATGATCGAGGATCCGCACCAGAAGATCGGCCGTCCGCGCCAGCTCTATACGGGTGCGCCGGAACGCGACTACGTGCCGATCGCCAAGCGCTGAGCAGCGCTGGACCCGAACCATCAAAAGGCGCCCGCAAGGGCGCTTTTTATTTGTGGTGGCCGGGTTTGATGTGGCGGAGCACGACGTCGGCGGCGATGTCGCCAGACGGCTTGTCGGTCGTCATGCGCCGTGCGATTTCGGCGAATCCGTCCTTTTGCCAGGCCCGCATGCCAGTCTCGCCGAAAAGGGCTTCCAGCTGGTGGGCCAAATTGTCGGGCCTGACATACTGGTCGTAGAACTCTGAAATCAGCGCGCGGTCCGCGATCAAATTGGGCAACAGCGCCGACCAGACGGCAATCACATGCTGCGCGATCAGACGCGCGATGGGGTCGAGCTTGTAGCAGGACACCATCGGAACGCCGGACAGTGCCAGCTCCAGCGACACCGTTCCCGAAGCGATCAGCGCCGCATCGGCCTTGCCGAAAGCCTGCCATTTGCGTTCGGGGTCGAGGATGATCTCCGGCGTCTCGTCCCAGCGCGCCACCGAGGCCCTGACCAGGTCGGCGACATGCGGCACCGTTGGCAACAGCAGGCGCAAGCGATGCCCCCGCGCGCGCAGTGCCGACACTGTCTTGCCAAATGGTTCGATCAGCCGGCGCACTTCGCCACGGCGCGAACCGGGCAGCACGAGCAGCGTCTTCACCCGGTCATTGGACAGGTCGCGCGGCAGGCCTTGCGCCCTGGCAGCACCTGCCAGGCCCGCATCATGGGTGAGGCGATGCCCGACATAGGTGCCGGGCGGGCCGCCAAGGCGGGAGAGCGCCTTCACCTCGAATGGCAGGATGCATAGGATGTGGTCGACATAGGGCTTCATCGCCACCGCCCTGCCCGGCCGCCACGCCCAGACGCTCGGGCAGACATAGTGGACGATCGGGATCGCCGGATTGGCGGCGCGCACCTTCTTGGCCACACGCAGCGAGAAATCCGGGCTGTCGATGGTGATGAGACAGTCGGGTTTTTGAGCCGCGATGGCATTTGCCGTCTGGCCGATCCGCCGGATCAGCCGTGGCAGATCACGCAGGATGGCGCTGAACCCCATCAGCGCGATTTCACTGCCGTCGAAGAGGGAGTTAAGCCCTAGAGCCTGCAAATGGCGGCCGCCAATGCCGACCAGTTGGACTTCGCGGCCGGTCGCGCGCCTGAGCCCCTGTACGATGTCGGCGCCGAGCAAATCGCCGGATTCTTCTCCGGCGACGATGGCGATCTTCAGCGGTTTCTCAATGGCCATGCGCCAGCTCCGCCGCAGGCAAACCGACAATGAACAGGCCCAGCGCATTGGCGCTGGCAATGGTGGCGGGGCCTTCCAGAACCAGCGAGCGCCCGGCCTCGACGGCGATGCCGGCAAGCCCGGCGGCATGCGCTGCGGCGACGGTCTGCAGGCCGATGGATGGCAAGTCGGCACGCAGTTCCTGACCGGGCTTGGCGCATTTGACTAGGACACCGCGGGTCTTGCCGGCGAGCCTGCCATGACCGCGCAATTGCGCCGTTCGCTCAAGCAGCCCGTTGGTTCCCTCGATGCCTTCCAGGGCAATCACCCGGCCACCGATCGCGACGGCGGCCTGGCCGATGTCCAGGGCGCCGATGGCTTTTGCCGCCGCGCGGGCAGCCTCGATGTCGCGCCAGTCGGATTTTCGCGGCTCTGCCTTGGTCAGCGAGCCCTCGGCCGCGGCCAATTCGGGGACGACCTCGTGAGCGCCGACAAGCTTGATGCCTCGCGCTTGCAGACCTCGCGCCACAACCTTCAACAGGCCGTCGTCACCGCGGGCCAGTGCCCTGATTACCACGGGAATCACGGCGATCAGGCTGAGACTTGGTCGCAGACTGGTCAGCCTTGGCCGACGCCTGATCTCTCCTGCGAGCACCAGATGGGTAATTCGGCGTCGCTTCAGCAACGGCACAAGGGAGCCGATGTCTTCCAGCGCAAGGGTTTCCTGCTCGTACTTCGCGAGGTCCGGTATACGGTCGACTTCGCCTTCCATCAGGATGATGACAGGCGGATATCCCCGCTCCGCCAGGCCGACGGCCACTTCGACCGGCAGGCTACCGCCGCCGGCAATAATGCCGACCCTGGAGCCTGGCGCGAGATCTAGCTTCGTTCCGCTGACCTCAGTCTTCGTCATCGGTATCGCCGTCGCCACCCTTGAGCGACGGGACGGCGTAGTGCCGCTTGCCGCGACTGGCGATGAAATCGATGATTTTCATGGCGGTCGGCGACGCGGCGAACTCGGCCTTGGCGAATTCGATGTTCTCGCCGACGGTACGGGAGCGATCGAAGATCGTCCGGTAAGCCTTGCGCAGCACATGGATTTCCGAGCGCGCCAGGCCGGCGCGCTTCAGGCCAATGATGTTGAGGCCGCGCAGGCTGGCGCGATTGCCAACGGCGATGGCGTAGGGAATGACGTCGCCGACGATTGCCGAGCAACCGCCGAGAAAGGCGTTGTCGCCGATGCGGACAAACTGGTGCACGGCGGTAAGGCCACCGATATAGACATTGTCGCCCACCTCGCAATGGCCGCCCAGCGTCGCACCATTGGCGAAGGTGGCGTTGTTGCCGACGACGCAATCATGGGCAATGTGGGCATAGGCAAGGAAATTGCCGTTGTTTCCGACCGCCGTCTCGCCACGGCTGGAGTCGGTGCCGAGATGCATGGTGACGCCTTCGCGGATCGTGCAGTTCTCGCCGACAATCAGGGTGGTGCGGCCGCCCTTGTGCTTGGTGTTCTGCGGCGGTCCGCCCAGCACCGCCATCGGATAGACCTTGGTCGAGGCGCCGATGGTGGTCGCGCCCATCACCGAGACGTGGCTGACCAGTTCAACGCGATCACCGATCACGGCGTCGGCACTGATGTGACAGAAAGGCCCGATGCGGGCGCCTTCGCCGATTTGAGCGCCTTCCTCGATGACCGACGAGGGATGGATGGATGTCTGGATTTTCATGAGCATTCGATCGTCAGCCGCTGGTGACCATCATCGCCGAAATCTCGGCTTCAGCGGCCTTGGCGCCGTCGACGAGAGCTTCGCAGGCGAATTTGAGCAGATTGCCACGTTTCTTGATTTTCTTGACATAGATTTTCAACTGGTCGCCGGGGACGACCGGCTTGCGGAATTTGGCATTGTCGATGGTCAGGAAATAGACCAGGGATGGTTTTTCGGCGGCGAGGCTGCGGATGCAGATGGCGCCGGCAGTTTGCGCCATTGCCTCGACGATCAGCACACCCGGCATCACCGGTTGGTCCGGGAAATGACCTTGGAAATGCGGCTCGTTTATGGTGACGTTCTTGATGCCGACGGCGGAGTCATCGCCATCGATGTCGATTATGCGATCGATCATCAGAAAGGGATAGCGATGCGGCAGCAGCTTCATCAGCCCCAATATGTCGACCGCCTCCAGCGTAGTCGCCGCCGTCATCTCAGCCATTCCCCCCGTCGCCCTGCTTGCGCGTCCTAGCCAGCTTGCGCAGCATGGCAATCTCGCGCATGGCTTCCGCCATCGGCTGGGCCGGATAGCCCCCCCAGATCTCGCCGGCAGGCACGTTGCTCATAAATCCACTTCTCGCAGCAAGCTTGGCCCCTGCCCCTATGGTCAAATGATCCGCAAGACCGACACCGCCACCCATAGTGACGTTGTCGCCTACAGTTACGGAACCGGAAATACCCGAAAGCCCGGCTATAATGCAATTGCGGCCGATGCGAACGTTATGGGCGATCTGCACCAGATTGTCGATCTTGGTGCCCTGGCCGATGATGGTGTCGGACATGGCGCCGCGATCGACCGTTGTGTTCGAGCCGATCTCAACATCGTCCTGGATGATGACACGGCCGATCTGCGGGACACGCTCCGGCCCCTTGGCGCCACCCACGAAACCAAAGCCATCCTGTCCGACGCGGGCGCCGCCATGGATGATGACGCGGTTGCCGATCAGCGCATACTGGATGCTGGTGCCCGGGCCGATATAGCCGTCGCGGCCGATCTGGCAGGAAGGACCGATCACCGCATGGGGAGCAACGACGGTTCCGCTGCCGATGGAAGCGCGAGGTCCGATGACGGCACCGGCCTCGATGATCGCACCGGCCTCGACATGTGCCGTCGGGTCGACATGGGCATGCGCCGAGACACCGGTTTCGCTGGTCATCGGCCCCGGCGTGGCAGCCGCCGGGAAAAGCAGGCGTCCGACCATTGCGAAAGCCTGTTGCGGACGCGGATGGACCAGAACCGCAACGCCCGCCGGCGCCTTGACGGCAAATTCGGCGGGACAGAGAACCGCCGCAGCCTTCAGGGACTGCATCAGCGCAAAGTTGCGCTTGCCGTCGACGAAGACGAGCGCATCCTCGCCGCCCTCGTTAGCCGGTGCCAAGGCCGAGATCGATATTTGAGATTGGCCGGAATCGACCAGCATAGCGCCGGTCAGATTCGCGACTTCGCCAGCCGTATATCGGCGTGAGGGCGCGAAGAACACCGGATCGGTCATTCCAAAAGCAATATCCAGCTAGGTCGGATCACTCTCTTCCGGGCCCCAACGGCCCGGAAGCATCGTTACCCGCGAATCAGAAGCGGGTCGATATGCCGAAGTTGAATTCCTGCACGTCGTCGGTCGCTTGCTTCTTGACCGGGATCGCGTAGTCGATGCGGATCGGGCCAAAGGGCGACGCCCACATCAGACCGACACCGACCGAAGCGCGCAGCTTCATGCCGGTTGACGCTGGGTCGACACCGGTAACCTTGTTGTCATAGAGCGTCGCCGCATCAGCAAAGACTGCGCCGCGCAGGCCGAAGCTTTCCGGGATCACAGGCAGCGGAAACTGGGCTTCGGCCGAGGCATTGAAATAGGTGGTGCCGCCGAGATGGTCGCCGCTGGTACCCAGGGCCACCGGGCCGATACCGCCATAGGCAAAGCCGCGGATCATGCGGTCGCTGCTCTGGAAATGATCGAAGACGCGCAAATTGCCATCGCCGTAGCCATAGACATAGCCGGCACCGCCTGAGACAAGCCCCACCAGATCCAGTTGCTCCGAAAGGGTCTGGTAGACACTGGTGCGACCGGTGACCTTGACGAATTTCGCGTCACCACCAAGGCCGGCCACTTCCGTGGTGACATTGGCATAGATGCCTTCATGCGGATTCTTCATGTCGTCGATGGTGTTGTAGAGCAGACCCAGACTGACCGACGACTTGATCCATGGGCTTTGAGCCACGCCATCCAGGATCGCGGTGGAGATAGTGCATTTGCTGGGATCGTAAACCCCACCTGCATCCAAGCAATTGTCTGCGATCGAGTATTTTTCTTGCGCGATGTTATACGCCAGCTGGGTCGAGATGCTGTCGGTGATCGGCAGGCCGAAGCGAACCGTCGCTCCCAACGTCTCGCTATCATAGTGGTCGTAGTTCCGGGTCTGCTGGAAGATGTCGAAGCCGGCGGCAATGCGCCGTCCGAGGAAATAGGGCTCGGTGAAGGAGAGGCTGTAGTCACGCGAATTCTTGCCGCCACCAGCCGAGAGCTTGATGAACTGGCCGCGGCCGAGGAAGTTGCGCTCGGTGATCGATCCTTCGACCGATGGGCCTGCCGTGTCGCCACCGGTCGAATAGCCGGCACCGATCGAGAACTCACCCGTCGACTTCTCGACCACGTCGACCACCAGCACAACCTGGTCAGGTTCGGAGCCGGGCACCGTCGAGATGTCGACTTTGTCAAAGTAATTGAGGTTTTCCAGCCGCTTCTTCGCGCGCTGGATGAGAACCTGGTTGAAGGCGTCGCCTTCGCTGACGTCGAATTCGCGACGGATGACATAGTCACGCGTGCGATCGTTGCCGCGGATCTCGATGCGCTCGATATAGGCCTTGGTGCCCTGGTCGACCGTGTAGACGACCGAAATGGTGTGGTTCTCGAAGTTGCGATCGCCACGCGGCGTCACCTGGGCAAAGGCATAACCGGAACCCGCGACCTTCTCGGTCAGCGCAATGATCGAGTCCTCGACATCCTTGGCGTTGTAGACGTCGCCCTTATGGGTCTGAACCACCGACTCCAGCGACTTCGAGTCGACTTCGGGGATCGTGCTCTCGACGCTGACGTCACCGAAATTGTAGCGGTCGCCTTCCTGCACGGTGATGGTCACCGTGTACTTGTTTGTCGTGTCATCGAGTTCGCCGACGGCGGAAACAACCTGGAAGTCGGCATAGCCGTGATTGTAGTAGAAGCGACGCAGCAATTCCTGGTCGGCGCGCAGCTTGTCCTCGTCATAGACGTCGTCACGCAGCACGAACGACAGGAAAGTCGAGCGCTTGGTGGCGATGACATCGGACAGACGGCGGCTCGAATAGGCGCTGTTGCCGACGAAATTGATCGAAGCGATCTGGGTGCGGCCGCCTTCATTGATGTTGAAGACCACGTTCACGCGGTTGTCGCCGAGGTCCATGATCTGCGTGGTGACAGCGGCGTCGTCGCGGCCGATTCGCTTGTAGGCAGCCTTGACTGCCTCGACGTCGGCATCGAGCGCTGCTTGCGAGAAGGTGCCGCGCGGCTTCAGTTGGACCGCGACCGCCAGGGCGTTGTCCTTGAGCTTCTTGTTGCCCTGGAACAGTACCTGGTTGACGACCTGGTATTCGGAAACCTTGATGACCAGCGTGGAACCGACCTGATTGATCTGGACGTCCGAGAACAGTCCGGTGCCGAACAGAGCCTTGACCGCTTCATCGATATCGGCGCTGGAAAAGGCCTTGCCGGGCTTGATGGTGACGTAGTTGCGGATGGTGTCGGCGTCGACACGCTGGTTGCCGCTGACTTCCACTCTGCTGACAACAGCAGCCTCAGCCGCGGATGTGGCAACGAACTGCACTGCGAGCGCGCCTGGCAAAACCAGAGCGGCGGACAAGGCCACCGCGGACGCGGCGCTCAGAAACTTGGATGCTGCCTTCATCGGGCTTTTGTACCTTTTCTCGAAGTCCCCACGGCGAGAAAACCGGACGTGCGGTAATTTCTCCTACCGTATTAACCGGATTTTCCCTACACGCAAGGCTTCTGGTTAATTTGTAATTACTTAACCCTGGTGCGTGGCTTTCGCGTCACTCATACCCCCCTGCATGGTAAACGGCGTCTCAACGTTGGTCGTGCCGAAGTCAAATTCCTTCATGATTTCAGCACCCAAACAGATCGTTCCAGAAAACGAACACCGTGAAGCCGAGCACCAGAAGCAGGCCGGCCCTGTAGACCATTTCCATCATCCGTTCCGACACCGGCCGCCGGATGACAGCCTCCACGCCGTAGAACAAGAGATGGCCGCCGTCGAGGGGGGGAATCGGCAGAAGGTTGAGAAACCCTATCCCGACCGACAGCCCGGCAACGAGTTGCACCAGCCACAGGAAGCCCAGTTTTGCCGCCTGCCCCGACATCTTCGCGATCTTAATCGGGCCGCCCAGCTGGCATTTGTCTTCGCGGCCGACGACGAATCGCTGCAGGAACTGGCCGGTGCGCTGAATGACGTGCCCCGTCTCCTCGACCGCGGCGCCTACCGCTCCGACAGGGCTGTAGGTGATCAGCCTGGGTTGGCCGAGTTCCTTGTTGTTGACGACGCCAATGACGGCCACCTTGACCTTGTTGCCCAGCGCGTCCTGCTGCTCCATCGGTTCCGGCGTCGCCGTAACGGTGACCTCCTTGCCGTCTCGCAGCATGATGAAGGTGATGGCATCGCCGGCGCGGCCTGAAACCAGGCGCTGGACGTCGGCGAAGCTCTCGACCTTGCTGCCGTCGACAGCAACGAATCGGTCGCCAGGCAGAATGCCGGCCCTCTCCGCCGGACTGCCGGCAGTGACTTGCGCCACCATCGGCTCCATCACAGGGCGGCCGTAGGCGGAAAACAACACTGCGAAGACGGCGATCGTCAGCAGGAAATTGAACAGTGGCCCGGCCACCACGGTGGCCGCGCGCTTCCAGATCGGCTGGGTGTGGAAAGCAATCTTGCGTTCCGCATCGGTCAGCGTTTCCAGATCTTCCGCGCTGGGCTGGCTCGACGTGGCGTTCATGTCGCCGACAAATTTGACATAGCCGCCGAGCGGTATGGCGCAGAGTTTCCAGCGCGTGCCGTGGCTGTCGTTGAAGCCGAAAAGTTCGGGGCCAAAGCCGATCGAAAAGGCTTTTACGCCGATGCCGCACCAGCGGCCGACGAGGTAGTGGCCCATTTCGTGGACGAACACGACCACGGTCAGCACGAACAGGAAAGGCACCAACGTGCCGAGGACAAAGCCCTGCGTGCTGAAAACCGCGTGAAGAATCTCGTTCAAGTCATGCCCTCAAATTCATCCGCAGCGCAGCTCGCGCCGCGACTGTGACATCAATGCGGGCGAATCCGTGGCGCGCGCCATTCTTCGCCCTGAAAATGCTGCTCAAGCCGGAAACAACCCCTGCGCCGGATGATCGGCGGTCGCCGAAATCCAGCCGATGACGTACAGGGCGAAGGCCGCCGCGACAAGCCCGTCGACCCTGTCCATGACGCCGCCATGGCCCGGTATCAGCGCGCTGGAATCCTTGCGCCCGTGGCGGCGCTTGACCCATGATTCGAAAAGGTCGCCGGCCTGGGCGACGATCGACAGCACCAGCGCAACCAGGCCAAGGACACCAAGATTGCCGGCACCGGCCGCAGCAGCCAAAAGCACCCCCGCAACAACGCCGCCGATAGCGCCGCCGAGCGCGCCGCTCTGCGTCTTGCCAGGTGAAATCGACGGCGCCAGCTTCGGGCCGCCGACAGCGCGGCCGACGAAATAGGCAAAAATGTCGGTCGCCCATACCACCGCGAACAGAAACAGGATCGCCACCAGGCCGGAATGGTCGCCGTCGCGCAACAGTGCCAGCGAAAGACCGGAAACAGCGGCGTAGGCAATGCCGGACGAATCCCACTGGGTTGTTCCGCGAATCCGTGCGGCGACAGCCGTGACGACAACCAAGGCTGCGACAAGAGGCAGCAGCCAAGACGCCGGCAGGCCGGCGATCAAGGCGCCAACGAAAACCAGAAGCAGCGCTTCCGGCAGAAAGCCGAGGCCCGCAACGGCGGCCGGACGCGACATGCGCGTCCATTCATAGAAGATCACCGCCGCCATGGCGGCGCAAAGCAAACGGAACGACAACCCGCCGAGCCAGGTCAGGCCAAGGGCAATCACAGCCAGAACGACTGCCGAGACGACTCGAAGCTGGAGATTGCTCATGCCGGCGCCGGTCACGAAGCGACGTCTTGGGCGGCAAGTCCGCCAAAACGGCGCTCGCGGCCGGCGAAATCGCGCAATGCATCAGCCAGATGCTCACGACTGAAGTCAGGCCAGTAGCAAGGCAGGAAGACAAGTTCGCTGTAGGCTGCCTGCCACAAAAGGAAGTTCGACAGCCGAAGCTCGCCGCTGGTGCGGATGACCAGCTCCGGATCGGGAATGCCTTGCGTGTCGAGGGAGCCGGCAAAGGATTCGGCTGATATCGCCTCGCTGGCGATTTCGCCGCGCGCCACAGCCTCGGCGAGCTTGCGCGCCGCGCGCACGATCTCGTCGCGTCCGCCATAGTTGAAAGCGATGACCAGGGTCAGCGACTCGTTGCCAGCGGTCAGCGATTCGGCCTCTTCGAGCAGGCCCCTGATGTCGGGCTGCAGCCCTGCCCTGTCACCGATGATCCTCACCCGCACGCCGCTCTGGTGCAGCTCGGCAAGGTCGCGGCGGATGAACAGCTTCAACAGACCCATCAGGTCGCTGACTTCGGCTTTCGGCCGCGACCAGTTTTCCGACGAGAAGGCATAGACGGTCAGGAAGGAGATGCCGAGACCGGGTGCTGCGCGTACGGTCTTGCGCAGCGCCTCGACACCGGCGCGATGACCGGCGAGCCGCGGCATGCCGCGCGCCTTGGCCCAGCGTCCGTTTCCATCCATGATGATCGCGACATGCGCGGGCGTTGCCATGTTCTCGCTTTCGGGCCAGCCGATGGCCAGACCCTAAACCTGCATGATTTCAGCTTCCTTATCGGAAAGCAGGTGGTCGATGGTGCTGATCGTCTCATCGGTCAGCTTCTGGACCTGATCGGAGCGCTTGCGATGATCGTCCTCGCTGATGTCGCCGTCCTTTTCCGCCTTCTTCAGGAAATCCATGCCGTCGCGGCGCACGTGGCGCACGGCGACGCGAGCATTCTCGGCATAACCATGCGAGATCTTGACCAGCTCCTTGCGGCGCTGCTCGTTGAGCTCTGGCAGTGGAATCCTGAGATTGGTGCCGTCGACGATCGGGTTGAAGCCGAGATTGGATTCGCGGATGGCACGGTCGACGGCGCCGACCATCGACTTGTCCCAGACCGAAACCGAGATCATGCGCGGCTCCGGCACCGACACATTCGCCACCTGATTGATCGGCATGGTGGTGCCGTAAGCCTGGACCTGGATGGCGTCGAGCAGGTTGCCAGAGGCGCGGCCGGTGCGCAGCGAAGCCAGGTCGTGCCTGAATGCGGCGATCGCGCCATCCATGCGCCGCTTGAGATCGTCGAACTCACCACTCATCATTGTCTCCTCGACCCGTTTGCCCGGGTTCACTACTTGTGTTCGAGCCTCACTCCGAAAACCCCGGTTTTCGGGATTGTGCTCCGGATCAATCGTCGGCAACGACCGTACAACGGCCGCCGCCCCTCAGAATGTCGCCAAAACCACCCTTTTCGTGGATCGAATAGACGATTATCGGAATGTTGTTTTCGCGCGCAAGTGCAATCGCGGCGGTATCCATGATGGAAAGGCCTTTGTTGATCACTTCGGCATGGCTGATGCGCTCGAAGCGCGTCGCGTGCGGATCCTTCTTGGGATCGGCCGAATAGACACCGTCGACCTGGGTGCCCTTGAACAGTGCGTCGGCGCCGATTTCCGCGGCGCGAAGGGCTGCGGCCGAATCGGTGGTGAAGAACGGATTGCCGGTGCCGCCGGCGAAAATGACGACCTTGCCCTGGTTCATATAAGCGGTCGCCTGGCGTTGCGAAAAGCTCTCGCAAAGCTCGGGCATGGCGATTGCCGACAGCACCACGGCGTCGACGCCGATCTTGTTCAGCGACGTGCGCAGCGCCAGCGAGTTGATGACGGTGGCGAGCATGCCCATGTGGTCGCCGGTGACGCGGTCGCCACCCTTGGAGGCTACGGCCACGCCGCGAAAGATGTTGCCGCCGCCTATGACGACGCCGACCTCGATGCCCAAAGCGCGGGCCTCGGCGATGTCGGCGGCGATGCGATCGACCACCGACACGTCGATGCCGAAATGCTGTTCCCCCATCAACGCTTCGCCTGATGCTTTCAGCAAGACACGTCGAAAGAGAGGCTTGGCCGTCATCTGGTTCCTCGAAAATCTCGGCGCGGGAATTCGGGAGGCAAAACCGACCCCGCTTCGCCCGGCGGTGCTGTCACGATGCGTTGACCCGATACACGAAGGGCGCGGCGATGTCACGCCGCGCCCTGTCGCAAATTCCCAGCCGTTTGGCTTGCAGCCGATCAGTTGCTGCTGATGCTGACCGCCTCACCTTCGACAACCACCGGTGGTGCATAGCCGGAAGGCTTGTCGCCGGTCACGGTGCCGCCGCTAACCCTGGCCTGTATCTCGGAACCGAAATATGAATGGGGGAATGGCGCCGGAGCGCGGCTGACCGCATCCAGCCGATCGCGAAGGTCAGGGGGAAGCGAGAAGTCCAGCGCCGCGAGATTGTCCTGCAACTGAGCAAGCTTCGTTGCCCCCAAGATGACGGAGGCGATGCCCGGTTGCGTCGCCACCCAGTTGAGTGCGACCTGGGGCATGCTGCGGCCGAGCTCGGCGGCGACTTTTTCGAGTTCGGCCACGATCGCCCAGTTGCGCTCGCTGAATTTCTGGAACCCCGGATGGGTGGTGTTGCGAAAACCATCGAGCCGGCCAACGTTTCCGACCTGCGTCGGTCGGTATTTGCCGCTGAGCAGGCCGCTGGCCAGCGGGCTCCACACCATGATGCCGGCGCCATGGCGCGTACCGAAGGGCACGAATTCATGCTCGATGGTGCGCTCGGCGAGGGAGTATTCGAGCTGCAGGGCCGAGATCGGCTCATAGCCGCGCAGTTCGGCGATCGCCTGCGCCCGGCCGGCATACCAGGCCGGCACGTCGGACAGGCCGATATGGCGCACCTTGCCCATGCGGACCAGGTCGTCCAGCGTGCGCAAGACCTCCTCGGCCGGCGTCAACCTGTCCCAGACATGCAGGAGATAGAGGTCGATATAATCGGTGCCCAGCCGCTTCAGCGAGGCGTCCACGGCGCGCAAGATGTTCTTGCGGCCGTTGCCGCCGCCATTTGGGTTGCCGGGCTCGGTGTTGAAGGTGAACTTGGTGGCGATGACCGCGCTGTCGCGCAGACCGCGCTCGGCGATGAATTCCCCCAGCCAGGTCTCGCTGGTGCCGCCGGTGTATAGGTCCGCGGTGTCGAAGAAATTGCCGCCAGCCTCGACATAGGCGTCGAACATGGCGCGCGCGGTTTCTCTGTCCGCGCCCCAGCCCCATTCGGTGCCGAAGGTCATCGTGCCCAGCGCCAGCCGGCTGACCCTGAGGCCGCTGTTGCCAAGGGTGTAGTAGGCCATGGTCATGATGTCGCTCCGATCCTGATCCGATGTTCAGCGCCGATCCTGTCCTGGAGTCGTCTTCACCCACGAGTTGCCGCGCTCGTGCGTCATTCGGAAGGTGAAGCCATCCACCTTCCAGCCTGCGCCGGAACGGACCAGATGGTGTTCGTATGTGCCCCAGACTTCCCAGAGCGGGTCGCCATTGCCTTCCATCCGGTTCCAGGCATACGCGTTGGAGAAGACGGTCGCAGCTTCGGCGTCGATGACGACCTGATGGTTGGTGCGCAGATGCAGGCTGGTCTTGCTGCCTCTGAGATTCGCTGCCCAGGTTCCGATCAGGTCGTCCGAGGCGATGGTGGCCGCAGGCTGTCCGCTCAGGCTGCTGAAGTCGACGGTGACGCGGTCGGCGAAAAAGCTGCGGGCGAGCCGCCAATCCTGGGCATCGACGGCGCGATCGATGGCATCGGCGATGCTGATGACGGCACGCTCGTCGGCGAGCGCCATTTCCTTAGACGGTTCGGCCCCGCCGGCATCGAACGGCGCCAGCGCAAGGCTCGCCGCTGAGGTAACGTCCTTCAACGCATTCATCTCTCATCTCCTTTGCGCATCGGCCCACTGCCGATGTGTTGGCGACAATGTGGGCCAACGCGCAGGTGGCGATAAGATTGCATTATTCGTAGTGACTATGCGATATTGCTCATGAATGGGTCGCGACCTGCTCAACCATCTGCCAGTCGTCATCGCCGTTGCCCGGCGCGGCGGCTTTGCGCTTGCCGCGGCCGAACTCGGCATGAGCCCATCCGCCGTCAGCCATGCGGTGCGCCTTGTCGAGGAGCGCATTGGCCAGCCTCTGTTCGCGCGCACGACGCGCAGCGTCTCATTGACGGAAGCCGGCAAGGCACTGGTTGAGACGGCGGCCCCTGCCCTTCAGGACATTACCGAGCGGATGGACCGGATCCGTGCCATCAAGGGCCGGCCTTCGGGCCTGCTCAGGCTCAATGTTCCCAACATCGCTGTTCCGCTGGCGGTGACGCCGGTGATCGCGGCGATGGCGGTGCGCTATCCGGATGTGACAGTTGAATTGCTTACCGACCAGGGGCTGGTCGACATTGTCGGCGAGGGTTTCGACGCCGGCATCCGGCTGGGCGAAATGATCGCGCAGGATATGGTCACGGTCCGGCTGACGCCGCCGTTTCACGCCGTCATCGTTGCCAGCCCCGCCTATATCGGCCGGCATGGCCGTCCGCGCGATGTGGCCGATCTCGCCAACCACAATTGCATCGGCTACCGGCTCGTCCGCTCCGGTGCGCTCTACCGCTGGGACCTGACCGAGGACGGCAAGGATGTCGTCGTGGAGACGAAAGGTACGGTCATCGTCACGGATTCGCTGGCCGCGATCGACCTGGCACTTGCAGGTGTCGGCCTTGCCTATGTGTTCGAGCCGCTGGTGCGCGCGGAGCTGGCCGCCGGCCGGCTGGTTCAGATCCTGCCGCAAACGGCGATCGAGGAGCCCGGCCTGTTCCTCTACTTCCCGCGCCGGGCGGCGATGGCGCCGAAGCTGCGGGCCTTCATCGATACCGCACAAGAAATCGGCCGGACATCCTTGCGGACACCCGACCGAGTTGCCTGAGCTGAGAAGCCCCTTTCAGGGCTGTTTCTAAAGGATTATTTCTTCACCGCAGCCGCGACTTCCGCCGCGAAATCGGTCTCTTCCTTCTCGATGCCCTCGCCGAGCGCGAAGCGCAGATAGGCGGTGATCTTGGCCGGAGCGCCGATGTCCTTCTCGGCATCCTTCAGCGCCTTCTCGACGGTGATGTCGGGATTGAGCACGAAAGCCTGCTTCAAGAGCACAACCTCTTCGTAGAACTTGCGCATACGGCCCTCGACCATCTTCTCGATGATCGCTTCCGGCTTGCCGGACTGGCGCGCCTGGTCGGAGAAGATCGCCATCTCGCGCTCGATGGCTGCCGGATCGATCTGCTCTGCGGTCAGCGCCAGCGGGTTGGTGGCGGCGACATGCATGGCGACCTGGCGCCCAAAGGCGTTGGCTGCCTGTGCGTTGCCAGTGGTTTCGATCGCGACCAGAACGCCGAGCTTGCCAAGACCGTCGGCAACAGCGTTGTGGACGTAGGTAGCAACCGCGCCGTGCGGGACGGTCAGCTTGGCCGAGCGGCGGAAGCCCAAATTCTCGCCAATGGTGCCGACAGCGTCCTTGATGGTGTCGGTAACCGACTTGTCGGAACCGGGATACTTTGCGGCAGCAACGGCCTCAGTCGCGCCATAGGCGAGCGCCACCTTGGCGACGTTGGCGACGATTTCCTGGAAAGCGGCGTTGCGGGCAACGAAGTCGGTCTCGGAATTGACCTCGACGACAGCGGCTTCACGCACGCCGTTGTCGACGCCGATCAAGCCTTCGGCAGCGGTGCGGCCGGCCTTCTTGTCGGCCTTGGAAATGCCCTTCTTGCGCAGCCAGTCGACGGCTTCTTCCATGTTGCCGTTGGTCTCGGTCAACGCCGCCTTGCAGTCCATCATGCCCGCGCCGGTCAAGTCGCGGAGTTCTTTGACCTGTGCAGCCGAAATGCTCATTGTCGCCTCTTTGTTTAAATGCACCGACGCACCATCGGTTCTCGATGGTGCGTCCGTTTAGCGTGCCAAAATATTAGAAAGATGAAGGCCGGGACCGGCCTTCGATTATCAAGCCTCGGGGGCTTCCGATGCCGGAGCCGGATCGAGCGCCGGCTCGACCGGAGCTTCGACCGAGGCGCCGATGTCGACACCGAGCGCGCCCTGCTGGCGGGCGATGCCGTCAAGCGCCGCCTTGGCAATCAGGTCGCAATAGAGCTGGATGGCGCGAGCCGCGTCGTCATTGCCCGGGATCGGGAAGTCGATCTTGTCCGGATCGCAGTTGGAATCGATGATGGCGACGACCGGGATGCCGAGGCGCTTGGCCTCGAGGATGGCAATCGCTTCCTTGTTGGTGTCGATGACGAACATCAGGTCGGGCGTCGAGCCCATGTCCTTGATGCCGCCGAGCGCCTTGTTGAGCTTCTCGCGCTCGCGATCGAGGTTGAGGCGCTCCTTCTTGGTGAGGCCCTGGGCCTCGCCAGCCAGCATCTCATCGAGCTTGCGCAGGCGCGAGATCGAATTCGAGATCGTCTTCCAGTTGGTCATCATGCCGCCGAGCCAGCGGGAGTTGACATAATACTGGGCCGAACGCTGTGCGGCATCGGCGACGATGTCGGACGCCTGGCGCTTGGTGCCGACGAACAGCACGCGGCCGCCCTTGGCGACGGTGTCGGAAACCTGCTTCAGCGCCTGGTGCAGCAAAGGCACCGTCTGCGAGAGGTCGATGATGTGGATGTTGTTGCGGGCGCCGTAGATGTAAGGCGCCATCTTCGGGTTCCAGCGGTGGGTCTGGTGGCCGAAGTGAATGCCAGCTTCCAAAAGCTGGCGCATGCTGAAATCAGGCAGTGCCATTCTTAGTTCCTTTCCGGTTAGCCTCCACGGACACAGGCATTTTTGGACTTTGTCCTCGAACGCCACCGGAGGTTTCAGCCGGATTTCTCCCGGGCAGACACCAAAGTCCGTGTGTGGAATGAGCGCGCATATAGAGGGGATGCGCGATAAAGGCAAGCGCTGTGGCGCCTCAGCATTCAGCGTGCGGCGATCAGTGCACCGGTGCCGATCATGGCGCCGCCGGCAAACCTGTTCATCAGCCGCATGCGCCGCGGCGTCCTGAACCAGCCCGAGGCTCTGCCTGCAAGTGCCGCATAGGCGCCCATGGTGACAATGTTGACGCTGATCACCACCGCAATCACCAGCAGCCCGTCAGCGAAGGTGATGGTGTTGAGATCGAGGATCAGCGGCATGATGGAGGCGTGGAACAGGATCGCCTTGGGGTTGCCCAGCGCTATCGAGGCGCCGAGGAAAAACGATCGCGACAGCCTTGCCTGCTCTGCTGGCGATCCATCCGATTGCGCGCCGGCCGACCGCCACATCCTGATACCGAGAAAAACCAGATAGGCGGCGCCTGCATATTTCAGGGCGAGAAACACCCATTCGAAGGTCTGGGCCAGCGCCACCAGGCCAAGCAGCGCCAAAGTGACCAGCACCGCGTCACCGGCGGCGACGCCGAGGCCGGCCATGAAAGCTCTGACAAAGCCGCGCGAGACGCCGTTGGTGATGACGGCAAACATCGCCGGGCCAGGCGTGGCGGCGGCGAGCGTGATCGCGATGCAATAGGCGACAAAAGCCGTCAATGTCATGACCGTATCTTCCCTTTCGGCACCCGCACGCGCCGGAAAATCGCGACGATCTCCTCGCGGCTGCATTGGATCGCGCCGAGCCGTACCGCGCGGTCGCGTTCAAAACCGGTTATGTCATAGTGCGGCGCCGATGTCTTCGGCGGACCCTGATAGGACGAGCGTTTGACGCCAAGCTGCGCTGCGAAACGATGCAGTTCGTCGGTGTCGTCGGCCATCAGATGGCACCAGCGATGCCCGACCCATTTCCAGATCGCCGCGTCGACATAGACCGCCATGACGGCTTGGCGGCGCTATTTCGCCGGACAGGGCTTCGACTGATCGAACAGCGACAGGTTGACCAGCTTGCCGGTCATCGAGAAGTCGCCATAGTCCATGACGAGGTCGCGCGTGATGCCGTTCTCGTGCAACTTGAAGCTGATCCGGTATTCCGGCACCTCTTCGCCTGACTTGTCGGTTTCGTCGAAATAGGCGATGTCGACCGGCCAGTATTTGTCGCCGGCGAGCTTGGCCAGCGCCGGCGCTTCCGGATCGGCCTTGTCGGCATCCGTCTTCTTGCCGACGACGACGGTGGTGGTCATCACCTTGTTGGCGTCTTCCGAGCCGTCGAACAGGTTGGTTTCGTAGAAGCTTTCGCCCTTTTCGGCCCTGCCGATCAATTCGACCAGATGCTGGGTCGGAAACTGGGTGGCCGCCAGTTCAAGGCTGCTCTTCTCAGGCTTGTCGATATCGACCTTGAGCCCCTTGGTCTCTTTCGTGGCGATGCCCTTGACCTCCTTGTCGAGGTTCTGGTCGACGAAGGACTTTGTCACGAAAGAGAAGGTCTTGCCTTCGGCGTCCTCGAAAGTGGTCGTCTGCTGGTCGGTCAGCCTTGTGTTGTCACTGGTGGCGATCTGGGTGACGAAGCGGAATTTCACCGTATAGCCTTCACAAGGCGAGCCGTTGAACTCATAGACCATGCGGCCCGAAATGCCTGTAATGCCGGAGCGATCGGATGCCTTGTCGAGGGTCAGATCATAGACGGCGCGATGCGCCTGCAGCGCCGGCACGGCGAAGGCGGGAGCCATCGAGAAAACCGCAGGCAGCAGAACGGCGTGGAATGCGAGGCGCGTTGCGCGCATGAGGTGCTCCGATCATCGCGGCTGATGGCAGGCCGCAGGGAAAGATGGTCCAGCTTAAAAAAAGTCGTGGCGGAAGCGAGGCAAAAATAGCAATTTCGGCCCGGCCTGAGCGGCGTCATCAAGCAATAAGGAAATACCATGAGTGAAACAATCGAAAAGCGGCTAAGCGATCTCGGCGTGACGCTTCCGGTCGCCGCCGCGCCCGCCGCCAACTATGTGCCCTATTGCCGGACCGGCAATCTGCTGTTCACCGCCGGACAGTTGCCGCTGAAGGACGGCAAGCTGCAGGCGAGCGGCCTGCTCGGCCGCGACGTCGACACGGCGGGCGGCAAGGAAGCGGCAAAATACTGCGCAATCAATATATTGGCGCAAGCCAAGGCGGCCCTTGGCGATCTCGAAAAAATCCGCCGCCTCGTGAAGATCACCGTCTTCGTGGCCTCGGCGACCGATTTCGTCGAGCAGCATCTGGTTGCCAACGGCGCCTCCGATTTTCTCGTCACCGCACTCGGCGACCGCGGCAAGCATGCCCGCTCCGCCGTCGGTACCGCCTCGCTGCCGCTTAATGCCGCAGTGGAAATCGAAGCGATCTTCGAAGTCGAATGAGCCTGACATGACAGACCTTTCCTGGCTCACCGCCCGCCCCGTCGCCCATCGCGGCTTTCACGACATGAACAAGACGCGCTGGGAGAACACGCTTTCGGCCTTTGCCGCGGCCGCCGAACGCGGCTACGCGATCGAGTGCGACGTGCACCTGTCGTCGGACGGCATTCCGGTCATCATCCACGATGGCGATCTGCAGCGGCTGACTGGCCAGGACGGCTTCGTCTGGCAGCGCACGGCAGCGGAGATGACGGCGCTCAAGGTCGGCGGCACATCAGATCATTTGCCGACGCTGCAGGAGGCGCTCGACCTGGTCGATGGCCGCGTGCCGATGGTGGTCGAGCTGAAAGGGGTTGCCGGCCACGACGAAGGCCTGGTGGCAAGCGTCGGCAAGCTGCTCAAGCGCTACAAGGGCAAGGCGGCGATCATGTCGTTCGACCATTGGCTGATCCGCGATTTTCCCAAATACGCGCCTGGCATCCCCGGCGGACTGACCGCCTATGGCAAGGACGTCAAGCTGATCGAGGCGCATTTCGCCATGCTGGCGAACGAGATTGCCTTCACCTCCTATGCGGCGGGCGACTTGCCGAACCAGTTCGTCTCCTTCGTGCGCGAAAAGCTCAAGATGCCGGTGATCACCTGGACCGTGCACGACCAGCCGGCGGTGGACCTGACCTTCAAATATGCCGACCAGATGACGTTCGAGGGCTTCGAGCCCGATCACGTCAAAGTTGCCTGAAGCCGGGCTTGTACGGACCCGCGCGGAGCTTAAATAAGCCTCATGGATCAAGGTGATGAAGGCGACGGGCAAGCGGTGGATGCAGAGTATTCGATCCGCGTCGCCGCGGGCATCGGCGCCTTTACCTGCGACGAATGGAATGGTTTTGGCGGGACCACGCGCGGTGACACAGAAAACGGCTACAACCCTCTCGTTTCATTCGCTTTTCTGAGTGCGCTTGAAGATTCCGGCTGCGCCGCGCGGCGCACCGGCTGGCAAGGCCATCACCTCAGGCTGGAGACGGCGCACGGCAAGCTGCTCGGCGCGGTGCCCTGCTATCTGAAATCGCACAGCCAGGGCGAATATGTGTTCGACCATGGCTGGTCGGATGCATTCGAGCGCGCCGGCGGGCGCTATTATCCAAAGCTGCAATGCGCCGTGCCGTTCACGCCGGTTACCGGCCCGCGCCTGCTGGTCAGCAAGGGCGAGGACAGCCGCACCGTCAAAGCCGGCCTGGCGACCGGCCTGAAGGCGGTGACGGAAAAGCTCGGCGTGTCTTCCGCCCATGTCACCTTCGCGCCGGAGGGCGATGTCGAAGCCCTGGAGGGGGCAGGATTCCTGCACCGTACCGACCAGCAGTTCCACTTCTTCAACGAAGGCTTTTCGACCTATGACGACTTTCTCGCCACGCTGGCTTCGCGCAAGCGCAAGGCGATGAAGAAAGAGCGGCGCGAGGCGCTGGCCGACGGCATCTCGATCGACTGGCTGACCGGCAAGGACCTGACCGAAAAGGCCTGGGACGATTTCTTTGCCTTCTACATGGACACCGGCAGCCGCAAATGGGGGCGGCCCTATCTCACCCGCGAATTCTTCTCGCTGATCGGCGAACGCATGGCTGAAGACATCCTGCTGGTGATGGCCAAACGCAACGGACGCTACATTGCCGGCGCCATCAACTTCATCGGCTCGGACGCGCTCTATGGGCGCAACTGGGGCTGCATCGAGGACCACCCCTTCCTGCATTTCGAGGTCTGCTACCATCAGGCGATCGACTTCGCCATCGAGCGCAAGCTGAAAGTGGTCGAGGCCGGTGCGCAGGGCGAGCACAAGCTGGCGCGCGGCTATCGGCCGGTGACAATGCACTCGGCGCACTATTTGGCGCATCCCGGCTTGCGCAAGGCCGTCGCCGACTATCTCAAGCGTGAACGGCGCGAAGTCGAGCGGATGAGCGAATATCTGGAAGAGCACACCCCGTTCCGCAAGGATCTGGCGGACTAGGCGGGTTCCGCGAGACTGTACCATTGCTTGCGACAAGTCGCCGGGCGCGACAAACCAGAGGTATTGCTGGCGAAGCCTGCCTGCGCCCGCTGTTTACCGGGTCGGCGGAATCCGCTAAGCAACGCCGAGGGCATGGGTGCGAAAACACCCTGGGGTTGGCATGCAGGGTTTGGCATCCGTGGGGCAATGGCTCGGCGTGGCGGGGTTTGTGGCCGCGCTGCCGTTGGTCGTTTGGCTGGAAGGCAAGCCTGGGACCTGGCCTCTTGGCTTTTCCACATTCCTCCTTCTCTTTGGCTTCCTGCACCTGCTGTTTTCAGGAACGACCGTCGCGCTCTGGATGACGCTGGTGCTGGCAGCGATCATAGGCATCGCCTCCAAACTGAAATATCGCCATCTCGGCTTCAATCTCCTGGCTGGCGACTTCTATCACCTCGCCGCAAGCAGCTTGCGCAGCGTCTTTGTCGACCATGCCCGAATGGCGGTGCCTGCTCTCTTCGGCGCGGCCGCAATCGTGACGCTCGCCATTGCCGTCGACATGACGCTGGTCGAGCCGGCGACGCCGCTGACGTCGCGTCTTGCCGAGTTCGCCGTGGCGGCCCTGATCTACATGGCAGTGTTCCGGATCAGCGGTGGAGTGGCTCGCTTCCGCTTCGATCTGCTCACCAGAGACCGCGCCCATCTTTCCGCTTTCGCGGCATCATGGCTCGGCGCGGGACCATCGCGACGGCCAAACTTCGTCGATATCGCTGCCGATGCCTTGCCGCTTCTGCCGCCGGAACCAGCTAGGCGGGCGGCTGATGAGATCCGCCCGCACATCTTCATGATCCTGCATGAATCGACATTTGATCCAAGACACCATGGCCTGCCGATCAACCGGGCATTCGAGCATTTCTTTTCGCCTCCGCACGGTCTGTCGGGGGCTTTGCATGTCGACGTCTTTGGCGGCAGCACGCTGCAGACCGAATTTTCGGTGCTAACCGGCCTGTCCTCGCTTTCCTTTGGCAGTGACAGCCGTTTCGTCTTCCACCTGCTGGACGGACGCCTGCGTCACGCTCTGCCTTCGGTGCTTTCAGGCATCGGATACCACGTCTCCCATGTGAGCTGCGACCGGCCCAACTTCGTCAATTGCGATCGTTTCTACAAATCAATCGGGTTTGAAGAGGTCTGCTACGCCGCGACCTTGCCGCCTCCCTTCGATAGGGAGCGCTGGCGGCGCGAACGTCATGACGAGCAGCTCTACAGCCATGCGCTTGGCCGGATTGCTAGCCGCGTGGCGGGCGGAGCGCCTTGTTTCCTCTCGATAATGACATTGATGAACCATGGCGATCATCGCCGCCGCATCTTTCCCGCCGACCGCCAAGCCGAAATCCGGCGCGAAGCCATCGCCACAACCGGCGACGCAAGATATGGCGAGTATGCCGTGCGACTGGCTGAAAGCGTCGAAGCCTATGCAGCGTTTCGCAAGCAACTCGAAACCGTGTTGAATGGCCAGTCGGCCATCATCGTGCGTTATGGCGATCACCAGCCGTCATTCACGGCGACTCTCACCGGCCTGTTGCCTCCCGACCCGGCCTTGCACAAGACGTTCTATGCAATCGAGGCCATCAACAGCGCATTGCCCGACGATCTTTGCGCCCCGGCCGTGCTCGACGCGGCATTCCTGTCGACATTGACCGTGGCCGCCGCGCGACTCCCCCTCGACCCGGTATTCGCAACCAGGACGGCCTTGTTGACGGACTGCGCCGCTCCTTATTTCGCAAACGAGTCGCTGCGCAAGAGACGGTTCCATCGCGCGCTGGTTGAAGCCGGCATGGTCGATCTCGCCTGAGCGTCTTGCCGCCCGCCAGCGGCTTCGCTAAACGGGACGGCGAGACAAATCCGGAGCATCGCCATGGCCGAAAGCGTCTACGATCCCAACAACATCTTCGCGAAAATCCTGCGCGGCGAAATTCCTTCGCACCGCATCTACGAAGATGATGCAGTTGTGGCCTTCATGGACGTGATGCCGCAAGGGCCGGGCCATACGCTGGTGGTGCCGAAGGCGCCGTCGCGCAACCTGCTGGATGCCGACCCGGCAACGCTCGGCCCGCTCTTTGCCATCGTGCGGAAGGTGGCGCTGGCGGTCAAAAAAGCTTTTGGCGCCGACGGCGCCACCATCCTGCAGTTCAACGAGCCGGCTTCGGGGCAGACCGTCTACCATCTGCATGTGCACGTCATTCCACGCTTCGAGGGCATCCCGCTGAAGCCGCATACCGGCGAGATGGAGAAGCCGGAGGTGCTGGCCGCAAATGCCGAAAAGATCCGCGCGAGGTTGAATGATTGAAGGCTGATCGCTCCGGCTGACGGCGCTCCGGCAGCAATCGCTTCCCGACGAGGACAGAATCGGCCTGCCGGACACCGGCTTGAGCTTGGCGCGCGACAGGTGTGAATTCGAACTATCTGCTTAGGGAAATATCAAACCCTCTGGTTGTAGGATGCCAGGAGGCGACGGGCTTTTGGGTCTTCGAAATCATGGACAGTTCGGTTGCGGTCTCGAGACCCCTGGCGAGGGCAGCTTATGGACGCGCTTTTCTGCGCGCTCTGACGGATGCTTACAAGCGGCACCGGCTGCTGCACGCGATGGCCATCGCCGCCCTGCTTCTGGCAACCGCGGTCGGTATGCAGACCGGAAACATGCCGGATTTCGGCGCCCTGAAGGAATACGCGTACTATCTTGTCATCGCTTTCTGGATGTGCGGCTGTGTCTTCGCCGTCGGCAGCTTCTTTCACCTTGCGGTGGTCAAGCGTGATCGTGAGCCACTCGGCACCTTTCTGCGCTCAATGGGCAGCTTCTTCGGCGACGCCGAGCGCACGGCCAACAGCCTGAATGGCCTGGCTGCTGCCATTGTCTTCATATCCGCCGTCGGCGTGCTCAAGGGGGCGATTGCGATCCTTTCGCCTTTCGCGTGGGACCAGACGCTGGCTCACGCCGATCGAGTTCTCCACTTCGGTCGCGCGCCCGATGAATGGCTTTGGTTTATCGTCCAGTCGCCAATCGCGGTCAGGATGCTCAACATCGCGTATAATTTCTGGTTTGTCGTGCTCATTGCCACCGTCTTCACCGCCTGCATCACGCGCGAAGACACACGGCTGCGGCATCAATTCCTGATGAGCTTCATGCTGGCATGGATTTTGGCTGGCTTCTTCCTGGCGATGGGCCTGTCATCGGCAGGGCCGTGCTATTATGAGCGGCTGGGGTTGGGAACCGACTTTCATCCGCTGATGCAAGCGCTGGCTGCCGCCGATCGCGTCTATCCGATCTGGGCGCTCAGCACACAGGACCTTTTGTGGAGCGGCTACACCGGCGCGACCAAGGGCAGTATCGGCATATCCGCCTTTCCATCCATGCACGTGGCGATGGCAGTGCTTTTTGCTCTCTACGCTACGCGCCGTTCCCGACTGGCCGGTATTCTGATGTGGGCGTTCGCCGGCATCATCATGATCAGCTCGGTCGTCCTTGGCTGGCACTATGCCCTGGACGGTTACGCGGGCGCCCTGGTGTCACTCGCGATCTGGAAGGCGTGCGGATACTTCTTGACCCGCTTCGCGCCGGATGGGGCGCTGCTGAGCTGAGGGCGACCGCTCCCTTCCAAGAACCGCAAACCTCATAAAAAAGGCCCCGGAACCGGGGCCTTTTTCGACTGGCGAACTGATCAGTTCTTGCGCGGCAGTTGCGGCACCAGGCTGCGCTTGCCGCCATCCTTGCCCTTGGGCTCCGGCTTCTGCGCGATCAGCTTCTTTACCGCCGGCTTTTTCGCCACGGTCTTGGCTGGCTTCGGCGCGTCTTCCGGCTCTTCCTTCTTCGGCTTGACCGGCGCTTCGTCGGCAAGCGATTCGAGCTTCAGGCCGGTTTCGCCGGTCTCCTTCTTCTCGACGGTGACGCGCACCGTGCCGCCCTTCTTCAGCTTGCCGAACAGAACCTCGTCGGCGAGCGGCTTCTTGATGTGCTCCTGGATGACACGGCCAAGCGGCCGCGCGCCCATGCGTTCGTCATAGCCCTTGTCGGCCAGCCAGGCGATCGCGTCCGGCGACAGATCGAAGGTGACGCCACGCTCGGAAAGCTGGGCCTCGAGCTGCATGACGAACTTCTGCACCACCTGATGGATCACCGGCACCGGCAGCGAGCCGAACGGGATGATCGCATCGAGACGGTTGCGGAACTCCGGCGTGAACAGCCGGTTGATTGCCTCGACATCGTCGCCTTCGCGCTTGGTCGAACCGAAACCGATCGCCGCGCGCTGCGCATCGGATGCGCCCGCATTGGTGGTCATGATCAGGATGACATTGCGGAAGTCGATCTGCTTGCCGTTGTGATCGGTCAGCTTGCCGTGATCCATGACCTGCAACAGGATGTTGAACAGGTCCGGATGTGCCTTCTCGACTTCGTCCAGCAACAGCACGCAGTGCGGATGCTGGTCGACGCCGTCGGTCAACAGGCCGCCCTGGTCGAAGCCGACATAGCCGGGAGGCGCGCCGATCAGCCGCGAGACGGTGTGGCGTTCCATATATTCCGACATGTCGAAACGGATCAGTTCGACACCGAGCGAGGCGGCGAGCTGCTTGGCCACTTCGGTCTTGCCGACACCGGTCGGACCCGAGAACAGATACGAGCCGATCGGCTTTTCCGGTTCGCGCAGGCCGGCACGCGCCAGCTTGATCGCCGAGGTCAGCGCACTGATGGCGGTATCCTGGCCGTAGACGACGCGCTTGAGCTCGATATCCAGGCCCTGCAGCACCTTCTCGTCGTCGGCCGAAACCGTCTTCGGCGGGATGCGGGCCATGGTGGCGATCGTCGCTTCGATCTCCTTGATACCGATGGTCTTCTTGCGCTTGGCCTCCGGCACCAGCATCTGCGAGGCGCCGGTCTCGTCGATCACGTCGATCGCCTTGTCCGGCAGCTTGCGGTCGTTGATGTAGCGCGCCGACAGCTCCACCGAGGCCTTGATCGCCTCGTTGGTGAACTTCACCTTGTGGAATTCCTCATAATAGGGCTTGAGGCCCTTCATGATCTCGATGGCGTCCTCGATGGTCGGTTCGTTGACGTCGATCTTCTGGAAGCGCCGCACCAAAGCGCGGTCTTTTTCGAAGAACTGGCGGAATTCCTTGTAGGTGGTCGAACCGATGCAGCGGATGGCGCCCGACGACAGTGCTGGCTTCAACAGGTTCGACGCATCCATGGCGCCGCCCGATGTCGCCCCTGCCCCGATCACCGTGTGGATCTCGTCGATGAACAGCACCGCGCCCGGATAATCCTCGAGCTCCTTGACGACCTGCTTCAGCCGTTCCTCGAAATCGCCGCGATAGCGCGTGCCAGCCAAAAGCGTGCCCATGTCGAGCGCGAAGATGGTGGCGTTGTGCAACACTTCGGGAACGTCGCCCTCGACGATGCGCTTGGCGAGGCCTTCGGCGATCGCCGTCTTGCCGACGCCGGGATCACCGACATAGAGCGGGTTGTTCTTGGAGCGGCGGCACAGCACCTGGATGGTGCGGTTGATTTCGCTCTCGCGGCCGATCAGCGGATCGATCTTGCCGGCCTTGGCCTTGTTGTTGAGGTTAACGCAATAGGCAGTGAGCGCGTCTTGCTGCTGCTTCTTCTTACCGCCTTCCTCTTGCGGCTCGGAGCCGTTCTGGCCGTTGCCCTGCTCATCATCGGCGCCGCGCGGCGAGCGCGTTTCCGACGCGCCGGGGCGCTTGGCGATGCCATGCGAGATGTAGTTGACCGCGTCGTAGCGGGTCATCTGCTGTTCCTGCAGGAAATAGGCGGCATGGCTCTCGCGCTCGGCGAAGATGGCGACGAGCACGTTGGCGCCGGACACTTCCTCGCGGCCGGACGACTGCACATGGATCACGGCGCGCTGGATGACGCGCTGGAAGCCGGCCGTCGGCTTGGAGTCCTCGTCGTAGCCGGTGACGAGATTGTCGAGTTCGGTATCGATATAGGTGAGAACCGTGTGCTTCAGCTCGTCGAGATCGACATTGCAGGCGCGCATGACGGCGGCCGCCTCGGTGTCGTCGATGAGCGCAAGCAGCAGATGTTCAAGGGTTGCGTATTCATGGTGCCGCTCATTGGCGAGCGTCAGCGCCTGGTGGAGCGCCTTTTCCAGGCCTTGGGAGAAAGCCGGCATGTTACCTCACTTCTTCTCCATCACGCATTGCAGCGGATGCTGATTCTGTCGGGCGAAATCCATGACCTGGGACACTTTGGTCTCGGCCACCTCGAATGTATAGACCCCGCACTCGCCCACCCCATGATTGTGAACATGAAGCATGATGCGTGTGGCGGCTTCGCGGTCCTTCTGGAAAAAACGCTCCAGCACGTGAACCACGAACTCCATGGGCGTGTAGTCGTCGTTGAGGATGAGGACCCGATAAAGGCTGGGCTTTTTGGTCTTGGTTTTGGTGCGCGTAATGACGGCCGTACCGCGACCGGCCTCATTGCCGTCGCCGTCGCCATTTTGCATCCGCGCCACTCGTTTCGTGGCAGTCAAACCTGAAGTCACGTATTCCTGCCTCTTTCGAATCCCCATGCGAGTTCGACATGTAGGTGTTCGATGGACGATTTTAAGCCCTTTAGGTTAGCTGACAATATGGCTAGGTGGCCAAACTTGGCTGATTTTCAAAATCGTGACGGTCCAGAGCCCGCAATTTGAACCCGGCATGAAAAAACCCGGCCGCGTGTTCGCGACCGGGTCTGATTCACAGGCCCGAAAGGCCGTTTTCGCACTGTCCGGCGAAATTACTTCGCCTTGGCGACGATCGATTCGAACGGCTTGTAGGCTTCCTTGGCGAGTTCAGCGTAGAGATCACCAAACTTGGTGGCCTCGGCGACGAAGCTCTCGTAGGACTGCTTGGCGTAGTCGGACTGGATCTCGATCGCCTTTTCGAACGACTTGGCCGAAATGATCTTCTCGACCGCGGCGCTGCCGGCTTCAAAACTCTTCTTGGTGTATTCGCCTGCTTCGGCGGCAATCGCCTGGGCGCCCTTCGAGAGCGAGGCGAAGCTCTTCAATCCGGTGTCGGCAAAGTCTTTGCCGTATTTCGAGAAGTCCTCATAGGTCTGGGTCATTTCACGCTTCCCTTGAGTTGAGGCGCCCTTGCCTGAGCGCTTTTGTGCAATGCACGTCAACATATTGTGCGCTGCACAAAAAGTCAACATTTCCCCGGCTGCGGGACCTCGGCTGCGCCGGCAATGGCTAAAATTCAAATAAAGAGAGGTTCAAGCCCGAAGAAAATGGTGAACGCGGCGGTTACCATAAACGGATTGGTAACGCTGGCCACGGTAGTTTGGCTGGAAGTGAGGCAGGACCCTTTGCCGCCTCCAACGCAACGAAAATTCAAGGGAAGTATCAGTGCGTAAGGCGTTGTCGGGCTTCGTTTCCAAATCCGCGTTCTCTCTCAAAACGATCATCATCGCCGCTTTGGCGATGTCATTCGTTGTCGCGGATGTTGCTTCGTCGATGGCAGCCAAGTCGGCGGCCATCGTCATCGACGCGAAAACCGGCAAGGTGCTTTATTCGTCCGACGCCAATGGCCGGCGCTACCCCGCCTCGCTCACCAAGATGATGACGCTTTACCTGACCTTCGAAGCGCTGGCGAAGGGCAGGATCAGCAAGAACACGCCGGTGCCGTTTTCGGCCAATGCCGCCGCGGAGCCGCCGACCAAGCTCGGCGTCAAAGCTGGCGGCTCGGTCAGCGTCGAGACGGCGATCCTGTCGATGGTGACCAAGTCGGCCAATGATTCAGCGACGGCGCTGGGTGAAATGCTCGGCGGCAACGAAGCCAGCTTCGCCAGGATGATGACTGCCAAGGCGCGGCAGCTTGGCATGAACGGGACCGTTTTCCGCAACGCCAACGGCCTGCCCGACCCCGGCCAGTTCACCACCGCCCATGACATGGCGATGCTCGGCATCGCGCTGCGAGAGCATTTTCCGCAGTATTACGGCTATTTCTCGCAGCGTTCGTTCCTCTACGGACGCCAGCGCATCAACGGCCACAACCGACTGCTCGGACGCATCAAGGGCGTCGACGGCATCAAGACCGGCTACACCCGCGCCTCCGGCTTCAACCTGGTCTCGTCGGTTTCCGATGGCAACCGCCGTCTCGTTGCCGTCGTCATGGGCGGCACTTCGGGCCGCAGCCGCGACAACCAGATGGCCGGGCTGATCAACGCTTACATGCCGAGGACATCGACCCGCGGCGGCGGCACGCTGATTGCCAAGGCGGGCGGCGACAATCCGATCAAGGCGCTGGCCAAGGTCTTCCTGCCCAAGCACGACGCGCCGACGCCTGACGACAAGCCGGTGGTTGAAGACGATGCCGTGGCGTCCAACGACGATCCGACCGCAACGGTTGCCGAAGCTACGGTTGCCGACGACGCGACGGTTGCCGAAGACGACAGCGACGCCGCGGTCGAGGAGACCGCGCCGGCCATCAAGACCAGGAAGGTCAAGACCGTCATCGTGAAGGCGCCCCAGGTTGAAACGGCGCAAGTGGTGGCGGCCTATGCCGAGCCCACTCCGGCGGTCGACCCGGTCAACACCGCGTCCGTGCCGTCCGGCTGGGCGGTGCAGGTGGCGTCTTCGCCCAAACAGTCCGAAGCGCAGGCCTTCCTCGACAAGACGGCCAAGCAGGCGCCGAAGATCCTGGCGTCCGCCTCGGGTTTCACCGTCGCTTTCGACAAGGACGGCGAGACCTATTACCGCGCCCGCTTCGGCGGTTTCCGTTCGAAGGACGCCGCCTGGAATGCCTGCACCGCTTTGAAGAAGAAGAAAATCGCCTGCTACGCCGTCCAGCAATAAGGCGGCGTGGAAGATATCTCCCGGAAGAATTTTTGCGTCGAAGGAGACTAGTTGTGATTGGAGAGCAAGACGTCCTTGGCTTCGTTGATTCGCGCCGCCAGGAAAGACGTGCCACCGATATCGGGGTGCAGGCGCTGCATCAGGCGGCGGTGCGCCTTGCGGACATCCGCCGCGGCGGCCCCCGCTTCAAGACCAAGGACCTTGTAGGCCTCCTCCTTAGTCATGGCGCCCGAACCTGGCGCAACACCCAGCCCTTCGCCACCGTTCGTCTCAGCGTCTTTGCGCCAGATGGGAAATCTGCCGTCAAGATACGTCTCTAGCAGCTGACGGCTCTCCGGGTCACCGGGGAGCTCGCGGTACAGCTGCTGCAGTTCGGCCAGCCCCATCGCGCCCAGCATCTTGCCTTCATGGCGGCCGGCCAGCACAAGGCCCTCCAGACCGCCAGTATCGTGATCAAGCTCCATTTCCAGCGCCGCGGTGCGCACCGTCGAGCGCTTGCCCGGCGCCAGCTTTGCCGTCTGCCGTTTCATCCGCACCGACCCATACCAGGCAAAGGCCGCGGCCAGGATGACGCCGGCGATGGCTTCGCGGCCGACCACAAGAACGGCGACACCGACCAGCGCCAGAAGAACCGGCCCAAGCGTGCGCATGCCGCTTGCCAGCTTTTGCGGGTCGGCGCGCAGGAAGATTGTCACCGCGCCCAGAAGCACCAACAGCAATGCAACAAGTGAAATAATTGCGCCCATCAGTTCCCGCCGCCCCTGAGATGCTCGATCATCAGCCGGTCTTCCGGCCTGCCCCTGGCCTCGAGCGCCTTCAGCCCGCCGGTCGCGAACACAGCAACCGCCGAAAGCAGTCCCGCCAGGGTCGCGGCAGCCCGCCGATCAAATCGGAACCAAGCCCCTTTGGACAGCCGCGCGATCTCCTTGAACGCCTTTTCTGCGCCGGAATCATGACCTTCCTGAAAGACGAAGACAGGAACGCCATGCAGGCCGAGACTGCCGGCTTTTTCGGCGAGATCGTCGATGTCCTCTTCCGTCGCATCGCCGATATAGACCAGCGCGTTGACCTTGGCCGTGGCCGTCTGTTTCAGCGCATGCGCCAGCACCTTGCCGATCTGGGTATGGCCGCTACGGCAATCGATCCGCGTCATCAGTTGCTTCAAGGCATTGGTGTCGGTAACGAAAGCCGACGAACGGCACTCGCCCAAACCGCGAAAATAGACCAGCTGGACGCTGAGCCTCCCGGCCTTGCCGACGGCGTCGAACATCTGGCCCTGCAGCTCGCAAGCGAGATCCCAGGTCGGCTGGCGGCTCATCGTCGCGTCGAGGGAAAGGATCAACCGGCCCGAACCCGTCGCGGATGCGGCCAGCATCCGTGCCTGACGAAGAAAGGCGTCGATCTCGCCGGCGTTGGATTGAGGCTTGACCGGCGCAGGGTTGGCCCTTGCGGGCACGGGCTGCTTCTTGTCGCTCATACAGCCAAGATGTGGCGTTGCCGCGCCGCTTGCAAGCCCTGCTTACGGCAACCTTGCGGGCCAGAGCCGGTGTTACGTGGGATCAGAGCAGGCCGAGATCGGCAAGCTCGCGCCGCAGTTTTGGCGGCATCTCGATCAGCCCGGCCTTGCCCTTGCCAAGATCGAGCGGCGCATCGGTGGGTTTGAGATAACGCCAGCCCTGGAAGGCGCGGCGCGGCTGCCAGTCGGTACGCACGACCTCCGGGTCGAGCATCAGATGGCAGCGGCCGATGCCTTCGTCGTCGGTAAAGGGACGGATTTCGGTGATCAACTGACGGCACTGGACGTTGCCCTTGATCACCCAGTAGAGCGAGCCGCCGTCGGTAACCTCGGCGCCGCGTGTCGGCACCATGCGGGTCGTGTGCCAGTGTTCGACCGGCTCGCCGGCGCGGCGCCGCTCGTCGAGGCGGAAGGCAATCCACTCTTCGAGATCCTCGACGCTGTCGCAGCCGACGCAGAGTTTTAGGAGATTGAGAGACATGGCCTAAGGTTTAGTCCGACGCACGGAGGCGTCAACGGCCCTGCCTGACTTCTCCACAGTGCCAGCGACGTTGAGCGTTCAACATTCGACGACATTGACAGCCAGCCCACCAAGGCTGGTTTCCTTGTACTTCTCGTTCATGTCGAGGCCGGTCTGGCGCATGGTCTCGATCGCCGCGTCGAGTGGCACGAAATGGACGCCGTCGCCCTTGATGGCCAGCGAGGCGGCGGTCACCGCCTTGACGGCCCCAAGCGCGTTGCGCTCGATGCACGGCACCTGCACCAGCCCGCCGACCGGATCGCAGGTCATGCCAAGGTGATGCTCGAGCGCGATCTCGGCGGCGTTCTCGACCTGCTCAGGGGTGCCACCCATGACGGCGCACAGTCCCGCGGCCGCCATCGCCGAGGCCGAACCGACCTCGCCCTGGCAACCGACCTCAGCGCCGGAGATCGAGGCATTGGTCTTGATGATGCCGCCGACGGCCGCCGCGGTCAGCAGGAAATCGCGGATGCTGGGCTGGTCGGCCTCGGGGTGGAAATGCAGCCAGTAGCGCAGCACGGCCGGCAGTGTGCCGGCCGCACCATTGGTCGGCGCGGTGACGACGCGGCCGCCGGCGGCGTTCTCTTCATTGACCGCCATGGCGTAGATCGACAGCCAGTCATTGGCGAGCAACGGATTGGGTTTGTTCTGCTGCCACTGCTCCTGCAGCTTGTCGTGTAGCATGCGGGCGCGGCGACGCACTTTCAGGCCGCCCGGCATGATGCCGTCCTGCGACAGGCCGCGGTCGATACAGCCCTTCATGGCGCTCCAGATGCCGTCGAGCCCGGCGTCGAGCGCCTCGCGCGACATCTGCGTCTCCTCGTTGACGCGCTTCATCTCGGCAATGGAAAGCCCGCTCTTTGCCGCCATCTTCAACATCTCGACGGCGTTCTTGAAGGGATAAGGCACTTTCTTGCCCTCGGTCGTCACCGAGCCTTTCACCTTCATCCGCTGCAGTTCTTCTTCGGAAACGACGAAACCGCCGCCGATCGAATAATAGATGCGCTTGAGCAGCAGGCGGTCGCTGGCGTCGTAGGCGTAAAATGCCATGCCGTTGGCGTGGCCGGTGAGCGGCGTTTTCCTGTCGAGCACCAGATCCGTTGCCGGATCGAAGCGATAGGATGGATGCCCTGTCGGCGAAATTCGCTTCTCGGCGGCGATGCGGGTGGCGATGCCGTCGGCCTGGTCGGGGTCGACCGTTTGCGGCGTCAGGCCGGCCAGACCGAGCACGACGGCGCGGTCCGAACCATGGCCGATCCCGGTGTAGGCGAGCGAGCCGTGCAGGCTGGCGCCGATGCGATCGACCTTGACGCCGGCCGGTCGTGGCCAGTCGTCGCCCAGGATCTCATCGAGAAACCGGGCCGCCGCCGTCATCGGACCCATCGTGTGCGAACTCGACGGTCCGATGCCGATCTTGAACAGGTCGAAAACCGAAAGGAACACGCTGCGCTGTCTCCGGGAGTGGGATCAAGGACTCCATATAGGAATTCCCAAGATGTTTCCGCTCTTTTGCAGAGCGCGGCGCAGCACCAGCCGACCTTGTTTGCTTCGGCAGCGACATTGATTGCTAGACCAGGACGACGTGGCTATCCTGCGCCGTGCGTGCCCGCCTGCAGTTGCGGCGGGCCTTGCCTCTCATTCGCCGGGGAGAAAGCCATGCTTACGTTGAATGCCAAGCCTGGACCGGTGAGCATCGTGCCCGCCCAGACAGCGATCGTCGTGGTAGACATGCAGAACGCCTTTGCCACGGCAGGAGGCATGTTCGATCTGGCGGGCTTCGACATATCCGGTGCCGCGCCAGCCATTGCCGCCAACCAGCGCCTTCTTAAGGCTGCTCGCGGCGCCGGCTTGACCGTGATCTATCTGCAGATGTCATACAAACCCGACCTCAGTGATGCGGGAGATCCCTCGTCCCCGAATTATCACAAGGAACTGGGTATGGTCCTGATGCGCGAGCGTCCCGAGCTTCGCGGCAAGCTGTTGATCGACGACAGCTGGGACTGGCAGATCGTCGATGCGCTGAAGCCTGAGCCGGGCGATCAAGTCATTCGCAAATCGCGCTACAGCGGCTTTAGCAACACCGGCCTGGAAGCCTGTTTGCGGGCCAGGAAGATTCGCCATCTCCTTTTCACTGGGGTTGCCACCAATGTCTGCGTCGACGCAACCGCTCGCGACGCCTATTTCCTGGAGTTCTGGCCGATACTGGTCGAAGACGCGATGAACCATTCAGGCCCGGACTTCAACCGCCAGTCGACGCTGTGGAACTTCGAACATGCGTTCGGATGGGTTACGAAGACTGACATGGTGGTCGACGCCTTGCGCATCGAAGCTGCCGCACCTTTGCCGGCCTAGGCCGATCGATATCCGTCGATCCGCAGCCAGGGTGTCACGGCAAGCTGATCTGCTTGTGGTAAAAGCAACGCATGGCCGATTCCTTCCACCTTTCGGCCGCCGATCTGGCGGCGCTGGCTTTCTTTCTTGTCGTGTGGGTGCTGCATACACTCGCCTCCGACGGAAAGCTGGTCAGCCGCGTATCGCTGACGACAGCGATGAACGCACAGCGCGAGACCTGGATGCGGACCATGGCCGAGCGCGAGATCCGTATCGTCGACACCGCCATCATGAGCGGCCTGCAGCAAGGCACCGCCTTCTTCGCCTCCAGCTCGCTGATCGCGCTTGGCGGCTGTTTTGCGCTGCTTGGCGCCTCCGACCAGGTTCTGTCGGTGCTGAGCGACCTGCCGCTCGGCGCGACGTCATCGCGCGCGGCCTTTCAGATGAAAGTCTTCGGGCTGGTGCTGATCCTGGCCTTTTCGTTCTTCAAGTTCGGCTGGGCGTATCGCCTGTTCAACTACTGCTCGATCCTGATCGGAGCGGTGCCTATCCCGCATGGCGAAGCGGCGCGAAATCCGGTGACGCAAACGGCGGTGTGGCGCGCGGCGCGCATGAACATGCTGGCCGGCAAGCACTTCAATTCCGGCCTGCGCGGCGTGTTCTTCTCGATCGCCTATCTCGGCTGGTTCGTCGACCCGATGGTGTTCGTGCTGTCGACGCTGCTGCTGCTGGCGGTGCTGGTGCGCCGTCAATTCTTCTCGGCGGCGCGGCAAGCGGTGATCGGTCAGCCGCCAGGCCCTGGAAAAGGCTGATCGATGCGGCCCGACAGCCAATAGGCGAAGAGGCCGATCCACTCACGGATGGCCATGGTGGTGACCTGCAGCGAATCGGCGGGATTGTCGCGGAACAGGCCGACGCCTTCCTTGCCCGAGGTGCGATAGTCGACCGGCCAGGGAACGGTCGCAAAGCCTGATTTGTCGAACAGCGCCTTGGCGCGTGGCATGTGGAAGGCCGAGGTGACCAGCAGCCATGTCTCGCCGGGCTTCGGCGTCACCAGTCCCTTGGTGAAAACAGCATTCTCGTAGGTGTTGCGGGATTTGTTCTCGAGGATCAGGCGATCGGCTGTCACGCCAAGCGCGGTCAGCAGGCGCGGGGCAGTGGTGGCATCGCCCTCGCCTTCGAGGAACAGTTCGCCGGTGCCGCCTGAGACAACCACCTTCGCCTCGGGAAAGCGGCGCGCCAGCACGGCCGTCTCGACCATGCGGTCGCCGCCGGAGTTCAATTCATAGCCGCCGCGCACCAGATTGATCGCACCCTCAAAACCGCCGCCGAGCACGACGATGCCGTCGACCTTTTGCGGCAGCGGCGGGCGGGCAAAACGCTCCTCCAGCGGATTGAGCATCATGGCGCCAAGCGAGGTCCAGGCCGAAAGCGCCAGGATCAGGAAGGCGAGCACGCCGCCTGTCGCCGCGAGCCGCCGCCGGCCAATCAGTGCGGCAAGGAGGCCAGCCAGCAGCAGGAAAATCGACAGGTTGAGCGGCTGGACGAAGAACCAGAAGATCTTGGAGAGATAGAAGAACATTACCTGCCTATCGCCAGCATGAATTTTTGACGGCCGATGAAGTCCTCGACTGCATTCGCCACGTCCTCCGCCTCGGTACGGCTCAACTCCCGGCCGAAAACAATGGTGCCGTTCGCGTTGGTCAATTTGATGACTTCCGCCAGCCCCGCTTCGTCAGTCGGATAGGTATGGTCGAGGATTTCGACCGCAAGGTGCCCTTTCAAAGGCAATGACGAACGATTTTGCAAAGAACCCCTGATGTCGCGCACGGCTACGGCGTTGGTTAGCCGCAGGGTTTCCTTGCCGAAGACCAGCCAGATGAAATCCTTGCCGAGGAAATAGGTGAAGAGGGCAATCACCGCGACGAACGACAGCAGGCCGATAGTGCCGCTGCTGACCGTCGCGGGCGACGTGTCTCTCAGTCCCATGTAGCCGGTATAGGCAACGATCGCGGCCCCAATCAGGACAAAGCCTGTCCTGAAATCCGAAGTGCGCGGCGGGTTTGTGATCAGCAGTTCGTTTCCCGTCTCGACGATGGAAATGCGAGACGGGGGCGGCATGCTACCACCACTTCTCCGGCTGGAAGGTTCCCGCCGCCTGCTCGATGACGGCAGCGGTCTGGAACAGCGTCTCCTCGTCGAAGGGCCGGCCGATCAGCTGCAGGCCGAGCGGCAGGCCCTTGGCGTCGAGCCCGGCGGGCACAGCGATGCCCGGCAGGCCGGCCATGTTCACGGTCACCGTGAAAATGTCGTTGAGGTACATTTTCACCGGATCGGCGGCCATGTCCTCATCGGCGATGCCGAAAGCGGCCGAGGGCGTTGCCGGGGTCAGGATGACATCGACGCCGGCGGCAAAGACGTTTTCAAAATCGCGCTTGATCAGGTTGCGCACCTTCTGCGCCTGCAGATAGTAGGCGTCGTAATAGCCGGCCGACAGCACATAGGTGCCGATCATGATGCGGCGCTTGACCTCGCGGCCGAAACCGGCGGCGCGGGTCTTTTCATACATGTCAACAATGTCCTTGCCCGGCACACGCAGGCCATAGCGGACGCCGTCGTAGCGGGCGAGGTTGGACGAGGCTTCGGCAGGCGCGACGATGTAGTAGGCCGGCAGAGCGTATTTGGTGTGCGGCAGCGAAATGTCGACGATCTCGGCGCCGGCGTCCTTCAGCCAGGCAATGCCCTTCTGCCACAGCGCCTCGATCTCTTCCGGCATGCCATCGACGCGGTATTCCCTGGGAATGCCGACCTTCATGCCCTTCATCGGTTTGCCGATCGCTGCCTCATAGTCCGGTACCGGCCGGTCGACCGAAGTGGTGTCCTTGGGATCGACCGAAGCCATCGACTTCAACAGGATCGCGGCATCACGCACATCGCGAGCGATCGGCCCGGCCTGGTCGAGCGAGGAAGCGAAAGCGACGATGCCCCAGCGCGAGCAGCGGCCATAGGTCGGCTTGATGCCGACCGTGCCGGTGAAGGCGGCTGGCTGGCGGATCGAGCCGCCGGTATCGGTTGCCGTGGCGCCGGCGCAGAGGAATGCCGAGACGGCCGAAGCCGAGCCGCCCGACGAGCCGCCGGGTACCAGTTGGGCGTTGTCGAGCGTGCGGGAGGTCCTGGTGCCGCCGGCGGAAACAAAGCCGCCGTCGCCTTGATGCGTGGTCGGCATCACCACCGTGTCGAGGCGTGAACGCCGCCACGGGTTGACGACCGGGCCGTAGTAGGAGGTTTCGTTGGACGAGCCCATGGCGAACTCGTCCATGTTGAGCTTGCCCAGCATGACTGCGCCATCGGCCCACAGATTGGCGGTCACGGTCGATTCGTAGCGCGGCTTGAAGCCGTCCAGCACATGGCTGCAGGCCTGGGTATGGACGCCCTCGGTGCCGAACAGATCCTTGATGCCGAGCGGGATGCCTTCGAGCGAACCGCCCTCTCCCTTCGCCAGTCTGGCGTCCGAGGCCTTGGCCATGTCGCGCGCCTTGTCGCCGGTGACGACGATATACGCATTGAGCGACGGGTTGGCGCGCTCGATCGCCGAGAGATAGGCCTCGGTGATTTCGGCGGCGGTGATCTCCTTGGCGCGCAGCTTGGCGCGCGCCTGCGAAATCGTCAGCTGGGTCAGGTCGCTCATCAAAGGCTCTTTTCGTAAAATACCGACCATTCGGAATCGGGATAATCCAGCACCGGGCCGCAGCGCGAAAACCCGGCGCGTTCGTAGACGGTCCACGCCGCCGGGTGGCGGTCGCCGGTTTCCAGCACCAGACGCTTCAGCCCTTCGTCGCGGGCCAGCGCTTCGACCCGCTCGACGATCCTGGCGCCGATCTTGCGGCCGCGATGTGAAGGCCGCGTGTACATGCGCTTGACCTCGCCGACGGTGCTGTCGTGGCGCTTCAGCGCCCCGCAGCCTATGGCCAGGCCATCGTCGCGGGCGATGAAGACTGTGGTGTCCTCGCCAGCCATCTGTTCGACGGTCAGGTGATAGCAGTGCTCGGGTGGCGTCAGTTCGAGCAGCGTGGCGTTGAGCTCCTCGACCAGCCCGCGCACATCGTCCTGCAGCGGCGTCTCAATGGCGATCTCGATTGCCATTGGCCGCTTACTCCACGACCTTCGGGACCAGGAAGAAATTCTCTTCGGTGGCCGGCGCATTGGCGACGATATCGGCCGCCTTGCTGCCATCGGTGACGATGTCCTGGCGCTTCTTCATCTCCATCGGCGTCACCGAGGTCATCGGCTCGACGCCGGAGACATCGACCTCGTTCAACTGCTCGACAAAGCCGAGGATGGCGTTCAGCTCGCCGGTCATGCGCTCGGCATCCTCCTCGCTCACCGCAATGCGGGCGAGACGCGCAACGCGCTTCACTGTCTGAAGATCAACGGACATGTTTATTGCCTTTGGGAAAACCAGCTCGCGCTATAGCGGCGCGGCGCGTGCCGCGCAACTGCATCGTGCCGGGGTTCAGCTCGCGATGCCCACTCGGTTCTTCGGCATGCGCAGCGGGATGGGTAACTCAAACAGGTGTTTCTGCGCCGAACACATACCGCAGGCCGCCTCGTCTTCCAGCGCGGCGAAGGCCTTCAAAGCCGCCCGCGAGCAGCCGGGCGCAAGCGGTTTGTAGGCAAGATAGGGATCCCATTTCTCGGAAAGGCGATATTTCGCCTTCTGCATCGGCAGATAGGCCAGCGGCGCACATTTCCAGATGCTGCCGTTGTAGAGCTGTTTGCAGTGGCGAGCCGGACAGACCTCCCAGCTGGCGCGAACGTCACCATCCTCAAAGGGCAGCATGGTGTCGCCAAAGCCTTCATAGCGCCGGGTCCAGTTCTTGCTCGACGGGTTGATTATGGCGGCCACTCCATGGTCCCGCCGCCACGTCTCCAGCAAGGCGAAGTTCGGTTTCAGTTTCTCGGTGTATTCCGGCGAATCATGGTGGATGGAGATGACCAGATGCGCACGGGGATCGGCGGCGAGGATGGCCGGCAATGTCGGATGGCGGTGCAGAAAGAAACCGTTGCTGATGATTTCGATACGCGCGCGCGGCCAGTGACGCCGCACCAGGCCGACAAAACGCGGCAGTTCGGGATGGATCGTCGGCTCGCCGCCCAGCAGCTTGAACAACCCCACCGATACGCGTTTGCTCCAAAATCCCATCCAGCGACCGGCCTCTTCCAGGGAGACCGTACCAGAATGGGCATGGTTGGAATAATGCGAGCAGCTCTCGCATGTCAGGTTGCAACCATGCGCAACGTGCAGTTCCAGCGTCCGGAAGACGGGTCGCTCCAGACCGAGAATCGACAGAGCGCGTTTCAGGACGGCCATCGGGTCACGCTGTCATGCACGCTGTCGTCCTCTCCCAGAACACTCATCCTATGGCAAAGCCACACCGTCGCAGAGAAAATAGCTGCCGCCATTGCCGGTCTGCTCGCCTTCGTCGTCGACCGGGCGAACCGAAACCAGGTCGATCTGGGTCGCGTTCATTTGGGTAACCGACAAGACATCAGGAAAGACATTGTCCGGTTCCTGGCAGATGGCGGTCACCGCCCAGCTCGGTGCATTTTTCGCCTTGGCAATCTGGAGGAACTCGCAATTGTATTCGACGCTTTCCAGGCCGCTGGCCGACAGCACGACGTTGCCGGCATCGATCACGGTCTGCAAAGTATCCTTCTTGGCCTGCGCGCAAAGCTCCTTGGATTGCAGGTAGACGCCCTCGATGAAATCCTCCGCGGCGAGCGCAGGAGAAGCAGCAACCAACATCGAGATGCAAAGAGATTGTCTCAACGCCATGATTTTATTCCATTTTTCCGAGAAGCTGGTGTCTCTACAAAGTGATGGTATGGCCTATTTTCGGCAAGGCGACCTCGACACCTGATCCTTCCAACCCGGCCACGAATTTTTCGGCCGTCTGGTCGATCATCGGGAACGTGCCGAAGTGGCAAGGTACCACCGTATCGAAGTGGAAGAAACGCCGGCAGGCAAGGGCTGCCACGGCACCGCCCATGGTGAAGCGGTCGCCGATCGGCACGATGCCGATCTTCGGCTCGTGCAGTTCGTTGATCAGCGCCATGTCGGAGAAAATGTCGGTGTCGCCCATATGGTAGAGCGTCTTGTCCTCGGGAAAATGCAGGACGAGCCCGCCCGGATTGCCGAGATAGACGTTCTGGCCACCTTCGACGCCAAACGACGAGGAATGCAGCGCCTGGACGAAGGTCGTGGTGAAGGCGCCGCAATCGACGGTGCCGCCGATGTTACCGGGATTGATCTTGTTGCCGCTGACGCCCTTGCCGACCAGATACATGCAGATCTCGTAGTTGGCGACCAACTGGGCGCCGCTCTTCTTCAGAACCTCTACCGCGCCGCTGACATGATCGTTGTGGCCATGCGTCAACAGCACATGCGTGACGCCTTCCGCCGGACCTTCCCAGCCGCCTGTCCATGACGGATTGCCGATCAGATAGGGGTCGATGAGGATGGTCGCGCCTTCGGTCTCGACGCGAAAGGCCGAATGTCCGTACCAGGTCAATTTCATCAATGCATTCCTCGATTTTTGCCGTGCCAGAGGATAGAACGCCGACGGCCGTGAGATCAAAGGGTTACTGTGTCCGTTGCGCGTTTGACAAAACACGTGGTGGTGAAGGGCGAAGGAAAACCATTGGGCATCATCAGCATCGAGGAATTGCCTAGATGGCTCGCCGGCGGCAAGACGGTGGCCGGGCTTGATCTCGGCGACAAGACGATCGGCGTCGCCGTTTCCGACCGCGGCTTTTCCTTCGCCCACCCGCGCCCGGTCATCATGCGCAAGAAGTTCTCGCTCGACGCAGCAGCCCTGCTTGCCTTGCTGCAGAAGGACAATGTCGGCGCCATCGTGCTCGGCCTGCCGGTCAACATGGATGGGTCGGAAGGTCCGCGGGCGCAGAAATCGCGCGCCTTCGTGCGCAACATGGCAGGTATGACCGACCTGCCCTTTGTACTGTGGGACGAGCGGCTGTCGACGGTCGCGGCCGAGCGGACGCTGATCGAGATGGATTTCTCGCGCAAGAAGCGCGCCGGCAAGATCGATTCGGCGGCGGCCGCCTTTATTCTGCAGGGAGTCCTGGACCGTCTTCAGTCGCTCGCGGCAAGCGCTCGGACGCAACCGGATCCATCCACTGGTTCCTGATCCAGGCGGCAATCTTGCTGCGGCGGCGGAACGCCCACAGCGCCATCAGCAAGAACCCGTCGAAGACGCAGGCTCTTGCGACCATGCCGGGAATGATTGCCGGATCGATGCCCAGCATCTGACCGTAGAGCTGAAACACGAAGTCATGCAGTTGCCGGCTGAGCATGACATAGCCGAAATTGATGTCGTTGAGCGACAGGAAGAACCAGCCCCAGAACAAAGCGAGAGGCGCCAGCCACAGTGCGAACAAAGTGCGCATCAGCGGCGATCCCCCGAGTTGGAGTCCGATCGACTGGAAATGCGCGAGAGCAATGAGCTGTGGGCCGCGCCCTTGGCCATGACATGTACCGCGGCGCGGATTTCGCCGTCGGCGGCAACAGCCGTGGCAAATGCCGAGCGTCGCTCGGCTAGCATGGCGACATAGGACGCCAGAAGGGCGGCCAGTTGCACGGCGACAACCATGAACAGCCCGTTGATGCCCTGCGCGGCGCCGCCGACCAAGATCAACGACAAAACACCTGAGGCGGAAATGAAGGCGATGCGCACGACGCCGTCGGCGGCATCCGGATTGGTCGCGACGTTAACCAAGGTCTCGACAAAGACCCAGCAGAACAGCACCGCCACGACCAGCAGCGCGACGGCAAGTGGCGCCACGACGGCAGCGTTTTCTAGGTGGGCGAAGCGTGTGTTCTGGACGGCCACGCCGAGCACGCCGAGAGCAGCCGCAACACCGCGGTTTCCATCGATGCAGATGAACGCCAGCAGGGCGAAAACGGTCGCCCAGTGCAAGGCCAGAAAGGAGGTCAGAATGTGCCGCATGGAGTCCCTGCTTTGGTAGCAAGGACAGTGGGCTTTGCCGCCCGCCGCCGCAATCGAAACCATTTGTTAAGGTTAACGGCCATCCACAGGCGCGCGAACTTTTGCGGCGAAAATTCCCTCGCGCGACCTTGAGGTCCTGATTTCAGTTGGTCGGCGGGTAGAGCGTGTCGATGATCATGCGCGCGTCGTGGCGTGAATCGAGCATGCCGTAGGTGTTGCGCCACTGGCCGGCCAGCCGCGTTTCGACGAAGGCGTCGGCGATCCGCCCTGCCCCCAACCTGCGAAGCTCCGCCGCCGCAGCCGCCAGCGCCAGTTGCTCGGTCAAAAGACGGGCCGACCCCTCGTCGGTCGCCGCGACCTGCATCGCCGCCTTGAGAACGCCGATGGTGCCGCGTCCGCCTGCGCCGAGGTCGCGGTCGATACCGGCCAGCACGTCCTCGAACAGGCCCGGCGCGCGGCCAAGCACGCGCAGCACGTCGAGCGCCATGACATTGCCCGAGCCTTCCCAGATGGCGTTGACCGGCGCCTCGCGATAGTAGCGGGCGAGCGGCGCCTCCTCGACATAGCCATTGCCGCCGAGGCATTCCATCGCCTCGTAGAGCATCGGCGGCGCGATCTTGCACACCCAGTATTTGACCACCGGCGTCATGGCACGGGCAAACGCCGCCTCGCCGCGATCGCTGGCCGCCTCGTCGAAAGAGCGCGCAAGCCGGAATGACAGCGCGGTGGCGGCGGCGACGTCCAGAGCCATGTCGGCCAGCACGCGCTGCATCAGCGGCTGCTCGATCAGTGGCGAGCCGAACACCTGGCGGTAACGGGTGTGGTGGACAGCCTCGGCGAGGCCAGCCCGCATGATCGCCGACGAGGCGACGGCGCAGTCGAGCCGGGTCAGCGTCACCATGTCCATGATCGTCTTGACGCCCGCACCCGGCTCACCGACCATCTCGCCGATGGCGTTGACGAACTCGACCTCCGAGGACGCGTTGGAGCGGTTGCCGAGCTTGTCTTTCAGCCGCTGCAAGCGGAAGCCGTTGCCCGATCCGTCACCCAGTATGCGCGGAACGAGGAAGCACGAGAGCCCTTCCGGCGCTTGCCCGAGCACGAGAAACGCATCCGACATCGGCGCCGACATGAACCATTTGTGGCCGGTCAGGCGATAAAAGCCGCTGCCGGCGCGCTCGGCTCGGGTGACGTTGGCGCGCACATCGGTGCCGCCCTGCTTCTCGGTCATCCCCATGCCGAGCGTCAGCCCGGTCTTTTCGACCGGCGGCTTCTGGCTCTGGTCGTATTTGCGCGTCGTCACCCTGGGCGCCCATTCGCGAAACAGCTTTGGGCTGGCCATCAGCGCGGCGAGCGAAGCGCTGGTCATGGTGATCGGGCACAGATGCCCGGTCTCGAGCCCGGCGGTCAGGTAGAAGCGGGCGGCGCGCACCTGATGGCGGCGGCCGATCTCGGCGTCGCCATTTTCCCAGATCGAGGAATGCAGGCCGTTGGCGACCGAGCGGCGCATCAGTGCGTGATAGGCGGGATGGAACTCGACCTGGTCGATGCGCCGACCCTGGCGGTCGTGGGTCCTGAGCTTCGGCGTCTCGACATTGGCGAGGCGGGCGAGTTCCTGCGCCTCATGCGTCAACACGAAACGGCCGAGACCGTCGAGATCCTTGCGCACCGGATCGGAAAAGCGCTCGGCGAGTTGGATCAGCAACGGATCGCCGCGCCAGGCGTTGCCGCCTGCCAGCGGCGGCGGCTGGTTGGTCACGTCGTCGGTCACGCCCAATCCTTCTAACTGCCGAAAGGCCCTTGTCACCGGAAGGCCACGAATCCGAAGCCATCGGCTAGATATAGCCAAGCGTTGCCGCGCGCGCGACGAAAATACCGGGGAGAAAGGCCTCAATCCAAAGCTGGTGCTTGCAGCCAGGAAATCTCCACCCTATAGCAGCGCCTTGAGATGACCGACGCTTCGTCCCTGCCACTCTACCCCCACCGCCATCTTCTGGGCATCCGCGATCTTTCCCCCGCCGACATCGAGCTGTTGCTCGACCGGGCGGACCGGGCCGTCGCGATCTCGCGGCAGTCAGAGAAAAAGACCTCGACGCTGCGCGGGCGCACGCAGATCAACCTGTTCTATGAGGTGTCGACCCGCACCCAGTCATCGTTCGAGCTGGCGGGCAAGCGGCTCGGCGCCGATGTCATGAACATGTCGGTGGCGAGCTCTTCGGTGAAGAAGGGCGAGACGCTGATCGACACGGCGATGACGCTGAACGCCATGCGCCCCGACATATTGATCATCCGCCACCAGTCGGCGGGTGCTGCCGCATTGCTGGCGCAGAAAGTCGGCTGTTCGGTGGTCAATGCCGGCGACGGCGCGCATGAGCACCCGACACAGGCACTGCTCGACGCGCTGACCATCCGCCGCGCCAAGGGGCCGCTGTCGAAGCTGATCGTGGCGATCTGCGGCGACATCCTGCATTCGCGCGTGGCGCGCTCCAACATCATGCTGCTCAACGCGCTCGGCGCACAGGTGCGCGTCGTCGCCCCTTCGACGCTTTTGCCCACCGGCATCGAGAAAATGGGCGTCATCGTCTGTCGCTCGATGGCCGAAGGGCTCAAGGGCGCCGACGTGGTGATGATGTTGCGCCTGCAGCGCGAGCGCATGGAAGGCGCCTTTGTGCCATCGGTGCGCGAATATTTCCGCTATTTCGGCCTCGACGCCGAAAAATTGAAAGCGGCCAAGGACGGCGCGCTGGTCATGCATCCCGGCCCGATGAACCGCGGCGTCGAGATCGCCTCGGAAATCGCCGACGGGCCGCAGAGCGTCATCCAGGAACAGGTCGAGATGGGCGTTGCCGTCCGCATGGCGGTGATGGAAGCGCTGCTCGACCCGCGCCGCAACCATGAGGGCCGCGGCGCATGAGCATAACGGTCTTCAGCCGCGCCAGGATCGTCGACCCGTCGCGCGGCATTGACGAGACCGGCACGGTCATTGTCGACGGGAAAAAGATCGTTGCCGCCGGCAAAGCGGCACTGAACCAAGGGGCGCCTGAAGGTGCAACCGTCATCGACTGCGCCGGCAAGGCAATCATTCCCGGCCTGATCGACGCACGCGTCTTCATCGGCGAACCGGGCGGCGAGCACCGCGAAACCATCGCTTCGGCCAGCGTGGCGGCGGCGGCGGGCGGTGTCACCTCCATCGTCATGATGCCCGACACCGATCCGGTGATCGACAATGTCGCGCTGGTCGAATTCGTGCTGCGCACCGCCAAGGACACGGCCATCGTCAACATCTTCCCGGCGGCGGCGATAACCAAGGGTCTCGCCGGCCGCGAGATGACCGAGTTCGGCCTGCTGCGCGAGGCCGGCGCCGTCGCCTTCACCGACGGGCGCCACACCATAGCCAGCGCACTGGTGATGCGCCGGGCGCTAACCTATGCCCGTGACTTCGGCGGCGTCATCGCGCATGAGATCCAGGATGCCGATCTCGGCTCAGCCGGGGTGATGAACGAAGGTCTTTATGCCAGCTGGCTCGGCCTTGCCGGCATTCCGCGCGAGGCCGAATCCATCCCGCTGGAACGCGACCTGGCGCTGGCGCGGCTGACGCGTGGCGCCTACCACGCAGCCAAGATTTCGACCGCGATGGCGGCGGAAGCGGTGACGCGGGCGAAGGCCGACGGCGCCAATGTCACATCGGGCGTCGCCATCCACAATCTGTCGCTCAACGAGAACGATGTCGGGGAATACCGCACCTTCTTCCGGCTGACGCCGCCGCTGCGCGCCGAAGAGGACCGGCTGGCAATGATCGAGGCCGTCAGGGATGGCACAATCGACATCATCGTCTCCTCGCATGACCCGCAGGATGTCGACACCAAGCGCCTGCCCTTTGCCGATGCAGCGGCCGGCGCCATCGGGCTGGAAACGCTGCTGGGCGCCGCATTGCGGCTCTATCACAATGACGACGTGTCGCTGCTCAGGCTGATCGAAACCCTGTCCACCGCGCCGGCAAAGCTGTTCGGCCTCCCCGGCGGCACGCTGAAGCCCGGGGCCGTCGCCGATCTGGCGCTTGTCGATCTCGACGAGCCGTGGATCGTCAGCGAAAGCGGCATCCGTTCGCGCTCGAAAAACACCTGTTTCGAAGGCGCGCGCCTGCAGGGCAAGGTCTTGCAAACACTGGTATCGGGCCGCACAGTGTTCTCGGTCTAGGTCGCCTGCACCGATCCGCACGACCGACGAAATACGGGGGGAAACAATGAGTTACGTCCTGGCGCTGGTGTTCGGCTATTTGCTCGGCTCGATCCCGTTCGGGCTCTTGATCACGCGTGCGGCCGGCCTCGGCGATGTGCGCAAGATCGGTTCCGGCAATATCGGCGCCACCAATGTGCTGAGAACCGGCAACAAGGGACTGGCCGCCGCGACGCTGCTGCTCGATGCACTGAAGGGCACAGTGGCGGTGATGATCGCGCGCCATTTTGGACACGACCTTGGACTATGGGCAGGCCTTGGCGCTTTCCTTGGCCATCTGTTTCCGGTCTGGCTTGGTTTCAAGGGCGGCAAGGGCGTGGCCACCTATCTCGGCGTGCTGATCGCGCTCGGCTGGCATGTGGCGCTGGTCTTTATCGCCGTCTGGCTGGCGATGGCCTTTCTGTTCCGCTACTCGTCGCTGGCAGCACTGACGGCGGCGGTCGTCGTGCCGATCGCGCTTTATTTCTGGAGTACGCCTGAGACAGCCGGCCTGTTCGTGGTGATGAGCCTGATCGTCATCTTCAAACACCGCGCCAATATCTCAAGACTCCTCGCTGGCAGCGAGGGCAAGATCGGAGCCAAGGGGTGAGCGATCGCGCCACCGCGGTGAGCAAGCCTGCCGCCGGGCCGCGCCTCAGCGACCGGCAGCGGCTGAGCTGGCTGCGGCTGATCCGCACGCAAAATGTCGGCCCCGCCTCCTTTCGCGGCCTGATCAACCGTTTTGGCTCGGCCGAGGCAGCATTGGAGATGCTGCCCGAGCTGATGATTTCCGGCGGCGCCCAGAAGATCGTCCGCATTCCCTCTATTGACGAGGCCGAGGCGGAGTTGGAAGCCGCCGGCCAGGCTGGCGCCCGCTTCGTCGGCATCGGCGAGGCCGACTATCCGCCGCTGTTGAAAAACATGGACAATCCGCCGCCGCTGCTGGCGGTCAAGGGCGAAGGCGCGGTGTTCCGGCTGCCGGCGATCGCTATTGTCGGCGCCCGCAACGCCTCACTGGCCGGCATCAAGATGGCGCGGATGCTGGCGACAGACCTCGGCCGCGACGGCTACAGCATTGTCTCCGGCCTCGCCCGCGGCATCGACACGGCAGCGCATCAAGGCAGTCTTTCGACCGGCACGGTCGGTGTGCTGGCCGGCGGCCTCGACCTGCCCTACCCGCCCGAGAACATCGGACTGTGCCATGAGATTGCCGAGCGCGGCGGCGCCATCGTTTCGGAAATGCCGTTCGGCTGGCAGCCGCGGGCGCAGGATTTTCCGCGGCGTAACCGGCTGGTTGCCGGCATGGCACTGGGGCTGGTCGTGGTCGAGGCGGCACAGCGCTCCGGCTCGCTCATCAGCGCCAGGCTTGCCGGCGAGATGGGCCGGCTGGTCTTCGCCGTCCCCGGCTCGCCGCTCGACCCACGCTGCGCCGGCACCAATGGCCTGCTCAAGGACGGCGCCACGCTGGTCACCGAGGCATCCGATGTTTCCGGCGCGATTGCGCCGCTGGCCGGTTTGCGGGTGCCAAGAACGGTACCACTGGAAGAACCGCCCGACTTCTCGGCAACGCTACCGCCGGGCAAGGACGAGCGCGCCGGTGTGCTCGAAGTGCTCGGGCCGACGCCGGTTGGGGTGGATGAGATCATCAGGCATACCGGCCTGCATGCCGCCCAGGTTTCCATGGTGCTTCTGGAACTCGACCTTGCTGGCCGGCTGGAGCGCCACGCCGGCGGCAATGTCTCGCTGGTCTTCCAAGGTTCTTGATATCCGTCAGCCGATCGGCGGAAGCCCTAGCGGAACAGATACTTCGACACCTCCGGGTTGCCGCGACGCCACATGACGTTGTCGAGGAAGTAGTGGTGCACGTTGATGAATATCAGCACGATGAAGAAGAACAGCGATGACCCGAGGACTTGCCTGTCGTAGGGGACGAGATTGGTCAGCGTGAGCGGAATCAGCCAGAAACCGAGATAGCCAAGTGCAGCGCCCGCGACGATGAATCCCAGGACCCGAAACCTGTAGAGAGGGCCGAGAAAGGACAGGATTTTCAGCGGCGGATCGCCGACGGCGTCCGGACCGTCGCGCTCGACATTGGTCTGGTAGCGCCAGACCACCGCCAGGTACTGCAGCGAGTGGAGCGCGGGCACCACGAGCAGCCAGAGCGGGTTTATTCGCACAATCAGGATCCAGAGATAGAGCGATGCGACATAGGCCACGACGCCGTTATAGGGCAGCTTGCCACCGTTCTTCCGCCAGCGATTGACCAGCATCAAAACCGTAACCGCCGTGGACGCAATGGCCGCCAGCAGGGCAATGTTGGTGATCCATGCGGGAGCAGCGAATGTGTAGTAATCCAGGTCGTAGTATTTTCCCTGGGTGACGGCCGTGTTCGTCTGGAGCCATGCGAAAATCCATACGGCATAGCTGTTGAAGAGCAGCACCTTCTTGTCGCGTTCGTCGAAGAATTTGCGCTTCAGGACGGCATCCACCATCAGCATGCCGTAGCCCTGCTTGACGTAGTGCCAGCCGACAAAAAAGAACATCGCGTTGGCCGCATATCCGAGCAGCCGCGTGTTCGCCGCCGCGGCGCTGTAGGCGAAGAAACCGGCCATGACCAAGGGGACGACGATGCCCGCAAAGATGTAGCGGATCTGCAGGCTCCTGTCGTAGCCGTCGCCGCTCACCTTGCGCCCGAAATTGCGATAGAAAAGTTGGTACGAGTGGGCGAAGTGAGGGTAATTCACGAGATAGGCCACAAGCACCATCGTTGCTGCCAAGGCGCCTTCGTACTCAAGCGGCACAAGAAACAGAACCGGCAGAATGAGAAACGCGCTGCCGCCCAGCATGAGAAAATCAGCGACCGGACTGAAAAGATATTTGTCGGGTGCCGCCGCCTTAGGAGCTACAGCATCCGCCGAAAGCTGAAGTGCCATGTTCGAACCCTCCCCTGGGAAGGTTGAGTTTAGCCAGCGACCAGTCCGGGGACAAGATGAGGGCTGCCGCTGTGCACCCAATGCGGGCCTTCAGACGCGTGGGCAAGCCAGGCGGTCAGCCCTTCACTAGTGAGGATGGTCCAGCAGCCTCGTAACCGTGACATCACGCCGATGTTCTGAGTTCGCGCGATCTATGCCCTCAACAGTGATCGCAATGGTTCCGTTTTCGATCCTCGAAATCCAACCTTTTGCTTTCATATACCAGATATGAAACTCCAGATGTTCCCGAGGGCAGCCTGACAATCGCTCGATTTCCACGTCGCCAATGCCCGGATCGTTGACATCCTTTCGACGTTTTACATAAAGCAACGTGAGAACTTTGGCCTGGATGACGCTATCTCGTTCTAGGCCTTTGGTGTCGGTGGCTTCCTGGGTCAGCTCGCGATGTATGTTC